>CABYUV010000005.1 GCA_902522115.1 uncultured Pelagibacteraceae bacterium | reverse complement strand
CATATGATTCAAAATAGTCACATTAAATATTTTGATGAAGATAAATTTTCTTCATTTAATCAAACGTCATTTAATTATGCTGAATGCTCAACTTGTTCTGATAGATTAAATTTAGATCTTTACGAAAAAACTAATGGTTTTTTAACAGAGTATTCTAAATCTATCCCATCTGAAGATATGGCAGAAATTTTTTCATTTTTAATGACTGATAAAGAAACAATTGAAGATAAAATTAATAGTGACAAAATTCTTAGTCATAAAGTGGATTTTATAAAAATTAACTTAGCTAAAATAGACAAAAATATTTTATGATCAAAGCTATTAAAGCGTCAAAATCAGAAAAAATTTTATTTATATTTTTAATTTGTCTTTCAATTTTTACTTTTTCATCTTTTTTTTTATTAAAAAATAAATGTCTTTTTATTGAAAAAAATAATTTAACTAATCTTAATTTTAATGAACCTAATAACATTGCAGTAATGGATGTTGAGTGTGGAAATGTAATAATTGAACTTTATCCAGATATATCTCCTAAGGCTGTAGAAAGATTTAAAATTTTAATTGAAAAAAAAATGTACGATGGTTCTGCTTTTTATAAAGTTTCAAAAAATACTTTTGTACAAGCTGGAGATATTGAGTATGGAAATATAAATAATTTAGATTATTCTAAAATTGGTAGCGGTAAGTCTGGATTAGGGTTGTTAAAATCTGAACTTAATAACGATTTTAAATTTATAGAGGGAAGTGTAGGTTTTGCTAGAACAACAGAATTTGATACAGAGGATAGTGAATTCTTTATTACATTGAAAGAAATTCCAATTTATCAAGGGGAGTATACTCCGATAGGTAAGGTGGTTTATGGTTTAGATATTTTAACTAAAATTAAAACAGGGAATAAAGCAATTTATGTTTTAAGACCTGATTATATTAAAACATTAAGATTGTTGAATTCTAATTAACTAATGGTTTGCCTGTTAGCAAAGTGTGCTTAATTCTATCTTGAGTTTGTTTTGTTTCAATTAATCTCATAAAAGAATTTAGCTCTAATTTAAATAAATCATCTTCTGATAATACTTTTTCAATAGATGTGTCTCCACCGCTCAAAACATTTGCAAGCTCAGTTCCAACATACATTCCGTGATCAAAGATCACTTTTTCATTGTATAATTTCTCTAAAACCTTGATCATTTTATCTTTCAATGGTTTTCCAGAAAGTTTGAACTTACACTCCTCTGAGGGAACAAAGTCAGTATTTTGATCAATTAACTTTTTTGCTTCCTCAAAAAGGCTATTTCTGTTCATTATTTTTTTATCCTCTGGTCTTAAATACTTTAATGGCTCAGCTTCGATTGGTGATGTAGCTGTTTTAGCATAACCAATAATATCAAAAACTTTTAGTGGCGCATAATCTGGATCTGATTTTGCCTCATCTGTTTGTGACCATCTCCACAACATTTCTTTACATCCTCCTCCTGCTGGAACTAAACCAACAATAGTTTCAACTAATCCAATAACTAAATTTGTATGTGAGGCAACAAAATTACTTTGAACCAAAACCTCAAATCCTCCTCCAAGAGTAAGTCCAGATGGAGCTGATACAACTGGAAATTTTGAATATTTTAAAGTTTTACAAGTATCTTGAAAATATTTTATAAATTTTTCTATTGATTTAAAATCACTTTTGTCAGCAAAATTCATAGTATAACTTAAATTCACACCTGCAGAAAATTGCATACTTTCATTAATAACAATTAGAGGTTTATCAGTTGCATTTTTCAGTGCATCCATAGAATCATAATCTAGTGCACAAGCTTTTGTTGTAAATTCAACAATATTAAAATCTTTAAATCGATGAATTTCAGCCGAATTATTTTTATCTATTTTATTTGCTAAGGGTCTTACTTTTCCTAAAGTTTGAATATTTGTATAAAGTTGTCTTTCACCGTAAAAATTTTCATCTTTTGTTTTTGACAAATTTTCTAAAAATTCATTATTTTCAAAGTTGTCAATTCTTTCAAAGAAATTCTTAACCCCTATAGATCTTAACATTTCAAAAGGACCCATTGCCCAATTAAAACCAAGTCTCATAGCTTCATCAATATCGTTAAACTTATCGGTAATTCCTGGAACAAGTGAAGAGGAATATTTAATTATTTTTGAAATCACAATCCAAGCATACTCACCAAACTTATCTTTTCGATTAATTAAATTATTAATATCAACAGTCTCTATTCCTAAATCTATTTTTTTTGTTGCTGAATAATCTCCTGTTTCTAAATTAATTGCCTCTAAAATTTTTTGATCTCCATTTTTGTTCATTCTATAAAAGCCACCTTTTCCTTTGCGACCTGTATAGCCTGTCTCAATTAATTTTTTAACTAATGGAATTTCTTTTGCAACAATTTGAAATTCATCTTTATCTGAAAGTTCCTTGATAAAACTTTTCAATACGTCTGCCATCAAATCAATTCCAATAAGATCATATAATCCAAACACTCCTGTTTTTGGAATTCCCATTGGTCTACCGAATACTGCATCGGCTTCCTCTATTGAAAGTTTCATTTTAAATGCTTCTGTCATCGCAACTTGCATAGCATAAACACCAATTCTATTACCCAAAAAACCTGGGGTATCATTACAGATTATAGCTCCCTTCCCAAGCTCTACTTCGCAAAATTTCTTTAAAGAATTAATTTTATTAAGATCGTTGTTTTCATTTTTAACAATTTCTAATAATCCCATATACCTAACTGGATTAAAAAAGTGAGTTATACAGAAATCTTTTTTTTCTTCCTCAGTTAGTTTTTCAGATAAAACTTTAATTGGAATTGATGATGTGTTTGATGAAACAATTGCACCTTTTTTTCTATTCTTAAAAATTTTTTCATAAATGTTGTGTTTAATATCAATTCTTTCTACTACTGCCTCTACAACCCAATCTGCATCTTTTACAACGTCGAAATTTTCATCGATATTTCCAACATTAATGTTGTTAATTTTGTTTTTATCTATCAATAGTGGGGGTCTTGATTTATGAATTCTTTCTCTTGCTTTTTCACTAATTTCAGTAGTCAAATCTAGCAAGGTAACTGGAATACTCGCATTACATAAGTGAGCTGCTATCCCACTACCCATTGTTCCAGAACCAATAACTACAACTTTTTTAATTTCCATACCGACCTCTATATATGAATAAGTTATTTGGGTAAATTATCTATTTATTCCTCTTAATCTCTCAGATCTTCTTCTTAATAACTCTGCACTAATTAATATCAAAGTAGATAAAAGAATTAAACAAGTTGCAACTGCAAGAATTGTAGGACTTAGTTGTTCTCTCAAGCCAGTCCACATTTGTATTGGAATAGTCGTATTTTCTAAACCTGCTAAGAATAGCACAACTACGACTTCATCAAAAGATGTTACGAATGCAAATAATCCTCCTGAAATAACTCCAGGCAATATTAAAGGAAGTGTTATCTTCATAAATGTATTAACTGGGTTACTACCTAAGCTTGCAGCAGCTCTAGTTACACTGTGGTCAAAACCAGAAAGCGTGGCTGTTACTGTTATAACTACAAATGGTGTTCCAAGTATTATATGGGCTAATACTATTCCTGTATGAGTTGCTGCCAGACCAGCCTTTGCCATAAAAAAGAAAATTGCAACACCTGAAATAATTAAGGGAACAATCATTGGTGATATTAAAGTTGCCATTATTAATCCCTTATAGGGCATGTGTCTGCTACTTAATCCTAAAGCAGCAAGTGTTCCTAAAATAATTGATCCAATAGTTGCAAATATTGCTATTATAAAACTATTTTTTGCAGCTAAACCCCAGGGATTTTTTGTGCCATAAATCATATCTTTATACCATCTTAGTGAAAATGCATCTGGATCAAGATTTTTCATTCCTTCAGAAAAAACTAAAAATTCTTCTGCATTAAATGACAAAGGAAAAATTACAAATAAAGGTGCAATCAAAAAGAAAAAAACAAAGGTACAAATTGTAAGATAAATATAATGCCAAATTCTATATCTAGTTTCTGTATAACTTGGTAATGCCATAATTATCCTAATTTAATATTATCTACTCCAACCAATTTATTATAAATCCAATAAATAACCAAAACTCCTGTCAAAAGCATTAATCCCATTGCTGATGCAAAGCTCCAATCAAGAGTTGTCTTCATATGAAATGCAATTTGATTACTTATTAAAGTTCCTGATGCTCCACCAACTAAAGCTGGGGTTATATAGTATCCTATCGCTAAAATAAAAACTAATAAACATCCAGCTCCTATTCCTGGAATAGTTAAAGGAAAGTAAACTTTCCAAAAAGCAACGAAAGGTGTCCCACCTAAAGACTTTCCTGCTCTCATTAAACTTGGTGATATTGTTTTCATGACACTGTATAAAGGCAGAACCATAAAAGGTAATAATATTTGTGTCATCGCAACGTAAGTTCCAACTTTATTGTACATCATCTCCGGTCGGTTATCGTCTCCAACTAAACCAATCATTACAAAAAAATCATTTACCACTCCTTGCTGCTGCAACAAAATCATCCAACTTGCAGTTCTGACTAGCAAAGATGTCCAAAATGGGAGTAATACACAAATCATCAATAGATTGCTGTACTTCATAGGAAGTGTTGCCAATAAATGAGCTATTGGATAGCCCATAAAAAAGCTAAAAAGTGTAACAAAAAAAGCTATTTCTAATGTTCTAAGCCATAAAATTCTGTGAATTCTTCTGTCTTCATCTACTTGGGCTATACTACCATCAGAAGCTACATACATATCCATACCCTTCAAATACTTTGCCATTGTATAAGGAGGGGCAGTTCTTTTAATTGCTAACCAAAACTCTACATTTCTCCATCTCTTATGAATTTTGTTAATTTGTTCTTTTATACTAATGCTTTCGTCAATTTTATTTCTTTTTATTTGTCTAAAAAGTCTTTTAGTAATTGTATTAAAACCATTTTTTTCTTTATTTAACCTTTGTCCTAATTTTCCATGCTCTTGCTTCTCAACAAGAACTTTATAATCTTCATAAAATCCTCTGTATACTTCTTCGGGTGGTAATTCCTCAAGGTTTTCCCATTTTTCCATTGCTTTGAAAGTTTTTGGAAGCATATTGGTCACCATTCTGTCATCAACACTCCTCATAAACATGTCGCCAATTGGAAATATATAAGTGATAACAAGAAATAATAGTAATGGAGCTACGAGAAGAAATGCTTTTATTTTATTCTTCTTTTCTGCTTTTTTTAAACTAACTTCTAAAGGTATTCCGTCAGTTGTTAATATTTGTTTTGTTTCAGAGCTCATAAAAAAATAGGGCGGTTAAAAATAACCGCCCTAAATATATTATATAAATTCAGTGTTTAAAACTGAAATTATAGTCCTGCTTTCATTGCTTCCCACTTCTCACTGATTTCAGTATTGTTATCAGCCCAGAAGAAAGGGTCTACTAAGAAATAATTCTTAGTGTTATCAGGAGCTGTTGGCATTTGTGGCATCATTTCAGTTTTGCCATCTTTATACCAAGGCTCACCAGCAGTAATTACATCAAGAGATGATTTTCTGTATGGTGCATAAGCAATATACTTCGCACTACCAGCTAACATTTCTGTATTAGTCATCATTGCAAGAGCTTTTTTAGCATCAGCTTCGTTTGGTCCACCTTTAACTAATGCAAAGTATTCGTAATCAAGACCTTGACCATCCCATACTTGTACAAGTGGTGCACCTTCACCAACTATTGCATTAAAAAATCTTCCATTCCAACCAGTTGCCATAACAACTTCACCACTCATTAAAAGTTCTGGTGGTTGAGCACCTGCTGACCAGAATACACATCCACCATTTGGATCTGTACATAATTTTTTAATTTTATTCATCGCTCTGTCGATTCCACCGTCTTCTAGAAGTTTTCTGTAAACTCTAGTTCCGCCGTCACCTAGCTTAACACCATCTGCAGCTAAAGCGATTTCTAAATTAGTTAAAGCACTTTTATAGATTGCTCTTTTTCCAGGAAACTTTTTAGTATTAAAGAAATCTTTAATAGTTTTTGGAGTGCCTTTAACATTATTTTTGTTATAAGCATAGTTCCAAGAATATAAAATGTTACCTACAGCACATTCACTCGGCATTGGTGCAAAGAAATCTTCACTTGCTTTAGTTCCGTCTGGTGCTGCTGGGAAATCTTTGTCAAAATCAAATTTAACAAATATACCTTCGTCACATCCGTTAATAGTATCGAATGCAAATACATCTATTATATCCCAAGTGATAGCACCCGCTTCTTTCTGTGCTTTGATCTCTGATAAACCACCGGAATAGTCAACCCAATTGATTTCTATTCCTAATGCTTTAGCAGTCGGATCACCATACCCTAGCTTTTGAGACTCTGTATAAGCTCCACCCCATGATGCTACAGTAACAGCAAAGGCTGAAGATGTTAGAGATACAACAAAAGAAAGAGCAAGTAATAATTTACTTATTTTTCTCATTATTCCTCCGTTTAAACGTTGATATAAATTAATTTATATAAGTAAAAGTACAACAAATAGGGATGATTAAGTCAACAGCTGATTTTGTCGTTAGATACTTGTATTAAATATATATATTTTTAAATGAGATTATTTTGGGTCTAATGCTCTAGCATCAACACTATTCCATCCAATATTTATATCTTGACTAACTTTTAATTCTAAATTTGAGGTACTATTTGGGACCTTAAGAATAAACTCAGAGCTACCTAAAAGATTTAATCTAACCCTTGTATGATCTCCGTGATAAATTACTTCTTCAATCTTACCAGAAAACATATTATCCATTTTTTCACTTGGATTTATCAATGCTCTTTCGGGCCTCAATGAAACAGTAGTTTTTTCACCTTTAGACTTTACTGATATAGGGTTAGCTAATATTTCTGAATTAGCTAATTTAACTTTACATTTATCTTTATCAATATCTACTATTTCTCCATTAAATGTATTATTTTCACCAATAAACTCTGCAACAAATGAATTCACTGGTTTTTCATATAATTCTGAAGGATTTGAAAGTTGTTGTACTTTTCCATCATTGAATACAGCTATTCGGTTTGACATGGTTAATGCCTCACTTTGATCATGAGTTACATATACAACTGTTACACCAATACTTTCATGAATATGTTTAATTTCATATTGCATACTTTCTCTTAAATTTTTATCTAATGCACCTAAAGGCTCGTCCATTAAGACAACAGCTGGATCAAATACTAAAGCTCTTGCAACTGCTACCCTTTGTTGCTGACCACCAGAAAGTTGAGCAGGCATTCTAGTTTCAAAACCATTTAATGAAACCATCGATAATGCTTTATCTACTTTTTTATCTATTTCATCTTTTTCAACTTTTCTTACTCTTAATGGGAACGCTAAATTTTCATATACAGTCATGTGTGGAAACAATGCATAGTTTTGGAAAACCATACCAATACCTCTTTTATGTGGAGGAATATTCGAAATTATATTTCCATCTAATAGTATTTCACCGTGAGTTGGTGTTTCAAAGCCAGCCAACATCATCAGACATGTAGTTTTACCTGAACCAGATGGACCAAGCATTGTTATGAACTCACCTTCTGCAATATCTAATTGAAGATCTTTAACGACAAGAACCTTACCGTCATAACTTTTATCTACTTTATCGAATTTAACAAACTCTGGATTTTTAGACATAAAGGTGAATATAAAACATTTGTGTAAATAGATTTCAATAGCTAATTAACTCTTAATATGAAGCTCTTTTGGAAAATTACAGAACAATTCTGATCCATTCTCTGTAACTCTTATGGCCTCAGATGCTTCAACACCCCAATCACCAAACTGCATCACTGCTATCATATGAAAACAAACATTAGGCTCAAGTATTGTCATATCTCCCTTATAAATATTAAGCGTATGTTCACCCCAATCAGGAGGATAACCAATTCCTATCGAATAGCCTGTTCTAGATTTTTTTTCTATTCCGTATTTATCTAATATTTTCCAAAAAGCTTGAGCAACATCATCTGCTGTATTCCCAGGTTTAATTTGACTTATGCCTGCATTTAAAGCCTCGATTGTTTTATTCATTGTATCAATCTTTAATTGATTAGGCTTTCCTAACAAAACTGTTCTCGCCATCGGAGCATGATATCTCTTATAAACCCCAGATAATTCAATAATTGTAGCCTCACCTTCTACAAATTTATCTTGTGTTGCCGTTAAATGCGATGCTGAAGTACCTTTTCCTGTTGGAAGTAAAGTTGCAATACTAGAATATTCTCCTCCAAATTCTTCTGTTCCATAAAATAAAGTTTTTTGAATTTCACCTACTGCATCGCACTGCCTTACTCCTGGTTTAATAACCTCCATTGCAGTTTTCATTCCTTTTTCAGAAATTTTTGCAGCAGATTTCATGAAACCTATTTCGGCATCTGATTTTACTAACCTTGCCCAATTAACTAAACGATCGCTATCTTTAATTTTTGCATTAGGTAATCCCTGCTTTATTTTTTCATAACAAAATGCAGTGAAGTAATGCGCATCCATTTCTAATCCAATGCATAAGTTGCCCCATTTTCTTTCTTTTATAATTTCTACTAAGTTGTCATAAGGATGTTTGGGCCATGTATGAATATAATTTTCGTCATAAACTAAAATATTCTCATCCTTTAAATAAGTTTTAATATATGCACCACCTGCATCTTGAGCTCTAACAAAACATAAGGGTTCATCTTCATCTATATGAACAATTGCACATTGCGCATAATAAAAAGACCATGCATCATAACCTGTTAGGTAATTCATATTATTAGTGTCATGTGAGATTAAAAGCTCGATGCCTTTTTCTTGCATCATTTTTTTAACTTTACTTAATCTTTTCTTATATTCTTCTTTTGTGAATAACATTAATTTTCTTTAAATAATTTACCAAATCCTTCGACAGAATTATTTTTGTTTATTTTAACAAGCGTATCCCAAATTAAAGCCTGATTGCTAGATAAAACTGTAGTATTTAATTTTTTCTCTAATTTATCAATAATTGGCAATACTGGTAAAGCAGTACAAGAAACAAAGAGAGCCTCTGCCCCATTTAAATCTATTTCGGATAGAACATTAAATAAATAATTCTGATCAACTTTTCCGATATCGTAATCGGCTTCTATATCAAAGTAAGAATTTGAAGTAACTTCAAACCCTTCGTTTTTAAAATATTCCAAAACTTCATCGTTAAGTTTTTTGCTATAAGGTGTAAATAGACTTATCTTACTTATGTTTAACTTCTTTAAAGCTTTAATTGCAGCGGTACTTGGAGTTGTCACCTCTGCCATAGGTTTTGCAGCTTTTACTTTTTTTTCAATAGATTCATAACCTGCAGCTATTGTTCCAGAGGTACAGCCATAAACAACACAATCGATATCCTGATCAGGTAATATATCTTTTGTTACCTTAGTTACTTTGTCTGACATTTTGATCAAATTTTCTTTTGTTAGCGGGTTGTAGCATTCAATACGATTTACAAAAAAATCAACTTCTCTGTCTTTAATTACGTTTATAAAATCTCTTTCAATCATAAAATCGCTTGCAAGCGCAATAAGTCCAATTCTTGGATTTGATTTGGTGATGTATTTAGGATCTATTTTTGTTGAATTCATATTTTAAAAGGTGAATATATCAGAAGTTCTTTAATAATCATTAATATAAAAAAATAGGTATGAATATAAAAGATACTTTCGTAGCATCCTTGGTACCTATTTTTTTAGGCTTTGGTTTTGTAATAGCTAAACCAGCATTTGAATCTTTTCCTCCTATTCTTTTAATGGGTATCAGATTTACATTTGCTGCATCATTATTAATTTGGTGGTTTCCAATTCCAAGAGGATATTTAAAAAGAATTTTTGCTGCATCATTAGTCGCTAATACATTGCAATATAGCATTACATATACTGGTTTAGATTTAATTGATGCATCTTCAGCAGTTCTTTTGGTTCAGATGGAAGTTCCGTTTGGAGTCATTTTTGCTTACTTCTTGCTTAAAGAAAAACCAACGATCAGAGCTTTGATTGGTATAGCTATCGCATTTGTTGGTGTTTATATTTTAACTGGATCTCCTAACTTGGATGGAAAATTTATTGGAATTGGACTTACGATTTTAGGATCTGCTGTATGGGCTCTTGGACAAGTTATGGTTAAACCTTTAAGTAAAGAAATAAATCCTTTAGCGTTAGTTGCTTGGTTAGCATTATTCTCTGGACCAATATTAGTAATGTCATCTGCGATAATTGATGGAAATACAATTAATTATCTAACAAATGCAAAATTTGATCATTGGATTATTGCTATTTATATTGGTTTCATCATGCAACCAATTACATACGGTTGTTTCTATTATGTTTTAAAAAATAACCCACTTTATAAAGTTCTACCTATTGTAACTATGGGTATACCACCAACCGGTTTATTGGCAGCAATATTTCTTTTAGGTGAAAACCCAACTTCAGAATTATTTATAGGTGGTACAATAATCATAGTTGGTGTGATTTTAATTGTATTTACAAAAAACAAAAAGGAAGAGGAAATAAAATGAAAATTGGATTTATTGGTTTAGGTAATGTTGGAGGAAAACTTGCTGGAAGTTTATTAAGAAATAACTTTGATCTTACAGTAAGAGATATAGATAAAAATTTAACAAATCCTCTAAAAGACTTAGGTGCTAAGGTAGCAAAATCACCAAAAGAATTAGCAGAAAAAACTGATTTAATAATTACATCTCTTCCTTCTCCTGAAGTATCCGCTGAAGTGATGGAGGCTGATGACGGAATTATAAATGGACTGTCAAAGAATAAAATTTGGTTAGAAATGAGTACCACAGACGAAAATGAGGTAAAAAGAATTGGAAAAAAAGTAATAGAAAAAAAAGCTATACCTATGGATGGACCTGTTAGTGGAGGATGTCATAGAGCAGCAACAGGTAATATTTCTATATTCGTGGGTGGAGAAAGAAAAGCATTTGAAAA
Organism: uncultured Pelagibacteraceae bacterium; assembly: GCA_902522115.1. Taxonomy (GTDB): domain Bacteria; phylum Pseudomonadota; class Alphaproteobacteria; order Pelagibacterales; family Pelagibacteraceae; genus Pelagibacter. Next base: position 60,031 of record CABYUV010000005.1, on the reverse strand, counting down.
AATTTTGCATGTATTAACTGTTATGGGGAGAAAAATATTGCACACTGGTGAGCTTGGTACAGCAAGTGTATTAAAAGTAATTACAAATTATCTAGCATCTGCGCATTTAGTTGCATTAGGTGAGGCTTGGACTGTAGCAAAAAAATCTAATTTAGATTTAGCAAAAACTTATAAAGGGATTGCTATTTCCTCTGGTAATTCATTTGTGCATGAAACTGAAAGTCAGGTTATATTAAATGGATCTTATAATATAAACTTTACAATGGATTTGGTTTTAAAAGACACAAGTCTATTTGATAATCTTGCAAAAAAAATAAATGCTCCTTTAGAAATTTCTCCACAAATAGTTGAAATTTTCAAAGATGGTCAAAAAAAATATGGTTCTAGAGCTTGGTCATCAATGATTGTGAAAAGGATGGAAGATTTAAATAATATTAATTTTAGAGCTAATGGTTTTCCTGATGAGTTGGTTGATAGCGAACCTGAGGAAAAAGGATATGAAATTTAATTAATGTGTTAAGATAAAAAATGTTAGATAAAAGAAAATTTTACATAAATGGTCAGTGGGTTAATCCAATTAAAAAAAATGATTTTGACGTAATTAATCCATGCAATGAAGATCCGTTTGCTGTTATTTCTTTAGGTTCAAAAGAGGATACAGATTTAGCTGTCAAATCAGCAAAAAATGCCTTTAATACTTGGAAAGAAACTAGTAAGAAAGAAAGGCTCAGTTTACTTGAAAAATTATCATCAGTTTATAAAAAAAGATTTAATGAAATGGCTGAGGCTATTTCTCTTGAAATGGGTGCGCCAATGGATTGGGCAACAGATGTTCAAACAGCTTCAGGGAAAGATCATTTAGATGATTTTATTTTAAGATTAAAAAATTTTAAATTTGATGAACACTTTGATAATAAATCAAATAATCATATCTATTATGAGCCAATTGGAGTTTGTGGATTAATCACACCGTGGAATTGGCCAATTAATCAAATTGCTTTAAAAGTCGTTCCTGCATTCGCAACTGGATGTACAATGATTTTAAAACCGTCAGAAATTGCTCCTATTTCTGGAATGCTATTTGCAGAAATGATTGATGAAGTAGGTTTTCCAAAAGGTGTATTTAATTTGGTAAATGGAGACGGTGCAGGAGTGGGAACCCACATTTCAAGCCACCCTGATATTGATATGGTTTCTTTCACAGGTTCAACAAGAGCAGGAAGATTAATTTCAAAAAATGCTGCTGAAACAATTAAAAGAGTTTGTCTTGAATTAGGTGGAAAAGGTGGAAATATTGTTTTTGCTGATAGTTATAAAGATGCCGTAAGAGATGGTATTAGAAATGTAATGAGCAATTCTGGTCAATCTTGTGATGCACCAACAAGGATGCTTGTTGAAAAATCAATTTACGAAAGAGCTGTTAAAGAAGCTGTTGATGAAGCAAACAAAATTAAAGTAGATCAAGCTTCAAAAAAGGGAGATCATATAGGACCAGTAATTTCTAAAATTCAATATGATAAAATTATAAATCTTATTGAAAGTGGAATTTCTGAAGGCGCAACTCTTGCAGCAGGTGGACCTGAGTTACCAAACGGTTTGAACAAAGGGTACTTCATCAAACCAACTATATTTACAGATGTAACTAATGAAATGAGAATTGCTAAAGAAGAAATTTTTGGACCTGTATTATCTATAATTCCATTTGGGACTGAAGATGAGGCAGTCAATATTGTAAATGATACTTCTTATGGTCTTGGAAATTATTTGCAAACTGAAGACCGAGAAAAAGCACACAGAGTTGCTAAAAAATTAAGATCCGGATGTGTTTACATAAATGGAAATGGAGCAGATGCCGGAACTCCATTTGGTGGTTACAGACAATCAGGTAATGGGAGAGAAGGAGGTGTTTGGGGCCTTGAAGAATATCTTGAAGTAAAGAATGTTACTGGTTGGAGTTAACAGAATTTTTTAAATATCTTAGTCTCCCAATAATTTCATCTCGATCCATGTAATAACCTTGTAAATGTCTATGTCCTGAGTTTGGATCATATTCAGTTCTACCGTGTAATAGTCGTCTATTGTTAAAAGAAAAAATATCACCTGGTCCTAATCTAAATTTAATCTGGAATTGATCGTCATGAAGTAAATTTCCAAATCGGTGATGAGCTTTATAAACTTTATCCATCAAATCAGGATGACAGTCTAAAGCATCCATAGTTGCTACGCTAAACCGAATATCATGGTAATCATTATCTTTTGTTAGAGATATCGCAGGTGCGTAATAACTTCTAACAGACTCTTGTGTATAATCCATGTCTCTAAATTTTAAATGAACGTTTACTAGCGTATCAAATATTTCTTTCTCATTTTTTCTTAAATAATCTGCAACTGCAAAGCCATCTACAGCGGATGAGTCTCCTCCTGTTGCAGAATTAACTAAACAATGAAGAAATTGATAACCAGGTGGTGTTTCAAACCATGGTAAATCCATATGATTTCTTAGGGCATGTGCTGTGTAAGCAGAATTATTTGGTTTAGGAATATTAATTACTTCAAAAGGTGTTTTAAAAAAAGTTTCTCTAGTATGGCTAATTCTGTTTAAAATTTTAAAGCCAGAATTATTTTCAGTTGGAGCATTTTTTACTATAGCAATTCCAGTGTGGTGTAAGAGCTCTAACCATCTGACAAGTCCCTCGTATGAACTCATAATTTCATCATGTTCAATCTCAATTGACTTCAGATCATTTTGTAAAGAATTGTCCCAAAGTTGATATGGAGATTTATATTCTATATTATTTTTTATAGTATAGCAGTTTTCTCTTAACCAATTTTGGTCATAATAACTTATGTGGTCACCTTCACTCCATTCAATTTCAAGCTTGCCTTCATTATTTACTGCAAATTTTTTTGGATTAATTTTGTTTGATACTTTTAAAATATTAAACATTCTATGACGTGAGTCTTTATCATGTGCAGTTGGACAATTGTCTCTTAGCCATAAATAATTAAATTTACTTTTTTTTCCATCGTTCCAGTCAACTTCTAAATTTGTAGAATTTTTAGTTATATTTTTTATTGTAAAATTTTGTTCCATTAATTTTTATAATTTGAATGTTCTCTCTCTAGTTTTCTTAATAAAGCAGCCCACTCCGTTTTTCCATCATAATTATAATCATCAGTGTCACTCATGTTTTCCCAAAAATATGCAGCTTTTTGTTTATCTATTTCATGTTTGTTTAACCCCATTGCAAGGTTTTTTACCTGAACTGAACATGCTTGCTCTAGATAATAAGCTCTGAAAAATGCTTCTGCAGCAGTTTTTCCTACTGTGTAATATCCATGATTTCTTGTAATCAAAATGTCGTGTTTGCTAATTAGGTTTTCAAACTTGCTTCCAAATTCTTTATCCTCAACAAATTCATAATCAATATATCCAACAAGATGATTTAAATAAACTGCGGCTTGTGAAAGATACATCAAACCTTCTTTGGTACCTCCAACTGCCATCACATCATTAGCATGTCCGTGAACATAAAAATTTACATCATTTCTTTTATTAAAAATCCATTGAGCAAGATTAATACATCCGTCATTTAACCAAGGTCCGTCTGAATCTAATTTTTTTCCGTTTTGATCAATTTTAACTAAAGATGAAGCAGTAATTTCTTCATAAAACATTCCATATGGATGAACAAAAGAACAATTCTTATCTTCAGCAGATCTTGCCCCGGCACATTGATTAGCAAGGTCTGTCATGCCGTACATATGCAAAATTCTATAGAGAGCAGACAACTCTAGTCGCACATCTTTATCTGTTTGCGCCATATATAAAATTCTTATTTAAAAAATAAGCAAAAGCAAATAAATACAACTGTTATTTCTTAAAACAATTATAAGTTGTATAATATTTGTTTTACATATGATGATTGTAACTGTTAGAACATTACATCATGTCAAAAATTGAGATCAACAACGTATACAAAATTTTTGGAAACAACCCTTCTTCTGTGCTGCCAATGGTAAAAGATGGTGCAACAAAAGACGAAATTTTAGAGCAAACTGGTCATACCGTTGGATTAGATAATGTTTCTCTTAAAATTGAAGAAGGAGAAACCTTTGTTTGTATGGGTTTATCAGGATCAGGAAAATCAACACTAATAAGACATTTAAATAGACTAATCGATCCAACTGATGGTGAAATTTTAGTTGAGGGCACGAATGTAATGTCACTTGATAAAGATAAACTTATTGAATTTAGAAGACATAAAATGAGCATGGTGTTTCAAAGATTTGGTTTATTCCCGCATAAAACAGTAATTCAAAATGTTAGTTACGGACTAGAAATGCAAGGAAAAACTGAGGATGAAAGAAACAAAATCTCAATGGAAAAAATTGATGCAGTTGGTCTAACTGGTTTTGAAAATCAATACCCTGCTCAGTTATCAGGAGGAATGCAGCAACGTGTTGGTTTAGCAAGAGCATTAGCGACAGATACAGACATAATGTTAATGGATGAAGCTTTCAGCGCTCTAGATCCTCTGATTAGAAGTGATATGCAAAAACAATTGATTGATCTTCAAGCAGAACTAAAAAAAACTATTGTATTTATTACACATGATTTGGATGAGTCATTAAGGTTGGGAGACCACATCGGGATATTAAATTCTGGAAAATTAGTTCAAGTTGGAACCCCAGAGGAAATTATTATGAACCCTGCTGATGATTATGTAAAAGCTTTTGTAAAAGATGTGAACAGAGCAAAAGTTATCAAAGCAAAGATTATTATGAAAACTGCTGATCAAGCTAATGACATAGATAAATCAAACTTAATAAAAGTAAATGAAGATGAATTTATAGAAGATTTTTTACCAAAAATTGTCTGTTCTGATTCAAACTGTGAGGTGGTTGATAAAAGTGGAAATGTAAAGGGATACATTTCAAATCAAGAATTACAGTCTTCATTAACAAGATCGTAAAGTGTTATTAAAAACTTTCGAAGTAAAAAAAGAATGGGTTGATTACAACAATCATATGAACATGGCTTATTATGTTCTTGTTTTTGATCAAGCATGGGAGGTTGCTCTTGAAAAATTTAAAATGGGCGGAACAGCAGCAAAAGATTTACATAGAAGCACAATGGTTGTTGAAACTAATACTAAATATTTAAATGAGGTAAAAGAGGGAGAAATGGTTGATGTTAATCTAACTTATTTTGATCATGATAAAAAAAGATTACATTTAAAAATGGAAATGATTTCTCAAAAAACTAACAAACTTTCAGCATCTATGGAGTGGATATCGCTATATATAGATTTAAGCAAAAGGAAAGTCACTGAATTTGAAGAAGAAAAAGTAAAATTAATGAAAGATTTTATTGAAGAAAATAAGTCAAAATTTTCAAACGAAGCTCTTCTATTTTCTTCTAAATTAAAGAAATAATTAAATATTCTATACAATTTTTTTTTGATATAGGTGCATAATGAGCACTAATAATAATTCAAAAGGTATACTTCTAATAATTACTGCAATGACATTTTTTGCAATGCAGGATGCTTTAATTAAATTTATTTTTGAAAAAGCAGCTTTATATGAAATATTTTTTGGAAGATATTTTGTTGCAGCAATTTTGCTTTTTGGTTACATAAAATTCAGAAAACAAAAAGTCTGTCTTAAAACTCACTATCCTTTTTTAACAATATTAAGAGTGGTTTTACATTTTATTGCTTTTTCAGCGTTTTTTATCTCATTAACTTTTATGCCTCTAGCAACAGCAAATGCTCTATTTTTTTCCTCCCCTTTTTTCGTATCAATATTTGCAAAGTTATTTTTAAAAGAAACTATTGGTATTAGAAGATGGTCAGCAATTATTTTTGGTTTTATTGGCGTTTTTATAGTCTTAAATCCAAATTTTTCAGACTTTGAATATCGAAGTCTTTTACCGGTTTTTTGTGCATTTTGTTATGCTGCCTCTATGACAATCACTAAATATACATCCGATAAAGATGATGTTAACACCCAACTTTATTACTTTTATCTAATTGCAATCTTGCTGTGTGTAATTTTGTATTTTTTTATGGGAAGTGGTCAGCTAAATAATACAAACTTTGATCCAACAATACAATTCATCTTTAGAGAATGGTTTTCGAATATTGAATATACATGGAAATTTATTTTATTTTTTGGTTTTGCTGCATCAATAGCTTTTGTTTGTATTTTTTCAGCATATATAGTTGCATCACCATCTGTTGTTTCTTTGTTTGAGTACTCATTAATAATTATGTCTATGATACCTGGATACTTTTTATTTAATGAAGTACCAACTACCAGAACATTTGTTGGTGTTGCATGTATTATAGCAGCTGGAATTTATATTTATATGAGGGAGAGAGTTAGAGATCAATATATTGCAACAGAAACACCGGTTAGAAGATGAACAAGAACTTTATACCAACAATAAACATATCGTCATTAATTGAAAATAATTTTGAAAATCAAAATGTATTTAAAACAATTAAAGAAATTGAAAAAGCTTGTGTTAATATAGGATTTTTTCAAATTACTGGACATGGAATTAATCAGAAAGAAATAAAAAAAACATGTGAAGTTGCTAATAGATTTTTTAATTTACCAGACAGCACAAAAAGAAGATTAGCACCTAAAAAATGGAATAAAAAAAATAAAAATTTATACAGAGGATATTTTCCTAATGATGTTAATGGAAAAGAAGGTCTTGATATAGGTGATTTAAAAGTAACTAAAAAATATTCCTCAAATCTCAAAAATCAATACATAGAGTTTATTAATCTAGGCATGTGTTTTAATAAAAGCTCAATTAAAATTCTAAACAAATATTTTGATAACATTTATAGATTGAGTGAAATATTGTTTAAAAGTTTAATAAAACTTAATAAAAAAAATCCTGAGATTTCTACTGTAGCTTTTTCAAGATTAAAAACTTTAAGCACATTAAGATTTAATTATTACCCAAATCAAACTAAACCAGTAGAAATATCAAAACAAGATGGAGTAGCGCTTGGATGTGAAACACATGTTGATAGTGGAATATTTACAGTTCTCTATCAAGATAGAAAAGGTGGATTACAAGTGCAAAATAGAAAAAACAAAAAATGGTATGATGTGCCATTCAACAAAAAAGCTTTAGTAGTAAATACAGGAAGAGCATTAGAGTTTCTAAGCAAAGGTAAATTTAAAGCAACTAATCACAGGGTTTTGTGGAATAAAAGTAAGAGACTATCTGTTCCTTTTTTCTTTGAACCTTCCTATGATTTCAAAATGAACCAATCATTTTTAAATGGAGGTAAATTCAAAAATAATGGTCAAATTTATGAGAAATTTCTTAATAAATCCTTAAAGAAATTTATTGAATATCAACGTTAGTAATAATAAAGTTTAATTATAAAGCGATACATAACTCGTCGATAAATTCATAGATTTACGAAAGTGGGATCGGTCGTCTTTAAATTAACTTTTAAAGGAGGCTTTATGAAATTTGGTTATTTTTGTAATACCACAAACTGGACACACAAACCTTATCATCAATTATTAGATGAAACTAAAGAAATCACAGAATACTGTGATCAAAACAAATGGAATTCAATTTGGTTTACAGAACATCACTTTAATCACGAGGGAATGGAGTCTTGTACAAATCCATTAATGATGGGTGCAGATGCAGCTGCAAGAACAAAAAATATTAGAATAGGCCAAGCTGCAAACGTTATTACTTTTCATAATCCAATAAGATTAGCTGAAGATATAGCTACACTAGATCAGCTTTCTAAAGGAAGAGTTGAAGTAGGTGTGGCAAGAGGAATTTATGGAAGAGAAGCAATTAACCTAAATAAAGAAGCTGACTTAAAAGATCAGGCTAAAAATTTTAGATTATTTGCTGAAACTTTAGAAGTATTGAAGAAAGCATGGAGTGAAAAATTTTTCAGTCACCAAGGAGAATTTTATACTTATCCATCCCCAAATTATGTTTGGCAGCATGATATGAGTCCTCCTAGTGAAGAATTTATGAATATGAAAGACAGTACTATGAAAAAAATTAGTGTTGTTCCTCAGCCATATCAACAGCCACACCCTCCAATTCATCAAGTAGTTGATGGAATTAGATCGATTGAGTGGGCTGCTGAAAATAATATCAATGTTATCATGTGGATACCAACAGTAAAAGCTTTGAAGCCAAAGTTTGAAGCTTATAAAAACAAAAGATCAGAAGTAACAAAGAAAAATATACCCCTTGGAGAAGGGGTGTCTCTTGTAAGAGATATGTTCGTTGCAGATACGATGGAAGAAGCAAAAGAGAAAGCTGGTGAACATATGGTAAATTATATGAGATGGGTTTGTCATTGGAGAGGTTTAGGAAATCATATGGATCCAGGTGAAGAATTACCAGAGACAAAAGGTAAATTGGATTTATTAAATTATGAATTTTTACATAAAAGAAATATGTTATTTGGAACACCAGAATATGTGATTGATAAAATTCATGAATTAAAATCTGAACTCAATTTACAAAATTTACAAGTTTGGTCTAATTTTCCAGGTGTGAAGCATAAAGATTGTATGAAAAGTATAAAACTCTTTACAGAAAAAGTTATGCCTCACTTTCAAGATGATTTTGATACTGAAGTAAAAAAAGTTTCGTGAATAAAAAACGAAAAAAAATTAGCGGCGGACAAGCTGCTGTTCAATCATTAAAAAAAGAAAGAGTAAAACATGTTTTTGGACTTATTGGTTCAGCTACAATGGAAATGTTTGATGCTCTTTATCATGAGAAAAGTATAAAATTTATTGGTGTCAGAGATGAAAGAACTGGCACACATATGGCTGATGGTTATGCAAGAGCCTCAAATAAACCTGGGGTAATTATTGCAGGCCAAAATGGACCTGGTGCTACTAATTTAGTTACAGGGGTTGCTCAAGCAAAAGCAGCCTTTTCTCCAGTTGTTGCAATTGCAGGTTCTTATTCAACTAAAGATAAAATGGAAGATGCATTTCAGGGTTTAGATCAACAGTCTTTGTTTACACCTATTACAAAAAAAACTTGGACTATAAAAAATTCAAAAATAATTCCAAAAATTATGAGTGATGCTTTTAGTTTGGCAATGAAACCTAGAAAAGGACCTGTTTGTGTAAATTTACCAAGAAATATATTAGCAGCTTCAAACAATTATAATATCAATACTAAAAAACCATCGTTCACAAATGTAAGCAAACAAAAAGGAAATAAGGAAAACATCAAAAAAGCTGCAAAATTAATCGGATCTTCAAAATGTTCGGTAATTATTGTTGGAGGAGGAATTAAGTATAATTCTAAATACAAAGAGGTAATAAAGTTAGCTGAACTATGCAACCTACCTATTGTTACAGCAGCGGGTCATGGAGATGCAATTCCTTTTGGTCATAAATTAAATGTGGGACAAATGGGTCCTAGAGGAAATCCTGTAGCATCAAGATTAGTTAAAAATGCAGATGTCATTTTAGCAATTGGAACACGTTTAGGATTTAATTCAACTTTTTACTCTTATGAAAATATAAATAAAAAAGCAAAGATAATTCAAATTGAACTAGAAAAAACAATGCTTGGAAAATATTTTCCTGTAAAAGTAAAGATACATGCGGATGCTGCGACTGCAACTAAACAACTTTACGAAGAAGTTAAAAAAGAGAAAATTAAATTAAATGTTAAAGATTGGACTAACTCTTGTTTACAACAGAGAAAAGAATATTTGATAAATAGAAATAAAGAAAATTTGGGTCCAAATTTTCCTATACAACCAAAAGGACTATTTAAACAATTAAGAAAAGTGCTACCAAGAAACTCGGCAATTACTCTAGATGCTGGAACGTTATGTTTGCAGGCTACAGATGCTTTAGAATATTATGATCCTCCTTCATTATTTACTCCATTGGATTTTGGTTTAGTTGGTTTTTCATTTGCATGTGGTCTTGGAGTCAAGGTTGCAAAACCTAAAAAAACAGTCGTTAGTCTTATGGGTGATGGGGGTTTTGGCATGACAATATCTGAATTGAGCACTGCTGTTGAATATGGAATTAATACTACAACTATTGTGATGAACAATAAAAGTTGGGGTGCTGAAAAAGCTTATCAAAAAGATTTTTTTGGAAAAAGATATTTAGGTGCGGATATTACCAGTCCATCCTTTGATAAAGTTGCGGAACTTTATGGTGCAAAAGGTTTTAAAGTTAAAAAAATTTCTGAGATTTGTGAAGCTGTAAGAGCAGCAATTAAATCAAATAAGCCATCTGTGATTGATGTTGATGTAGATCCAAAAGCATTATACAGTTTTAGAAGAGATAGTTTCAAACATAGAGTAAAAAAATGAAATTAGAATTAAGAAAATTTACAAAATTTGTAGACAAAACTTTTATTGAAGGTGGTAAAGAAGTGAAAGAACCAGTTTTAATGGTATCAGTAGCAGCAGTTTTTAAAAATCCATGGCATGGTCAGGGTTTTGTTGAAGATCTCAGACCAACTATTTTAGATCTTGCACCAAAGCTAGGTGATTTACTTGTTCCAGAATTGATAAAAGAAATAGGATCACCTGAAAAAATATTAGCATATGGTAAGGCAGGTGTAGTTGGACTGAACGGTGAAATAGAACATGCTTCAGCTTTTATTCATACTTTAAGGTTTGGAAATAAATTTAGAGATGCGGTGGGTGGAACTTCATATTTAAGTTTTACAAACACAAGAGGACCAGCTGGATCAAAGATTGCAATACCTATGATGCATAAAACAGACTCTGGATTGAGACCATATTACTTAACTCACGAATTTACTATTCATGATGCACCCTTCGATGACGAGGTGGTTATTGCAATTGGTGGATCATCAAGTGGTAGAGCACATGCAAGAACTGGTGACAGATATCAAGATATGAAAGAAATGGGCATTGAACCGAAATAATTCTTGATGATTACAGGAACTACTGTCTCAGGAACCTATTACTTATTCAATAAAAAAAATCAAGAAGTCCCAATAGTATTTGTGCATGGTGTTGGTCTAACTCATGAAATTTGGCAACCTCAGCTTGAATTTTTTAATTATCATTCAAATATTGCTTACGACATTTTAGGTCATGGAAGATCACCATTAGAAGAAGGTGAAATAAGTTTTGATGATTTTTCTAAACAACTTATCGAGCTTTTGGACCATCTTAAAATAAAAAAAATACATCTTGTAGGTTTCTCTATAGGGTCTTTAATTGCACGAAATTTTGCAATTAAACATAATGTACGTTTACAGACATTAACTCTTTTGTGTTCTATTTATAAAAGAACTGAAGAACAACAAAAAATTGTTAATCAAAGGTTTGAACAGGCAAAACAAGATTTAAAACTTTCAAAGCAAGCTTTAAAGAGGTGGTTTACTGATAAATATTTAGAAAATAATCCAGAAATATATGAAAAAATAAGTTCAATTTTATCTGCAAATAACATGAATAATTTTCTAAAGGTTTACGAGCTATTCGTTAATCATAAAAATGATGAAGATTTTAATAAAATTAAAGCTAATACGCTAGTTGTGACAGGTGAATACGATATTGGCTCAACTGTAAAAATGTCTCAAGAATTGAATGCTTTAATCTCTAAAAGTCAATTAAAGATCATTAAAGATGGAAAACATCTTTGTGGTATTGAGTGTGCTGATGATGTAAATTTAACTATCGAAAATTTTATTGGATCAGATGAGTAAACTTAAACAATATAAAATGTTTATTAATGGAGAGTGGGTTGACTCAGAAAGTAAAAGAACATTTGAAACTCTAAATCCAGAACATAATGAGCCATGGGCAGTTGTTCCAGAAGCAAGTGCTAAAGATGTTGATAATGCAGTAAAAGCTGCTCAAAAAGCATTCGAAGGTGAATGGCCAAAACTACTTCCCAGAGAAAGAGCTAAATATTTAAGAGCTATTGGAAATCAATTGAGAGAGAATGCAGAAATGCTAGGAGAAATAGAAACAATTGATACTGGAAAACTTTACAGAGAAACAAAAAAACAAGCAGTTTATATAGCAGAGTACTACGACTATTATGCTGGCTTGGCAGATAAAGTTGAAGGTACGGTTTTGCCAATCGATAAGCCAAATGTTCAAGCAATAACAACAAGAATACCTATTGGAGTTATAGCTGCAATCATTCCATGGAATTCACAAATGTTTTTAACCGCAACTAAAGTAGCACCAGCACTTGCAATGGGTAATACAGTGGTAATTAAATCTTCAGAACTTGCACCTGCTGTTTTGTTTGAATTTGCAAAATTAGTTGAAAAAACTGGTATCCCTAAAGGTGTGGTGAACGTAATTACAGGATTTGGAGATCCTTGTGGTAAAAGTTTAACTACTCATAACTTAGTTGAAAAAGTTGCTTTTACTGGTGGTCCTGAAACAGCAAGACATATAATTAAAAACTCAGCAGAAAATTTATCAGAAGTAAGCTTAGAATTAGGTGGAAAAAGTCCAGTTGCAGTCTTTGATGATGCAGACCAAGAAAATGCAATAAATGGAATTACTGCAGGTATATTTGGTGCAAGTGGACAAAGTTGTATAGCAGGATCAAGACTTTATTTGCAAAAAGGAATTTACGATGAATTTTTAAATAAGCTTTCAAATCGTGCATCAAATATAAAAATTGGAGCACCAATGGATCCAGAAACAGAGATGGGTCCTTTAAGTAATTTTAAACAATTAGAGGTAATAGAAAAAAATATTAAAGAGACAATTGATCAAGGTGGAAAAATTAAGTGTGGAGGTGAAAGACATTCTTTCTCAAATAAAGGGTATTACTTTCCCCCAACTATCATTGAATGTGACAATCATAATCTGCCTGTAGCAGAAAACGAATTATTTGGACCTGTATTATCGGTTATGAAATTTGATACGGAAGAAGAAGTAATTTCTAAAATGAATGATAATCAATATGGATTATCTTCTGGAGTTTATACAAGCAATTTATCTAGAGGCATGAGAGTTTCGAAAGCAATTAGGGCAGGAATAACTTTTGTTAACACTTATCGATTAATTTCACCATCTGCACCATTTGGAGGCATTAAAGATAGTGGATATGGAAAAGAAGCAGGAATTGACTCGATTAAAGACTATACAAGAGTAAAAACAACTTGGTTCTATACATCTGATGAACCTTCTTTAGACCCCTTCTCAATCAGGTAATTTTCAGCGTCAATTAACTATCTAAAATAGGATAATTTTGTCATTGAATATTAATAATATTCATACTTAAATTGGTCTTTTATAAATTGTTAACAATATAGAGGAAGATAATGAGAAAACTATTTATCGCTGTATTTATGTTTTTATCAAGTTTTGGTTCAAATGTAATGGCAGACGGACATTCGATTAAAATGGGGATAATCTTAGGATTCACTGGTCCTATTGAATCTCTAACTCCAGCTATGGCTGCATCTGCAGAGCTTGCATTTAAAGAAGCATCTGATTCAGGTTCACTATTAGGTGGAAAAAAAATTGAGCCAGTAAGAGCAGACTCAACTTGTGTTGACTCAGCAGCGGCAACAGCTGCAGCTGAAGGTTTAATTTCAGGTGGTGTAGCTGCAATTATGGGAGCAGACTGTTCAGGTGTAACTGGTGCTATTGCAACTAACGTTGCTGTACCAAATGGTGTAGTAATGATTTCACCTTCAGCTACTTCTCCAGGATTAACAACTCTAGATGACAAAGGGTATTTCTTTAGAACTGCTCCATCAGATGCTAGAGGTGGTCAAATTTTAGCTGATATAACTAAAGACAGAAAAGTAAAAAGTGTTGCAATCACTTATACTAACAATGACTATGGTAAAGGTTTAGCTGATGTTTACAAAGCAGCAGTTGAAGCTCATGGTATTAAAGTTACAACTGTAACTGCTCACGAAGATGGAAAAGCAGATTACTCATCTGAAGTAGCAACTCTTGCTTCTGCTGGTGGTGATGCTGTAGCAGTTATTGGTTATCTTGACCAAGGAGGAAAAGGAATTATTCAAGCTTCTTTAGACTCTGGTGCGTTTGATAGATTTATTTTATCAGATGGTATGATTGGTCAATCTTTAGTTGATGCATTCGGAAAAGATTTAAGCAAATCATTTGGATCATTACCAGGTTCTACTGGTAAAGGTGCAGGTATATTTGCTGAAGTTGCAAAAGCTGGAGGTGTAGAAGCTTCTGGTCCTTACACAGGTGAATCTTACGATGCAGCTGCTTTAATCGTTCTTGCAATGCAAGCAGGTAACTCTGCTGACAGAGCATCAATTGCAAAAAATGTAATGGATGTTGCTAATGCTCCTGGAACTAAAATTTATCCAGGTGAACTTAAGAAAGGCTTAGACTTACTAGCAAAAGGTAAAAAGATTAATTACGAAGGTGCTACTGGAGTAACTTTTACTAGTGTTGGTGAAGCTGAAGGTTCTTTCTTAGAACAAGAAATTAAAGGTGGAAAATTCAAAACTAAAAAACAAAGATAATTTTTTATCTTAATTCAAAAAACCCCAGTAATTTAATTACTGGGGTTTTTTTTTAAGTCAGCTCTTATGGTAGATAGAGCTATGATAATTAGAAAAATCAAACAAATTAAATTCATAGTTTTCCAGCTAGTTAAGCTTAGAAACACCCCAGCAGACAAACTCGCTGCTGCTTGTATAGAATAAACAATTAAATCATTATACCCTTGAGCTCTATATTTCTCCTCTTCTCTATAACACAAAACAAGTAAACTTGTTCCTGATATAAATAAAAAATTCCATCCTAGCCCTAGAAAAATAAGAGCAATCATATAATTAATAAAATTTTGTTCAAACAAACTAGTAATTATTGTGATTAAAAATAATAAAACTCCCATATGCATAATTTTACTATGACCAAACCTTTTAATTAAATTTCCAGTAATTAATGAAGGTAAAAACATGGCTGCTATATGAAGCTGAATAACAAATCCAGTCTTGGATAAACTTATTTTCTCCATCAAATGCATACTTATGGGAGTTGCTGTCATTAAAAAAGTCATTACTGCATACGCAAAAGCTGAAGCTATCAGTGCCTGTAGAAATCTAGGTTGTGAGATAAGCTCAAAAAAACTTCTTCCTGTTTTATATTGATTACTAGATATCGTTTTTGGTTCCTGATAAAAAATTAAAAATATTGTTGATGAGATAGATAAAATGGCAAGTGCAAGATAAGAACCTGCATACATATGATCTGAAATTAATTCTTTTGAAATGTTTGCAATGTTTGGACCAATAAAGGCCGAACCTATTCCTGCTAACAAAATGATAGAAATTGCTTTTGGTGCATAATCCTTATCCACAACCTCGACTGCTGCAAAACGATATTGATGGCTAAAAGCTATTCCTCCACCAATTAAAAAGCATCCTAAATTATATAAGACAAAACTTTCTATAATTATAGAGTATGCAGTTAAAAGAGATGCAAAACATGTACCTAATGATGCGTAAATGAATCCCAATTTCCGTCCAATTATACTCATTAACTTTGCAGCAAAAAAAGCAAATAACGCAATTCCGACTACTGACAAAGCCATTGGAAGAGTTGCTAAAGTATTTATTGGACTAAATTTTGAACCAATTATACCACTTAAAAAAACGGTGACT
The DNA here is from genome assembly GCA_902522115.1 of uncultured Pelagibacteraceae bacterium. Lineage (GTDB taxonomy): Bacteria > Pseudomonadota > Alphaproteobacteria > Pelagibacterales > Pelagibacteraceae > Pelagibacter. The sequence continues at coordinate 44,367 of CABYUV010000005.1, read as the reverse complement.
GGGGCAGCTGTAAAAGCAAAAATCTGGCTTAATATAAGTAACGAAAGATTTTTATTCATTAAAAGAATAAATACTTATCAGCCATATACAAAGCCCAAGCAGCGGCAGCACCTAATATAATATATTTCATTACGTTTACTTTATTTCTATTTTTTCAGGAAGTATACCTTTAGGTCTATACCTCATTATAAACAACAATCCTAATCCCATCAGTAAAAATCTGAAATAAGGAACGCTTTCAATTAAATGAGCTTTAAGTGCATTTGTTTCAGGAATTCCCGCAGTGAAAAAGTTTATTAAGAATAATGATATTGGTGCAGCTTCTATCCATAAAAACCAAACAACAAATCCTCCTAAAATTGCTCCAAAATTATTTCCACTTCCTCCAACAATTACCATCACCCAAATCAAAAAAGTATATCTCATAGGTCTATAACTTCCGGGTGTAAATAAACCATCTTGTGTAACAAGCATTGCACCCGCAATTCCAACAATTGCTGAGCCTAAAATAAAAATTAGTAAATGTTGTTTAACAACATTTTTACCCATTGCATTTGCAGCTTCCTCATTGTCTCTAATTGCCCTCATCATTCTTCCCCATGGAGAATAAAGAGCCTTTTGAGTTAAAATTAAAAGAATGATTACTACTACTAAAAATAATCCTGAATAACACAGTTTTACAAATACTGAAGAGCCTTCAATAACAAGTTGATTTAAAGCAGCTTGTCTATCAGCTAAATTCTCAATTACACTTAATTTTCCTGAATTAAACTTTTCAACTAATTTAATAAACCAATCAGTTGTTTGTAGATCTACTTCATAAGGTGCAGGTCTTTTTAAGCCGATAACATTTTTGACTCCTCTTGTGAGCCAGTCTTCATGTTTAATAATTGCAATAACAATTTCAGAAATAAGAAGTGTTGCGATAGCTAAATAATCTGCTCTAAGACCAAGCGCAACTTTTCCAACTATAAAAGCTAAACCACCAGCAAAAAGTGCTCCAACTATCCAAGAAAATATAATTGGTAATCCAAATCCTCCTAAGAAACCAGTTTTAGCTGGATCTACTGCTTCAATTGCTTCTATGCCTGGCTCTGCAGAAAATCTGATAAGTAAAATACCTGAAATTATTATTGCAGCTATGCTGTACGTTCTTATTTTTGATTTTTCAAATCTTTTTAAAACAAAGCGTATAACTAATACCATTACTACTATCAGCCACAACGACATTAGAATGTCGAAACCTCCAGCCCTCCAAGCTTCTTGGACAGGATCTACAGATATTAATACCGCAGCTAAACCACCTAAAGCTGTATAGCCCATAATTCCAAAATTAATTAAACCAGCATATCCCCATTGAATATTCGCACCCATTGTCATAACTGCAGAAATTAAACAAAGATTAAATATTGATAACGCTATGTTCCAAGACTGAAATATACCAACCATCAGAATGAGTACCATCATGATACTGTATGCTGCAATTACATTTAGGTTTTTTCTCACAATACTTTCCCCTTAAATATTCCCGAAGGTCGATAAATTAAAACAATTACAAGAATAGAAAACGAAACTGCAAACTTATAATCTGTGGATAATAACTGAACCAAACTACTTGGCTCCATACTTTCTGGTAAAATATAAATAAAGAATTTTTTATATGCGTAAGTGAGCAATATTTCAGAAAAAGCAATTACATATCCACCTAAAAAAGCTCCAAATGGATTTCCAATTCCTCCAACAATTGCAGCAGCAAAAATAGGAAGCATATTATTAAAATAAGTAAACGGTTTAAAACTTTTATCCAAACCATACAAAGCACCGCCTATTGTAGCTAAAATTCCAGCAATAACCCAAGTAACTAAAACTATTTTTTTTGGATCAATACCTGACAACAAAGCAAGATCTTCATTATCAGAATAAGCTTTCATACTTTTTCCAGTTTTTGTTCTATTTAAAAACCAAAACAATAAAGAGACTAAAACTATTGTTACAAAAATGGTTATCACTTGAGTTGATTTCAATGCAAGACCTTCATTTAAACCTGTCATCTCCTTAAATTCACGAGCTTTAATAATAAATTTTTCACCATCAAAAAATCTTCTGTCACCAGGTCCAATAATAATTCTTACCACTGCTTGTGTTACAAACATTACTCCAATACTCACCATTGCAAATTGAACTGGGGGACTTTTTTGATTTCTATAATACTTAAAGACAAACTTATCTATTATAAGCATGTAAAAAATCATGAAAATTATTCCAAATGGAATGGCCAATAAAGCAGTAGGTAAAACACCTAAAGAAACACCTAAAGATTGAAAATACCATGTAAACAATATTGTCATCATGGTTCCAAAAGACATCATGTCACCAGTCGCAAAGTTTGCAAATCTTAAAATTCCATAGATTAATGTTACAAATATTGCACCTAATGCTAACTGAGAACCATAAGTTAATGCAGGAATAAATATATAATTTAATAAAAGAATTATTGCATTTACAAAATCCATATTACCCTCCCAAAAAAGAGCTTCTTACTCTTGGATCGTCTAATAATTCCTTTCCAGTTCCTGAATAACGATTTTCTCCAGTAACTAGCACGTAGCCTCTATCTGAAATGCTTAAGGCTTGTTTTGCATTTTGTTCTACCATTAAGATAGCAACGTTTGTTCTTTTTACTTTTACAATATGATCAAATAATTCGTCCATCACAATTGGCGATACACCGGCAGTTGGCTCGTCTAACATTAAAACAGTGGGTTTAATCATTAAAGCTCGACCTAGAGCTACTTGTTGTCTTTGACCTCCAGAGAGTTCACCAACCAACTGATTTCTTTTCTCTCTTAAAATTGGAAATAATTCATAAATTTCCTCAATTATATTTTTGATTTCATCCTCAACAAGAAATGCACCCATTTCTAAATTTTCTTCAACAGTCATCCCTGCAAAAACATTTTTAGTCTGTGGCACAAAAGAAATACCTTGCTTAACTCGATCTTGAGGAGATAATTTTGAAATATCCTTACCATCAATCTTTACTGATCCAGACTTTAAATTCAACAAGCCCAACATCGCTTTCATGGCAGTTGATTTACCAGCTCCATTAGGACCTAAAATAGAAACTATTTCACCTTTATTAACATTTACTGAACACGAACTAATAATGTCAGGACCATTACCATAACCACCTGTCATTTCTATTCCTTCAAAATATGCCATTAGTTTGTATCCTTTAATTTTGATCCTCTTCCAAGATAGCTTTCGATAACTTTCTCATCTTTTTTTGCTTCATCAACACTTCCTTCAAATAATACTGAACCCTCAGCCATTACAATCACTGGATCACACAATCTTCCAATAAAATCCATATCGTGTTCAATCATACAAAAAGTATAACCTTTTTCTTTATTTAACTTTTCTATTGCAGTTCCAAGATCTTTTAACAAAGTTCTGTTAACTCCAGCCCCTACTTCATCTAATAATACTAATTTTGCATCAACCATCATGGTTCTTCCAAGTTCTAATAATTTCTTTTGTCCACCTGAAAGATTTCCAGCGAGCTCATTTGATAAATGTCCTAAATTTAAAAATTCAACAACTTCTTTCGCTTTCTCTTTAACCACAGCCTCTTCTTGTGCAACTAAACCTGGTTTAAATAATGCTGTCATTATTTTTTCTCCAGATTGATTTCCTGGAACCATCATTAAATTTTCTAAAACAGATAAATTTGAAAACTCATGTGCAATTTGAAATGTTCTTAACAACCCTTTAGAAAACAATTCATAAGATGGAACATCAGTAATATTTTCATCATCAAAAACAACATTTCCACCAGAGGATTTTAAGTTTCCAGCAATTAAATTAAATAAAGTTGTTTTACCAGATCCATTTGGCCCAATGATACCAGTGATAGTTCCTCTTTTAACTTTTATTGAACAACCTGAAACTGCAGCTAATCCACCAAAATATTTACTTAAATTATTAATCTCTAAAATATTTTCAGACATTTGATTTATTTGTTAAGTCTTCTGTGAATACTATTTAATGCTCTTTCTAGAGATCTATAAAATCCATCTTTAGTTAATTCTTTCACACCTTGTTCATTTAAACCTTTTGGCGTTTGAGACTCTTTTACTAAATTCTTTAAATTTTCTTTTGAATTTACTACAGCATCTTCAGATAAAGCTAGAAATAAAGAAGTAATATATTTTTGAGCATTATTTCTTTTTACCCCTCTTTTTACCAACCAATCAGTCATTACTCTCAACATCTCATAAAAAGGTGCCATCATGCCAGAGGTTGACCAAAAATTTATGGATGATTTTTCATTTTTAATTTCTACAGTTGTGCCCAAATTATTAAAAAATGCTTTTACTTTTGAATTAGGAGGACAAATAGGCACTGGACCCTTCTTTAATGAAATTGGAGGTAGAGGTATTGCTCTTACAATTTTTGCTTTTACTTTAATTGCTTTCTTTAATTGAGATAAAGTAATTGTTGAAATAAAACTAACGACTGTTTGGGTTGATTTAAATTTTAAATCTTTAATAATTTTTTCACCAACAGTAGGTGTAACAGATAAAAATACCCAATTAGATTGATCTAAAATTTGTTGATTATCCTTGGCAATAATTATTTTTTTAAACTTTCTTTTTAACTTAAGAGCTATTTTTTTATTTCTTGGAGAAATAATAATTTTCTTATAGGAAATTTTTGATTTACATATTCCAGTAATCACTGAAGCTGCAATTTTTCCAGTACCAATAAAACCTAAATTCATAATTTTGCATACTTTATATTGATTATATTGAATTAATTAACAAAAAAAGAACCTCTAATTCTTAGTAATTCCCTACTTAATTCCTTATTTTTTTTAAAAGGTTTTCTTCCATGAAGCCAGAAATAATTATTTGCAATCACAGAGAATCCAACAGGTAATTTTGTAATTATTTTATTTTTACTTTCCTCTAATCCATCAGACAATCTCTGTAAAAAATTTCCTTGATCCATATTTTTAGGTTCTGGAAATTGATCTATATAAGATATCGTTGGTCTTCCCTCTTTATCAGTCGAAAAGACTGGATGCTCTACCTTGTAATCAATATTTTTACTTTTTGGTGACCCCCAAACAAAATTTTGTCTCCCAATTGGATCATTGTATAAATCATCACAATGCTCCCAGTCATCAAGGTGTAACATGGCTGTTTCACCACCTTCAACATTTTGCTCATCAATTTTTGTCATAATTAACCAATCGGTTACATCTTTCACATACGTCCCATCTGTGTGAAGATCCATATTCCTATAAGCCTTTCTTAGGTAAGAGTCGCTAGTATCTTCATGTTTAACGTGAAAACGAGCATAATATTTTCCTGCCATGGCATCATGATTAGGTACACCAATTAGATGAGCTATTGCAGTTGATAACTTAACTAAAAATGTATCATTAATTTTTGTGGTTATATTTTTTGGTCCAATAATAAAGCAACCTGTAGATCTATCTCTAATAATTGAGTTCATTAATTCGCTTAATTTATTATTTGTTAAATCATCTAAACTTTTAGCTAAAGTAAATCTTGTAAATGGTTTTAGCTCTAATGCTGTTAAATCAAATTTATTAAAAGGGAAAATTAATTTATCTATTATGTCATTTTCTAAACTAATTTTTATAATCCTATTTGATTTATCATGTTTTTGAATGTCTATGCCTGTAATTTTTTGCATTCTAAATTTTATTTTACCTTATTTTATAAATCAATTTAATCAGATATAATTGTTTATTATTGCCATACAAATAGCTGAGAATATTGTTGGATAAACAAAGTTTTTCTTAGAAATAAAAAAAACAAACAAGGACAAAAACACAACAATTGATCTACTGTAATAACTAGCATCTACCAAAACACCAGCAGGAAAAATTATAGTTCTAGCTATTAATGCTGCCAAGGTTGCATAGGCTAAACAATTAAACCACTTAAAAAGCTTGGAAGTTTCTTTTATTCCCTCAGATGTTAGAGCGCCCAAAAATCTAGACAAAAATGTTGCTAAAGACGTAACAAGGATTGCGTAAACAATATTAGCTGACACTGTGCTCTCCTACTAGATAAGCTAAGGTTCCACCAATTATACCTGCTATCAAAATTGACCACTCTGGTGAGAATAAATAAATAATTGGTCCTAATATAGTTCCAAATAAAACTGATAGAGTTACTGGTATAGTTTTAGATGCGCCAATCATCATACATAGAAAATAAACTGGATTAAGAATTGCTAAACCCAACATCATATCTTTATTTAAATGTTCTGAAAAAGAGAAACCTAAAAATGTTCCAATTACTGATACACTTACTGTTGCGCTTCCAATACCAATCCAATAATCAATTCTATGTTTTTTTGGAATATTTTTATAATTGCTTTTCATGATTAACCATGCGGAAATAGCAATGAAATGACATGAAAAATAATACTTCCACTTAGGTTGACTTCTATGCATCATTAACGGAAATAAAGATACAGCCATAGGGTAAAGTCTTGCATTCACAATCCATACCGCCAAAAAAATATTTAACAAAGATGCTCCTATTAACATGGACTCGGCCATTACTAGTGAGCCTGGTAAAGCATAAGTTAAAACAGTTGAAAAAATACTTTCCTGAATATTAAAACCTAAATTTTTAAATAGAGCTCCAATTGCTATAAAGCAACAAGTTAAAGCAATAGCTGGACTATCATGTGTAAATGTAGATCTATATCCTTTAAAGAAAAAATTTTTATTAATCATTATCCACCTAGGAACAATCTACCAACATCAGGATTTTGAAGTAAGTCATCTCCTTTACCTGCAATAGCAGTTTGCCCAGATACTAAAACGTATCCTATATCTGCAAACTCCAATCCTTTTTTGGCATTTTGCTCAACTAGAATGATTGTTTTTTTTTCATTTTGCTGAAGATCTCTTAATATTTCAAAAACCATCTCAATATATCTAGGTTCAAGTCCAATTGAAGGTTCGTCAACTAAAAGTACTGAAGGTTTCATAACTAACGCTCTAGATATTTCTAGCAATCTTCTCTCACCTCCAGATAAAACTTTTGCGGGTTGGTTTCTTCTATTTCTTAACCTTTCATACTTTTCAAAAATTCTTTCAGCCTCTTCAAATGATTCATCTGTTTTTTCTTTTATGTATCCTCCCATTAATAAGTTTTCTTCTACTGTCATATCTGGAAATACGGAGTTATCCTGTAATATATAAGCTATACCAACTGACTTTAACTTTTCTGCTGGGGTAAGATTTGTAATTTCTTTTCCTTCAAGTTCAATTTGGCCAGAAAAAATATTTGTAAAACCATATATTGAATGAAGAATTGTAGATTTGCCAGCACCATTAGGACCAATTAAACATAATGACTGAGCTTTGTTTACGAATAAATCAAAGTTATGTAAAATTTCCATTTTTCCATAACCAGCGTTTAAATTTTTAATAGTTAAATGAACTTCGTTTGGAGATAATTTTTTTAAATCATCTGGTGTTGGAGCTTTTCCTAATACTTCATATTGGTTAGCCATTATTGTGCTCCTAAATACGCATCAATGACACGTTTATCATTTTTAATTTCATCTGGTGATCCATTAGCCAACATTTTACCATGAGCTAAACAAAAAATATTTTCTGCTAATTGCATAATTACTCTCATGTTATGCTCAATCACTAAAAGTGTTATTCCAAAATCTTGATTTACTTTAATTAATCTATCGATAATACCATTTATTAGAGTTGGATTAATTCCAGCTGTAGGCTCATCTAGAAGTAACATCTCTGGCTCATTCATTAATGCCATCGCCAATTCTAATAATTTTTGCTGGCCAAAAGATAGATCTCCTGCTCTTAGCTTTCTTTTTTGATATAATCCTACAAAATTTAATAGATTTTCAGCCTTTTCAGTTAATTCTTTTGGAATTTTAGAAAATATTTTCATTAAATTTGCGTCACTACCTTTGTGACTAATGAGCATATTTTCTATGCAATTAAGTTTTCCATAAATTCTAGTTTGTTGAAAAGTTCTTAGCAGTCCTAACTTAGCAATAACTGGAACTGGTAACTCAGAAACTTCTTTACCATTAAATTTAATAGATCCATTATCTATTGGGTAAGTCCCTACAATTGAATTAAACAATGTAGTTTTGCCTGAACCATTTGGCCCAATTAATCCAACTATCTTACCTTTTTCAACATTCATTGAGATGTCTACATTAGCTTTAACACCACCAAATGATTTACTTACGTTGCTTACTTCTAAAATACTCATTTAAGTTCTACCTGTGCTTTACGATCTTTTTCATCAACTACTTCACCGAAACGTTCTGGATATTTTTCTCTTAACCATCCCATAATTCCTTCTGGGAAATAAATTACAATTACTACAATCAAAACTCCAAGAGCAACATACTGCCAACCTAAAAAGAATGTCCAAAAACCTTCTTTAAATATATGGAATATAGTTGCACCTATAATCGGACCCCAAAGTGTTCCCTTTCCTCCAAGTATTGCCATCAATACCATGAATACACCCATCTCTCTTCCATCAAAAGCAACGTCTGTAGAGTCTATGTAGCCAACTAATCCGCCCATTATTCCACCAGCTAATCCACAAAAGAAAGCTGAGATCATCCAGCCGATAATTTTATATTTCATTGTTTCAATGCCCATTGCTTCGGCTTTATCTTCATTGTCTCTGATAGCATTAAGTATTAATTTAAATCGCGTAGAATAAATTGAACGCACTGCAATAAATGTCAAAATTAAAGTAAAGAAACTTAAGAAATAAAAAAATTCTCCTCTAGCTTCTAAACTACCAACATCTGGAAATGGTGGTGTAGTAAATCCTTGACCTGCTCCAATGATTTCTATACCTCCAGAAATTTCACCTGCAGCCACACCTAAGCCTAAAGTACAGATCGCAAAATAATGCCCTCTTAGACCTAAAATTGAGTATCCAATTAAACCAGCAATAATAGTTGGAACTATAGCTGCAACAACCAGCCCAACAGCCATTCCTTGAAAAAACTGGGTAGGAGTATGAACAAATGTTTTTTCACCTCCACTTTCAGTCCATTCTGCTAACGGAAAGAACATTCCAACCTGAACAGATGCACAAAGGTACATCCCAAGACCATAAAACAAAATATTTCCAAATGAATTATATCCCATTTCTCCACCTTGAATGTTCCAAGTAGTCGCAAGAACTATCAATACACAAAGTATTGATAATTGAACTTTAAAAGCTGGAAACAAGAATGGGGCTATTAAACCAAAAATCAAAATACCAGAGTATAAAATTAAATTATTCTTGTTCATATAAGCTGTTTATTTTATCTCTAAATTTTTGGTCAACTGTAAAGTAATGTCCATTTTCTTCATGTACGCTTGATCCCTTTAAATGATACTCATCTAGATGTTTTTTAAATTTTTCGATATCAACTTTAATTATGTTTCCAGTATCATCTGTAATTTCGACTTTTTTCATTTTAGGTACTCTCTTTTTCTTGAAAGTTTAAACCTTCTGTAAACCAAAATTAACACTAATAATAAAAATACAGATCCAATTCTAAACTCTGTTCCTAGAATATAGTCAGCAAATTCCTCAAATACACCTAGGCCCATGCCAGACATTGCAACTCCTGGTAAATTTCCAAGGCCCGCAACAATAACGATCATAAATGATCGAATTGTATATGGTAATCCCATATAAGGGTGAATTGTAAATGTTATTGAAATTAAAGCTCCAGCAACACCACAAAGAGCAGCATTTATACCAAAAGTTGCCGCATAAACCTTTTCTGTATCGACACCTAAAATTTTAGCAGCTCTAGCATTTTGTGCAGTAGCTCTAATAGCTCTACCAAGCTTAGATTTTTTCATGTAAATTACTAGACATATTGCGAATAAAATACTTATAAAAGCTGAAAAAAGTTTTGAGTTTGGCAACACAACATTATTATTAAATAACATAGTTGTTCCATAATCTGAGTTTGCAAGTACAACGTCAGCACCAAATGCAAAATTCATTAATTGCATGAACAGAATACTTATTCCAAAAGTTGCTAATATGGAGATAAATAAGTCTCTATCCACTACTTTGTTAATAACCAGTTTGTAAATTAGTACACCTAGAAAATACATTATTACTGGTGCTACAATTACACCCCATGCTGGATGAATACCGTAGAGATACATAAAGTAAGCAATATACCCTCCCAGAATAACAAGATCTCCTTGTGCAATATTAATTATGTTCATCACTCCCCATTGAAGAGCCATTCCGTACGCAATCAATGCGAATAAAATTCCAAGTAGGATTCCATCCAAGCAAGCTTGGACCGTTATCATCGGATATTGGAAAACCATGAAATCCATAAAAAGTATTTGGGTTATATAAAAAAAAGCCCCCTAATACTAGGGGGCTTTGATATTTTTTATTTTATCTTTCTGACCACTTAGGAACAGGATGTATTAACTTAGCTGATGCCCATTTAGTCGGCGCAACAACTTTATTCTCACATTTACCTGAGTCATCACACATTACTTGGAAAAGTACCATAGGTTTGTCAACATTTTGACCACCAGGTGCAAATTTAATATTTCCATAGAATGTTTGCATGTTAGTAGCTGCAAGAGCATCTCTTACTTTTTTCTGATCAAACGAATTTGCTCTTTCAAAAGCATCTTTAAATACTAACAGTGCAGCAGAAGATTCTGCAGATTGATAAGGTGGATCATATCCAAACTCTTTCTCAAAGTCAGCCGCATAAGTCATTCCATCTTTAAAGAAATTATCTTTATATGTTAATGTTTTGTGCCATTGAGAAGCGCATAGTGCATACTGTGAGTTTTTGCCATGCTGTTTTGATAGTTTAGCAGCATCACAGTGAGTCATAGCCAACATTGGAACATCTACCTTCATTTCAGCAATTTGTCTAATTGCAGTAAGTGCACCTTTTGTATGACCTGATACAACAAGAACATCTGGCTTCATCTGTTTCACTTTTACTAATGTAGCAGCCATATCGTTTAACTCTTTTGGTAACTTATCATCTATTACCTTTTTTGAGCCAGTTCTTTTAATTGCATCTAAAACTCCCAATCTAACATCTTGAGAAAACGCATCTTGTTCAAATGCCATTGCTACCGTCACTGGTTTTCCATTATTCTTTTCAACTGCTAAATCAATAGCAACATCAAGATACAAATTAGCTGGAGCTAATACAGCAAATAGATATTTGTAACCTTTTGTAAACAAAGATCTAGATGCACCATTTGCTTCAACCATTGGAACACCATATTTTTCAGTAACCGGTGCAATCGCTTTAGTTAAACCAGAACTGTAAGGGCCAAGCATAAACTCAACACCATCTTGTGAAATTAATCTTTCTGCAAGCTGTGCAGCTCTCTTAGGGTTTGACTCATCATCATAATAAATAATATCAAACTTATAAGTTTTTCCACCAACTTTGACGCCACCCATGCTGTTAATTCTGTCAACGGCCATGTTGTAACCATTTTGAGTATGAACACCATTCGATGAGTATTTGCCAGTTAGGGAAATAGCAGCACCTAAAATAATTTTGTCACCAACAACTTTTGCAAATGATACAACAGAAGTTGAAAATAAAATTACTAATGCAGAAACAAAACTTAAAATTATTTTATTTAATCGCATTTTATTTCCTCTTTAATTAATTAATTATAAACTGATTAAATAAAGAAATTTTATTTTATGCAAGTGGCAATAAGAGCCAAAATCGGTCAATATTGTTGTGTTATTAAGATTATTGCCGCAATAATAACTAAAACACTCGCAGAAATTGTATTTATTGTTTTTGGATTTGCAGTGATCCACTTAATTAATTTCTGTGCGAGCATTGCGTAACCAATTAAAGATAAAAAATCTAAAACGATGTAAGTTGTAATTAAAATTACAAATTGAGATAATAAGTTTGAATTAAAGTCAATAAATTGAGGAAAAATAAAAGGAAAAAACATCCAAGCCTTTGGACTTGTGCCAGCAACTAAAAAACCATCTCTAAAAAAAGATAAGTTACTTTTTTCTATTTCTCCTTCATTTGAAATGCTTTTTGGTCGAGATTTATAAATATCATAGGCTAAATATAATAAATAAATTATTCCTATCCACTTAAATGCATTAAGTATTGTTGAATTATCTGAAAAAAAAGATCCAATAACAAAAATAACTAAAGTTGCCTGAATTAAATTTGCAGTTATATCGCCTAAAGCAGACCATACACATTTACCAACACCATAATTCATTGAATAAGAGATAATTACGATTCTAGGAGTTCCAGGGGTAATAAATAAAAATATTATAATTTGTAAATAAAGAATAAAATCTAGGGGGAGCATAAAAAAAGATAGTCCTTAAAAACCGGGAGCTAAAGATGGCTAAGAAGGACTATCTAGAACATAATATCAAAGGGTAAAAAAAATGCATTAAATATTTTTTTCAAATATAAAGGATTTATGAAAAAAAAAGGTCACAGGCCAATTACTAAAGTCAAAAATCCAGAACCCAAAATGGACGATCCTGATTGGATCATTTGGGCAGCTTGGGCAGACAGAATAACTTTTGAAGAAATTGAAAAAAAGACTGGAAAGAAGGAATCTGATGTAATTAAAATTATGAGGAGATCTCTAAAACCATCATCGTTTAGATTGTGGAGAAAAAGAGTAAATCAAAAAAGTATTAAACATCGTAAAAAGTTTGAATATTCTAGAAAAGAAATTACTAGTAAAATTAAAAAAGGTGATTATCTATAATTTATGAAAAAAATTACCATGTATACTGGTCCTTTTTGTAATTATTGTGAAGCAGCCAAAAGATTATTAGCAAGAAATAATGCAACATATAATGAAATTGATATTTCAAAAGTTGATGGAGCTATGGATGAAATGATAAAAAAGGCTAATGGTAGAAGAACAATTCCCCAGATCTTTTTTGATGAAGAGCATATCGGTGGTTATGATGAAGTTAGAGCTTTAGAAAAAGAGAATAAACTTCAAGATCTTTTAAAAAATTAATTTCTTTCCCCTTCAGCTAACTGTTTCTTTGCTTTTAAAATTTAATCTTTTATTTTAACTCTAACTTAATAATTGTTTTCTTAGTCTTGAGCTAAAAAATATAGGACTTTTGCCATCAAATAATTATTTTAAAGTTCAAGTCGAATGCTGATATGATCTGTAATAAAAATTATTTAATTGTAATAGTGACTATTGGCTCTTCCGGATAAAATGAACACATTCCATCATTGGCTGAAGGTGTACCATCACCCTCGCTGTTACTAACCTCTTGTACTCCTATAGCATTTCTTGTTCCAAAAGAAATGTCAATTGTTGGAGGTATTAAAGCAACTGTATATGGTGATGATAATGCATAAACTAATTGAATATCATCAGTAGTCAATGATGATCTCATAGTTCGCATTGCTATTGCTGAGGTTAGTTCAGATGCATCTTTAGCATAATTCCAATTCCAACTTGTATTTTTTTGTGAACAATTTGCATTGAAGCATTGTGTGTAATTCGCAGTACTTTCATCTGATTGTCTTCCATTAGTCATATATAAATTCATTTCTGCATTTGTACCGCCTTCAGCTACTGCAACTTTGTGAGTATACTTATCAGTTGCCTCATCGTTTTGATATTGTGAGTCGGCAGTTGCAATAGTAGCGCAGTTATCAGTATCACTTGATCCACCAGTATCGATTGCACTCTCAGATTTAATTATAAATTTTCTATCAATAGTAACTCTCAAATGTGTGTAAGTTTCACCTAGCGGTAATAAAGCAGTGTCTCCATAACTTGCTGCAGCTGAACCTGCATTAACAGATGCTATATCTACTACTTTATCTCCACTACCAAGCACAACTGCGTTATGGCATGCGTCCGCGGTGTGGACATTATCGAAATCTACAACAGTGTAACCAGTGCATAATTCTATTTTTCTCATTGTAACCTTATAAACATCTGCATTTCCTGTAGCTGTTGCAGCTTGTACTGTCTCAAAATTTAGTATCAAAAAGGATAAACTTATCATTAAAAATTTAAAAATATTTTTCATTAATCTGTTCTAGATATTGTTGCTGATCCTTTAAACTCAATCATAATTTTATTGTTTCTTTTAACTTTCGACAAAAGCTCGCCTGACATGTCTTTGTTTTCTTTCCATGCTATGTTTGCAATCCCATCTTTTGCACTTGGCCCTTCTTTTGGGGGATGCATAAACATTATTCTAGCATACCATTCATCCTCAATACCTCTTTTCTTTTTATCATCATATGCAATTTCTAAATTTATATTTGGTGTGAACTGTATTTCTGAACCCATTTTAGCTCCTTCAACATCTTCTCTGTCTACACCTTTCCATTTATAAGTATTGTAAAATATATCTGCCCAATGTAGGTATGGAATTTGAGATTCAAATCTTAAATCATATCCATCTAGTACTTTTTCATCAGGTCCATCTCCCAAACCTTTGTAGTAATTGCCATAAAATTCTAATACTGCGTTTCTTGCCTCAACTCCTAAACTAGTTCTTATATTTCCGTGACTGTCATAATCAAAAAAAATATTAGAGCCTGTTAAAATTAATTTATCATCGCTAAGATTTCTTTTTCCAAACCCTAAATTACCAACAACTCTATCATCATTATTTTGCTCAGTATTAAACAAAGAAAATTGAGTGAAAATATTTCCTGTTAAAGATTTTTCTAATTCTCTCACAGCAAGAATACTAAAATCTGGACTATTATTTTCTCTTAAATCTAAACTTACTTCTGTAATCCCATTGCCTGGAATTAAATTAGAAAAATAATCATTTACTTTAGCAGAAATTTTATCTGAAACATCCGCATATACATTAAAAATCAGAGAATATATAATTATGACCGAATAAAAATATTTTTTCATTAACTTATTATAATTTAATTTATTTTCCTTACAATAAATACATTTAAATTTTAGGTTTGAATACTAAACAAACACCATTATTACAAAATCTTTTTCCTGTAGGTTTGGGTCCATCATCAAATATATGACCATGATGTCCTCCACAATTTTTACAATGGTATTCAGTTCTTGCATATCCTATATAGTGATCTGTTTTGGTTTCAAATACATCAGGCAAAGATTCATAAAAAGAAGGCCAGCCTGACCCACTCTCATATTTTGTTTTTGAATCAAATAATTTTTCATCACAATTTGCACAATGAAAACTTCCTTCTCTTTTTTCATTATTGAGTTCACTCGAACCTGCACGCTCGGTCCCCTCCTCAAATAAAATTAATTTTTGCTCAGCTGTTAAATTTGGATTTATTTTTTTTGTCATTATCCTAAATATTTAGCACAAGATTGATGCAAGATTGAATGTAATTCAACAAGTTTTTTGAAATCCTTGTTATAGCCTCCACCTAAAACTCCGCAAAATGGTATTCTTCTAGAAAAAAAGTTTTCTACTACTAGCTCGTCTCTCAATTTAATACCTTCATCAGAAATTTTTAATTTACCTAATCTGTCATTAAAATGAATATCAACACCAGCTATATAAAAAACAAAATCAAAATTTTCTTGATTTAACTTTCTTAAGTAATGTTTTAGTGTTTTAATATAAGAATCATCCTCTAAATCGTCCTCAAGCTCTATATCTAAATCACTATTTGATTTTTTAGCAGGATAGTTAGTTTTGGAATGCATGCTAAAAGTAAAAACGCTTCTATTATTTTTAAAAATTTCTGAATTCCCATTTCCTTGATGAACGTCTAAATCAACAATTAGTATTTTATTGGCAAGACCTCTATTGAGTAAATAGTGTGATGCAACTGCAACATCATTAAATACACAGTATCCAGCCCCACCATCATAATTTGCATGATGACTGCCTCCAGCAGTATTACAGGATATTCCATAATTTATTGCAAGTTTAGATGCTAGTACTGTACCACCTGTAGCAACTAATGATCTTTGCACAACACTATCTACAAGTGGAAAACCTATTTTTTTTACTCCCTCTTTACTTAAAGTTTTATTTTTAATATCTAAAATATAATTTTTTGAATGTGCATAGCTTAATGTTTCAAATGAGCAGGCTGAGGGTCTATGAAATTTACTTACTATTTTGTTTTGAGTTAAGTAGTTTGCTAATTCTCCAAATTTGTTAATTGGAAATTTATGATCATCACCAATTTTAGCAAAATAATCCTCGTGATTAACAATCGGTAGTTCCATTTTTATTCTAGAACTCTGATAGGCTTTCCATTTACACAAGCCTCTAGTCCTTCAATCATTTGATTATAAAAAATACTATAATTTTCAGCTGTTACATAACCTATGTGAGGTGTAAGCAGTGCATTGGGTAAAAATCGAAGTTTGTTATTCTCTGGTAAAGGCTCTTTGTCATAAACATCTATTCCTGCTCCTGCAATTACATTAGTTGATAATGCTATAATTAAATCATCTTCATTAACAATAGGTCCTCTAGAAGTATTTATTAAAAAAGCTGTTTTTTTCATTTTATCAAATTCTTTTATGGTAATGCAATCTTTGTATCTTTCGCCTCCTTGAACGTGAATTGAAAGTACATCAGAATTTGTAATTAAGTCATCTTTGCTACAAGGGAGTACATCTAATTCTTTGCACTTATCTAAACTTAAGTTTTCACTCCAGGCCATTACTTGCATTCCAAAAGCTTTTCCAATTTTAGCTACCTCCGTACCTACTCTTCCTAGACCAATTAAACCTAGAATTTTTCCCTTCAATTCTACACCTATAGTTGTTTGCCAATAACCCTGGTACATATTATCAAACTCTTCCTTAAAATTTCTTGCTAAACCAAGAATAAGTGCCCAAGTCAATTCAGGTGTTGGATTTAAATTTATATCTGTTCCACAAACTGTAATTTTTCTTTTCTTTGCTGCCTCCAAATCAATAGATTTATTACGTAATCCACTTGTGATAACAAATTTTAAATCATTTAAATTATTAATTAAATTTTTTGTAATTGGAGTTCTTTCTCTCATTATTAGTAAAGCTTCAAAATTAGCCAACTGCTCAATTGCGTCTGATTCATCCAAAAATGGTTCACTGAAAATTTTAAACTCATATTTTCCTGAAAGTTTTTCTAAATCTACAAATTGTTGAGCAACGTTTTGATAATCATCTAATATAGCAACTTTAAGCATTTTTAACTTTCTTATTTGATAACAAAATACCTGTAATAATGAAACAAGCGCCTAAAATATGATAAAACATAAATTTTTCATTGAAAAAAATCATCGCCATTATGGCACTCAAAATTGGCATTAGGTGCAAGAAAACACCAGATCTGTTTGCACCAATCATAGATATTCCTTTTATCCACAAAAGAAATGATGCCAAACCTGGAAACAAAACTACATAAAACAAGATTAAAATAAATGGTAATTCTAAATTAATTCTAAATCCAATTTTGTATTCAATGAAGTAAACTGGAATTAAAAATATTAAACCAAAAGTGATAACTACTTGAAGTAATGAAATTTGAGTTAACTCGTATTTTTTTCCTTTTAACAACGTTGAATATAAAGCCCATGAGAACATTGCTATTACCATAGTAATATCACCTTTGTTAAAGTCTAAATTTTTTAATATTTCCAAATTTGCTTTGGTTATAATCATGATCACACCAGCAAAAGAAAAAATTACTCCTATAATCTGAAAAAAATTTGTTTTTTCAATATTTAAAATTGATGAAAACAACATTATCATTACAGGTATAGTTGAAATCATTAATACTCCGCTGATAACTTGAGTAAAATTTAGAGAATAATAAACAATAGAATTGAATACTGTAATGCTTGTAACTCCTAGGATAATAAAAAGTTTATAGTTTTTTATAATGTAATTTTTTTTTTCTAATATTTCTGGAATTGTAAAAGGTGCTAAAATTAACCACGCAAAAAACCATCTATAAAAGTTTAATGAAAAAGGTGGTACCTGATAAAAGCTTGCAAGTTTTCCAACTACAAAGTTTCCTGCCCAAAACGTAACCGTCAAAAAAAGATATAAATAGGCTAAAAAGTTATTATCTCTTGTCACTTAACTAAATCTAAGCGAACTATATGGTTTTAAATCTAAATTTGTATTTTCGTTCGCTATCATTCCTGAAACAATCTTTCCAGAAATTGGACCCAAAGTCCATCCTAAATGATGATGACCAAAACAGTAATAAATATTTTTATAATTTTTTGATGGTCCCATGACAGGTAAAAAATCAGGTAAAGTAGGTCTAAATCCTAGCCATTCATCCTCATGTTCAGGCAAATCACCAAGCATATATTTTGCATTGTTTATCAAATTTTTAATTCTTGATTTAGACAATGGATTATCCAAGCCTCCAAATTCTACTGTTCCCACAACTCTTAACCCTTGTTCCATTGGTGTTATTCCAAATCCACGATTAGAAAATATTACGGGTCGACTTAATAAATGATCACAGTTTTTGAAATGAACATGATATCCACGCTCTGTATCTAAAGGTATTTTTTCACCAAGATTATCTGTTAATTTTTTTGAAAAAGCCCCACAGGCTATTACCGCTTTATCAAAAACATAACTTTGAGTTTCAGTTTTAAAAACTGGTTTTTCTTCATCAAAATTAATATCTTTAATATTTACTTTATTAAACTTTCCACCCTTTTGTAAAAATAAATCGAATAATTTTAAAAGAATCCTTTTAGGGTTTCTTGCATGTCTTGCATAAGGATAATATACACCAGCATGGTAAAATGGTTTGATATGAGGTTCAAGATCATGAATTTCTGCTTTATTAACTAGTTGTTGTTCCACACCCAATTCATCTCTAACTCTTATTTCCAATTCTCTACTTTTCAAGTCTTTATCATTCCATATATATAGAATACCTTTATTTTCTACTAAACCCTCCAAGTCTATTTCCTCAAACAACTCATCATAAGCTGGAAGTGCCAAATCTAAAATTTGATGCATATTTTTTGCAGTATGCATCATCTTAGTTTTAGTGGTATTCATTATAAATTTTAAAAACCAAGGAAGCATTTTAGGAACATAATTCCATTTTAAAGCTAGAGGACCTGAGGAACTTATTAACATAGCTGGAACATCTGCTAAAACATCGGTTCTATTTAAAGAAAGAGATGCATACGGCGAAAAGTGTCCTGCATTACCATAAGAGGCTGCTTGACTACCTGGGTTATCTCTATCAAAGATAGTTACATTAAAACCTTTTTTTTGAAGAAATAAAGCATTGGATACACCTTGGATACCTGCACCAACTATTCCAACTTTAAGATTTTTATTCATCAAATTGTTATACAATTAAAAATTAAATTTATAGAGTGACAAATTATGCAAATTTAAATAATGTTAAGCAATAATTTGTTTATTATTAATTTTTGCACTCAATACTATCCCAAAACCAATCATTGTTGCTAACATTGATGAACCACCATATGACATGATTGGTAGTGGAGAGCCAACTATAGGTAATAAACCTAAAACCATAGATAGATTTACAACAATATAAATAAAAATTGCAAAAGCATATCCAAAACAAAAAAGTCTGGCAAAATTACTTCTTGAAATAGATCCTATTCTAACAATTCTAAAAATTATTATTGAGTATAATATTAGAAGTCCAACCGAACCTATAAACCCAAACTCTTCAGAGAATAAGGTGAATATAAAATCTGTATGTTTTTCAGGTAAAAAATCTAAATAACTTTGTGTACCTTTTAAAAAGCCTTTTCCATTAAGACCGCCTGAGCCAATGGCTATTTTTGATTGTATAATTTGGTATCCCGCACCCAAAGGGTCTCTATCTGGGTCTAAAAAAGTTAGTATTCTAAGTTTTTGATAAGGTTTTAAAAATGAAATTATAAATGGGAGTGAAATTAAAAAAGTAAAAAATGAATAAATAAAATATTTAATTTTTACTCCTCCTAACCAGAGTATAATCAATCCACTTAATGCAATAAGTATTGAGGTACCAAGATCAGGCTGAGAAACTACTAAGATAGTAGGAATTAATATAACCGACAATACAATAGTAATACTTGTGAATGAATTTACATTCTCTATTTTTAATCTATGATAATATTTGGAAAGACACATTATAATTGCTATCTTCATTAATTCAGAGGGCTGAAGTACAAAAAAATATACATCCATCCATCTTTGCGAACCTGAAGACTTAATCCCAAAAAAGGATACATAGATTAATAAAAGTATTACTATAAAATAAATTATATATGAAATGTTATGCCAAAATTTTATATTAAAGAAAGCTACAAAAATCATTAATGGAAAAAAAGCAGCAAGTTTTACAAAATGATTTTTAGTATGAAAAAGTGCTTCGCCTCCATCAGTAGAATACATAACAAAAACACTTATTACAGAAAGAACGATAACTGAAATTAACAAGATATAATCTAAGTTTTTAATTTTTTGAATTAATGTAATTTCATTATTTAATCTATTGTGTTGAAACATTTATATTGTAATCCTCTCAAAATTTGATTGTTTGTTTCTTAATTCGTGTCTATCAATAATTAATTTAAATAGTTTCTTTGCAATTGGTGCTGCTGCCTTACTTCCTGAGCCACCATGTTCTACAATTATACTTAAAGCATATCTTGGATTTATATAAGGACCATAAGCAACATATAATGCATGGTCTCTGTCTTTGTAAGGTATTTGCTCTAATTCTAAATCTAATTCTCTTTCTCTTTTACTTATCCTCTTAACCTGCGCTGTGCCAGTTTTTCCTGCAAATTGGTACTTAGGGTCGTCAATTCTTGATTTGTAAGAGGTTCCAAATCTTTCATTGGTTGAACTGAACATTGCCTCTTGAATAATTTTAATATTTTTTTTATCTTTAAATAACTTTTTGTCTAATAAAGCGTCAGAGTTAGAGTCAAATAACAATCCACTTTCCATTGACTGTTTTGCATCTTCATAAGAAATTGGACTGCTATCAACAATTATTTTAGGCTTAATCGCATATCCACCATTTGCAATTTGTGCTGTCATCATACAGAGTTGTAAGGGCGTTGATTGTATGTAGCCTTGACCAATCCCAGTTATAAGTGTTTCTCCTAATACCCATCCCTTACCAAGATTATTTTTTTTCCATTTTGTATTTGGGAATAACCCTTTTTTCTCATTATCAAAGTATTCACCAAGTACTTTTTTACCTAAACCAAACTTTTCAGCTGTTATATTTAATCGATCAACACCTAACAATCTTGAAACTTCATAAAAATAAGTGTCACAGGATTGCTTCATTGCATTTTTCAAGCTAACCCAGCCGTGTCCTTTTTCCTTCCAACAATGAAATGTTTGTCCGTACAACTCCATCTTTCCTGTGCACTTAACTTTAAACTTTGTGTCAACAACGTTGTTTTCTAAAGCTGAAAGAGCAACTATTGGTTTTATAGTTGAACCTGGGGAGTACAAGCCTGAAAGAGTTTTATTAATCAACGGTTTTAAAGGGTTATTTCTAATTAACTGCCATTCATCTTGACTTATACCGAATAAAAATAAGTTCGGATTGTAAGACGGAGATGAATACATTGCAATTATATCTCCTGTATAAATATCCATTACACTTATTGATCCTGCTTTTTCATTTAACAATTCCCCGCAAGCTTTTTGTATTTCCGTATCTAAAGTTAAACGTATTTTTGATCCTTGTTGACCTTTTTGATGCTCAAGTTGATTAATTCTTTTACCATAAGCATTAACTTCATATCGTTGAATTGCATTAGTTCCAATTAAATGATTTTCAAGTCTTTTCTCTAATCCTAGTTTTCCAATTTTCATCCCAGGTACAAATCTTTCTTGAATGATTTGATTGTTTAAAATTTCTTCTTCATTTGGTTGACTCACATATCCAAGAACATGTGTGTAAATATCATTAAATGGATAGTTTCTAGAGATTGTCATTACTGGTTTAACACCCACAAGATCATATAAATAATTATTAATTTTTACGAATTGACTCCATGTTAAATTTTCAGAAACAATAATACTATCCCACGGTTTTAGCTCTTCTTTTAATCTATTTATTCTTACAATTTTTTTATCACTCAAATTTAAAAGATTTTTTAATCTAACTAATAAATAATTGAAATTTTCAACTTGCTCAGGAATTATATGTAATTGGTAAACTTTCAAATTACCTGCAATCACATTTCCAAAATAATCAACTATATTTCCTCTTGTGGGTGGAAGTTTCCATTCTCTAATTCTATTCTTGTCTGAAAGAGTGAGATATTTCTTATTTTCGTTTATTTGAAGAGAAAATAAACGGGCAATGATGCCAGCAAATACTACTACTTTAGCTGCTCCGATTATGAACATCCGCCTATTAATTACATCTGTTTTTCTTATTCCTGAATTAGATTTGATCATTTTTTTGATATGAAATTCTTCCATTTAAAAAATTAAAAATTACAAAAAATATTGGATAAAATAAAAAGGTAAATCCAGAATTAATTAAATAATTAGTGTAATCAACTTTAATTAAAAAGACTAAATCCAAAATAATTACTTGGATTGAGTTTATTAGTAAAATTGTAAATAATAATGAAATCCAGTCCTTCATAAAGTTTGGAGTTAAAGTAATATTTCTTATGTAAGCGGTTACTGAGCAAAGAATAAGATAACAAAAACTACTAATTCCTATTGGTATTCCAACCACAACATCATTAATTAAACCTGCAAAGAAAATTGCAAGATAACCTAATTGATCAGGATTTCTTAAAGTCCAAAAAAAAATTAATAAATGAACAAAATTAAAAGCAAAATAATCGAGTTTTAAATAATTAAAATCAAATTCATTAAATACAGAAAAAAATAATATTATTAAAGGAAGATAAGACAAGAGTATTCTTGAAAAAGAGCTTTTGTTAAGAGATGACATTATTCTTCTCCACCAGATTTATAAGAGACTATTTTTACGTAACTCAACTGAGTAAAATCAGAAAAGAAATTGACAACTCCATTTGAATTTATATTCATTTTTCCAATTGGAATCCCGGGTTTAAATAAACCTCCAAGACCGGAGGTATAAACTACTCTTTCTTTTTCATTTATATCTTTTTTAGAAACGTACTGAGTATGTTCAATTATTCCGTAATTTTTTCCTGTTCCAGAAACAACGGTTTGCACATC
This sequence comes from uncultured Pelagibacteraceae bacterium, assembly GCA_902522115.1. Taxonomy (GTDB): domain Bacteria; phylum Pseudomonadota; class Alphaproteobacteria; order Pelagibacterales; family Pelagibacteraceae; genus Pelagibacter. Next base: position 21,107 of record CABYUV010000005.1, on the reverse strand, counting down.
ATTTGGAGCTAATACAGAGGGTATTTTGCTATTAAGATCAGATAACAACAATGCTCTTGAGTTAGTATAATTTATTTCAATTATTTGTCCAACGAGATAAGCGCCATCAATAACGGCCATTCCAATTTTTACTTTATCTTTTGTGCCTTTATTTAATACTACTGATTTTAAATATGGACTGTCTTTATCAATTAAAACTTTGGCAAATATTTCTTGTGAATTTATACTTTCATCAAGTAACTCTCTAAGCCTTTCATTTTCTGAAGTTAAAAACTCATTTTGTAATTTAAGTTGGTAAGAATTTTCTACTTCAATCAATTTTTTCTGATGATTTTCATATAAACTAATATGTGATTTTAGTTTAGAATTTATTTCTTTTAATTTATTTTCTGGAATTGATGCAATATAAGAAGATCTATAAATTACTTCATTGATTCCTAATTTAACAAATTGTATTGCTTTAAAATTGAAATTACTTAAAACAATTACAAAAATTGACAAAAAAATTAAAGTTAGTAAAGAAAATTTTTGTTTATCTTTTTTTTTTAAAAAAGCTGACCTTATGGCAATTATAAAATCATCTCTGCCGGTAGCCATTTTTCCTAATATTCAGATAACATAGTAGAAAAAGTTTCCTCTTGATCCAAAGCTTTGCCTGTACCAACAGCTACACAAGATAGTGGATCATCTGCTATATGAACTGGTAAACCTGTTTCTTTAGAAAACCTTTTATCAATATTTTTCAACAAAGCACCACCACCTGTTAAAGTTAATCCCATGTCAACCAAATCTGCTGATAGCTCAGGAGGTGTATTTTCTAAGGCATCTTTAATTGCACTAACCATCTGTTTCATAATATCATTTAGTGCCTCTGCAGTATCTTCTTCTGTAATATTAACTTCTTTCGGGGTACCTGATCTTAAATCTCTTCCTTTGACTGGATAAGTGTTTGTTCCAGTTGGAACAGCTGTACCCATTTCTTTTTTTATTTTTTCAGCAGTAGTATCACCGATTAATAAATTATATTCTTTTCTCATATAATCTATTATAGCTGTATCCATCGAGTCACCTGCAACTCTTAAAGATTTAGAATAAACCAGTCCTCCTAAAGACATAACTGCAATTTCACTAGTGCCCCCTCCAATATCTACAATCATTGAGCCAGTTGCTTCAGAAATTGGAAGGTTTGCTCCAATAGCTGCTGCAATTGGTTCTTCAATTAATTGAACCCTTCTTGCACCTGCTGCTAAAGCACTATCTTGAATTGCTTTTCTTTCGACTGGTGTTGAACCAGTTGGTACACAAATTAAAATTCTAGGGTTAGCGAATGTACTTCCTTTATGAACTTTTTTTATAAAATGTTTAATCATTTCTTCTGTAACTATAAAATCTGCTATTACACCATCTCTTAATGGTCTAATTGCACTAATATTTCCAGGCGTTCTTCCAAGCATTGTTTTAGCTTCATCTCCAACAGCTAATACATTTTTTTTTCCACCTTGATCAACTATCGCAACAACTGAGGGTTCATTTAAAACCACACCTTGTCCTTTTAAAACAACAAGTGTGTTTGCTGTTCCAAGATCGATCGCCATATCCTGGCTCCATATCTTTTTAACACTATCAAATAATCCCATTATATCCCTCTTACTTTCTGGCTTTCTTGCTCCATTGGAGCTGTTTTATCTCGTTTAATTATCATTTTATTTAATGCATTTATGTAAGCATTTGCCGAGGCAACCAAAGTATCCGTATCGGCTGCTTGACCTACAGTTGTTTTGCCTTTTTCCTCAATTTTCACACTCACAGTTGCCTGAGCATCTGTTCCTTCTGTAACTGCATGAACTTGATACAGCTGCAGGTTAACATCATGAGGATATAAAGTTTTAATACATTTAAATATTGCATCCACTGGACCATCTCCAGTTTCTATTGCATTTTTAACATCACCATAAACATCCAAAGTCATTTCTGCTTTTTGCGGTTCCCCTGTTCCTGCAAAAACTTTTAGAGATTTAAGAGTTATTGCATTCACTTTATTATCTATAATCAAACTATCATCTACTAAGGCAATAATATCTTCGTCATAAACATGTTTTTTTTTATCTGCTAAGACTTTGAATTTTGCAAATGCATTTCCAACTACATCATCTGTTAAATCTGGATAACCTAAACTATTTAATTTATCTTTAAATGCATGTCGTCCTGAATGTTTTCCCATCACTAATGACGTTTGTTTGACACCTACACTTTCTGGTGTCATTATTTCGTAAGTTTGTCTATTTTTTAACATTCCATCTTGATGAATTCCTGCTTCATGTGCAAAAGCATTTTTTCCAACAATAGCTTTATTATATTGAACAGGAAATCCCGTTGCATTTGAAACAATTTTAGATGCTTTACTTAAAAGTGTAGTATTAATCCCAGTTTCATATGGCATTAAATCAGGTCTTGTTTTGATTGCCATCACAACTTCCTCAAGTGCAGCATTTCCAGCTCTTTCACCCAAACCATTTATAGTACACTCAATTTGCCTTGCTCCAGCTTGAACTCCAGCTAATGAGTTAGCCACCGCTAAGCCTAAATCATTATGGCAGTGAGTTGATAAAATTGCTTTATCTATATTTGGAACTTTATTTAATAAAGTTTCTATGATTGTGGTAAACTCAGATGGTATCGTATAGCCAACTGTATCAGGAATATTTATAGTTGTAGCTCCATTTTTAATTGCAAGCTCTACAGTTTTACACATATAATCCATATCAGTTCTTGTTCCATCTTCACAAGACCACTCAACATCATCAGTAAACCTTCTTGCATAAGCAACATGTTTTCCAATTGATTCGTAAACATCTTCTGGAGACATATTTAATTTATGCTTCATGTGTAAAGGACTTGTAGAGATAAATGTATGTATTCTAAATCTTGGAGCATGTTTTAGAGCTTCATAAGCTCTATCAATATCTTTTACTGAGTGTCTTGAAAGTCCTGCAGGAATAGAATTTTTTAAAATTTTACTTACTTCTGAAACTGCTTCAAAATCTCCCGGTGAAGCTATCGGAAAACCTGCTTCAATTATATCGATACCTAATTCGTCAAACACTCTGGCGATTTGAATTTTTTCCTCTAAACTCATAGATGCACCTGGCGATTGCTCACCATCACGCATAGTAGTATCAAATATAAAGACTCTATCTTTATTGCTCATAACTAAATTTTTTAGAAAATCTATAATACAATCTATAAGAGAGATTGCAAAATAATTAGTTAAATAATCAATTTTAATGGGCCATTTTAGGCTTACGAAAAATTAATTATAGATAGATTCAATTTTAGGCATTAATCGTAAAAGTTCTCTTGTGTATTTGTGGCCGGGTTTTAAAAATAAATCCTCAGTGTTTGAAACCTCACATAATTTGCCATCTTTTAAGACGCCAATTCTATCACACATTTGTCTTACAACCGGTAAATCATGGCTTATAAATAAAATTGTTAAATTTAATTGCTCTTGAAGATCTTTTAGTAAATTTAATATTTGGGCTTGAATGCTTACATCCAAAGCGGAAGTGGGTTCATCACAAACTAAAAGTCTTGGTTGTGTAGCAAGTGCTCTTGCAATTGATATTCTCTGTCTCTGTCCTCCTGAAAATTCATGAGGATATCGATATGCAGATTTTTGATTTAATTCTACAGACTCTAATAAATCATAAATATAATTATTTAAATCTATATTTGATATTGACGGGTTATGAAGTGTGATCGGTTCTGAAATTATATCTTTTACTTTTAATCTTCCATTTAGTGAAGAATAAGGATCTTGGAATATCATTTGAATTTGTTTTCTAAATTTCATTAATTCAGATTTCTGTTTAATTTTTGTAATACAGACGTTGTCAAATAAGATATCCCCAGAAGAAGGTTTAAATAAATTTACGATCATTTTAGCAATTGTAGATTTTCCACTTCCACTTTCTCCTACTAAGCCAAAAGACTCACCCTCTTTTATTTCAAATGAAACATCATTAACAGCCATCACAGAATTTTTAGAATTTTCTGTAAAAAAATTATCTTCAAAACTTTTACTTAGATTTTTTACCTGTACTAAATCTTGATCTATTATTTCTTTTTTTGTCCATCTATTTAATATTTTGATATTATTTTCTTTTTTACTACTGTTTTCTTTTTCAATTATTACAAATCTAGAAATTTTTTTGTTAGTTGGTGGAACTGAACTTACTAAGCTTTTTGTATAATTTTCTTGTGGTTTGATTAATATTTTTTTTGTTTCACCAATTTCAACTAGATTGCCACTTTTCATAACTGCAACTCGGTCTGCGGTCTCAGCTATAACCCCCATGTCATGAGTAATTAAGATAACCGCAAGATTTCTTTCTTTTGTTAATTTTTTAATTAGTTCTAATATCTGAGATTGAATTGATACATCTAATGCTGTTGTTGGTTCATCTGCAATTAATAATTCAGGCTCACAACATAGAGCTAAAGAAATTACTACTCGCTGTCTCATTCCACCTGAGAATTGGTGAGGATAATTATCAAATCTTGTTTCTGCATCTTTTATGCCAACCTCTTTCAATAGATTTATAGATTTATTTTTTGCTTCCTCTTTACTTAATTTAAGATGAGTTTGAATTGTTTCAATTAATTGTTCACCTACAGTAAGAATTGGGTTTAGTGAAGTTTGAGGATCTTGAAATATCAATCCAATTTTATTTCCTCTATATTTAAGAACACTTTCAGAATTTTCATGAATGTTAATATCACCTAAAATAACTGAGCCACTAGAAACCTTACCTGGTTCATCTATTAAATTTATAATAGCATTTCCTACTGTACTTTTTCCTGAACCAGACTCTCCAACTAATCCTAAAATTTCTCCTTTGTTTACCTCAATATTTACATTCTTAGCAGCATTAACTGTTTCTTTTCTCATTTGATAATCAACACTAAGATTATTTATTTTTAAAAATGTCATTTTTTTAATTTTGGATTTAAAGTATCCCTCATCCAATCCCCTAATAAATTTATTGAAAATGCTAAAATAACTAAGAAAATTGCTGGAAAAAAAGTAATCCACCATTCGCCTGAAAATAAAAAGTCATTACCAAGTCGTATCAATGTCCCTAAAGAAGGTGTTGTTGGAGGTACTCCAACTCCTAAAAAACTTAAAGTAGATTCGGCTAAAATCGCAAGTGCTAGACCAATAGTTCCAATAACCAATACTGGTCTTAAAATATTCGGTAAAATATGTTTAAACATAATAATTATATTTGAAACCCCAATTATTGTTGATGCTGAAACATAATCTTTATTTTTTTCTACTAAAGTTGCAGCTCTAGAAACTCTTGCGAATTGTGGCCACTCCGAAATCCCTATTGCAAATATTAAAACATAAATTGCCATTTCATCATGCATTTCTCTTGAGATTAATCCTCTTGCTATTCCGTCAACCAATAATGCCATCAAAATACTTGGTACTGTTAACTGAACATCTGTTAATCTCATAACTATCATTTCGTATTTTCCACCAAAAAATCCAGCTGTTAATCCCAATCCAACTCCAAGAATCAAACTAAAAATTATTGCAGAAAAACCTACAATCAGAGAAATTCTACATCCGTATAAAATTGTAGACAACATATCTCTTCCTTGTCCATCGGTACCTAAAATAAATTTAGCCAGACCATCTTCTGTCCATGATGGTGGTGTGAATGCATCCATCAGTGATAGAGATGACGGATCAAAAGGATTGTAGGGCGTAATGAGTTCAACAAAAAAAGAACAGAAAAAAATTATAAACAAAATAGTAGATGATACAATTGCAGTAGGAGATTTAATAAAGCTATGATAAATATCACTATCTTTAATCCTTTCCCAATTGCTCAATGATTTATTATCCACTTGCAACATCTCCCTTAACTCTTATTCTTGGATCAATTAAATAATAAAGAATATCGACTATAAAATTTATCATCACGAAAACAAAAGCTATAAAAACCAAATAGGCTGACATGATTGGTATATCAACGAATTGTACTGCTTGAATAAATAGGAAGCCCATACCAGGCCATTGAAAAACAGTTTCAGTAATAATTGAAAACGCAATTAGAGTTCCAATATTTATCCCTGCTATAGTTATGACTGGTATCAATCCATTTTTTAATGCATGTTTGTATTTAATACTATTTTCACTAATTCCACGCGCACGTGCAAATTTAATATAATCTGTTTGTAGGATTTCCATCATTTCTGCGCGTACAAGTCTGATAATGTAAGTCATTTGGAAAAGGCTTAATGTTACTGAGGGAAGTATAATTGCTTTAAGTCCAGAGACTGTTAAAAATCCTGTAGTCCAAAAACCTAAATCAACAACTTCTCCTCTTCCAAAAGAAGGTAATATTCCTAAGATTACTGCAAACAAATATATAAATAATATACCAATTACAAATGTGGGGAGTGAAACCCCCAACAAGGAGACTGCCAAAACAAAATCACTTAAAAAACCTTTTCGATTTATGCCAGTATAAACTCCTAATAATGTACCAGTTATTAGAGCAATTAATGCAGAAATAACAACAAGTTCGATAGTTGCAGGCAATCTTTCAACTATTAATTCTGAAACAGGTCTTCTTAATTGATATGAAATTCCAAACTCACCCTTAGAAGCATTAACTATAAATCTTGAAAATTGAACATGAATTGGATCCATCAAACCTAATGTTTTTCTTAATTCTGCTCTTTCCTCATCAGAGGTCTCTTCTCCAACCATGTTATTAATTGGATCTCCAACAAAATTAAATAATGAAAAAGACACAAAGGCGACAACTAACATCACCAAGGCAGATTGAAACAATCTTTTAAAAAAATATTTTATCAATTTGTGAAGGTTTTAACTTACAAGCCCTTTAAAATATTTAAAGGGCTTGTAATGAATTTTAATTAATTAAAACTAGCAGTCCTGAATAACGGTTCGTTATTAGGCCTGATAGGAACATTAACATTGCTTTTAGATGCCCAAGAAATTACTTGGTGATGTAAAGGAAGATAAGAAATATCATCTTTCACAATTTTCCAAGCTTTGGCGATTGCAGCATTTCTTTTATCTAAATCAACTTCACCTTCCATAACTCTTATTGCAGCATCTACGTCTGCATTGCTAAAGTTAACTTTGTTCCAGCTAGCGCCGGACTCATATAAGTAATGAAAAACATAGTGACTATCTAATGTTGGAACACCCCATCCTAGCATATAGAAATCACCTTGATTATCTTTAAGCTCTTTAAAGTGTTTACTTTTTGTTTGAGCAAATAAGTTTACATTTACTCCAATTTTACCTAACATTCCAACAACAGCAGTACAAATTGCTTCATCATTTACGTATCTGTCATTAGGACATCTAAGTTCAACATCAAAACCATTAGGATAACCTGCATCAGCTAAAAGTTTTTTTGCAGCATTAACGTCGTAAGGTAATCTTTTGTCAAGATCAGCTGTATATCCATTCACACCAGGAAAAGTTATAATTCCTGCTGGTTCACTTAAACCTCTCATAACTTTTTTCTTGATAGCTTCTATATCAATCGCTTGATAAAGAGCTTGTCTTACCTCTTTTTTCTTGAATGGATTATCACCTGTATTTCCCGTTCTTAACTTATCAGCTGCCTGATCCATACCTAAGAAAATTGTTCTCATTTGAGCTGTACTTTCAACTTTATGACCTGAAGAAGATCCAATTCTTTTTAAATCTTGAACTGGAGCATCAGTAACTATATCAATTTCACCTGACAATAAAGCTGCAACTCTTGTAGCTGCATTTTTTATAGGCATTAATTCAATTTGAGTTACTTTTTTGTCCTTCATTTCACCCCACCAATGTTTGTTTCTTTTAAACACAGTTTTAGTATTTGGTTCTCTTAAAGTAATTTTAAATGGACCAGTTCCTAAAGAGTTGGTAGCAGAAAATGTTTCCTGTCCTGCATCCCAGTTTTGTGGTGACATTGCAAAGTTTTTTTCTGACCAAGCTTTAGACATTATAAATATATTTGATAGCTGATTTAATAGAATAGGGTTTGGTTTGCTTGTTGTAATTTTTACAGCATAATCACCAACCGCTTCAACATTTGATACAGTGCTGATATATTCTTTAAAGTCTGAAGTTCTCTGTTTAGCTCTTAATATACTAAAAACAACATCTGCTGATGTCATTCCAGAACCATCTGAAAACTTAGCGTCTTCTCTTAAAGTAAAGATCCAAGTGTTTGGATCAGTTGTTTTCCATTTTGTAGCCAAAGCAGGACCTATTTTCATGTCCAGTCCTCTTTGAACTAGAGCTTCATAAACTTGTCTAGATACTTGAGTAGTTGGACCTTCATTTTGTGCGTGCGGATCTAGTGTTAGACTATCTCCTTGCATAGACCATTTAATAGTTTTTGCCCACGCTGAAGAAAATCCAAATACTAGAACTAACGACAACAGTATTCTCACTATATTTTTAGTCTTCATTATTTCCCTCATATTTAAATTTATTTAAAAAAGTATAAGTGAAATAATTGAATTATAGTAGTAATAATTTACTGCTAAAATTTAACTTTTATCGCTATCAACTAATTTTTTCTTACCAATCCAAGGCATCATGGCTCTTAGTTCCGCGCCAACTTTTTCAACGGGATGTTCTGCTAATTTAGCTCTCGTAGCAAGAAAATTCTTTTGACCATTTTTGCATTCATCCATCCACTCTTTAGTGAATTTTCCAGATTGAATTTCTGCCAAAACTTCTTTCATTCTTTTTTTTGTCTCCACTTTATTAACTACTCTTGGTCCTGATTGATATTCACCATATTCTGCAGTATTTGATATAGAATAATTCATGTTTGCAATTCCACCTTCATAAATTAAATCAACAATTAATTTAACTTCATGGACAGTTTCAAAGTATGCCATCTCAGGTTCATATCCTGCTTCAACTAAGGTTTCATAACCATTTTTAATTAGTTCAACTAAACCTCCACACAATACAGTTTGCTCACCAAATAAATCTGTTTCGACTTCGTCTTTAAAAGTAGTTTCGATAATTCCTGATCTTCCTCCTCCAACAGCTGAAGCATATGATAATGCTAGGTCTCTTGCCTTTCCTGAACCATCTTGATGTACTGCAAACAAACAAGGTACTCCACCTCCTTTTTCATATTCACTTCTAACTAAATGACCAGGTCCTTTTGGAGCAACCATAAAAACATCTAAATCTTTTCTAGCTTTTATTAAATCGTAATGAACATTTAGACCATGAGCAAAAGCAATACTACTTCCTTCTTTTACTCTTTGCTCAATATGATTTTTATAAATTTCCGCTTGTAATTCATCTGGTGTAAGAATCATCACTACGTCAGCCCATTCAGCAGCATCAGATAAATTCATTACTTTTAATCCTTTTGACTCTGCTTTTGCCACACTCGATGAACCTTCTCTTAATGCTACAACAATATCTTTTACACCACTATCTTTTAAATTTAATGCATGAGCATGACCTTGACTTCCATAGCCAAAAATAGCAATTTTTTTACTCTTAATCAGATTTACATCTGCATCTTTTTCATAAAACATTTTCATATTATCTCTCCTATCTAATTAGTTAAATATTTTGGCACCTCTAGTCATAGCTACTGCCCCAGTTCTCGAGGTACTAATAAGCCCTAAGGGTTTCAATTTTTTATTCATTTTATCAATTTCTCTTCTAAGTGCAGTTATTTGAATTACTGCTGAAGTTTTTGTTTCATCTAATATTACGGGATTAAATTTTTTACAAGCATTTAAGCATTTTTGAATTTTATTTCTTTTTCCAACGACTTTAAATAATGCCATTTCTTTAAATATTACATTTGTATCTTCTCTTTGAAATTCTGCTACTTTATGAACAGGAACTAGTTTTGTTAATTGAAGTTTAATTTGATCTATTACCTGAGGTGTTCCAGTGGTAACAATTGTTATTCTAGAAATGCTTTTTATAGCATCAACTTCAGCTACTGCTAACGACTCAATATTATATCCTCTTCCTGAAAACAGACCAACTACTCTTGCAAGAACACCAGCTTCGTTATCTACCCAAACAACAAAAATATAAGTCTCAGATTTTTGTTTTTTTGTAGGAATACTATAAGCTGACTTTGATTTCGGCATTATAATTATACTAAAGCTTTGCCTTTTCCTTTAATTTTATTATCCCCTTGGTCATTTGGACCTAATATCATTTGGTTATGAGGTTTTCCAGATGGTATCATTGGAAAACAATTTTCATTAGGATCAACATGACAATCAAATATAACGGGTCCATCATAATCAATCATTTCTTGAATTTTATCATCCAAGTTTGATGGATTGTCAGCTTTAATTCCTTTGCATCCATAAGCATCTGCCATTTTCATAAAATCTGGTAATGCTTCTGAATAACTTTCAGAATAGTTCTTTTCATGCAACAACTCCTGCCACTGTCTTACCATTCCCATATATTGATTATTTAAAATAAATATTTTTATTGGAAGGTTGTATTGGACCGCTGTGGACATTTCTTGCATTGTCATTAAAACAGAAGCTTCACCAGCAATATCGATCACTAATTTTTCAGGATGAGCAATTTGTACCCCCACTGCTGCTGGTAAACCATAGCCCATGGTGCCTAAGCCACCAGATGTCATCCATCTGTTTGGTTTATTAAATTTATAATGCTGAGCAGCCCACATTTGATGTTGCCCAACCTCGGTAGTTACATATGTATCTTTATTCTTGGTTAATTCATAAAGTCTTTGAACGGCATGTTGTGGTTTAATACTTTCATCGCTATTAACAAAATTTAATGAATTTTTTCCTCTCCATTTTTCAATTTTTTCCCACCATTTAGCAATATTTGATTTGTTTGACTTATCGTTACCATTTTTACTTTTTATCATTGTTTTATTAATTTTACTAATGACACTCGTAACATCTCCAACTATTGCAAGATCAACCTTGATAATTTTATTAATTGATGAAGGATCTATATCAATATGAACTTTTTTTGAATTTGGCGAAAACTCATCTATTTTTCCTGTAATACGGTCATCAAACCTTGCACCAATGTTAATTAAAAGATCACAATCATGCATAGCATTATTTGCTTCATAAGTACCATGCATACCAAGCATTCCTAAAAATTGATTATCATCTCCAGGGTATGCACCTAAACCTTGAAGAGTAGAAGTAATTGGAAAACCAGTTAAATCTACAAATTCTCTCAGAGCCTGGCTTGCTTTTGGTCCTGAATTAATTACTCCCCCACCACTATAGATGATTGGTTTTTTGGCTTTACGTAAAAGTTTTACCAATTCATTAATTTGATCTTGAGAAAATTTATTATGTGATTTTCCATTTAATTTTTTTTCTTTATTTGGTTTTTTATATTTAGTTTTTGCAAACTGAACATCTTTTGGGATATCAACTAAAACTGGTCCAGGTCTTCCCGTTGTTGCTACTCTAAAAGCTTCATGCATAACTTTTGTAAGATCATTTATATCTTTAACTAACCAATTGTGTTTCGTGCAAGGCCTTGTAATTCCTGTAGTGTCACATTCTTGAAAAGCATCTGTTCCAATTAAATGCGTTGGAACTTGACCAGAAATACAAACCAATGGAACAGAATCCATATAAGCATCAGTTAAAGCAGTAACAACGTTTGTGGCTCCTGGACCTGATGTGACTAAAACTACTCCTGGTTTTCCTGATGATCTTGCATATCCTTCAGCTGCGTGGCCAGCACCTTGTTCGTGTCTAACTAAAATATGTTTTATAGAAGGATGATTTTTTAATTCATCATAAATTGGTAACACTGCACCACCAGGATAACCAAAGATATGCTCCACCTTTTGATCTTCAAGGCATTTAAATACAATTTCTGCTCCAGTAAATAATTTTGGCATTATGCAATCTAGCTGAAGTTGTGCTCATTGGTCAAGTTTAAGAATGAAAATTTTAAATTTTTTTCAAAAAATTATTTATGTCTTGAGGCTTCAGTTTTGTCCAACCAATCATGTTACCTCGAGCCCAAGTACTTTGTCTTTTGGCGTATTGTCTAGTTTTTATGGCTATTTTATCTCTAGTATCATTCAAATTTTTTTGTTTTTTTAAAAATTCTTTAATTTCATTAACTCCGATAGCCTTGTTGGCACTTTTATCTTTTCTAACTCTTAGCTTTATGAAATCTTTTACTTCTTTTATTGCTCCATTTTCTATCATCTCCTTTGTTCTCACATTGATACGCTCAATTAATTCTTGTCTCGGAAAATCAATATAAACTTTAAAAAAATCATCTTCCACAAAGTTTGATTTTGTGTTTTTAAACCATTCAGTTAGAGATTTTTTTGTAAACTTTTTAACTTCGTAAGCTCTAATAGATCTTTGAGTGTCTGTAGAGTTTATTTTTCCTCTTAAGGATGAATCTAATTTTAATAGTTTTTCATAAAACCTTTTTTGTCCAATTTTTTTTTGTAAATCTCTAACTTGCTTTCTTAATTTTGGTGAAATATGTGGTATTTTAACTAAACCATCAGTTAAAGCTTTGAAGTATAAACCTGTTCCTCCGACAAGAATTGGAGTTTTTTTTCTTTTTTTAACTTCCATAATTTTTTTAATTACAAGCTTAAGCCAATCACCTGTGGAGAAGTTTTTTGTTACGTTATAGAAACCATATAAGTGATGTTTTATTTTCTGATATTTTTTTGGATCTGGTCTAGCTGACAAGATTTTAAGCTCTTTGTATACTTGCATGCTGTCTGAATTAATAATCTCTCCATCAACTTTTTTTGCAACTTTAATTGCAAAACTTGATTTTCCTGAAGCTGTAGGTCCAGATATAAGTATAATCTTGGATCTTAAATCCATGATCAATCGAGTTTAATACCAATGTATCTTCGTTGATTTTCATTGTTATAAATTGCAAGTAAAACTGTTTTTTGATTAGAATTTAGAACTTCATTAACTATTTTTCTTAAATCTTCTGCTGACCTAATTTTTTTCTTCTGAGCTTCAATAATAATACTATTAACCTCTATCGAATTTACAACAGGGCTGTTATTTGCAATTTTTGTTATTACAAGTCCTGTTGTCTGATTTGGTAAATTTCTATTTTTAATATCGTCTTTAGTTAATGATCTTACTGCAATTCTTAAACTCTCAATTATTTCCTCATTATCTTGTTTTTGTATCTCTTTATTTTTACTTATTTTAAAATCATCTGAAGTTTCTAATCTTCCTAAAATAACATTTTTTACTATTTCTTTTTTGTCTCTCCAAATTTTAACTTCAACTTTTTTTCCAACTTCTGTTCTTGCAACAATAGCTGGCAGTTCCTTCATTTGATTTATTTTTTTTCCATTAAATTCTAAAATAATATCACCAGCTTGTATTCCTGCTTTTTCTGAAGGGCTTTTTTCAGCAACACTAGCAACTAATGCTCCTCGTGCTTTATCTAATTTTTCAACTTCGGCAATTTCTTTTGTTACATCTTGAATTCTAACGCCCAGCCAACCTCTTTTTGTTTCACCAAATTCAATTAATTGTTTAATTACAATCTGGGCACTGTTTGATGGTATAGAAAATCCAATACCAATAGAACCGTTACGTCCAAGAATTGCAGTATTAATTCCAATTACATTTCCTTCCATATCAAACAAAGGACCTCCTGAATTACCAGAGTTTATAGAAGCATCAGTTTGAATAAAATCTTCATATCGTGATAAACCAATTGATCTATTTCTTGCTGAAATAATTCCAGCAGTTACTGTTCCACCTAAACCAAATGGATTTCCAATTGCCAAAACCCAATCCCCAATTCTAGCTTTATCTGAATCTCCAAATAGCACTGGGACAAATTTTTCATCTGTTTCTAATTGTAAAACTGCAATATCCATAAGTGGGTCAGCACCAAGAACCTTTGCTTTAAATTCTTGATCCCCATTTACTCTAACAATAATATCGTCAGCATCTTGGATAACGTGATTATTTGTAACAACAACACCTTTCTTATCTATTATAAATCCAGAACCTAAAGCAGCTGATTGTCTTTGTTGAGGTGTCCCAAATTCTTTAAACATATCCTCCAAAGGAGATCCTGGAGGAAATTGAAAAGGAAAAGGATTTGAATTTGTTGTGATAGTAGTTGTTGTAGAAATATTTACAACAGATGGCATTAATTTTTCTGCAAGATCTGCAAATGAAGCAGGAACTGGTTTTGAGTTTACACTAAATGAAAAAGTAAATAATAGAAATATTGTTAAAAATATAATTTTAATTTTTCCCATATTAGCTCTTAATGTAATAAATAATTATAAATCCTATTACTGCAAAAAAAAGTCCGCCTGATCTAAGTTGACTATCTTTCACAAGTTCTATTTTTTTTAACATACTTTTCATTTTTGCTGGAAATAAGGCGTAAAAGATCCCCTCAATAAATAAGAAAAGACCAAAAGCTATAACTAGCTCACGCATTTAAGAATTATTGTTGGATTTCAGGTTTTATATTTCCAAAAAATTTAAAAAACTCACTGTCAGGTGATAAAATTAAAGAAGTTTCACCGCCAATAAGAGCTTTTTCATATGCTTGCATAGCTCTATAGAAAGCAAAAAATTCTGGATCTTGACCAAAAGCATCAGCAAATATTTTATTTCTTTGTCCATCACCTTCCCCTTTCATGATCTCAGACTGTTTTTGAGCATCTGCTAAAATTACTGTAACTTCTTTGTCTGCTGTTGAAGTAATAGTGACAGCCATCTCAGCTCCTTTTGCTCTGAATTCTTTTGCTTCTCTTTCCCTTTCTGTCTGCATTCTTCTGTAAATCGCATCACTGTTAGCTTGAGGTAAATCTGCTCTTTTAATTCTAACGTCAACAATATTAATTCCAAAGTTTTGTGCTTCGTTATTTACTCCCTCTTTAATCAAAGCCATTTGTTTAGATCTATCTTTAGATAATAATGTTTGTAGTTCTTCTTGACCTAATACATTTCTAATTCTTGAATTTATAATTGTAGATAACCTAGATCTCGCCACTCTTTCATTTCCAACTGAAATATAAAATTTAAGTGGGTCTACAATTTGAAATCTTGCAAATGCATCAACAATTAATCTTTTCTGGTCTGATGCGATAACCTCTTCAGGTGGAGCATCTAAATTTAAAATTCTTTTATCTAAATAAACAACATTTTGAATGAATGGAATTTTAAAGTTTAATCCAGGTTTCATTATAATCCTTTTTGGATCTCCAAATTGAAGAATAATTGCTTGATTAACCTCCTTTACGATAATTACTGATAAAAAGGCTACTACACCAATTGCAACTAATACTCCTGCTAATATTTTTCCAGCTTTCATTTTAATTCGTCGCTTTCTTTTTTAATTCAGGCAAAGGTAAGTATGGAACTACTCCTGAACCTGCATTTTTTTCTATTATTACTTTATCTATATCAGCTAAAACTTTCTCCATTGTTTCTAAATACATTCTTTCTTGAGTGACTGCTTTTGCATTTTTATACTCATTGTAGATAGCTATAAATCTACTTGCTTCACCTTCTGCTTTTGCAACAACTTCTTTTTTATATGCCTCTGCTGCTTGTAAAATTTTTTGCGCTTCTCCTCGTGCTCTCGGTATTACATCATTTGCATAGGCTTCAGCTTCGTTTTTAGATCTCTCCATGTCTGCTCTTGCAGCTTGTACGTCTCTAAATGCGTCAATTACCTGATCAGGTGGGTCAGCCTTTTGTGTTTGCACTTGTGTAATTTGAATACCACTTTCGTAATCGTCTAAAATACTTTGTATTATATTTTGTGTCTCAACCTCAATTTTAGATCTACCTTCTGTTAGAATTGGTTGAATATCACTTTTTGCAATTACTTCCCTCATCGCAGTTTCAGCAGCTGCTTTAACAGTGCCTTCTGGGTCTTGAATTTTGAATAAAAAATTACCAGCATCTTTAATTACCCAAAATACTGAGAAGTCAATGTTAACAATATTTTCATCTCCAGTTAACATCAAGCTCTCTTGTGGGACATCTGCAACACCACCACCTGTAGAAAAACCACTGTCTCTCTCAGATCTAAATCCTATATCCATTCGATTAACTTTAGTAACTTTTGGTGTTTGAACGGTCTCAACTGGAAATGGGATATGATAGTTCAAACCAGGTTGTGTAGTTTTTACAAACTTACCAAACCTCAATACAACACCTTGTTCATCCGGAAGCACCCTATAAAGACCGCTCGCCAACCATACAAAAACTAGAACCAATAAAATTAAACTTATTGATTTACCACCAGAAGTTTTTCCACCAGGTAAAAATTTTTTTATTTTATCTTGAAGATCTCTAATTAGTTCGTCTATATTTGGTGGTGTGGGACCTCTACCCGATCCATTGCCACCGCCACCTCCACCAGGAGGTGCTCCCCAAGGACTTTGACCTTTAAAATTGTCTGACATGTCAACTTATATAGTGTCTTTAATGCAAAAAACAAGTAATGATACTTTTATGACTGATAAAAAACCTGAACTTAGTGCCGCAATGAAAAGTAAGCTAGAGCCCAAAAAATTCACTAAAAATCCTATACATGGAACTAAATTTACAATTGCAATCTCTAGTGCAAAAGGTGGTGTTGGAAAATCTACATTCGCAACGAATCTTGCTTTAGCTTTGAAAAAAGTTGGATGCAAAGTTGGTCTTTTAGATGCAGATATTTATGGTCCATCAATTCCTAAAATGTTTGATATTAATGAAAAACCAAAAAGTGATGGTCAAAAATTAGATCCAATTACTAAATATGACATTCAGTGTATGTCGATTGGTTTTTTAGCTGATCAACAAACTCCAATGATATGGCGTGGTCCTATGGTTACAAGTGCAATTAAAACTTTTACTCAAAAAGTTAATTGGAAAGATTTAGATTTTATTATTGTTGATATGCCGCCAGGTACTGGTGATACTCAACTGACATTTTCTCAAGAAATAAAAATGGATGGAGCAATAATAGTTAGTACCCCACAGGAAGTAGCTCTTTTAGATGTAAAGAGAGGAATTAAAATGTTTGATAAACTTGGTGTTAAAATTTTAGGTTTAGTTGATAATATGAGTTTTTTTATTGGAGATGATGGAAAAAAATATAAAATTTTTGGTGAAGGTGGGGTTAAACAAACAGCAGAGGAATTCCAAAAAGAATTTTTGGGTGAAATTCCAATTAATCCAGAAGTTGGTAAAACTGGAGATAAAGGAAAGCCAATTGTGGAGGCTAGCCCTGAACATGAAATTTCTAAGGTATATTTAAATTTTGCTGAAAAAATTAAATCAACTTATCTTTAATGTCGAAGGCATTCATTAATTCATTCCACTCTCTTTTAGACAGACCAGAACTTTCAACATCTACATTTTCGCCTTTGATTAGTTTTTGAATAATTAATTTTCCTTTTGCAGATACCTCAGTTCCACCAACTCTATAATCCATAAAAGCTTCATAAGTTATAGGAACCCATTTTTTTACAGTATCCAACATTATATCAGCATAAACTCTGATCTCATATTGAGCATGACTATCAGCTCTCAATCTTAAGAAATTCATTAAATTTAATAAATCAGTTTTCCAATACCATTGGGTATAGGTATTTAATGTTAAATTCATTCTTGCAAGTTCTCTTGCTAAACCTTTTTTATTTTCATCAATAGTTGATCCATCAAATCTTTCATTAAGCATTGTCTCATAATTATTGTAAGTTCTTTCTGCATCTTTTTTTAAAAGTTCTAAAACTTCCTCTGCTTGTTTTCCTTCTAAGACATCTCCTCTACCCTGTCTGTTACTAGTTGATTGTGCAGCTAAATTTTCTTGTGATGGCAAATAAAATTCTTTATCTAGAATTGAATACCTTGCAGAATATTCATTAACATTTGCAGTTCTATGTCTAATCCATTGTCTGGCAATAAATATTGGAAGCTTAACATGATATTTAATTTCGCACATTTCAAATGGAGTACTGTGCCAATGCCTCATCAAATATTTAATTAGACCTTTGTCAGTAGAAACTTGTTTTGTTCCTTTTCCATACGATACCCTAGCTGATTGCACTATGGATGTATCATCGCCCATATAATCAACCACTCTAACAAAACCATGATCTAAAGCTGGATTTGCTTCATATAAGATTTTTTCAAGTTCAGGAGCAGTAACTCTCTTGGTCTGGTTGCTTTGAGATTGTTGATTTTTTATTTCCTCTTGTTGTTCTTTAGTTAATTTCATGATTGTTGTTGAATCTGTTGTAATTACTTTTATATTAATAATGTTGGTTTTCCAACTACGACGATAAACGAATTTCGTAATAACCATTGCGGACGTGGGGGCAGTACCCACCACCTCCACCATTTCAACTTATGGGGGTGAAATAGATTCGACGGGTGACTAAAAGCTATTCTTTCGTTCGGGATTGTTCCACCGTAACGGGCTAATTTATAATTGCTAACGAAAGTTACGCACTTGCTGCCTAATTAACTTAGTTAATTAAGCAAACGGGGTCTGGGGCACCTGGCAACAGAACGCCCCTTCCTGATTCTTGAAACGCTAAGCAAATCAATCGTTAATTAAACAGTTAAGCAATTTGGTCGGGCTGTGGTCGGGATAAATTTTGTTTTGTTTCGCGTACTCTAATTTAATGTAACACTATTGGTTAGTGATTTTCCTTTGCCATTGCACAGTTCGGTTAAAGCTGAAGGATCGCATGTATATTTTGTATCAATAATTAATACTGACGGAGAACCAGATGTGGTAATCAATTTTGTTGCACCAGTTGTTCCTTCTCCAACAGTTCCTCCTGTTTCAACTGATTCAATACATGTGCCAGAATTATGTTTCCATCCCATTGGATTACACCATTTTAAACTATTAAAATGATATGATAATTGAGTTGCCATCTTGTTTGCATTACCTGCTAAAACATAAGGACAAAGGTCACTTGTATTGGTTGTTGGATTTTGTTTTAAAATTAATTCTTCTCCAATTTCACATTTAGCAAAATTAGCCATAATGAAATTTACAACAGTCTTATGATTTTCTTTTGCCGCATTAATTTTAGCACCCTTAGTATACCCACTATAAGCAACTACTCCTACTGCAGCTAAGATACCGATAATAGCTACTACGACTAAGAGTTCAATTAAGGTAAAGCCTTTTTTGTTCATCAGTTTATATCAATAATACTACTACATGCGTGATTGGGCATTTTACATTGTGATCCAGAGCAAGGTGTTGTTGTGCATGTAAGAACCTGAACACCTGTTCCTGGTGTCATAACTCTATTATATCCAACTTGATTATCATTTTGCATACCACCACCATGAGTAACAGAGGATTGAGATGTATCATATGGATTTTTAAAATCAGATAATGCTGCTTCAACTGCATCTGCTACATTATCCTTCCAATTATAAGTACCTTGTTTACTACAATCTAAATTATTATCCATTGCTTTAGCTTCTCCCATAGAGCATTTCATGACTTCACTTGTAATATACTTCACAACAGATTTATGATTAGACTGAGCAGCAGATTTTTTAGCACCACTCGTATACCCACTATAAGCAACAACACCTACTGCAGCTAAAATACCAATGATGGCTACTACGACTAGGAGTTCTATTAGGGTGAAGCCTTTGTTTTTCATGATCCAAGATTACTAAATTCTGAACCATGAGTCCAAAATATAGATCTATTACGTATGATATTTTGTACGTCATCTGTACGTTATTTATAACTGTATTTTATAAGTTGCACTTAAAGCACTTCCAGAGTCCTCGACACAGCTATCAACATACAAAGTTACTATATTACCTACCCATCCCATAGCAACATGATGAACTCCTTGCTCATTTAAGCCTTTATAACCTGAAGGTTGAGAGCCACTAGCTACACAGTTTCCTTGATACCTTCCACCATGAGTTGCTGGAATATTTGAACTATAAGCGTTTTTTAAAATTGAATTGAAGTGAGAACTCATTGTGCTTGTTACTTTTCCATAATTGTTTGTGGTTGTAAATATATCTGAACAACTTAATTTTTTATCTAGAAGTCCACCAGAAGAGTCAATTTCACATTTTTGAATCTCATTAACCATAGTGTTCACAATTAATTTATGATTTGCTTTAGTGACAGATTTCTTTGCACTACTCGTATACCCACTATAAGCAACCACTCCAACAGCAGCAAGAATACCGATTATTGCTACTACGACTAAGAGTTCTATTAATGTAAAGCCCTTTTTGTTCATTTATCAATATTAACAAATCACTAGTCATGTGTCCAAAACTTAGATCTAGATAATCAACTTTTTAGTCTTTATTTGTTAGGAATTATTTTGAGTTAGCATTAATTTTAAGATTGCTAATTTCTGAAATATAAGGATTATAAAAACAAAACTTGGGGCAACTGGCATTGGAACAGCCTCTTTATTTATTAGATAAATGATAGAATTTAAAAAGACTGATTTAAGTAAACTCAATGATTACATATTGTTATACAAAAAATCATTTAAAGATTTCAATAAAAATTATGAATATTTTAAATGGTTATACTTGGACAATCCTCAAGGAAACTTTGTAGGAATTGATTGTTATAATAATAATAAATTAATAGGACAAGTTGGAGGCATACCACATGAATTTATTTTTAATCGAAAAAAAGTAAAATTTTTAATTTCGATTAATGTTTGTGTTGACCCAAAATACCAAGGTAAGTGGATATTTAGCAAAATGTTAGTTAAGTTTGAGAATATAGCAAAAGAACTTAATTTTGATGGAATAATTGGTGTTGCAAATAAAGCTGCATCACCCTATTGGCAAAGATCAATAAAAATGAAAAAATTGGCATCTTTAGATGTTTTTGTAGGTTTTGGAAAAATTAATTTAAATTTAGTAAATAAATCAAACTATAATTTTTATACTTATTGGAACAAAAAAAATTTGGATTGGCGTATCAAAAATCCATTTAATAAAACATTTATATATTCTAATAAAAAGTTTCATTCTGTATATAGTAAAACGAA
>CABYUV010000004.1 GCA_902522115.1 uncultured Pelagibacteraceae bacterium | reverse complement strand
TGGGACCTACCAAAGTTGGATTTCCCATAGCTTTTAAAATATTTATAGAGTTATCAAAAACACTTTGTTCTCCACCTACCATTATAGCTAAAGAGGCTTCTTCAGCTCCAATTGTTCCTCCTGATACTGGTGCATCTAAATAATTTACATTTTTTGATTTTAAACTGTTTCCATATTTTGTTGCTGTCGTTGGTTTAACAGAGCTCATATCAATAACAGTTGATCCAAGCTTTAAATTCTCTATCAAATCTGAATTATTCATTATTGCATCAACAGCGCTATCATCTGTTAACATTGTTATAATAAAGTCATTATCTTTAACAACTTCACCTAATGTCTTTGATATTTCTGCGCCATACTCTTTTAAAGGCTCAGCTTTATTTATCGAACGGTTGAAGACTTTTAATTTAAAATCTGATTTTAATAAATTTTTAGCCATTGGCAGGCCCATAAGACCTGTTCCAATAAAGCCTATTTTCTTCATGGTTTAGGTTTAAACTCGTGGAAGTTTTGCGTCATCGCCTCTGGGAAGAACATAACACATGCTAATACAATCAACTGAATAACTATAAATGGAGCAAAGCCTCTAAATATATCTGTTAATGAAATATGTGGAGGGGCAACTGATTTTAAATAAAAAGCGGCGGGCCCAAAAGGTGGACTTAAAAATGAAACCTGCATGTTTACACAAAATAATATTCCAAACCAAATTGGATCAAATCCAAGAGCTATAACTATTGGTAAAAATACCGGCATTGCTAACAATACAATTCCAACCCAATCCATAAATGCTCCCATTATTAAAAACATTATCTGCATCATGAAAATTAAGTACATTGGTTTTAAATCATAAGCCAAAATAGTTTCTGCTACATATTTTGGACCTCCTGCAAGAGAATAAGCACCCGCTAAAACTGTAGCACCAAAAGTAATAGTTAAAATAGTTCCTGATGCTTTGAAAGTTCTTGTTAATGCATCTTTAAATAAAAACCATGTAAGTTCTTTTCTTGCAAAAATTATAATTAATGTAGCAACCACTCCCATACCAGCTGCTTCGGTAATTCCTGTCATTCCTGAGTAAATTGAACCTAAAACAATTATAACAATACCAATCGGTGGTAATAGACCTGGTAGGTAAGACATTTTTTCTTTTAAAGTTAAAGCTGGCTCATCACTTAAAGGTGCTAAATGTGGCTGTAATCTTGTTCGAATTAAAATGTATGTAATAATTAAACCTGAAATCATTAAGCCAGGAACAATAGCTTCTTGAAACAACATTGTAATTGAGGTTTCAGTAGTTAATCCATAAATAATTAAAACAATTGAAGGGGGTATCATTGTGCCTAAAGATCCTGATGCACAAATTATACCAATCGACATATCTTGATCGTATTTTAATCTCAACATTTGGGGTAATGCAATCAAACCTAATAAAACTATTTCTCCACCAATAATTCCACTCATCGCTGCCATGATTGTTGCCATAATGGCAGTCACAACACCTACTCCACCTCTAGTTTTTCTTAACCAAGCATTTAATGCATCATATAAATCTCTTGCTATATTTGAGCGTTCTAGCAAGGAGGCCATAAATATAAATAAAGGAACCGACAAAAATGAGTAAGTGACAACAAGAGAATAGTATCTTGAAAGTAATATGCCTAATGCATGTTCACCTATGTATAAAAATACTAGTACTGCACCCATAAAACCAGATGCAAATCCCATTGGAACACCTATAGAGATAAGTAATAATAATCCTACTATAAGTATTATAGAAAGTGATCCTATATCCATTTTATTTCAATTCTTTAGAAGGGTCGTATTGTTTTTCTTTAGGATTTCTCCAATCAATAATTAAATTATTTACAGACTGGACGGCTATAAGAAACACACATAAAAGTGTTAGTGGCTTCATAGTAGCAGGAATTGGTGGATCCCAATAAGTTGCAAATCTCTCCCAATTTATAAATGATCTATAAGCATCTTCCATGCCACCATAAATTACAGCTGCTGCGAAAAGAACAATAATTAAAGTACTGATTATATCAAAGATTCTCTGGGTAGGTCTACCTACCCAATCATACAATAATACTATTCTAATATGGCTTCTTAATCTTGTTGCATATATTCCACCAACTAAATAACAAACACCAGCAAGCCATAGACATAATTCATTTGCCCACAAAGTTGGTTTTAACAATACGTATCTCATAAAAATTTCATACATCATCACAATTACAATTACAGGAATTAAATATTTAATTGTGTGACTTAAAAATAAGGAAATTCTATCAATCCAATTTATTGGAAAATCATCTTTACTTGCGACTTTTTCACTTTGCTCTTGTAACTGTTTATCTTGCAATTCTTTGTCACGCATAAACTTAAAATTTTTTTAATTAGAAGGGCCTTTTCAGGCCCTTCAAGATTTTTTATATACTTATTTATAGGATACCGTTAGCTTTCATATAAGCTTTGTGTATCTCAATAAGTGCTGCAGCTTCTGGGGATTTGGTCTTCCATTCTTCCCAAGCACCGAGTGCAGCTTGCCTAAATTTAGCTCTATCTTCTTTAGACCAGTCATGAAGAGTAACGCCCATTTCTTTTAAAGCTTTGACAGCTTCTGCGTTCTTTCTTTCAACCAAACTGGTGATAGTTCTTCCACAGATTTCGATTGCTGCTAACATTGCACCTTTTTCGTGAGGCTTTAACTTGTTCCATACTTTTGTATTACAAGCTAAGTGGTCAGCTGGCATAGAGTGGAAACCTGGATATGTAGCATATTTATTTTGCTCATAGTGTCCACCTGCATAGTTAGTCGCTAAAGATGAATAGTCAGCACCATCAATTAGACCAGTTTGTAGAGCAGTTGGAACTTCACCAAAGTCCATCACAATTGGCTTAGCACCTAATGCTGTAAAGATCATACTTTCCATTCCTGGAGGTGATCTAAATTTAAAGTCTTTTAATGAAGCAACATCTGGGATTGGTCTGCTAGATATTAAAGACTCGTGTCCTGGTATCCACCAACCAATTAATGTCATTCCATATTTGTTGTAAAGTGCATCAACTGCTTCTTGAGCTCCTGGGAAATTCAAGAATTCATATTGTTGATATGGGTTATCGTATCCACCCATTACATCACCTGCAAATTGAAATGCTGCATTTTTACCTGTTTGGTAACCTGCACCAGTCATATCACAATCAATAATTCCAGTTTGTGCCGAGTTAAATACCTCAGCAGATTTACCAGTTACTGATGATGAGTAGAACATTTCTACTTTTAAGCTTCCGCCAGAAAACTTTTCAACGTTTTTAGCGAATTGAGCGGCAACTTCACCATTAGGTGAACTAGCTGTAAAGTGTGTTTCAATCTTTAAAGTCTTTGCATTTGCAGAGCCAAATAAAGCAATGGAAACAATAGCTACAGCTGCTATAGTTTTAGATATAAGTTTAAACATTATCTTCCTCTCGTTTATGTTTTTTTTTTAAAGTTAACCATAAATGATTTTTGAGATCAATAATTTCGTTTAATTTTTATATATAGAAATTATATATATTCATTGAACAGACAACTTGAAGTTGTTCTAAACTACTTCTGAAATAAGAGGTTTTTTATTGAAATAACAATAAATGTTATCAACTGCCATCATACTCATTGCTAATCGAGTCTCATGAGTCGCACTACCAATATGTGGTAAAACAAAACAGTTATCTAATTTTAAATATCTTTTATCTAAATTAGGTTCATTATTAAATACATCTAAACCAGCCGCATAGATTTTTTTATTCTCGAGAGCATCAATTAAATCATCATCATTAATAGTTGATCCTCTTGAGGTATTTATAACAACAGAGTGCTTAGGTAATAAATTTATAGTTGAAGCATTTAAGATGTGTTTGGTCTCAGAAGTTGCTGGTGTATGAATACTTAAAAAATCACACACTGGTAGCATTGTATTTATATCAGAATAATATTTTGCACCATCCTCCAGATCATCAGTGAGTTTATTTCTGTTATGATAAATAATCTTCATCCCAAATGCTTTAGCACTTTTTGCAGCCATTCTTCCAATACGACCCATACCAATAATTCCTAAAGTTTTACCTGTAACAGAGTTTCCAATCATAAATTTGGTAAGATCAGGTTTTTGATTTTTCCAATTGTCTGTTTTCACTAGATTGTATGCTTCACCAATTCTTCTTGAAGCTGCCAGAATTAATAGAATAGTCGTTTCTGCTACTGCTTCATTTAAAACATTAGGTGTGTTTGTAATTTTTATTTTTTTTTCTTCTGCAGATTTTATTGAAATATTATCATAACCAACACCTACTTGAGCTATAATTTTTAATTTACCATTTAAATTGTTAAAAAAATTTTCACTAATTTTATCAAAACCAGTCGAAATCATACCATCATAATCATTAACAATTTTTATTAAGTCACTTTCTGGAATGGGTTCATCTTTTGGATTTAAAGTTACTTCAAATTCTTTTTGAAGTTTTTCCTCTGCTAAATCTGATATTTTTCTGGAAACTAATATTTTTGGCCGCATTAGTGAGAATCTCTTGGTAAACCTTTGGTATGTGATACGTCTAAATATTTACCTCGAGAATTAATGCATGCACCATCATCCAATTGACCAACAGTATTTCTAAATATTTCTTGCCAAGGAGTTTGATTTTTTGGCTTAAATACTTTTTTGTTTTTTCTTCGTTTTTTAAATTCAGCCTGAGAAATCAATAAATCAACTCTTCTTTTATTTAAGTCTATTTTTATTTTATCGTAAGTTTTAACAATGCCTAGATCTCCACCTACTGCTGATTCTGGTGAAACGTGAAGTATTGATGGGCTCTCAGATGTTCCACTCTGTCTTCCATCTCCCAAAGTTGGTAAATGTCTTATTCCTTTTTTTAATAATCTGTCAGGTGGTTGCATATTAACCACTTCTGCTGATCCAGGATATCCAACCGGTCCGCAACCTCTGATAATTAATATTGAGTTTTCATTTACTTTTAATTTTTTATCATTAAGTCTTTTGTGATAATCCTCAGGACCTTCAAAGACTATAGCTTTACATTCAAAAACATTAGGGTGTTTAGGATTTGATAAGTATTGATCTTTAAATTCCTTACTGATTACAGATGTTTTCATTATAGCAGACGAGAAAAAATTACTTCTCATAACCAAAAAACCAGCTTTTTCAGTTAATGCATTTTTAAAAGTTTTAATTACTTTATTGTCTATATCAACTTTCTTTCTTAAATTTTCACCTACAGTTTTACCCGTGACAGTCTTTATGTTTGTATGAATTTTTTTATTTTTAATTAATTCCTTCATTACTGCAGGTATTGCTCCAGCTCTGTGAAAGCTTTCCATCAAGTATTCTCCTGCAGGCTGACAATTAACTAATAAAGGAATGTTGTGCCCTAGTTTTTGCCAATCAGAAAGATCAAATTTAATTCCCATATGTTTTGCGATAGCGCTCAAATGGGCTGTGCAGTTACTAGATCCGCCTATAGCACTTGCTACTACTACAGCGTTTTCAAAAGCTTTACGTGTCATAATTTTTGATGGGGTTAAATCTTCATAAACCATTCCAACAATTCTTTTTCCTGTTTCGTAAGAAATTTGTTCTCTTTCTCTATAAGGCGCAGGTATTACTGCACCACCAGGTAAAGACATACCTAATGCCTCTGCAACTGAATTCATTGAAGAAGCTGTTCCCATTGTATTGCAATGGCCAGCACTTGGTGAGGATGATGAAACCATATCCATAAATTCCTCATATTTAATCTCTCCTTTAGCTAACATTTTTCTAGCTTCCCAAACTACCATTCCTGATCCAGCTAATTTTCCCTTATAAACTCCATCTAACATTGGGCCACCAGATAAAACTATTGCTGGAATATTTACTGTGGCTGCTGCCATCAAGGCTGCTGGAGTGGTCTTATCACATCCTGTTGTTAAGATAACTCCATCAAGTGGGTATCCATATAAAACCTCAACTAATGACAAATATGAGAGATTTCTATCCAACATTGCTGTGGGTCTTTTTCCTGTTTCTTGAATTGGATGAGTTGGAAATTCCATTGGTATACCACCTGCTCTTCTGACTCCATCCTTTATTCTCTTACTCAGTGACATAAAATGCCTATTGCATGGTGAAAGGTCACTACCAGATTGAGCTATTCCTATAATTGGATTTCCAGACTGCAATTCTTTTCTAGTAAGACCATAATTTAAATACCTTTCTAGATACAAAGCCGTCATATCTGGGTTTTTTGGGTTATTAAACCACTGCTGACTTCTAAATTTTTTTTTTCTTTTTTTTGGCATAATTGTTTAATGGTCTCTTTAGATTTATAGTTATATAATAATTTTATGAATAATCTAATAGTTTTAAATAAGAATGACAATGTGGGAGTTAGTCAATTTATCATTCCTGAAAAAACAAAAATTGAAGGTCATGAGATTAGTACTATCGATCCAATCCCTTTTGGACATAAAGTTTGTTTAAAAACAATTAAAAAAGGTGATCCAATCATTAAATATGATCAAATTATTGGTTTTGCATTAGATGATATTAAACCCGGACAACATGTCCACTCACATAATTTAGAATTTAGAGAGTTTAAAAGAGATTTTGAAGTTACAGACAAAAAAAACATTGTAGATGAAAAAGTAGACACTTTCTTTAATGGAATTTTAAGAGATAATGGTCAGGTCGCTACTAGAAATTATATTGGAATAGTAAGTACTGTAAACTGCTCAGCAACTGTCACTAAAATGATTGTTGAAAGGATTAAATATTCTGACATTTTAAAAGATTACCCAAATATTGACGGCATAGTCCCAATTACTCACTCCACAGGATGTGGAATGAATACAGAAAGTGAAGGGATGCAAATTTTCCAAAGAACTATAGATGGCTTTAAAAATCATCCAAACTTTTCTCATGTTTTTGTAATCGGTTTAGGTTGTGAGTGTGCCCAAGTAAGTTTGTTTGATGATTCTTTAAAAAAACATGACAGAATTCATTTTTTAACAATCCAGGATGAAGGTGGAACTAAAAAAATAGTTGATAAAGTATTATCACAAATAAAAAATTTACTTTCAGAGGCAAACAGTGTGCAGAGAACTTCACAACCAGTAAGTCATTTAACTTTAGCTCTTCAGTGCGGAGGTTCTGATGGTTATTCTGGAATAACTGCAAATCCTGCATTAGGTGTTGCAGCAGATCTCTTGGTTAAGAAAGGTGGAAGTTCAATTTTATCTGAAACTCCAGAGATTTATGGAGCTGAACATTTATTAATTAAAAGAGCTAATTCACAAGAAACTGCTGACAAGCTAATAAAAAGATTAGAATGGTGGAGACATTATACCTCGATCAATAACAGTTCGATGGATAACAATCCAGCACCAGGAAATAAAAAAGGTGGTCTTACAACTATATTAGAAAAATCGTTAGGTGCTGTTGCTAAAGGGGGTAATTCTATTCTTCAGGATGTATTGCACTATGCAGAACCTTTAAAAAACAAAGGATTTAATTTTATGGATTCTCCTGGTTATGATCCTGTATCTGTTACCGGTCAAGTTGCATCGGGTGCTAATGTAATATGTTTTACAACGGGACGTGGGTCTTGCTTTGGCTGTAAACCAGTTCCAAGTTTAAAACTGTCAACAAACTCAGTGATGTTTGAAAAAATGTCTGAAGATATGGATATTAATTGTGGAACAATTGCTGAAGGCAAAGAAAAAGTTGAAGAAGTTGGTCAAAAAATATTTGAACTAATTGTTAATACTGCTTCAGGAAATAAATCAAAAAGTGAAATTAACGGCTACGGTGACGAGGAGTTTAATCCTTGGCAAGTAGGCGTAGTGATGTAATTTTTATTTACAGTGCCACAACAAACATCTTTAATTAATGTAATTTTATTGGCTGCAGGAGGCTTTTTCATGTTTGTTTGTATGGACTCTACAGCAAAATACCTTGGTACAGTTATGCCAGTTACACAAGCAATTTGGGGTAGATTTTTTTTTCACCTAGTTTCTTTAATTATATTTTTTTTAATCTTTAAACCAAAAGTAAATTTGAAAAAAAATTTCAAGGTCCAAATAATAAGATCAACATTGATGGTTACAGCAACGTCATTTATGTTTTATTCTTTACAAAAATTTGACTTAGTAGATATATATGTAGTTTTCTTCACAGCACCTTTAATAGTTTCTTTGCTTTCAGCATATTTTTTAAAAGATATTTTAACACCAAAGGGTATACTTTTAATGTTACTTAGCTTTGGTTCAATTATTTACTCTTTGGGACCAAGTATGAAAATATTTAGCATAGATTTAATTTTCCCTATAGTTCCACCAATTTGTTGGGCACTTTATCAATTTTTTACTAAACTTGTATCAGGTGACAACGATCCATTTGCTGCAATATTCTATACATCAATTTTAGGTGCAATTATATTTAGTATATTTATTTTTTTTAACTGGGTACCTTTAGAGAAAAATATTTTCTGGCTTTATTTGTTATTGCTTGGTGTAGCAGGCTTTGTCAGTCATTCTCTAATAATTTACGCAATCCAACTCTCTAATTTATCATTTGTGACAAACTTTCAATATTCTCAGTTAGTTTGGTCAACAATTATTAATTTCTTAATTTTTGGAGTACCTTTTGATTATAATAAAATTGTAGGTGTGGTAGGAATTATTGTTTTTGGTATAATGTTTATAAGAACAGAGGGTACAAAGAAAAGTTAATTATAAATATGAAAAATATCGGATTTATTGGTGTTGGTTATATGGGCTACGGAATAGCCAAGAATATTTTAAAACATAAACATAAACTTTATGTTATCGCAAACAAAAATAGAAAGCCAATTGAAAAAATTATTAGCAATGGTGCAGAAGAAGTAAAATCTTTTGAAGATTTTGCTAATAAAAATCTTGATGCTTTGTTTATGTGTGTAACAAATACCCCAATTGCAAAATCAATATCTGAAAAAATTTCAGTAATTTTAAACGACAAAACTATAATTATTGATATCACAACTCATAACCAAACTGGTTCTATCGAAACTGAGGCTATTTTTAAAAAGAATAACATTAAATATGTTGAGTGTCCTGTAATGGGTGGTCCTGTTCAAGCAGAAGAAGGAGTTTTAGGAGGAATAGTAGGAGCATCAGATGAAAATTTTAAAATAGCTGAACCTTATTTTAAGTTTTTCTGTAAAGAATATTTTCATTTTGGAACTGTCGGAATGGGAGCAAAATCAAAACTTTTGAATAACTTTTTAACTCTAGGAAATGCTGCATTAGTTAATCATTTAGCTAAAAGTGCTTCCGAAATGGGACTTGATTTGAAAAAAATTTTTGATGTTGCTAAGCTTGGTTCGGGTAATTCTGCAGCTCTAAATAGAGTTTTTGATAATTTATTAAAAGGAGATTTTACTGGATTTAAATTTACTGCCAGTAATTCTGTAAAAGATTTGACTTATATTCAAGACTTATTAAAAGATTTTCCAGAAGCAGAAAAAGTTGCTGAAGTTAATAAAAATTATTTTCAAAAAGCTGTAGACGAAGGTTACGGTGAAAATTTTATTAGTGAATTAATTAATAAAAAATAATTTAAAGTAGATATATTTGATATCGGGAATCTACTAAAGCAACAGGTTGTATTCAAGAATTTTATTTAACTAAAACTCAAATAAATTAATTGAATTTGTATTAAATATAATTACCTTTTTTTTAGAAGGAGGTTTATGTTAATACTTTCACCACCTGATACTTAGCTGAAGTCTTTTAAATATCAAAAAAGTTAATAACATTAAAATCCGTTTGGATTAAAATGCCAAAGAGGCTTAAAAAAAGGGAGCTCTTTAGGTATTCGCTTAAAGAGCGAACCCTTAAAAATAAATTTTAATGAGGCATCCGATACTTGCTATGACAAGCTTTGCAATTACTCCACATCAATTGTTTTAATGTACCTCTAATATCATCGCTATCTTCAATAACAGATGCAAGTGTAACCATATCATCAGATGCTTTTTTCATTAGAGCATTAAAAGCATCTTTTTCTTCCCAAATGATTGGTAAGGCTTCTGTTTTAAATCCTTCCTTAGTGTTTTCAGGAAATAAATTAATCAGAACTTTATAATTCTCGCTCATTTCTAACATTAATTCTATTGATTTATCGAAATCTCCATTTGAAGCAAAAGCTTGAACTCTTTTAGCAGTACTATAATTCTTACTAAATAATGCTTTTCTCCCCTTTATAATATCTTCAACGCTTTGTTCGGCATTACTAACTGAGACCAAAAGCACAGTAGAAATTGATAATAATAATATTTTAATAAATGAGGTTATGTGATTAAATAATTTATGCATGTTACAAATACCCTAACAGAGTATGGTATTATTTCAAAGCTGTTACATTGGCTAAGTGCGTTATTGCTTCTAATTCAAATTCCATTAGGTTTTTATTTAGTTGATTTAGATTTTGGTGAAGAAAGAATAACCTTTGAAAATATTCATGTTACAATAGGTTTAACTATATTTTATTTAGTAATTTTAAGGTTATTAAATAATATACTTAATCCTACACCCAAACTTGATCCAAGTATTTTCGTTGGACAAAAATTTATAGCAAAATTAAACCATATCCTTTTATATGTGGCAATTTTGTCAATCACAATTTCAGGTATTTTAAAAAAATTATTTAATGGAGAAACTTTAGTGATTTTTTTTAAAGAGATAAGAATTAAAGATAACTTTGAATTAGCAGATCAGTTTTATAATATTCATATATATTCAAATTATACAATTATAGCTTTAATATCACTTCATGTTTTAGCTGTCATAGCTCATAGATTGTTGTTTAAAGATAATTTGTTGAAAAGAATGCTTTAAATTAATGGCAAGCAACTCCGTATTTTTTTAATCTCCAATAATTGTATGGCCATGGAGTTAAAAAACCTACAATTAACATTATTGGAACAACCCACCAAGTTAATATGGCACCACCAGTTAAAACATAATCTGTCAAATTCATCATAATTTCCATACTGATCATCGATATTAAACTCATTCCACAAGCAGTTTTAAACGCATTAATAAAATTAAAATTTTGTGTCATTAAAATAATTGTTTCTAAAATAATACTTGTAATCAAACCATTAATGATTGCTAAAATCATAATTCCTAAAACTGGAAAAGGAATTCCAGTTAATTGAAAAAATAAAATTGTACCAAAATCACCTATGGCACAACCTAATACACACCAAGCTGTATTTTTTGCACTTCTTTTCCAAGTATGTTTGCAAGACCAATTAAATGTTATTGCCGTCATAATTATCTACTCATATTAATTTGATATTCATATTTATCAATAGGCCAATAAGACTTTAAATAAGCTAGTACACTATCAATTTCTTTATCAGATAATTTATCCTCAAAACCAATCATTTTACCTTCATAGTTTTTTACTAATTTTGCTAGTCCGTATTTTATTATTGCATGCAGAGTTTTGTCGTCATGATGCCAAGTATGACCTGTGCCATTTAAAGGTGGGGCTTTTCTATGTCCGTCTTCATCCAATCCTTTCCAGTTTTTAGCACCAGCTAAATTTATCATATGACAAGAAACACAATTTTTTTCATATGCAATTTTACCTCTTTCAATCATAAGTTTAGAATCAGTTGTGATAGGAAAATGATTATGAGCACTTACAACGTTAGGAAAACTATATATTAATAAAATTATAATGAACGAAATTAGTTTACCCATGAAAGTTAAATAGATATTTGATTTATTATAACAAGTACATGTGATATTTTAAGCTATGATATTTAAGCAAGTTTTTGATACGAAATCATCAACTTATACTTATATAATTGCTTCTGCTAAAGGTCGAGAAGCATTAATAATTGATCCGGTAGTAGAGAATGTTGATAGCTATATAAATTTACTTAATGAATTAGATCTTAAACTTGTAAAAGTAATTGATACACATATTCACGCAGACCACATAACAGGTGCTTCAAAGTTAAAAAAAGTTACAAATTGTTCTACAATCATGGGAGAGCACACACCAGCTGATACAGTAGAAATCAAAGTAAAAGATGAAGAAATAATTAAAATTGATCAAATTCAGATTAAAGCAATGTATACACCTGGTCATACTTCAGACAGTTATAGTTTTTTGATGAATAAATATTTGTTTTCAGGTGATACGTTGTTAATTAATGGAACAGGTAGGACAGATTTTCAAAATGGTAGCTCAAAAGATGCTTATAATTCTTTATTTAATAAATTACTTAAACTACCTGAGGATACTTTGCTTTATCCAGGTCATGATTATAACGGTAAACTTGTTAGTACTATTGGAAATGAAAAAAAATCAAATCCAAGGCTTCAAGTTAATAATGCTGACGAATATGCTGAGATAATGTCAAATCTTAATTTATCTAAGCCTGAGCTAATGGATAGCAATATTAGAAATAATATGAAATTAGGTGCTAACTAAAAATCACAAAAATTAAAAACCAATAAGAAACTAATCCTGCTAAAATAGTTGCAATAATATTTTTTGAAAAATAACCTACAATAACTGCAACTAATGCCCCAAAAATTTTTGGATCATTCATTTCAATAAAAGTTCCATAATCGTTAATAAATATTCCAGGAAATATTATGGCTGGGAATACTGCAGATGGAACATATTCTAATACAGCTTTAATTTTATCTCCTAACATATCTCTACTAATTAAAGCGATCATGGTCATTCTAGTGAAATAAGTTAATATTCCAGCTGCTATAATTGATGCCAAAGTCATTTTTTTAACCTCAATAATAGTGCAGCAACGAACAAAGCAATTACTGGTGAAATAATTATATAAGATTTAAATGGGGCATCAAAAAATAATAGAGAGCTTAAACCACAAGTAATCATAACAATTACATGATCTAATTTTTTTAAATCCTGAACAACAATGGCTATAAAAGTTAAAGGTATTGCAAATTTCAATCCTAGTTCTTCAGGAACAAACGAGCCTAAAATTATTCCTGAAAGGGTTGCAGTCTGCCAACAAACCCACATTGTACAACCTGTACCAATTAAATGATAGTGCAAATATTCTTCAGTTCTATGTTTTTTAAAAAATTTATTCGACTCAGCAAAACCTTGATCTACTACAACATATGAAATTAATAATTTTTTAATAAAAGATAATTTCTCTAAATATTCAGATAAAACTGCTCCATATAATAAATGTCGAGAATTTATAATTCCAACAGAGGTAACAGCTACTAAACTAGACGCACCTCCTGATAATAACTGTAAAAAAACTATTTGCGACGCACCTCCAAAAATAATGAAAGACATTGCGTAGACTAAATATGGATTAAAACCAAGCTCAACTCCAATTGCTCCACAAATTATCCCAAATGGAATAACAGAGAGCATATGTGGAGAAATATCCAACATGCCTCTTTTGAACAATTGTTTTTTGGTAAGCATTTGGTTGTTTTATTAAAAACAAACTATGTGATCAATATTAATCGGTCTCTTAATTCCAAACTTTTCGTCAGCTTCATGTTGATGTTCGTGATGAGAGTGAACAAAAACTGGTATTAATAAATTGCTACTTGTTTTTAAAGTATAAATAAAGTTTGTCCCTCTAAATTTCCGATCTACAACTTCTAGCTTTAGATTGCTTTTATCATCATGCTCAAGGTCTTCTGGCTGTAACAACAATTGTACACTTGATCCTTTTGGATAATGTTTAATAAAATTACCTTTAATTGTTCCAAGGTCATCGTTTTCTAATGAATTTTCTCCTGTCACTTTTGCAGGAATTAAAATACCTCTATTTAAAAAATTAACTACTTCTACCGAGTTTGGAAAATGATAAACATTATAAGGATCGTCAAACTGTTTAATTTGACCATCTAATATAATTGCACATTTATGCCCAAGGTAAAAAGCCTCGTATGAGTCGTGGGTTACTATTATTGTTGTAATTTTTAATTTACTTAATATTTTTTTTAATCTTACTTGTATCTCCTCTTTAAAACTTTGATCAACATTTGATAATGGCTCATCTAAAAGTAAAAGATCAGGTTGTGTTAAAAGTGATCTAGCAAGTGAAGCTCTCTGTGCTTCCCCCGCACTAATTTCATGTGGATATTTTGTCAAAATTTGTTCAATATGAAGAAAATCCACTATCTCCTTAAAGCTAAGTTTTTTTTTCCTTTTTCCCTTATTTCTTTCAGCGCCTAATAAAATATTTTTTTCAACTGTATAATGTGGAAACAAACTATTATCCTGAAAAGCTAGGGATATATTTCTATCCTCAGGTTCTACATTTTGATCTTTAGAAGACAACAGTTTACCGTTTAGTTTAATTGAGCCTTTGTCAATTTTTTCTAACCCAGCGATAGTTCTTAGTATTGTCGTCTTACCAATTCCTGATGGACCTAAAATACACAAAGTGTCTCCCTCATTTTCAATTACAAAGGATGCATTCTTTACTTTGGTCTTTCCACTTATCGTGAAATCAACATTTTTAATTTCTAAATAGCTATTGCTCATTATCCCTCAGAATATATTTAGATGTAAGCATTATAAAAAAACTTGCAATAAGAATTAAAAATAACGAAGGTACAGCAGCAGCTTCTAGCAAGTCTTCCGAAGCAGATACATACGCCGTAGTTGCAAATGTTTCGAAATTAAAAGGTCTTAAAATCAAGGTGATTGGTAATTCTCTTATTATTTCTAAAGAAATAAGAATTCCAACAAATAAAAGAGATTTTCTTAAGAAAGGTATATGAATATATATGAAAGTCTTTTTTTTTGAATAACCAAGTAGGTATGAACTTTCATCAACTGAAATATTTATTTTTTCGTATCCAGATTTAATTCCATTAAAGGCTAAAGAATAGAACCTAATAAAATAAACAAGAACCAAACCAAGAATAGAACCTATGAATATTTTTTTAATAGATAAAAAGCCTAGTGCTTTAACCACGTTGTCGTCAAACCAAGCAATAAAAGTTATAAAAGCTACGGCTAAGATTACTCCTGGAATAGCATAACCTGAAATAGATAAAGTAGACAAAGCATTTAAGGTTTTATTTTTAGAAACTCTATTTCCATAATTAGAAATTAAAGAAAAGGTTATTAAAACTAAACTCGATAATATCACCAAGTAAAGAGTATTTAATGTTAAGGTAATGACCGGTATATCAAAAAGATTTTCTGGAAACTTTAAAGTCCAATATAACATTTGACTTAGTGGAAATAAAAAACTTAAAAAGAAAACAACCAAACAAATTGAAAATGCATAAAACGCTTTTGCTCCTGAAAGTTGAATTTTTTCTTTTTGTTTAAATCCACCTTTTGTATTTGAATGATACCTTGCCTTTTTTCTAGATAAATTTTCTAAAATGAATACTGCAAAAATGAATAAAAGCAGAAAAAAAGATATCCTGTTTGAGAAAGCTAAATCATCATAAGTGATCCAAGAATTGTAAATACCCGTAGTTAAGGTATTTATAGAAAAGAAATCAACAGCTCCAAATTCAGCTAAAGTTTCCATTGCTACCAAAGAAAGACCTGCAACAATTGCAGGTCTGGCTGCTGGCAATATTAAAGAGTAAAAGGACTTCATTTTAGAAAATCCTAAATTTCTACCTAAATCAATTAAATTTTGAGATTGATACTGGAATGATGCTCTTGAGAGAATATAAACATAAGCAAATAGTGAAAAAGATAACGAAAGTACAGCACCAATTAAACCATCAAACTTTGGGATGCTTTGGTTGTAATTTCCCTCTCCGAATACATTTTTCAATATCGAATATAAAGTTCCATAATTTTCAAAGAAAGCTGTTAAAGAATACGCATAAATGTATGGAGGTACTGCAAAAGATAATATCAGAGCCCATTTAAAAAAATTACTTAAAGGGAATTTATAAAAAGAAACTAAATAAGCTGTACTAGTTCCAATAAAAAAAGTTAAAGCTAAGACACCAACAAGCAAAATTATTGAATTAAAAATATATTCAAACAAAAAAGTATCTTTTAGAATTTGATAATAATTCGATGTATCCTCAAAAAAACTAGTAAATACAGTTATAATTGGTATAGCAACAAAAATTGATACCAATAAAGAACTTAAAAACCAAAAATTAATTTTTTTAAAATACATTTTTACCCATTTATTCAAGTGAACATAATCAATAGTAGGGTAAATAACTATTGAGTTATGTTCACTTTTTGAAAATTAATCTTTTAAACCAAAAACATTAATGACATGATCAATATCATTATTTTTGATCTCTGATAATTTTCTATTATTTATTTTTTTTTTAATTTTATCACACTCAGACCAACACGGTTCACAAGTTATCTGACCCTCTGGAGAACCATTATTGCCTGGAGAAATGTCTAAATTAAAATTAAATAAATTTTTTCTCACTGTTTCCTTACTTCCATCCAGCAGCTGTCATTACTTCTAATGCAGCAGCTTGATTTTTTCCATAGCTTGAAACTTTGGTTGTTAGATCCTGTTTAAAATCTAATCCTAAATTATTTACTACTAATGGATTTGGAGATACACCCGCTATCATTGGAAACTCAAAAGTATTGTTTGTAAAATGTTCCTGAGCTTCTGGTGATAACAAGAAGTCTACAAGTGCAATTGCATTTGCTTTATTAGGTGCTCCTTTAACTAAAGCTGCACAACTAATATTCATGTGTGTTCCTCTGTCATTTTGATTAGGAAAAAATGCTTTGACTTTTTTTGCAGCAGCTTGTTGTTCTGCTCCTTTGTTGCCAGATAACATAAGTGCTAAGTAATAAGTATTTGCTACAGCGATATCAGCTTCTCCGGCTGCAACTGCCATAATTTGGGCTCTATCATTTCCTTTTGGTGTTCTTGCCATATTTGCAACCACTCCTTTAGACCATTCTGCAGCGGCCTTCTTGCCATTATTTTCAATTAATGAAGCTACAAGTGACTTATTATAAATATTACTTGATTTTCTAATTACTAATCTGCCTTTCCATTTTGGATCAGCTAAGCCTTCGTAAGTAAGTCCTGATAATTCAGCTCCAGTTACTCTCTCTGGTGAGTAATAAATTATTCTAGCTCTTTTAGCTACTCCAACCCAGTGTGTAGTTCTAAAACTTTTTGGGACTGATGATTTAATTGTTGGAGACACTAGACCACTTTGTGTCATTCCTTTAGCCTTAAATGCTCCACATCTACCTGCGTCAGCAGTAATATAAAGATCTGCTAAAGAGTCAGCACCCTCCTCGATAATTCTTTTTTCTAATGCACCAGCTTTTCCGTTTATTAAATTTACTTTAATTCCAGTTTTTTCAGTAAATTTGCTATAAAGTTCGTTATCAGCTTTATAGTGTCTGGCATTGAAAATATTTACCTCATTAGCAGTTACAAAAGATGAAACTATTAAAGATGCAAATAATGCCAAAAGTGTTACTTTTTTCATTTTGTCCTTATCTTTACCCTAAATTGTTTGCGAATGAGAATTATTCTCAATGCGAATGATTATCAATCGCATATAATGTCGCAATTTACAAGTATTATTTGGATATGTTTTTGCTAAATTCTTACTTCCAGTCGCCTATTTTACTGAATAGGAAGTTTCTGAAAGCTTGGACCCTAGCTGTATTTTTGAGTGATTGAGGGTATACGAAGTGTGCCTCAGTTATTGGTCCCTCTACTTTAGGTAGGACTTTGATTATGTTTGTAGAATTAGATACCAAATATTCTGGTAGTGCAGCTAATCCTACACCAGACTCAACGCCATATAGTAATCCACTTACACTATTTACTTTCATAATTGATTTTCTTTTCTTTCCATCATGCATTCCAATTTTTAAAGCCCAATCAGGATTGTAGACTGGTGAAGGTGCTCCTTTTCCAAATGAAATAAATTTGTGTTTATTTAAATCATTAACTGTTTTGGGCATACCGTTTTTTTCCAAGTATTTACTTGACCCATAAATATAATATTTAATATCCACTAATTTTTTTTGAATATAATTAAGTTGTTTTGGTCTTCTCATGAAAATTCCAATATCTGCTTGCCGAGTGCTTAAATCTAACTCTTTATCATCGAAAACAAGCTCAATCTCAATTTCTGGATTTAGCCTCATAAATTCTTGAATTCTTGGTGTTAACCAGTGAGTACCAAAACTTCTCACAGTCGTAATAGTTAATTTTCCTGAAGGTTTACTTTTTTGATCACCCAGTGATGTTTCAACTTCTTTAAGTTTTGTAATAACCTCGTGAGCTGTTTTAAAGACATACTCTCCATTCTCTGTAAGAGTTAATCCTCTTGCATGTCTTTCAAATAATTGAACTTTTAAATCTTGTTCTAAAGATTGAATTTGTCTACTTATAGCAGATTGACTTAGATTCAAATTAATAGTAGCGTTTGTGAAGCTACCTGCTTCAGCTACAGCATGAAAAATTTTTAATTTATCCCAATCCATTATTTATTTAAATCAACTAATACTCTTCCAGAAATTTCACCTTTTAAAATTTTAGGATAAGTCTCAATCAATTCCTCCAAACTTACTGTTAAAACCGATTTTTCCAATAAATCAAAATCAATTAAATTTTTTGCTTCTCCCCAAATGAAACCTCTTCTTTTTATACTACAATTAGCAGAGTCTATGCCCCAAACTTTAATACCTCTCAACATAAACGGTAATAAATTTGTATTAAGTTCATTACTGTTTGCATTTCCGCACACTGATATTATCCCATTTGATTTTGTTTGAGCAATTGCATTTGCCAAAATTTTTCCACCAACTGTGTCTACTACTCCATCCCATAGACCTTTGTCTATTGGTCGTGGATCTTTGTCAAATTCAGCCCTATTTATAACGTTTTTCGCACCCAATGATTTTAAATAATCTGATTTTGAGTCTTTACCAGTTACAGCAGAAACGTTGTATCCCATTTTAGTTAAAGCCATAATTGCTACACTTCCAACTCCTCCTGTTGCACCTGTTACCAAAACATCATTTATTTTTTCTCCCAATAAAATACTTTCCCTCGCTTGAATTGCGAAAGCACTCATTAACGAAGTAAAACCTGCTGTACCTAAAATCATAGCTTGTTTACTTGTTAAGCTATCAGGTTTTTTAACTAAAAAATCTGCATTTACTTTTGCAATTTGTGAATATCCTCCAAAAAATATTTCTCCAACTCTAAATCCAGTTAAAATTACCTCATCTCCTTCTTTAAATTTTGAATTTTCACTTTCAATTACTTTTCCTGAAAAATCTATCCCTGGAATATGTGGAAATTCTTTAACTAATCGTCCACCATTTTTTAAAATCATTCCATCTTTAAAATTAAGGTCAGAATAATCGACTTTTACAATTACATCTCCATGCTTTAAAAAACTTTTATCAATTGATTTAACTTCACGTGAGAAGTTTTCACCTTCTTGATTTAAAATCAGTGCTTTGAATTGATCAGACACACTAGTCTTTTAACTCAGTGCTGATAAATCGTAAATATCTATTTTGATAACTCAAATCTTCTTTGAATTGACCTAAGTAAAAATTAGTTACAGTTGTTGCTTGTTCTTTTTTTATACCCCTCATAGTCATACACTGATGAGTTGAATCTATTGTAACAGCTACGCCTTTTGCATCTAACGCTTCCATTAAGCTGTTTGCTATCTGAACTGTTAATCTCTCTTGTGTTTGTAATCTTTTTGAAAATATTTCAACTACTCTTGCAATTTTACTCAATCCCACAACTCTCTCATTTGGTATATAAGCAACATGTGCTTTTCCAATAATTGGAGCCATATGATGCTCACAATGACTTTGCACTGAAATATTTTTTTGAACCACCATATCGCTATAACCTTCTACATCACCAAAAGTTTTATCTAATACTTTTTTTGCGTCCTCATTATAACCTTGAAAATATTCTTTAAATGCTTTTATAACTCTTTTGGGTGTTTCCAACAGTCCCTCTCTTTTTGGATCTTCTCCCATCCATGACAAAATTGTTCTGATAGCTTCCTCTGCTTCTTTATCAGAAATCTTTTTTGTCTCTAAATTATTGTTGTCTGTGTCTTTTACTAATTTCATAGCGACTTTTTATACAGTAAATACCTCAATTTAAAAATATTTAATATATTTAGATATGTGCTAAATAATCACCCCGTATGTTCAAAAAAAGAGAAAATATCTATGATATTGAGGAAGGAAATCTTCTTTCACCTAAGTTTGATAATGATGGATTGATTCCTGTGATTACCATGTGCTCAAAAACAAAAGATATTTTAATGCACGGATACATGAATGTTGAAGCTCTGAAAAGAACAATTGAAACTAAAGAAGCACATTATTATAGCAGATCTAGAAAAGCTATTTGGCATAAAGGTAAAACAAGTGGATTTACCCAAAAGGTTACTGAAATTAGAATTGATGATGACCAGGACTCTATTTGGTTAACAGTTGATATAGGTGATGGGGCTAGCTGTCATGTAGGATATAGATCATGTTTTTACAGATCAATTCCAATGGGGCCAATTGATAATGGAAGAAAAGTTGAAATGAAATTTCTTGAAAAAGAAAAAAAATTTGATCCAGAAGAAGTTTATAAAGGACAACCAAATCCAACAAAAATTTAAATGAGTGAAAAACAAAAAAATGTCTTGGGTGAGGACTTGGAAGAATGTTCAAATGATCCTTTAACGGGATGGTTTCGCGATGGTTGTTGTAATACTGACGAGAATGATCATGGACTTCATACAGTTTGTGCTAAAGTTACTACCGAATGCTTAGAGTGGATGAAAGAAGCAGGTAACGATTTAATTACTCCACATCCTGAATTTGGGTTTCCAGGTTTAAAAGATGGAGATGGATGGTGTTTGTGTGCTAGTTGGTATGCAAGAGCGGTTGAAGCCGGTAAAGGATGTCCAATATTTTTGAAAAGAACTCACGAAAATACTCTTAAATATGTACCTATTGAAACTTTAAAAAAGTTTGCAATAGATTTATCTTAATTACATGTTTCCATATCTTGGACCACCACTTCCTTCTGGTGTAACCCAAGTTATATTTTGAGAAGGTTCTTTAATATCACAAGTTTTACAATGAATACAATTTTGAGAATTGATAACAAATTTATTTACATCATTTTCTTTTTGAACTTCATACACACCTGCAGGACAATATCTTTGAGCAGGTTCATCAAATTTTTCTAAAGTATAATTTATTGGTAAATCAGGATCTTTAAGTTTTAAATGAACCGGCTGATTGTCTGCATGATTAGTTCCTGTTAAATACACTGAACTTGTTTTGTCAAAAGTAATTACATTGTCATATTTTGGATAATCTATTTTGGGCATTTGGTTTGCAGGTTTTAATGTTTCATGATCAGCATGTTTATGTTTAAGAGTAAAAGGAAGTTTTCCTCTAAATAAAATTTGATCTATACCTGTGAAAATTATTCCTAAAATTAATCCCCAGCTAAAACTAGGTTTCACATTCCGAGCTTCATAAAGCTCTTTATGTAACCAACTATTTTTAAATTTATCCTCATAAATAGATAAATCTTTGTTTTCTTTTAAGTACTCATTAATAGTTTCGGCTGCAATAATCCCACTTTTCATCGCTGTATGAGAACCTTTAATTTTTGGCATATTTAAAGTTCCAGCATCACAACCAACTAACAAAGCTCCGGGCATAAACATTTTTGGCAAACTTTGAAATCCACCTTCAATTAAAGCCCTTGCACCGTAAGAAATTCTTTTTCCACCTTCTATAATTTTTTTTATTGCTGGATGTGTTTTAAACCTCTGAAATTCATCATAAGGTGATAAATGTGGATTTTTGTAATCTAGACCAATTACATAACCCAGAAAAACTTGTTTATTTTCTGCATGATACATAAAACTACCACCATATGTATTGTTATCTAATGGCCATCCAGCTGTATGCATAACTAACCCTTCTTCGTGATTTTTATCCTCTATTTCCCATATTTCTTTAAAACCAATTCCATATTGTTGAGGATTTTTACCTTTATTTAATTCAAATTTTTCAATCAATTGTTTTCCTAAATGACCTCTGCACCCTTCGGCAAAAACAGTTACTTTACCTAAAAGCTCAATACCTGGTTCAAAACTATCTTTTTTATTACCATCTTTATCTATACCCATATCTTGAGTTGCAACACCTTTAACAGATCCATCTTCGTTATATAAAATTTCACTTGCTGGAAATCCTGGAAAGATTTCTACACCTAAATTTTCAGCTTGTTCAGCAAGCCATCTACATAAATTTGCAAGACTAATAATATAATTTTTATGATTTTGTTGCACCGCAGGTAGGAGCCAAGTTGGCCAACTTAAAGATTTGGTTTTTCCTAAAAATAAAAATTTTTCTTTAGTTACTTTTGTTTTGATTGGAGAATTTAATTCTCTCCAATTTGGTAGTAATTCATCTAGAGCACGCGTTTCAAATACATTTCCACTTAAAATATGAGCTCC
The DNA here is from genome assembly GCA_902522115.1 of uncultured Pelagibacteraceae bacterium. Classification (GTDB taxonomy): domain Bacteria; phylum Pseudomonadota; class Alphaproteobacteria; order Pelagibacterales; family Pelagibacteraceae; genus Pelagibacter. The sequence goes on along the minus strand of CABYUV010000004.1, from coordinate 57,886 downwards.
AATCTCCGATGCTTTTTCTAATAAACAAACATTTAGATTTGGATCTAATTGTTTTAACTTTATTGCAGTTGATAATCCTGATGGTCCTCCACCAATGATTACAACATCATATTCCATCGATTCTCTATACATACTCTAGTTTTTAACTGTAAGGATTATTTTTGTATAGTGTTTAATTTGTTCAGCTCTTCCATGAACTGAGGCAGTGCCTCAAATAAATCAGCTTCAAGTCCATAATCTGCAACACTAAAAATTGGCGCTTCACCATCTTTATTAATTGCAACTATAACTTTACTTTCCTTCATTCCTGCTAAATGCTGAATGGCACCTGAAATTCCGACGGCGATATATAGATCTGGCACCACTACTTTTCCTGTTTGACCTACTTGATGATCATTACTTATGTATCCAGCATCTACTGCTGCTCTTGATGCTCCAATTGCTGCACCTAGTTTGTCAGCAATTTCTGTAATTAATTTAAAATTATCCCCACTTTGCATTCCTCTGCCACCTGATACAACAATTCTTGCTGTTCCAAGTTCAGGTCGATCAGATTTTATTTCTTCTCTTTTGATAAATTTTGTATTTGAAAACTCTTCACTAGCATCCACTTTTTCAATTGGGGCTGATCCACCTGTACTCTCACATGGATCGAAAGAAGTGGGCCTGATTGTAACGCACTTTTTAGCATCATTACTCTTAATTGTTGCAAAAGCGTTACCAGCATAAATTGGTCTTAAAAAAGTATCTGGTGATATTACTTTAATGATGTCACTTACTTGAGATGTGTCAAGATGAGCTGCAATTCGTGGCATCAAATTTTTTCCAAATGTATTTGCTGAACAAACAATGTGAGAATAATTTTCTGCTAGTTTAACAATCACTGGAGCAAAATTTTCTGCTGTGAAGTTTTCATAGTGAGCTCCTTCTACACTCAATACTTTTTTTACTACTGGAAGTTCAGATAATTGTTTTGCAGCATCTCCAGAATTTTGACCAATAATTACAGCATGAACATCTGAATCAATTTGAGATGCTGCTGTAGCTGCATTAAGAGTAAATGGTCTTAATTCTTTATTATTGTGTTCCGCTATAAGTAAAACTGCCATTAAATTACCTTCGCCTCATTTTTTAACTTTTGAACTAATTCAGCAACATTTGCTACTTTTATACCTGCTTTTCTTTTTGGAGGTTCCTCTACTTTTAATTGTTCTAATCTTGGTGATACATCTACGCCTAAATCAGAAGCAGCAATTTCCTCTATAGGTTTTTTCTTAGCCTTCATTATATTTGGTAGTGATGCATATCTTGGTTCATTCAGCCTAAGATCACAAGTTACAATAGCTGGAACATTTATTTCAATTGTTTCAAGACCTTCATCTATTTCTCTAGTTACTTCTAATTTATTATCTTTAACATCAATCTTAGAGGCAAATGTTGCTTGTGGCCAATTTAATAAAGCACTCAACATTTGGCCTGTTTGATTACAATCATCATCAATTGCTTGTTTTCCCATAAATACTAAATCTGGTTTTTCTTTATCAACTATTTTTTGTAAAATTTTTGAAACAGCGAGTGGTTCTAAAATTCCATCGACTTTCACATGAATACCTCTGTCCGCACCAACCGCTAAAGCTTTCCTAACTGTTTCTTGAGCTTTTTCTTCCCCCACAGTTACAGCAACTACTTCTGTAGCTTTGCCTGCCTCTTTAATTTTTACAGCCTCTTCTATTGCATTATCATCAGGGGGATTGGTTGACATTTTAACGTTGTCAGTAACTACACCCGTTCCGTCTTCTTTAACTCTTATTTGAACGTTGTAATCAATAACCCTTTTTACAGCTACTAAAATTTTCATTAAGCTCTCAATAAATTATTTTCTGAATCGTATGGACTCTCATCTAAGACGGTAGCGTCGTACATTTCACCTAATATATCAACTTGTAATTTGTCGCCCACATTTGAACAATCTGGTTTAACCATCGCGAGTGCTATTGATTTATCTAATCTAAAACCAAATTCACCTCCGGTTGCTCTTCCAACAACTTTTCCATCTTTAAAAATTGGGTTATTTCCAAGCACATCTGCGTCTTTAGTATTATGAACCTCTAAAGTAACTAATTTATTATCAAAACCTTTTTCTCTCCATTTATTAAGTGCCTCTAAACCAATAAAGTTTCCTTTATTTGGATGAACAAATCTATCAAGACCAGACTCGTATGGTGAGTATTCAATTGATAATTCTGTGCCAACTAGTTTATAAGATTTTTCGACTCTTAAACTATTCATTGCTCTAATTCCAAAAGGTTTAATTCCTAAATCTTTTCCTGCTTCCATTAATTTATCAAAAATGTGGTTTTGATATTCAATTGGATGATGTAGTTCCCAACCAAGCTCACCCACAAAGTTTACTCTCATAGCATTTACTGGAGCATATCCAATATTAACATTTTTAGCAGTCAACCATTTGAAATTTTCATTAGAAAAATCGTCTGTTGAAACCTTTTGCATTAATTGTCTTGCTTTTGGACCAGCTACTACCAGAACTCCTGTACTATTTGTTAGATCTTCAAATATTACAGATCCATCATCTGGCATCCATTTTTGTATCCAATCATGGTCTAATCTTAAATTTGCTCCAGCAGAAACTAGATAATAACTATTTTCTGCTTCTTTCATTATGGTAAACTCTGAATGCACTCCACCCTTAGTGTTCAAAGCATGACATAGATTTATCCTTCCAATTTTTTTTGGAAGTTTATTTGCAACTAAATAATCTAAAAATTCCTCTGCTTTGGGTCCCCTAATTCTACATTTTGCAAACGCAGTCATATCTAAAAGACCCACATTCTCTTTTACATTTTGACATTCCTTTTTAATTGCATCAAACCATTTTGATCTTCTAAATGACCAATCATCTTTTTGCTCCATTCCATCAGTTGCAAAAAAATTAGGTCTTTCCCAACCAAATTTCTGACCAAAAACTGCTCCTAAATTTTTCATTCTTTCATAACAAGGGGCTGTTCTTAATGGTCTTGCTGCTGGTCTTTCTTCATCTGGATAGTGAACAATAAATACGTGGCTATAAGCTTCTTCATTTTTTGCTTTCAAGTAAGATTTAGTTGCATAGTTTCCATAACGTCTTGGTTCAACTCCTAGCATATCTATTGTAGGTTCACCATCAACGATCCACTCTGCTAATTGCCAGCCAGCACCACCTGCTGCTGTTATTCCAAAACTATGTCCTTCATTAATCCAAAAATTTTTAAGTCCCCATGCAGGACCAACAATTGGATTTCCATCAGGAGTATAACAGATTGCTCCATTGTAAACTTTCTTTACTCCAACTTCTCCAAACGCAGGCACTCTGTGAATTGCACCTTCAATGTGTGGAGCTAATCTGTCTAAGTCTTCTTGAAATAATTCATATTCTGAATTTTTTGATGGACCTTCTACATAACAAGCTGGTGCTCCATCTTCATAAGGACCTAAAATCAATCCTCCAGCTTCTTCCCTCATATACCATCTGCTGTCACTATCTCTTAAGACTCCCATTTCTGGTAATCCATCTTTTTTTCTTTTTTGAATTGCAGGATGTGGTTCTGTAACAATGTATTGATGTTCAACAGGTATTACTGGAATATCTAATCCTACCATTTCACCTGTTTGTCTCGCAAAATTTCCAGAACAAGAAATAACATGTGTGCACTCTATTGATCCCTTATCTGTTTCCACAATCCATCCATCTTTAGTTTGCCTCATTGATAGGACAGTTGTGTTTCTATAAATTTCTGCTCCTCTATTTCTTGCACCTGTGGCTAATGCTTGTGTTAAATCTGCTGGTTGAATATACCCATCTTCAGGGTGTTGTATTGCGCCAACTAAATCATCTGTATGACATAATGGCCAAATTTCTTTTACTTGTTCTGGTTTCAAAAATTTAACATCTACTCCGATAGTTCGAGCGACGCCTGCGTATTGATGGTACTCATCCATTCTATCTTTTGTGCTTGCTAGACGAATATTTGAAACAACACTAAAGCCAACATTTTTTCCAGTTTCTTCCTCTAATGTTTTGTAAAGATTAACCGCATATTTATGAAGTTGTCCAACAGAGTAACTCATATTAAATAAAGGCAACAAACCTGCTGCGTGCCAAGTAGATCCCGAAGTTAACTCTTTTCTTTCAACTAGAACAACATCAGACCAACCCTTTTTTGCTAAATGATAAAGGGCACTTACCCCTACAACTCCTCCACCAACTACTACAACTTTAGTTTTTGTTTTCATTCTGCGATTCCTACTAAATTTTTAATTGTTACGAAACAAAAATGTATATGTGGACAATCAAATTGAGCTTCCCAGAGGGATTGGGCTAGATACCATTGTGGTTAACCAACAGTCTTTCAAAGTTCCCTCAGAAATATACTTTTCGACTTGCCAATTGAATTTGTGATAAATTTTATCCTTATCAAGAATAATAACTTCAAATTGAGCCCATTTGTCACTACTTCCAAGTTCAGTGATTGTGTGACTTAGGTGGTTAATCATCATCGCGTAGGAGTCGCTTTTTATCATCATCTTAAAGTTGCTTAATGGTCCTGTTACTCTCTTATTATTTGGGTGAGCAAATTTCCAAGTTTGTTCAATGCCGCTATCTTTATATTCAAGATCATTTTGTTGAAGCCCACTCAATTGAATTTTAATAACTTCTTTTGGGCTTATAGTGCTATTGGGGCTTAATAATTCAGCGTAAGAAAATGAGATAAAGAAAAAATATAAGATTACAGCTTTAAAGATTATTAGCGGTTTTTCTAACATCATTCAAAAATTCTTGTCTCTTTGCATCACTAACAAAGGGTACTGCAAAATATCTTCTATAGACAATGTTATATATGCCACACATATGAAATACTCCTCTTTTTAATCTTCTAATTGGTAAGTTTAAAAAAAAAGTTGTAATTGCTAATCTTGGTGAACCATAAGTGCAGAATATTATAGCCTTTTTATCTTTTAAGTTTCCAATTGGATAACCATAATTTCCAACCAACTGCTTAAATCTAAACGCCCAAGGTGGGGCTAAAACTTTATCTATCCAACCTTCAACTATTGCTGGCATTCTAAAATTCCAAATTGGAGCAATTAAAACAATTGTATCGCTTTCTTCGATTCTTTTTCTATGATCTAAAACTTCTTGATCAGGTTCTTCACCGGCAAAAACAGGATTAAATTTCTCTTTATATAAATCAACAACATCTACCTGATTTCCATTTACTTTTGATTGCTTAACGAATTCATCTCGAATTGCTGCATTAAATGAATTGTCATTGTAGTGCCCATACACTAAGAAAATTTTTTTCATTGTATTAAATTTTTATTCAGTAGTTTTGTATTTACTATTATTAATTATAAATACAAATAAAATTGGAAGAATTAATGTTAAAAGTGTTACAAAAATTAACAGTATTCCAAGTTCAGAATAATCTGCTGTTGTTTGTATTTCACCAGAAACTTTATCTTTTACTTCTCTGGTAACTGTAAATATTTCATTTAAATACTTTGTGCCTAATGCACTTGCTGATAATGCAAGATTTGTAAACGATGCAAAAACTGCAAAAAAAGTTGCCTTTAAATGTGCTGGAGCATTTTTTGCTATCCAAGCTAATAGAGGTATCATTGATACTTGGCCAAGCGGAGACTCCAACGCTGTATTAATTAATGCAATAAACTTAGCATCAACAACTCCACCTGTTAACGAAGCTGTCCAGTTATGAAAACCATAATACATTCCAACACTTGGTAAAAACAAAATAGCACCCGCAATACTTAAAACTACAATTATTTTAGCAATTGAATTATTTGCCATAAAAGGTCTTAATAAAACAATACCAGCTAATGTTAAAATTGATGCTAGTAGTGATAAAATAGAAAAAAATTGTTCATTAAATCCAAGCTCATCAATTTCAAACCAAGTTAATCCTGGTCCAGGACCTGGCATGGCTCTAAATACAAAAATAATTACTGCTGTACCTACAATTGTTAATCTTAGTTCCTGAGGTAATTCCTTAATAAGTTTAAACATTAAAAACAAAATGATTATGACTGAGCCAATAAATACAATTTCTTGTGCAAACGGAACCTTAAAGGAACCAATAGACAATGTGAAAATAACAAAAACTAAACTTCCTCCTAATATCCACCAATTTATTTTTGTTTTTTCGTTACCTCTTTCATCTTTAAATTCTAGACCTTTAGATTTTAAAGTTTGTATTTTTTTATGTCTTAAATAATTTGCTAAAATTACACCTAGTATAGAAACTAAAGGTATTACAAGAGCATAAATATAGATAGTTCCATATAAATTTATCTTATCGGCCTGCTCAAGGCTTTCCACATCTCTAAACAATATTACATTAACTAATGCAACAAGTACTGTACCGCCAATAATAGCAAACCTTCCAAGCGTTTGCATTGTTGTATGCATTATTTTTATTTGATCTTTGGAATAATCACTTCCAGTTTCATTAACTAAAGGAACAGCTTCGACAGTCATAGCATCAGCTACTACATCCTGAACTACATAACCAACAGGAGCCAAAATCACACTAATAACAAACCAAGTCTCTACAGAAAAAACTTGAGACATTTCCTCTGTATGAATAATCAGCCCATACATAATTAGTAAACTTAAAGCAATTAAAGTTGCACCAAAGTAGACCATATAATTTTTTCTTTCCCAAATAAGATCTACTAGATGACCTAGTGGCATTTTTAATGCCCAAGGAATACCTGCCCAAAAACCTAGGCCTGCAAGAAATGCAGCAGACAAATTCAAATAATCTTTTACAAAGAACGTGCCAACTATACCTGTTAAACCAGATATACCTGCAGCCATATATACCATTAATGGTGGCAAGTAAGTCCACTTAAATTGTCGACCTAAGTCTAAAAAAGTACTATCTAAAAACTTAATTACTCTGTTCATTAGTCACTCAAAACTGGAAACGCCTGTCTAACTTTCAAAAAATACTTTTGATATTCCATTTTAGTACATTTGTTTTCTACATACTTAATACCATTTTTTTCCATCAATTCTTTTGCTTTTTCGTCTCGTATACCAAGCTGTAACCATAAAACTTTAGCCCCAATTTTAATTGTATCCTCTGCTATGGCATAAACTTCTTTAGATGGTCTAAAAACATCTACGATATCAATTGGATCTTTAATATCTGATATTTTAGCAAAAACCTCTTGCCCTAAAATTTTTTGACCCTCAGCTCTGGGGTTAACTGGATAAACTTTATATCCATATTCTTGCATGTATTTCATTACAATAGTTGATGCTTTAGAAGAATCATTGCTTACTCCTACCATAGCAATAGTCTTATATTTTGAGAGAATTTCCTTAATATCACTCATTAATTATTTTTAATCTGTTTCTCACAAAATATTCTAGCTTCAGAAGCAGTCATTGGTTTTTCCAATGTTTTAGTTCCAGCCACACATGCCTCAATCGCTCTTTTTTGATTATGATCTTTAAAATTATAAATTACTAATGCACCAATAATAACAAAAAAGAATATTAAAATATTCTTTTTCATCATTTATTTTTCCAATTTGGTTTTCTTTTTTCTAAAAAAGCAGAAATTCCTTCTTTAGCATCCATTGCCATCATGTTAAGGGTCATCATTTTGCTTGTATAAGCATAAGCTTTATTTAAAGGCATTTCTAATTGTTTGTAAAAAGCTTGTTTTCCAATTTTAATTGTCAAATTAGATTTTGAGGCAATTTTGTTTGCCACCCTTAATACTTCATTATTTAATTTTGATTTTGAAAAATAATCATTTATTAATCCTATTTCTTTTGCATAATTTGCTTTTATAGGTTCTCCAGTTAAAAGCATTTTCATCATTGGTTTTCGATTTATTTTTCTGCTTACAGCAACCATTGGTGTACTACAAAATAAACCGATATTTACACCTGGAGTAGCAAATAATGCATCTTTAGTACTGTATGCTAAATCACAACTTGCAACTAATTGACAACCTGCTGCAAATGCAGCTCCATGAACTTTAGCAATTACAGGTTTTCTACCTTCAACAATTTGAAGCATTACTTTTGAACAAAGATTAAATAATTTTAAATATTTACCTCTCTTTTTTAAACCTCTAACTTCTTTTAAATTGTGTCCTGCGCTAAATCCTTTGCCTGCACCCTCTAAGATTATTACTTTAACTTTTTTATCAGTATCTAATTTTTTTAATGCCTTTAATAAATCTGAAAGATTCTTGAATGATAAAGAATTATACGTTTTTGGTTCAGCAATGATAATTGATGAAACTTCGTTGTTAATTTTTTTAATTTTAATGTTACTAGTCATTTAATCAGTTAATCCATCGGATCTAGCCTGATTTCTTTCTATATGAATTGGTAAAACTTTGCCATAAATAGCTTTGGAATGTTCTGGAGTGTTTACTCTCCATGGGTCTAAAACATAAGCTGGAATACACATATATCTTGATTTTTGGCCTTCAACCTTTGTTACTCTGTGCAAAGTAAATCTACCTTTAAATATTTGTAAATCCCCTGGCTCTAATTTTAATTGTCTTACTCTAGTTCTGTCTCCTGCTATAACTTTTTGAACTTCCTCAAAATTTTCATTTCCTGGTTCTCTAATATTTGGACAGTACTCAAATATACCACCCTTCTCAGGTTTTTGGATCATTAAACTAAGCGTAAATTCACAACTATCAAAATGCCATGGGAGTACTCCATCTGGTTTCATAACATTATAAGCATGACACGCTAAAGGATCTGCCCATCTGTAAATAGGAGAAATACCTAAACAAGCAGATACAAATTTTAAAAGTTCCTCAGTTTCGTATAGATATTTCATTTCGGAGTCTTTTGGAAAACAATCTGAATTCAAATAGCCATTGTATCTATTCATAAAGGTTCTTTTTGGATGATCATTTGGTAATGAAGGATCATCTTTTGCATATAAGTAAGCATTTATACTCTCTTTAGACATATAAACTTCATCTAATTGTTTTTCTAACTCAACATTCATTACCTTAAGTGATTTAGGTAAAATAAAATTTGGAATTGTTGAACAACTATGTTGATCCAGTTCTTCTTTACATTTTTTAACTAGATTTTTAATTATTGGTGAATTTAAATCGTGTATTGGATATTTTTCTAAATCTACAATAGTCTTAAGTCTATCGTTCATTTAATTTTATTTTAACTTTCCCTCTTCTCTCATTTTCGCTCTTATCTTGGTAGCTGATATTTTTTGAGTTTCTTCATCCAAAACTATTTCCTCAATCTTATATCCAACTCCCCTACCATAACAAATATTTGTAATATTAGGTACCAACATAATTTTAAATTGTTCTTGAAATTCAGGATTTAATCTGTCTTCAATGTTTTTTTTTACTGTATCAAAATCAAAAGGATTATCATCTACACCTTGCACATCTCTAATTTGAATACAAACTTGTCCTGTTTTTTTAATAATTTCTTTAAACAAAGTATAATGTCCATCGTGAAAAGGTTGCCATCTTCCTAACATTTGCGCTGTTGGTTTTTTGTTATCCCATTTATACGTCATTTTTTTATCTCCTCTATTATTTTTGGTGCCCAATTTTTTGCATCCTGAGTTGTTACATGAAAATCAAAATTTTTAGGATTTACAAACATTGAATTAGTATCTTCAAATCTTCCTTCTTTAATCGTGTCTACCCACACTCTAAAATCTGCTGGAAACAAACTTCTTGCTTCGGGAGTTGGTGCAATAAAATCTGCAATCACATAATGACCATCTGCTTTTAATTTTAAAGCTGCCTCAGCCATTCTTTTTGCCTGTCTTACTCTTCCCTCTTCAGAAAAATCCCAATCGTTTGCAGCTTTTCTTACTTCGTCTGCATTCAGTCTTTTTGCATTTAATAGTGGTGCCATTTCATTTGCTAGAGTTGTTTTACCAGCTCCAGGCAAACCCATTACTAAAATAATTTTCATTAAATATCTTCTAACGGATGATGGGACATTAATTCAAGTCCATTTTCACCAACAAGATACTGTTGTTCAAGTTTTACACCTTCTTTACCACCAACTTTACCAATATAACTCTCTAGTGTGATTGTCATATTCTTTTCAAAAGTTCCACCTTCTTCTCCACCATCAGTTGGATATCTTATTTGGGGCCACTCATCACACAAACCAATTCCATGAACCATACATGAATACCTATTTCCATAATATTCATCAGGCAAAACCCAAGATTTTTTTATAAATTCTTTAAAACTCATTCCTGGTTTTATTAATCTAAAATTATGATCAATTTGATTTCTAGCCATTGAATATAGTTTTTTTTGCTCATCATTAAATTTATGTCCAACTACAAAGGCCCTTGATATATCAGCACAGTATCCATATGGACCAACCATATCTGTATCAAATGCAACAATTTCTCCCTGTTGTATAACTTTATTACTGCTTTCTTGCATCCATGGATTTGTTCTTTCACCAGAAGATAAAATCCTACACTCAATCCACTCACCTCCATTTTCAATATTCGTTTTATGTAAAATTGACCATAATTCATCTTCAGTCATTCCTGGTTTAAGATCTGATCTCATTTTTGATACACCTTTTTCTGCAACTTCTATTGCTGCTTTCATACAGGTTAATTCATCAGGTGATTTTATTACTCTTGCTTGTTCTAAAATTAATTTTGCATCTACAACTTCAATTCCTTCTTTATTTAAAGCTGTAACCGCAGGACCATTTAAAACATCGATTGCAATTTTTTTAGTTTTAAAATAATTTTTTGATAAATCTTTAACTTCATTTATCCATTTTGATAATTGTAAATTTGCTTGATCTCCATTGCTAAAATAATCCCATGTGATTGCAGGTCTGATTTCGTCAATTAGATTTAAATGCTTCGATAATATTTCACAATTAAAATACTCATAAAGAATTGTTGGTCCATTGACCGGTACAAAACAATATCTTGTTAAATTATGCATATTATAAACACTCATATTTACAGTATCTAAAGCATAACGAACATTCACTGGATCAAATAGAATACAAGCTTCTAAATTGTTTTTTACTAATTCTTTTCTAACCCTATCTAAACGATATGATCTTAACTTATCAAAATCAATTTCATCTTCTCTTAATCTTTTTTTAGTAATAAAATTTTGTCTTGGTTTTATCTCAGGAGCTATTTTTCTACTAAACCTCATAATACTCTATACAAACCTAACCATGCGTTAACATCTTTGCTTGCAATATAGTCGGATTTAAAAAATTCTACTTCTTCCCACTTCTTGCTTTCTTTGAGTATATCAATTTTTTTATCAAAACCATACTCTTCATGAATTCCTTCATTAATTGTGAAACAAATTAAACCACCTGGTTTTGTTAATCTTATAAATTCATCTAATGCATTTGGTTTTACATGCCCAAAAGTAAATGTTCCAACACACATAACTCCACCATAAAAGTTGTCCTCAACTTCTATTGGTTTATTTAAATCAACCTTTACTAATTTTTGATAAAGATCTTTTGGTACAGTGTCTAATAAAGTTTGAGATAAATCAGCTCCATGAAAATTTTTAAAACTATATTTTTCAAGCTCCAATCCCACTAAACCTGTTCCACATCCAGCATCAAAAATTAAAGTATCTTTATTTTTCTCATATTTATTAAATATTTCAGCGGTTTCTTTGGGTCCAGTATAGTTCCAATCAACCATGTCTTTATTATATTTATCTTTGTCTCCCCACTCATCGTAGTACTTCATAACTTCATCTGTGGTTTTAAGTTTATAAATTGGAATTTTGTTTCCTACATCTTTTTGAGCCATTAGCTTCTCATTTTTTGACCACTTGGATCATAAAGTGGTTCTTTAATAATTGAACAATTAAATAAATCTCCATTTATCTCTACTTGAATTTTATTTTCAGATTTAATTTTTTTTTGATCAACAAAAGTAAACGCTACACTTTTGTTTACAAAATGAGCAAACCCACCTGAAGTTACATAGCCAATACTTTGATCTCCATTCAAGACGGCTTCATTATTTGTTACATCAATTTCATTTGTTTCAACAATTAATGGTACGAGTTTATTTGAAGAATTTTCCTTTTGTGCACTTTCTTTACCAATAAACTCTTTGTCCCAATTTATAAAAGCATCTAAGCCTGTCTCTTTTGCAGTAAAATCAGGTCTATAATCTAAAGTCCAAGCACCCCAATTTTTCTCCAACCTCATTGACATTAATGCTCTTCCACCAAAAGGTTTAACATTAAATTCTTTTCCAGCTTCCATTAATTCTTCATAAAGTTTTAGTTGATAGTGAGGTGCTACATAAATTTCATAACCGAGTTCGCCAGTAAATGAAATTCTATTTATTATAGCTGGAACTCCACCAACAAACATTCTTCTAGAATCTCTAAACTTAAATTTTTCATTTGAAACATCATCTCTTACAATTTTTTCCAAAACTTTCCTTGAATTTGGTCCTGCAATAGACAAACCATGATACTCATCAGATCTATTAGAATAACTTAAATTAAATTTATCTATGTGACTCTCAAACCAACGTCTATGCATTTCTTGAGCAGCTCCAGAACCAAATACCATAAATTCATTTTCATCTAAACAAGCAACCGTTAAATCACCACATAATTTTCCTCTATAAGACAACATTGGAGATAAAGATATTCTTCCTGGTTTTGGAAGTCTTCCAGCCATTATGTGATCTAAAAATTTTCTAGCATCAGGACCTTTGAATTCGTGTTTTGAAAAGTTGGCAACTTCGATTAAACCAACATTTTCTCTTACATTAATAACTTCTTTTGAAACATAGTCATGTGATCTTGATCTTTTAATAGTAGGTTCTTCATGAGCATCTTCTTTATTATTTGCAAACCACAAAACATTTTCTAATCCAAAGCTATCTCCCATAACAGCACCTTGATTTACAAAACGATCATACAGTGCAGTAGTTTTTTGTTTTCTTCCCTTTGGTAAAGTTTCGTTTGGAAAAGTCATAATAAATCTTCGCTCATAATTTTCTGAGGATTTTATTGTTCCATATTGAGGTGATGCATAATCTCCAAATCTTGCAACATCCATTGCCCAAACGTCAATTGATGGTTCTCCGTCAATAATCCATTCTGCTATACATTTTCCAACACCGCCGCCTTGGCAAAATCCAGCCATAACACCAACAGCAACCCAATAATTTTTCATTCCTGGTACTGGACCAATAAGAGGGCTTCCATCTGGACCAAAAGTAAAAGGTCCATTAACTATATTTTTTATTCCTGCCCGCTCTAATGCTGGCATTCTCTCAAACCCAATTGCCAATCTATCTTCAATGTTATCTAACTTTGGCTCTAGTAACTCATGTCCAAAATTCATTGGTGTGCCTTCAACTTTCCAAGGAGTTGATTTTGGCTCATAAGTTCCAAGCAACATTCCTTTTCCTTCTTGTCTAAAGTAAATATTTCCCTCAAAATCTGTTCCAATTGGTAATCTTTGGTCACCCATTGCTTCAATTTCTGGAATAGGTTCAGTGATCAAATAATGATGCTCCATTGGTTGAACTGGAAGATTAAGCCCAGCTAGTTGACCAACTTCTCTTGCCCAAAGTCCTCCTGCATTTATTACTATTTCAGCATTTATATTTCCTTTTTCGGTAAAGACATCCCAAGTTCCATCTTCTTTTTGTTTCGTATCTTTTACGACAGTGTGAGTGTAATATTTTCCACCATGAACTTTTGCAGCTTTTGCAAAAGCATAAGTAACTCCTGAAGGATCAACTTCACCATCGATAGGATCCCATAAGGCCAACAAATATCTAGATGGATCAATTAGAGGATTTTTCTTTTTAACTTCCTCTAAAGAAATAAATTCTTGGTCAAGCCCCATATATCTTGCTTTTGATCTTTCTCTCTTTAAATAATCAGCCCACACGTCATTTGAAGCTAAATAAAAACCTCCACTAGGTTTAAATCCTACAGAATGACCTGACTCTTTTTCTATTTCTTTATACAAGCCTATTGTATAAGCCATCATCCTAGAGATATTAGGGTCAGATGAAATAACGTGAACATTTCCCGCTGCGTGCCAAGACGATCCTGAGGTAAGTTCATTTCTCTCAAGTAAAATGCAATCCTTTAATCCAAATTTAGATAAATGGTAAAGAATAGAACAACCCACCACACCACCACCTATGATTACAACTTTGGCATTTTTCTCCATAAATTTATTTATAACCTTTCTTTTTCAAAATTTACAATATTGTTTTCAAAATAAATATTTTTTAATTTGGACAATCTCTTTTGAAGAATATTTATATTTTTTTTAGTAAATGAAACTTTTTTTTGCTCTATTTCAGAAACTTGTCCCACATAGTTAATTGCATTCCAGACAGAAAAAATATTATTTAGTGAGAATTCCTTCAAATTGATAGATAAATTATTGAATGTATATTTTAGTTTTTCTAGTTTTATTTTAAATTTATCTTTTTCTATATTTTTTTTTATTTGAGATATTAATTTTTTGGGTTCTGAATTTTTATAAAAACCATTCCTTGGATAGTAATATTTGAGAAATGATCCTGTAAAATCCTTTCCTGATGAGTATATAAGGAACATTTTTCCTTTAAAATTTAGCAAAGATAAAAGAGGTTTAATAACATTTTTTACAGTCTGAGTTAAAGGAGACCGAAGCTTAAAACATTGAGATGCAATAATAAAATCATATTTTTTTGGAATTTCACTTATATTTCTGGGTATAAAGTCTTTTAATTTTTTTTTTTGATCTTTTCTGTAAATAGTCAAAAAAATTTTTGACTTGGGTTTAATTGAACCATTTTTGTTATTAAAAGATAATTTCCAATTTTTTCTAATATAAGGACTTAAACTCATTAAGATCTTAGTAAAATCAATACCTTTTTTTCCAACTAATTCTAATTTTTCAAATTTTACATTGTCAGATGTAGAGTTATTTAGATCTTTATAGCTACAATTAGTAATATTAAAAATTAAAGTTTTATGTTCAGCAAATCTATCCCCTAAAAAACTTAGAAGCACATTAATATCATCGATACTTATTTCTTTACCTACAATAAATATAGGTTTATTTGGCAGATATTTATGCAGGCCTGACAAAAAAGTAGATATAATTGTTCCCTCACCAGTACCCGCGTCTAAAACGTTAAAAATTGGTGACCGAGTACTGATTTTTTCTATTTTTTTTAATAAATAAAAAGCAATTTTTGATTTTTCATTAGTTGAGTTTACAAATGATAAATATTTGTCTCTAGAATCAAAAAAAGTTTTTCTCTTCATATTTATTATTAGTATTTGATCTCCTTATTTACTTTTTTAAGAGATTTATCTGTTCCATGGTGAAAATGTTTGCTCATATCAGGCATATATTTCATTGAAATTGGTTTTTTACCAATTGCAACAGACATTTCTCTGACATGATGAGCTTCAGCACCACAACATATACCAATAAAATTTATTTTATTATGAACACAATCTTTTGCAAATTCTGCCATTTCAAATCTGTTACAAAATAAGTTGTCTAAAGCAACTGGAAATGCATTTCCACCAGGAATACAATCACAACCATGATCAGTAATATTTAAAAACCCAGGTTCTTCTTCTGTAGTTCTGTAAGGAACTGGAAGCCCTGATACATGACATGAAACTTTGTCTCTAACTTTTTTTAAAAGTTTCATTGTCATCTCGGGTCCTCTGTAACAATTTAACCCAACAACATCAGCACCAAGATCTTCCATCATTTTACATGCATCCTCAGCACTATGACCTTCTCTAGTTTTATCTCCTCTAGGAATTGCAAAATTGCATACCGCAATGAGTCCAGCTTCTTTAATTGCTTTTAATGCAATTTTCATTTCATCAGTCCAACTTATTGTTTCGGCAATAACAAAGTCAACACCAGCTTCTTTTGCCCAAGCAATTTGCTCTTCGTACATTTGTTGACATTGTTTGTGAGTATTAGGATCTCCTGGATCAAATACATTTGTGTTTGCCACATCTCCACAAACCATAAGATCTAAATCTTTAAACTCAGCTGCAGCATCTTTTGCAATTTTAAGAGCGCCTTTTTGCATTGGTTCTAACAAATGTTCTTTACCAATTATTCGAAGCTTTTCTCTATGACCGTAATAAGTAAATGCTTGAACAACATCTGAACCTGCTCTAATAAATTCTCGATGTAATTGAGTTACTACCTCAGGATGTTCCATAACAACTTCTGGAACAAATGGACCTGCTGAAAGATAACCCCTTCTTTCCATTGCAAAAAGATAGCCTTCTGCACACATTATTGGACCTTCATTTAATCTTGTAATAAGATCTTTTTTCATAATTTACCCTCTCATTTAGTTAAATTGGTTGCAACCCACTTATGAAACATCAAAGTAGGAGTATCCATTACAGGTGAAAAATTCCCACCATTATAAGCTGGAGAATTTCGCCCGTTTTGCATTCCTTCTATTGCAGTTACATCTTCATTCATGACTTCTTGCCAAAATGCAAAATTTTTTTCTCTTATGTCTTTAAACTCATCACTAGAGGCACTTTCCTCTCCAACATAATATAATTCAAAATGTTCTTTAGTTTGATTGTTAGAAATTGGCTCTAACCAAAATGCATAGAAATGATCAATATGTATTCCTAACATTACGTTTGGATATAATGATACATATTCAGATTTTTCAGAAAGTTCAGTAGGCCAGTTGGGAAAGCATTTAAATTTAATGTTTCCATCAAACTGTTGTGAATATTTATTACTTCCTTGTCCTGAAAAATTTAAATTCTCATCTTCAATATGATAGTGATCTGAAATATTTGAAACTTTATTTAGTTCTGGATGTATCCACGGCAAATGATAACTTTCACAATAATTCTCAATTGCAAATTTCCAATTACTATTTACTGTCATATTAAAATATCCGTTATCAGTCGAATGTCTTATTAATTTTTGATCTTTTTTAGAAATAAACTTAGACCATCTATCCTCTAGAGGTTTAATAAAATCTTCAAATGGTTTTGCATTAGAATTAATATTAATAAAAATTAAATCCATCCAAATATTTGATTTAATTTCTTTTAAGTTACTCTTGTTTTTATCGAACCCTTTAACCTCATGTTTTCCTAGTCCTCCTATATGTGGAGTAACAGTTAATTTTCCATTAAAATCATAGGACCAAGAATGATAAGGGCATCTTATTACATTTTTTAATTTACATTCCTGATCAACTAATTTGAAACCTCTATGACTACAAACATTATGAAAAACTTTTACTTCATTCTCTTTGTTTCTAACTATTAGTATTGGTATTCCTAAAAGATTAAAAGGTTTTGCATCGCCTGGATTTGGTACAGAGCTTGCAACCCCAATCATAGTCCAATTATTTTTAAATATTTTTTCTTTTTCAAACTCTAAATAATCATTATTCAAATAACATTCGTTAGGTAATCCATGAGCTTTCTCTATAGGATTTTTAACAACTTCTATTTTATTGGGATCTAAGATGTCTGATAATTTTTTATTTAAATTCATAAACCTCCTTTTTTTTAATTAATTAAAAAATTAATCGAGGCTTAAAATTATCTTTCTCTAATTATGATTTGTTGAAAAACAGTTTTGCAATTTAAAATATAAACAAATTCTTTGAAAAAAAAATTTGCAGAAAAAATCATACTAAAACTCTAAACAAAAATTTTGGTCAGTTAAAGACAATTTTACTGCAACCAATAGTTGAATTAAATTTGCATTATTATGCTCAATATGTTCAATTTAACTTTTAAATGAATCAAATGTTGGGAGATATAATGAAGATTAAAAGAATACTTCTTTCACTAGCTGTTGTGTTTGGTCTTACTTCCTTTGGAAGTGTTGCGAATGCAGCTTGTGGAAATATAACAATTGCTAATATGAACTGGGCTTCAGCAAACTTTATGGCTGAAGTTGACAAGATCATATTAGAAGAAGGTTATGGATGTTCAGTAGAATTAGTGCCTGGTGCTACAATGCCTACATTTACATCAATGCAAGAAAAAGGTGAGCCAGATGTTGCTCCAGAGTTTTGGGCTAACGCTGCTATCATCGCTTTGAATAAAGCTGTTGATGAAGGTAAAATGCACTCACTTAACAAAGCGCCAATTACTGGTTTGGGTGAAGGTTGGTGGGTATTACCTCACACACTTAAAAAACATCCAGAGCTAACAACTGCTGAAGCAATTTTAGCAAGACCAGATCTGTTTCCTCATCCAGAAGATCCATCAAAAGGTGGTTTTCATATTTGTCCTCCAGGTTGGAACTGTGAGCTAAGTAATAGAAATCTTTACAAAGCTTTTGACATGGAAGCAAAAGGTTGGGCTATTGTTGAAACAGGTTCTGCTGCAGGATTAGATGGTTCAATTGCTAAAGCTGCTGAGCGAGGTGAAAACTGGTTTGGTTATTATTGGTCACCAACAGCTATCATTGGTAAATATGATATGAGAGCTGTAGATATGGGAGCTTGGGGTGGAAAAGATAACTGGGATAAATGTATAGTTTTACCAGAACAAGAATGTGGAGACCCTAAAGCAACTTCATGGACAAAATCTGAAGTTTACACAGTCGTAACTGATAATTTCAAAAATACAGCTGGAAGTGCTGGTATGGAATACTTTAAGAAGAGAACATACCCAGGTCCAGTTATGAACGGTATGTTAGTTTGGATGGGTGAAAACCAAGCAGAAGGTGCTGATGCTGCAATTGAATTCCTTAAAACTCAAGAGAGCGTTTGGAGTAAATGGGTTTCAAGTGATGCTGCAAAAAAAATCAAAAAAGCACTTTAATTAAAAATATTATCAAACCCGCTTCGGCGGGTTTGATTTAATAAAAATTATGGACTTCTTTAATAAAATTCCTGTAATGGATAGAACGGCTCTTAGAGAGCTTAAAAAAGGAATTGACTCTAGTTTCAAAGAATTTTCTAGAGCGTATGGTGATGGTATTGAAGGTTTTTTTGATCCACTGTTACATTTTTTAATTTGGTTAGAAAAATTATTAGTAAATAGCCCATGGCCTTTAGTAATTGGTATGTTTGCTATATTGGCTTGGATTGGATCAAGAAGTGTTAAGCTTGTAATTGGTACAGTGGTTTGTTTCTTGGTAATTGGCTACTTTGGAATGTGGAAAAATTGTATGGCTACAGTTGCAATTATTTCTGTTTCTACTTTAGTTTGTATTGTTGTGGGAATTCCAATTGGGGTTTTAATGTCAAAATCAGCGAGAGCAGAAAAAGCAATTTTACCAGTTTTAGATATGATGCAAACAATTCCAAGCTTTGTGTATTTAATTCCAATAATTATGCTCCTTGGTATTGGTAAAGTTCCAGGACTCTTAGCAGTTTGTATTTATGCTCTACCTCCAATCGTCAGATTAACTAACCTAGGAATTCGTGAAGTTGACAAAGAAACCCTTGAAGCTAGTGAAGCTTTCGGAGCAACACCAATGCAAAAATTAAGATCAGTTCAGATTCCACTTTCTTTACCAACTATTTTTGCTGGAATTAATCAGACAATCATGATGGCTTTAGCTATGGTCGTAATAGCATCTATGATAGGTGTAAAAGGTTTAGGAGTGCCAATTTTACAAGCTATTTCAAACCAATACTTAGCACTTGGAATGATGAATGGTTTAGCAATTGTAGCTCTAGCGATTATTTTTGATAGGGTAACTCAGCAGTACGGACAAAGAATTCAAAAGCACAGAGGTCAGTTAAAAAAGTAAATTAGTCTCAATCGAATTTTCTAGACTCATATCTCAAAATAAATAAAGATTTCATTATGAATTTTTCATTAGAAATAGGACCTAAAACTGAGGTAGATGCAGTCCCAGCATTGTCAGACATATACATTACAATGCTACCTGGAGGTGATTACAGAGAGACTGCTGATAAAGCAGTTGAGCTTGTAAAAAAAGGATTTAACCCTGTACCTCATTTCCCTGCTAGATCAATGCATGATGAAAAAGAACTAAAAGATTACATTTCTAGGTGCAAAGATGGAGGAGTAAAGCAAGCTTTAATTATTGGAGGTGGAAGAGAGCCAGCAGGTAAATTTGATAGTTCATTTCAACTTTTAGAGACAGGTTATTTTGAAAAAATGAAAATAGGAATTGCTGGACATCCCGAGGGGAGTCCTGATATATCCGACTCAGATTTAGAAAAAGCTATGATAGATAAAAAGCCTTATGCTGACTACATCGTAACTCAATGGTTGCTAGATCCTCAGCCTATTATAGACTTTATTTCTAAACAAAGCGTACCAGTGCATGTGGGAATTACTGGACCTTTAAAAATATCTAGCTTAATTAAGTTTGCTAATATTGTAGGGGCAAAAAATTCCATTAACTTTCTTAAATCTAATTTTACTAAGGCATTAGATTTATTGAAACCTAAAGACCCTAATGATTTAATTGGGAAAGTTAAATCGCATACTGATAACTTCCACATTTATACATTCGGCGGCTTGAAGGAAACTAACAAGTGGTTGAAGGAGAATAGTTATGTCTAAAGAATTTGACTATACTAAAGTACAACATGTTACCTCTGTTGATCAATCAGACAGAGAAGTACCATATAATTTAAGACAAAGTGGGCCAACTAAAGTTGAATTATTAATTTCAACAAGGGTGAGAAAATCACCTTATTGGCATTTATCAATGCAGGCAGGTTGTTGGAGAGCAACTGTATACAATCGAATTTATCACCCAAGAGGTTACGTAAAACCTGAAGATGGTGGAGCAATGGTTGAGTACGATGCAATCGTTAACCACGTAACAATGTGGAATGTAGCTGTTGAAAGACAAATAAGAGTTAAAGGTCCAGATGCAGAAAAATTTACTGACTACGTTATCACTAGAGATGCAACAAAAATTTCTCCTATGAGAGCAAGATATGTAATATTATGTAATGCTTACGGTGGAGTTTTAAATGATCCAATTCTTTTAAGAATTTCAGAAGATGAATTTTGGTTTTCATTGTCAGATTCTGATATTGGAATGTATTTACAAGGTGTAAATGCAGATGGAAGATTTAATTGTACAATTGAGGAAATAGATGCATGTCCAGTACAAATTCAAGGTCCTAAATCAAAAGCATTAATGCAAGATCTTTGTGGTGACCAAGTTGATTTTGATAATATGCCTTTCTATGGGTTAGCAGAAGCAACAGTTGGGGGAAGAAGTTGTGTAATTTCTCAATCTGGTTTTTCAGGAGAAGCTGGTTATGAGATTTATTTAAGAAATGCAACTTTATATGCTGAAGATATGTGGAATGCAGTATTAGATGCAGGAAAAAAACATAAATTGATGGTTATTGCACCTGCACACCATAGAAGAATACAAGCAGGTATTCTTTCTTGGGGACAAGACATGGATCAACAACATAATCCTTTTCAATGTAATTTAGGTTATCAAGTTTCATTATCTGGTAAAGGTGAATGGAATAAAAAAGCTGATTATGTTGGTAAAGCTGCTTTGGAGAAAATGGGAGCAGACATAAAGGCTGGAAAAAAACCCTATAAACTTCAATTAGTTGGAATGGAGTTAGGCGGTAAACCAATTGACGATTATGCACCAGACTTTTGGCTAGTATCACCAGAAAATGGTGGAGACCCAGTTGGATTTCTTACTTCGCCATGGTGGCATCCGGAAAAGAAAACCAATATTGCTATGGGATACGTTCCGTTTGATGGAACTTTAAACCCTAATGGATTTCCAAAAAATAAAGTTGGGACTAAGTTTAAAGTTCATCTTCCAGAAAAATACTCAGATACTCCAGGAACACCTGTAGATGCTGTAGTTGTGGATATTCCGTTCAAAGAGTCTTTCAACGCAAATACTAGAGAAGTTGTAAAAGGCTAAAATTTAATTAGGGGAGCTAATTTAAGCTCCCCTTTTCAATTTTAATGACTAAAAGTTTTCTAATAGCAGTTTGCATTATCATCGCTATTGCTTTAATAATATTTCCATTAATTGTTTCTTATAGAGCTCAAAATAATAAAAATAAAAAAAATTAATGTTTGCTGAATTTTTAAATATAATTTTTAAGTCAATAAAATTAGACAAAACCCTTTATTCGGATAATAAAAATTTTGGGGAAGCATCAATATACTTTGCTGGGATTATAATGATACTGGATGGTATCGCTGGAGCAGTAGCTGCAAATACTATAATTAAAACTGCTATCGCGATGTCTGGTTTAACTGCAATAGTTACTTGGCTAATATGGGCAATTTTTATTTTTGTAATTGGGGTAAAATTATTTCCTGATAAGCAAACCAAAGTTTCTTTCAAAAAAGTATTAACAGCGGTTGGTTTTGCGCATGCACCAGGTTTGCTAAGATTTTTTGCTGTGACACCAGATTTAATGATACCAATAATTTTTCTTACCCAGTTTTGGATTTTTGCAGGTTTAATAATTTCAACTAAACAAGTATTGAGTTTAAAATCTAATTTTAAATCCTTTGGAATAATACTTTTATCATTTTTAATTATTGCTTTTTTATCTATTTCATTCGTTATGAGCAGAATGAATATGCTACCTGTTAGTCAAATTAGTTAAAGTGGAAAAATAGTTTTTGATAATCTACAAGATTTACATAATTTAAATCCAGTAAGTATCAAATTTTGACTAACACTTTCGTCCTCCTGTTTGCATTCGTCACAAATATTATTTAATTCTTCGGTATCTACCTTAAGGTTTTTATCTTCATTTTCATCAATCATTATCTGTTAAACCAGCACCTGCTGCACCCTCTTTTAAACTATCACTTTCTTCAACAAAAGTATCTTCAGATAACTTGTATAAATTATTCCATTCATCATCTGTAAAATTGTCTTCATTTTCAAGTAGATTAACCTCAATTGCATTCGCTATCTTTGGAAATTCTTGATAGATAAAATTTGAACTAATATTTACATTTAAATTTAGTAAAATTTTTTTTTCGTCTATTTTCACATAGATTTTTTTCCCAATAATTTCTGATGAACGACTTATGAAAGAAATAAAAATAATTGGATAAGCAACATTTTTAAATTCAATTTTTTTTAAATTTTCTAAAACATTTATTTGATCTAAAAAACTTACTCCTAAATTAATTGGACAATAAGGCTTTGATGAAGAGTTATTTTCACTAATTAAATTTAAATTTTCAAATTTGGTTTTATTTTTTTCACTAAAATATTCATTAATGTGCTTAATACCCGGTAAACCAAATAGCTCTAACAACCTTATACTTTTTCCTGTTTCCTCAGAAACTCCCCAAGAATATCCTACTGCTTTTGATGCTCTTTTTACGGTAGTTTCAATTTCACTCAGTGATTTCATTATTAAATATTGGTTTTATATACCCAATGCTCATCATAATTTTTTAGCTCATTTGGAAGTGGAGCTCCTTGGAACATACAAATTCTTAACCATTTGTCAGATCGTGGATCAAATTTTAATGCCCCAAAAAAAGACAATTTCAATCTGAGCATATCAATTGGTATTAAATCTTTGCCAATTGTATTATCTTGTATTTCTGAATAAGGAAATTTTTCCACAATGAACGCTCTCCTTACAACATGTCTTAATTCAGAATTTGATGTTAAAAACTCTGCAATAGTTAAACTATTTTTTGAGACTAATAATTTGTCATAAAGTTTTTTTATGTCTCTCGCTATTGCTAAAGGCTGTTCTAATTCAGATCCATGCTCTTCAAAACGATCAGCTAATCTAGGCTCTTCTTTATTTTTTGAAATAAACCAAAAGTTTTTATTATTTTCTTTTTCCTCAAAATTAATATCTAGAATATTAGGATACTTTGCTTCAATGATATTCCGTAATTCTTCAACTTTTCTATATGTTGGGATATTAAAATATTTTTCTTCATCTGAGCTCATTTCTTTTACTAAAGGATTTACAATATCGTTATATGGTTCCATCATTATTGAAACAATGTATTCAATACATTCCTCGCAAGTATTATCCTCTAACCATTGATATATTTTATTAAAAGGATATTCAGTCTCAAAATTAAAATCTTTATCTATAAAATTTAAGAATTTTTCAACATCCTTTAATAACGAAGAAATTTTTTTTTGTTGATATTCGCTATCAGTATTCCAACTTGTAACATTTCTTAATGACTTTTTTACACAATCTATAAACAAATTTCTATCTTGACTTTTTACATCTTTAATTTGTCTAATTTTTTTAAGCGCCCTTTCTCTACTTAAAATCCAATTATTAAGTAGAGTTGGGTGATTAACTATAAAAGGAGCCATACCTAGACCTGTGGAATTACCAATTCCCAAATTTTTACAAATATTATCATCTAACTTAACAGCTGTCTTTGGATTTTTATGATAAGCAACATGATTAACTTGATCAAAAGTAAACTGTCTAACCAAATAAACCAACATCATTTCTAATCTAAATGGACCATTAATTTCTTTACGATTTTTAATTCTAAACCGATCTGCAAGACCAAATTTACCCGAGCCATATACTGCCGTAGTTCTATATAAATAACCTACTTTTGATAATAAGTTTAAATCTGGCTGCTGACCTTTGCTCAAACTTTCAACTACGTGATTATAAATTCTTACTGATTTGTTTGCTCTAGATAAAGTTAATTCTTTATAAGAAAGTCTGCCAACCTCTTGTTTTGGAACTTCATTTTTTAATCTTTCAATGTCTTTTTTTGTGGGAACTCCATCATGTAATGTGAATGCTGCATCCCATTTTGTAGCGATAACTCTATCTGATCTTTCTTCATCTTTAATCTCATTTGCAAAACAAATTAAAGAATAAACCCTTTTACTTTTTTTAAATGAATAAACAGCTTCTCCAATACCATTTTCATTTAAGTTAAATAAATCTCTTTTATATTCCCATTCTTTAAATTCATTAAGGAAACTTCTTAAAAAAGATAATTTTGATTGATGAAATGATCCTAGCCTTGATAATTTCATTATCTTGTTTGGGTCTCTTAATTCAACTTTCATAATTAAATTGATTTATAAAAATTGTACCAGTTATTTCCAAGTATTCCATGTGTCTCGGTATCTGAAAAACCTACTTTTTTAAGTCCTTTTTCAATATTGGAGAACCCTCTTGCATCAAGAAACCAATCGGGTTGTTTTGGAAAACCTGGTTTTTTTTTTGAGCCTTCACCAAAATTTTTACTTTTAGACCAAGATCCATTTCTCATCCATTCAACAACTGTGTCTGGATGATCTAAACAAAGATCAGATCCTATTCCTATTTTTGTTACATCCATAATTTCAATCGTTTTTGCAACCATTTCACAAAAACTATCTAAACTACAATTTGTATTATCTTTCAAATGATGAGGGTATAATGATAGCCCTAACATACCACCACTATCACTTAAAATTTTTAATAATTCTGAAGATTTATTTCTTTTAGCTGGATGCCAAAAAGAAGGATTAGCGTGAGTAATTACTATTGGTTTTTCACTTAACTCAATTGCATCTAGAGTGCTTTTTTCTGCAGAATGTGACATATCGATCACAAGGCCAACTCTATTCATTTCTCTTATAACTTCACGTCCAAAATTTGTGACTCCACTATCTTCTTTTTCGTAACAGCCTGTTGCTAGCAAAGATTGGTTATTATAAGTAAGTTGCATAAATCTACATCCTAATTGATGAACCTTTTCAACAAGCTTTATGTCATCTTCAATTGGTGAACAATTCTGAAATCCAAAATATATTGCGGTTTTGTTTTCTTTATTAGCTTTATCAATGTCTCTATAACTTTTGCCAGGAAAAATTAAATCAGAGTTCTCATGAAACAGTTTTTCCCATTTTTTTATTTCGAGTTGCAATTCATCAAAATCTTCATGATAAACAATGGTAACGTGGACTGCATCTAAGCCAGCAGATCTATTAATCTCAAAAATTTTTCTAGACCAATTGCAATATTGCAGATTATCGATTTTATAATTCATAGTATGCTTAACTCTAATCAATATGTATTTAAATACTATTAATTTTATTGAAATTTTAAGTTAATTTTGAAATAAACAGATTGATCATTTTCATGAAAAAAAATAGTAAATTAAAAGTTTCAATTATAATGGGAAGTCAATCTGACTATAAAGTAATGAAACTGGCCGAAAAAACCCTAAAAAAAATTGGAGTTTCATTTGAAACAAAAATTATATCTGCTCACAGAACTCCTAAAAGAATGTATGAATATGCTGCAAAAGTTGAGCAAAATCATATAGGAGTAATAATTGCAGGTGCTGGAGGATCTGCTCATCTTCCAGGTATGATATCAGCACTTACACATTTGCCAGTACTTGGTGTTCCAATTGAAAGTAAAAAACTTAAAGGCTTAGATAGTTTGTTATCAATTGCACAAATGCCTAAAGGAATACCTGTAGGAACACTTGCTATAGGAGAGGACGGAGCCATTAATGCTGCTTTATTGGCTGCAGCAATAATTGCTAATAATAATTTAAATGTTCAAAAAAAGCTTAAAAATTTTAGAAGATCACAAACTAAATCTGTAAAGAAATCTCCAAAATAAAATGTCAGAAATTACTCTTGGTATTATTGGAGGTGGTCAACTTGGAAGTATGCTAGCAATAGCAGCTAAAAAGCTAAATGTTAAAACTGTTGTTTTTTCTGATGACATAGATGCACCAGCACAAAATTTTAGTAATCAATTTGTTACTGGAAATTATGAAGATAAAGAAAAAATATCAGAATTTATAAATCAGATTGATGTATTAACTTATGAATTTGAAAATATTCCATTTGAAACATTAAATGAAATTAACAAATTTAAACCTGTTTTACCAAAACCTTCTGTTAACAGATTAATTCAACATCGATTGGCTGAAAAAGATTTTATTAATAAATTGAATATTAGAACAACCAGATATGTTTCGATTGAAAAAAAATCTGAAATAGATGCTTTAGAAGACTTCTTGCCAGGAATATTAAAAACAACAACACTTGGTTATGATGGCAAAGGTCAATATCCAATTAAATCAAGTAATGAACTTAATTCATTGAATATAGATTTTTCAAAAGGATATATTCTTGAAAAACTTGTAAAGTTAAAAAAAGAGATTTCAATTATTATTACGAGGTTTAGTAATAATAAATATGAAATTTATGAACCAATAGAAAACACTCACGAAGATCAAATTTTAAAATATTCAAAAATACCTGCTGAAATTAATGAAAAAATTTTTAATCAATCTAAAGATTGGGCAATCTTAATTGCTGAAGAACTTAAATATGTAGGAACTTTATGTGTAGAATTTTTTATTGATAGAAATGATAATCTTTATGTTAATGAGATTGCACCTAGAGTACATAACTCAGGACATCTTACAATAAATGCTTTTAATGTGAGTCAATTTGAAAATCATGTTAGAGCTGTGTGCGGTTTAGAACAAATTCCTTTAAAAAAAATATCTAATGCTAAAATGATGAATTTGCTTGGCGATCAAATTAACCATTTTAGAAAAATGCAAAAATTTAATGAAAATGAGTTTTTCTTTGATTATTTAAAAAAAGATATAAAAGAAAAAAGAAAAATGGGTCATATCACGACTTTAATATAAATGTTAAATTCAATAGAAGGTAATTTTGATAATCCAAAAGTTAATGAGCTTCTGAGCAAACATTTTATTGAGCTTAGAGCTGCGTCCCCAGAAGGAAGTGCTCACGTCTTAGATATTCCTGGTTTAAAAGTACCATCAATTAAATTTTGGAGTTTATGGAAAGATGAAAAACTGATCGGTTGTGGTGCTTTAAAATTTTTAGATAAAGAACATGGAGAATTTAAATCTATAAGAATTCATGATGATTTTAGAAATCAAGGATACGGGACCAACGTAATTAATCATTTAATCAACGAAGCTAAAAAGCTTAACATAAAAAGATTAAGTATTGAAACAGGAGCAAGTGATTTTTTTATACCAGCAAGAAAACTTTTCAAAAAAACTGGTTTTACTATATGCGAACCTTTTGCACACTACAAAGAAGACATTAATTCTGTTTATTTAACTATGCTTATTGATGATATTTAAAAAATTATTTCAATAGTTGATCTATTTTGTTGACAAAACCCAATAAAATCTAAAGAAAGCCAATATTACTTAATTATAAGTAATAATTAAATATAACAAAAAGTAAGAAGATAAATATGAGTCTACAAGGTAAAGTAAAATGGTTCAATCCAACCAAAGGTTTTGGTTTTATTGAAAGAGAAGATAAAGAAAAAGATGTGTTTGTACATGTTTCAGCAGTAAGAGATGCTGGTATGAACGGTTTAGATGAGGGTCAAGCTTTGACTTTCGATGTTGAAGATGGTCCTAAAGGTCCTTCAGCAGTTAACTTAAAAACTGCATAATTTCACACTTCCTATTGGCTGAAAATTTAATTTGTAATAACAACTAAATATTCAGCCAATTCCTTATTTAAAAACTAACTTTAAACACAATTATTAAGTATAAAAATTAAATAAAAAATTTATAAATTAATCAAAATATGATTGGGATTTTAGGTGGAATGGGAACTCAAGCTGGTCTTGATTTTTGTAACAAGCTTGCGGTTCTAAATAGAGGAAAGATTGATCAAGAGTATCCACTATTTTTACTTTATAACAAATCAAATATTCCAGGTAGGCCTGAGTCTATAGGTTCTCAAACTAAAAATCTTTCAAATAAATCTACAAATAAGAAAAGTAAAGAAAAATATAACAAAGTTTTAAAGAGTTTGCTTAAAGGTTGCAAACTTCTAGAAAAGAATAAATGTAAATTTATAGTAATACCTTGTAATACAGCCCATTATTGGTTTGATGATTTACAAAATAAAATCAAAATTCCAATAATTAATATGCCAAAAGAAGTTTTAAAATTTACTAAAAAAAAATGTAAAAAAAACTCTAAAGTTGGTCTCCTTGCAACTGAGGGTACTCTTAAAACCGGGGTTTATAAAAAATTTTTCGACAAACATTATCAATTAATGCATCCATCTCAAAAAATACAAAAATTATCAGTTAATAAAGCTATTAAATTAGTTAAAATGGGAAATGTGAAAGCCGCTGCAAAAGCAATTAAACCTGCAATTAATTCCTTAATTAAAATGAGATGTAAAAAAATTATTTTAGGTTGTACAGAGCTTCCTATTGCAATTTTTGCATTCAAATCATTTGAAAACGTAAAATCCTCAAAAATATTTTTAGATCCTAACTTAATTTTAGCTCATTCAGCTATGGTTAAGCATAAAAATTAATTTATGTCTAACAAGTCTGAAAAGCCATATGTGTTAAGAGCAGCTGAATTTGTTTATTCAAATATAATTGAAATAAAAAAACAAAATCCTGAAATCAATAATATTCAAGCTTTTGAGATTTTCATGACTACAAAGGAATATGACATTTTAAGTTCTGGAAAATTTCATGATAAATGGTTTTTAGAACTTAAAAATAATAAATTTATAGACAATATAACTAAAAAAAAAGTTAATGAAGAAACTTTAAGACTCTTAGAGCTTCAAAAAGACTCTATGGTAAAATTTTTAATGAAGATACCCAAGCTTTATTATACTAAGAGCCATTTTCCACTAGAAATTTCACAGAGAGCTTTTGATCACTTGTGGAGAGTTTGTGAAAGCTATGAAATGTGGTGCAAAGAAACTAATCAAGAAGATTTGATATATCTAAATATTATTGAGTAGTGTTATTTAAATCAAGTATTGATCTTGTAACCTCAATTCGTTTTTTAAGTAATTTTTGTAAATTTTGATTATCCAGTATTTGTCTAGTCATTTTAATTCTTCTTTCCACTAATTGTCTAAAGTCTTCATCAAAAGAATTAATTTTAATTTTTTTATTTGTTTCATCCACTAACGTTTCTTTAATTAATATTAAAGAATTTTTGCCGGTTTCTTTTTCTAATTTCTTATTAATTATGAATTGTGCACTTGCTTTATAAACGTTACCTGAGGAAAGAAATGTTACACCTGGACCAACAAACGAAAGAATAGGTAAAAAACCTGTCAAAAAGAAAAAAGACATTATAATCGTTAAAATTCTAAGTAATCTTAAATTCATGATCGAACTTTAGGTGATTTGTTATTTCATTACCATAGGTAATTTTTTCATTATAGGTACTGATTAGTTTGATTTTATTTAATTTATTTGTTTATTAAACATGATGATTAAAATATTTCCTTTCATATTTATACTTCTGTGGTCTTCTGCTTTCATAACAACCAAGCCTATTATAGACAACAGTGATCCATTTGCAGCTCTAGCTTTTAGATTTGCTTTAGTAGCTATAGGTTTTTTTTTTGTTTTCTATTTACTCAAAACAAAAAATTTTAGTTAATAAGAAAAATTTTTTTGAATCCTTCTTTAGCGGTATCTTATTTCATGGTTTTTATCTTGGTGGTGTCTTTTATTCAATTTCAATAGGCATGCCTACAGCAATAGCAGCGTTAATTGTTACTCTTCAACCAGTTCTCACAAATGCATTAAGCGGTCCAATCTTAAACGAAAAAGTATCGGCAAAACAATGGATTGGTGTTTTGTTGGGATTTGTAGGAGCGGGACTTGTGTTGGGTTTTGATTTAGGCTCAAAAATACCAACAGCAGGATTAATTGCGACTATAATTGCATTGTTAGCAATCACATTTTCTACTTTGTGGCAAAAGAAATTAAGTAACAACTTGCCTTTATCTGTAAGTAATATGAATCAAGCTATTGGTGGTTGTGCATTTCATTTGTTAATAATTATTTTTTTTGTTGATCCATATATTGATTTTTCTCAAACATTTATAATTGCAATGAGCCATCAAATATTTTTGGTATCATTTGGTGCGTTTACAATATTGATGTATTTAATACAAAACAACTCTGCAAGCAAAACAGTTTCTATATTTTTTTTAATTCCAGCAACGTCTGCTTTTATGGCCTGGCTTTTTTTAAATGAAAGTTTAACTACCTTAGATTTAATAGGATTTCTAATAACCTCTATAGGAGTTTATATTGCAACCAGAGATTAAGAATATTGAAGATCTTATAAAGTTTTAAAGCCGAACTCTAGAGATGCGTCTGTAATAGAGTGATACAAAGATTCCCCAAAACTTCTTAAAGAAAATAATCTCACTTTATTTGGATTATCATCTAGCTTATCAACAGTGAAAGCTATTCCATTGTAAGTTGAATTTATTGAATTATTTTTTTCTAATGTATTGAAATTGAATGGACATCCTTTTTTCAAAACTTCTATTGTATCTTTTCCCTCAATTTCAATGATTGCCCTTGAGTGCGATAAATCAGTAATAGCAAAGTCTGTTTCTTTAAAATTATCTAAAATCTCTTTAAGTAAATCTTTTTTTGTTGAGACTAAAAGCCAGTTTTTTGGTCCATTCCACATGATCCTTGTTGTTTCATTAAACACTACTGTTAAAGGTTCATTTTTTAATTTTAAACCATCAATATCAAGACTATCAAATAAAACTAAAGATTTTTTGTACTGAACTATTTGAACAATTAATAAATTTTTTGTTTCAGATATTTTTAATAAATCATTTTCATTTTTACCTTCATAGTCTCCAAATTGACCTTTTACATGAACGTTTGATAAAGCTGAAATTAATGTCATGATCTTACTCTTTCACCCTTCGGATCTACATAATGTGATGAAACTATCTCAACTGGTATTACTTTATTTTTAAGTGGTGACATCGCAAAAAGCTTTTGACCAATCATATTTTTTCCATCTTTTAAAATTGCTAAAGAAAAAGGATTATCATATTCAACACTCCAACATGAGGCAGAGATATGTCCTAATTTTGGATTTGGTAAGGGTGCTTTATCATCTTTAACTAAATGAGAGCCTTCTGGGATACTTGTTTGTTTATCTAACGGAACTACTCCTACTATTCTTTGTCTATTTTCAGCAGTAAATGCAGATCGTTGTAATGATCTTTTTCCAATAAAATCTTTCTTTTTACTAACAAGACCCTCTAAAGCATTATCATATGGAATTGTTCTGCCATCAAGTTCCGATCCAGCAACATGTCCCATTTCAATTCTAAGAGTAGATAATGCTTCTGTTCCATATGGTTGAATATTAAACTCCTTACCAACTTCTATAATTTTTTCCCACATAAAATTTCCATGATCAGATTCAACATTTACTTCATAAGCAAGCTCTCCTGAGAATGAAATTCTAAATATTTTTGCTTTAATACCAAATAAATTTCCCTCCATATAACCCATGAATGGCAAGCCATCATTTGATACATCTGAATTTGGAAATAATTTTTGTAATAAATCTCTTGATTTTGGTCCAGCGATGGCTGCTCCTGCCCATTGCTCTGTAGTTGAAACTACATTTACATCTAGTTCGGGCCAAACTAATTGTAAATAATACTCCAAATGTGAGAGAACATTTGCTGCCTGCGCTGTAGTTGTTGTCATATGATAATGGTTTTCAGAAATTCTTGTTGTAGTACCATCATCCATTACAATTCCATCCTCTCTTAACATTACTCCGTATCTAGCTTTGCCAACTGGTAGTTTTAACCATGCATTAGTGTAAACTCTATTTAAAAGCTCAGCTGCATCAGGACCTTTAACATCAATTTTTCCTAAAGTAGTTACGTCACAAACTCCAACATTGTTTCTTACATTTTTAGCCTCTCTTTTAGATGCCTCAAATAAAGTTTCATTTCCCTTTTTATAATACCTAGGTCTTAACCAAACACCTGCATCAACAAAAACTGCATTATTTTTTTTATGCCATAAATGCATTGGAGATTTTCTTGTTGGTTTTGAATGCTTTCCGACCTCTCTTCCCACTATCGCACCAATAGAAACAGGGGTATAAGGTGGTCTGAAAGTAGTATGACCAACGGCTGGAACTACTTTATTTTCAATTTCAGAAACAAGCTGAAGACCGTTTAAATTACTTGTTTTACCTTGGTCTGTTGCCATACCTAGAGTGGTATATCTTTTGACATGTTCAATTGATCTATATCCTTCTCTCAAAGCTATTTCCACATCAGATACCGCAACATCATTTTGAAAATCCAGAAATCTTTTATAATTTTTACCTTTTGGTAATGGAACACACCAAAATTTATCATGCTGAGAAGATTTCTTTTCAACAACATTTGGAATAGCTATCTCGTTATCATTTTCAGTAATTTTTTTTGACAACTCACTACCTGTAGCAAAGGAAGTTTTTAAAGTTTCTTCAAGCGAAAATACTCCATTAGCTGCACCTAAAGTAGTTTCATTTTGTTTTGATTGACCAGGAATAAAAGCATCAATTTCTTCTTTAAACTCTGTTTTATTTCCTGATTGGGAGGCTAAGTGAATTGTTGGTGTCCAAAAACCAGATACACATATACAATCACAATTTATGCTTTCTATTTTGCCAAGTTGTTTTTTATCATCTGAAATGCTTGCAATTTCAGCAGATTTTACTTTTTTATAACCTTGCGCTGCAACTACAACATATGAATTTTTAATATTAATTCCTAAATTTTTTGCCTCGTCAATTATTTCTGATGTGGAGTGTTTTCTTGAATCTAAAACAATTGGATCAACTCCATGTTTTTTAAATTCAATTGCTGTCTCATATCCACTATCATTATTTGTAAATATCAAAGGGTTTTTTCCAACAAGTACTCCATAAACTTTTAAATACTCTTTTGCAGCAGATGATAGCATAACTCCAGGTGTATCATTATTACCAAAAACTATTGGTCTCTCAATTGATCCTGATGATATTAACACCTCTTTTGCTCTTATGTACCAAAGTCTTTTGTTAGGATGATATTTTTTTGTTTTTGGAAGATGATCACTAACCTTTTCTGACATCACAAGCATGTTATGATCATAATATCCAAAAATTTGAGATCTATTTTTCACAACTACATTTGGCATGGTTTTGAGTTCAGCTATTATTCCATCAGCCCAATCTTTTCCAGATTGATTTCCAATATTGACATCACTTGTTAGTAAAGATCCACCAAATCTTGGTTTATCTTCAGCAAGAATTACTCTTGCTCCATTTTTTGCAGCAGCGTATGCACTAGATAATCCTGAGGGCCCAGACCCTGCAATAAGTAAATCACAGTATTCATATTTATGCTCATACCTCTCGTTATCATGTTTTGTTGAAGCAACACCTAAACCAGCAGCTTTTCTAATAAATGGTTCATAAAGTCTATACCAAAAACTTTTTGGCCACATAAATGTTTTATAGTAAAATCCTGCTGGTAAGAAAATTTTTAAAAAATTATTTATTGCACCAATATCAAAATTTACACTTGGCCAACAATTAACACTTTTTGCTTCCAAACCTTCAAAAAGTTCCTGTTCTGTAGCTTTAATATTAGGCTCGGTTTCACCATTTCTATAAAGCTGAACTATTGCATATGGTTCATCAACTCCTGCACCAAAGAAACCTCTAGGTCTATGGTACTTAAAACTTCTCCCTACTAAATGAACTCCATTCGCCAATAAAGCTGATGCCAACGTATCACCTTCATAGCCAAAGTAAGTTTTACCATTAAATTTAAAAGATAATTTTTTATCCCTATTTACTAATCCACCATTTCCAATTCTAAAAGCTTGGGTCATTAAGCAACTTCCTCATCAGCTTTGAAAGTCCTGAAAATTTCATGCGTTGCAGTATCTCTCTCAACTTTTATCCATTGTCTACATCCAGAAATATGTTGCCACAACTCTAAATGTTTTCCTCTTAAACTTTTTCTGTTATACACAAAATCATCCCACTCTTGGTCAGACACTTCTTTGTTCAACTCTGGTCTTTTTACACTCGCATCTCCACCATATGAAAATTCATTTTGTGATCTCATTCCACAGTGTGGGCAATTTATATAAAGCATTTAAGATATCCAAGTTTTAGTACCAAGCCCTTTTTCATCAATAAGATTTCCCGTACTAAATCTATTTAAACTATAACCAGCGTTTAATTCATGAACTCTATCTTGTGCAATCGTATGAGCAAACGTCCAACCCGAAGCAGGTGTAGCTTTAAATCCCCCATAACACCATCCACAATTTAAATACAAACCTTCAATGTGTGTTTTGTCAATTATAGGTGATCCATCCATTGACATATCCATAATACCGCCCCATGTCCTAAGCATTTTTAATTTACTTAAAAACGGCATCATTGCTATTCCTTCAGTTAATACATGTTGCAATGTTGGTAGATTTCCTCTTTGAGCGTAACTATTATAACCATCAAGATCACCACCCATTACCATCTCACCTTTGTCTGATTGACTCACATAAAAATGTCCTGCACCAAACGTAACTACATTATCTAAAACTGGTTTTACTGGTTCAGAAACACATGCTTGAAGTAAATGAGTTTCTATTGGTAAAGTCATGTTTAATTTTTCTGCTAAAATATTTGTGCTTCCAGCAACACATATACCAACCTTTTTAGCTTTAATATTTCCTCTTGAGGTTCTTATTCCTTTTATTTTACCCGCCGCAACATCGAAACCTGTTACCTCACAGTTTTGAATTATGTCTACACCCATAGAGTCTGCTTGACGCGCATACCCCCAAGCAACTGCATCATGTCTTGCAGTACCAGCACTTGGCTGCATTAATCCTCCAAAAATAGGAAACCTTACATTTTCAGAAAAATCAGCCATTGGAATTATTTCTTTTACTTGCTCTCTATTAAGTAAAACTGCATCAATTCCATTTAATCTCATTGAATTTCCTCTTCGAGCATATGCATTCATTTGAGCATCTGAATGTGCAAGGTTAATTATTCCTCTTGGAGAAAACATTACGTTGTAGTTTAAATCTTGACTCATCTTTCTCCATAAATCCATTCCGAACTCGCTGAAAAGACCATTTTCATCATGCATGTAATTTGATCTAATTATCGTAGTATTACGTCCAACGTTTCCACCACCTATCCAACCTTTTTCAATAATTGCTACATTGGTAATGCTGTGTTCTTTGGCTAAATAATAGGCTGTAGCTAATCCATGGCCTCCACCACCTATAATTACAACGTCATATTCTTCTTTTGGTGTTGGGTCTTTCCAGGCCAATTCCCAATTTTCATGGTTTGAAAAAGCGTTTTTAACTAAGTTAAATATAGAATATTTTTGCATTACATAATTTTATAACAATCAATTTAAATAGTGCTTATTTTTTTTATATATATTTTTTAGAAGTTTCCAAAAATATCAAAAAAGGATAAGAAGTCACAGATAAAAAAACTTTAAATTTATTTGATTATTTATGGCTGAAGTAAAATCTGACATTCAAATAGCTCGAGAAGCTAAGATGCAACCCATAAAAGACATTCTATCAAAAGTAGGTGTGCCAGATGAAAATTTTGCTTTTAGTCCAATGGGTAGACATATAGCTAAAATAAATCTGGAATATTTAAAAACTCTTAAAAAAGAAAATGGCAAACTAATTTTAGTTACTGCAATTACCCCTACACCAGCAGGTGAAGGCAAAACCACAACTTCAGTTGGTTTAAATGACGGTTTAAATAAAATCGGAAAAAAATCTATTGTCTGTTTAAGAGAACCAAGCCTTGGACCTTCTTTTGGAATGAAAGGAGGGGCTGCTGGGGGTGGTTATGCACAGGTAGTACCGATGGAACAAATAAATCTTCATTTTACTGGTGACTTTCATGCTATTACATCTGCTCATAATTTATTGTCTGCATTAATTGATAATCATATCTATTGGGGTAACAAACTTAACATTGACGTTAGAAGAGTTGTTTGGAGAAGAGTAATGGATATGAACGATAGATCCTTAAGATCAATAATTGTTGATCTTGGAGGAGTAGCCAATGGTTATCCAAGACAAGATAGTTTTGACATAACTGTTGCATCTGAATTAATGGCTATTTTTTGTTTAGCTACAGACTTAAAAGATTTAGAAAATAGAATTGGTAATATTACGATTGGATATACTAGAGATAAACAATCGATTTATGCAAAAGATTTAAATGCACAAGGTCCAATGACTGTTTTGCTTAAAGAAGCAATAAGACCAAATGTAACTCAAACTTTAGAAAATAACCCAGCAATAATTCACGGTGGCCCTTTTGCAAATATAGCCCACGGATGTAATTCTGTGATCGCAACAAAAGCAGGTCTAAAATTATCTGACTATGTTGTAACAGAAGCAGGATTTGGAGCGGATTTAGGAGCTGAAAAATTTTTAAATATTAAATGTAGAAAATCAGGACTTAAACCAGACTGTGTAGTTATTGTTGCAACCATTAGAGCACTTAAAATGCATGGAGGAGTTAATAGAGAAGATTTAAAAAAAGAAAATGTATCAGCGTTAAAAGATGGATTAGTGAATTTACGAAGACACATCAATAATATTAGAAAATTCGGATTACCTGTTACAGTTGCAGTTAATCATTTTATTACTGATACAGAGGATGAAATGAAAACCTTATTAGATTTTTGTGAAACACAAGGAGTGAAAGCTTCTAAATGCACTCATTGGTCAAATGGAAGTGAAGGAACTATTGAACTGGCTAAAAATGTTGCAGACATT
The DNA here is from genome assembly GCA_902522115.1 of uncultured Pelagibacteraceae bacterium. GTDB lineage: Bacteria > Pseudomonadota > Alphaproteobacteria > Pelagibacterales > Pelagibacteraceae > Pelagibacter. The sequence continues at coordinate 20,190 of CABYUV010000004.1, read as the reverse complement.
TGTGACGATAAAAAAGATACGTTCAAATTTTTATATGAAGATGATCTACCATTATTCAAAAAAATTGAAAAAATTGCTCAAGAAATGTATAGTGCCTCAGAGGTTGTGGCAGATACAAAAGTAAGACAACAACTAAAAGAATTTGAAGAAAAGGGTTATGGAAAATTACCTGTTTGTATTGCAAAAACACAATATAGTTTTTCAACAGATCCAAATTTAAAAGGTGCTCCGACAGGTCATGTTTTACCTGTGCGAGAAGTAAGACTTTCTTCTGGTGCTGAATTTATAGTTGTTGTATGTGGTGAAATCATGACTATGCCAGGTCTTCCAAGAGTTCCTGCTGCTGACTCTATAAATTTAAATGATAAGGGTGAGATTGAAGGATTATTCTAAATTAAGATAATTTAGCCAATTTTCTAATTCTCTCATTCTTGAAATTTTATCTAATTTTTTATTTTCTCTTTCAATATGATTGATGTGGCTATCGATCTCATTTTGATCTTTAAAAGCTCCTCTTTCTAACAATCGTTTTTTTCTAAAAATAATTAAATTGATCATTTTATTGTAAGTAATTTCGGGATGATACTGTAATCCCCAAATATCACAATCTCCAACACTAAAGTTTAATCCTTGAACATTGTTTATTGGATTTGAAGCTAATAAGGTAGAATTTTCAGGCATTGTAATTACTTCATCAAAATTAAACGCTGGTGTATTAAATATTTGATCTTTATTTTTATAAAGTGGATGGTTTAAACCATTTTCATTAATTTCTATATTTGATGCAATACCTTTATGAGATCCTTTTGTCGCTTTTTTTACTTCCCCTCCGGCTGCAGTCACAGCTACTTGCATTCCCCAGCATATTGCTAAAATTTTTTTTATTTTTTTCTGACACTCTTTCATAAAATCAATTTGTCTTTTTATTTCTAGAGTATTGTTATAAATGTTTAAACTACTTCCTCCCCAAATAAGACCATTGTAGCTTTCAAGTGCATCAATATTTTTATTGATATTTTCATCTGAAGAAGGATTAACAACATGGGTTTCTAATTTATCTGTAAAATACGCCAAACTATCTTTTAAACTTTCTGTATGTGTTTGAATTCCGGCTGCAGAAAAACTTTGATTTTCTTCTCGCAAATTTCCTTCTACTATCAATATTTTTTTCATAAAAATAATTCTCCAGAAATGCTTTTTATATACATTTCTTTAAGATCATTTTGACTTAATTTTTTAGGATTTCCTCCTGTTGATGGATCTTCAAATGCCATTAAGGAAAGTTCATCTAAATCAATATTATTACAATCCATTACGTCTGATAATTTGTGGGGAATATTTAAATTATTTCTTAATTCTAAAATCCAATTTAAAAAACTCTTAAAACTTTTATCTAAATTTAAATAATCACATATTGATATTATTTTATTTTCAATTGAGGGTTTATTAAATGTTAAAACATAAGGCATAAATATTGCGTTTGATAAGCCATGATGAACATTAAACTTACCATTTACAGGGTGGCTCAATGAATGAATAGCTCCCAGTCCTTTCTGAAATGCAGTAGAACCCATTGAAGCTGCAGAAAGTAAATCCATTCTTGCATTGATATCTTTTCCATTTTTAAATGCTTTAATTAAAGATTTTTTAATTAACTTCATTCCTTCTATTGCCATACCATCAGCCATTGGATGGTATCCTGGTGCACAAAACGCCTCTAAATTATGAGCTAGTGCATCCATTCCAGTCGCTGCTGTTAATCTTGGAGATAAATCTAAAGTAAGTAAAGGATCTAAAATCACAATCGAAGGTAACATTTTTGGGTGAAAAATAATTTTTTTTGCACCTGTTTTTTTATTTATAATTGCAGACGCTCTTCCAGTTTCGGATCCAGTTCCAGCAGTAGTTGGAATTGCAATAATTTTCGAAATTTTAGAGCTATTTGCTCTTGTCCAATAATCACCAATGTCTTCAAAATCCCATAACGGACGAGATTGATTACACATAAATGCTATAGCTTTTCCAACATCTAAACCACTTCCTCCTCCTAAAGCTATTACACCATCACAGTCCGAGGCACTATAAACTTTAACACCCTCTTCAACATTTTCTCCAATTGGATTTCCCGTAAAATTAGAAAAGGTAGCTAAATTTTTAAAACTTTTTTTTAATCTTGATTTTATATTTTTTATTAAATCTAAGTTAATTAAATCTTTGTCAGTTACAAATAATGGATTTGAAATATTTAACTCTTTACAGGCTAAGGGTAAATCTTCAATTCTATTTTCTCCTATCCACATAGTGGTTGGATAATTCCAATTAAAACCCATAACAAAATATAATTTTATTTTTTTTAAAATTGGTATTAAGATATATTTATATATTTATTAATGATAGGAAAAATTCTATGTCAAAAGTAGCAATCATTGGCGCTGGTCCATGCGGACTTTCAATTTTAAGAGCATTTGAGCATTTAGAAAAAAATGGAGAAAAAATTCCTGAAATAGTTTGCTTTGAGAAACAAGAAAGTTGGGGTGGTTTATGGAACTACAACTGGAGGACTGGTTCAGATCAATATGGAGATCCTATTCCCAACAGTATGTATAGATACCTATGGTCTAATGGACCTAAAGAATGTTTAGAATTTGCTGATTATTCTTTTGATGAACATTTTGGAAAGCCAATTCCATCTTTTCCACCAAGAGAGGTCCTTCAAAATTATATTTTGGGAAGAGTTAGTAAAGGTAATATAAAAAGCAAAATTAAATTTAATACTAGGGTCACAAATACTGTATATAAAAATGACAAGTTTGAGATTAGCTATCAAGATAAAGTTAACAACAAAATTTTAAGTGATACTTTTGATTATTTGGTGGTCAGCACAGGACATTTTTCTGTACCTTTTGTTCCTGAATATAAAGGAATGAACTCTTTCCCTGGAAGAATAATGCATTCACATGATTTCAGAGATGCAGAAGAATTTAGAGGAAAAGATGTAATTGTTTTGGGTAGCAGTTATTCTGCTGAAGATGTAGCTCTGCAATGTAATAAATACGGTGCTAAAAGCGTAACAATTGGTTACAGGCATAATCCTATGGGTTTTAAATGGCCGGATGGCATGAAAGAAGTACATTATTTAAGCAAATTAGATGGAAAAAAAGCTATATTTAAAGATGGAACAGAGCAAAATGCTGATGTAGTCATTTTGTGTACTGGATATCTGCATCATTTTCCTTTTTTAGATGAAAGTTTAAAATTAAAAACACATAACAGATTATATCCTCCAAAACTTTATAAAGGTGTTGTATGGCAAGATAATCATAAGCTTTTATATTTAGGTATGCAGGATCAATTTCACACTTTTAATATGTTTGATTGTCAAGCATGGTACGCAAGAGATGTAATCATGGATAAAATAAAAATGCCTAGTAATGAAGAAATAGATAAAGACATTAATAAGTGGGTATCGATGGAGGAAAAATTAGAAAATCCTGATCAAATGATTGATTTTCAAACAGAATATACAAAAGAACTTCATGATATGTCTGATTATCCTAAAATTGATTTTGAATTAATCAGAAAACATTTCAAAGAATGGGAACATCATAAAGTAGAGAATATTCTAACTTATAGAAATAAATCGTTTTCATCTCCTGTGACTGGATCAGTTGCACCAATTCATCATACGCCTTGGGCAACAGCAATGGATGACTCTATGGAAACTTTTTTAAATAAATAAAAAATTAATATTTAATTTTTAATTTTTTATTTTTAACAATTGCCTCTAATAAAGAGATCATTAAAGGAATTTTTCTTTTATTAATTTTTCTAAATACAAAAGGAGCAATTTCTCTTGCTAAATCACTTCCTTCTATTGTGTCATTTTTCATAAACTTTTTCTTCGCTTGGGTAAAAGTATAGCCTTTTCCAAGGTACTCTCCCATTTTACTATTTCTTCCCCCCATTGCACTTACGTATAAATCTCCTAAACCTGCCAAACCGTAAACAGTTTCTTTTTTACCCTTAAAATAATTTGAAAGATATTTCATTTCATCTATTGATTTTTTAAATAATGCTGAAGATGTATTGTGCCATTGTCCAGCCCCAATTATCATAGAGTAAATATTTTTTATAGCAGATAAAAATTCAACTCCACTTACATCTCTACTAAATTCGGTTTGGTAATAATTTGTCGAAATTAATTTTCCAATTTTTTTTGCGATATTAATATTTTTATTTGCAACTACAGTGAAGCTTTTTATTTTTTTAGCTAGTTCATTTGCTAAACATGGACCTTTCAAAACTGAAATATTTAAATTCTTATTATAATTTGCTAATAAGCTAGACATTGAAATTAAGCTTCCATCTTTTAATTTAAGACCTTTTGTTAATACCAAAATAGGAGACTTATTTTTAACTTTTGATAGATTTTTTCCAATTAAGTCTATCCCTATAGAACTTACAGCAATCACAATTAAGTCCCAGTTACGATTAAAAATATCACTTGAAAACTTAATTATTTTCAATTTTTTTGGTAAATTTATATTTAATAATGGATGAAATTTTTTTTTTGAGTTTAATTTTTGTAATAATTTAAAATTGTATGGCTCTGTTAACATAACTGAGTGACCATTATCTAGCAAAGGTATTGAGAAAGCAGATCCCATAGCTCCCGCACCAATAATTAATATTTTTTTCATTTTTATCTTTATGCTAAGGTTTTTTTAATTGCTTGCTTCCAACCATGCAATATATGATTTCTAAGTTTTTTATTAATTTTTGGCTTAAAAGCTTTATCTTTTTTCCACGTGTTTTTTATCTGATTTAATGATTTGAATTCTCCTATTTGATATCCTGCAAACAAAGCAGCTCCGAGAGCAGTCGTTTCTAAGACTTTGGGTCGAATTACTTTTAAATTAATTACATCTGCCAAAAATTGTGAAAACCAATTATTAGCAACCATACCACCATCAATTTTTACTATTCTAGGTTTTAAACCATCTTTATTCATTGAATAAAATAAATCATAACTTTGATAAGCAACTGACTCGACTGTTGCTCTAACTAAATTTTTCCAATCTGTATCTCTTGTAATTCCTGTTATCAATCCTCTTGCATCAGGTCTCCAATAAGGAGCGCCTATTCCACTAAAAGCTGGTACAATATAAACCTCATTATTGCTTTTTGTTAATTTGGCAATTTTTTCAGTTTCATAAGCATTGTTTATTAATTTTATTTTGTCCCTTAACCACTGTACCCCTGCTCCAGCAATGAAAATAGAACCTTCAAGAGCATAGGTATTTTTATTGTTCAATCTATAACAAATTGTAGTTAATAACTTATTTTTTGAATTAATTTTTTTTGATCCTGTGTTCATTATAATAAAAGCGCCAGTACCATAAGTGCTTTTAATAGATCCTTTTTCAAAACAAGCTTGTCCTACAGCAGCTGCTTGTTGGTCTCCTAAAACAGCTGAAATGGGTATTTCTTTTCCTACAACTTTCTTGTCTGTTTTTCCAAAGTTATCTGCAGAATTCTTTACCTCTGGCAAAATACTCTTTGGAATTTTTAATTTCTGTAAAATTTCATTATCCCATTTATTATTATTTATATTAAATAACATAGTTCTACTTGCATTTGTAGCTTCAGTTAAATGATGTTTGCCTTTAGTCAATTTCCAGATTAAGAAGGTGTCTACCGTGCCAAATAATAAATTATTTGAATTAAGTAATCTTTTAGAAATTTTTACATTATTTAAAATCCATTTTATTTTAGTGGCGGAAAAATAAGGATCTATAAATAAACCTGTTTTTTTTCTAAAAGTATTTTCGTAATTTTTATTCTTTAGAAATTTACAATATTCTTGGGTTCTTCTATCTTGCCAAACGATTGCATTATAAATAGGTTTTCCATTTTTTTTATTCCACAAAATTGTAGTTTCTCTTTGATTTGTTATTCCAATCGTAAGTATTTGTCCTTTCAAACTTATAGCTTTTTTAATTACTTGTTTTAATGCTTTAATTGTTGTCAACCAAATTTCATTTGGATTATGTTCGACCCATCCATTTCTTGGAAAGTATTGCTTAAATTCATATTGCGAAATAAATTGAATGTTACCTTTGGTATCAAACAAAACTACTCTTGATGAGGTTGTTCCTTGATCTATGGAGACGATAAATTTTTTCAAAATACTAAGCTATGCCAAGATGTTTTTTTCTTTTTTCTACCCAACTTCTTATCAGATTATCAAATATTAAAGCTATGAATGCAACGCAAACACCGAGCGTTAGTCCAATTCCTGCTCCATTTTTATCAGATAAAGCTTTTAAAATATATTGTCCTAAATCTTCTGTCCCTATAAAAGCTCCAATAATTACCATAAATAACGCAAAAACTATTGTTTGGTTTATACCAAGCATCATATGTGGGAAGGCTAGTGGAAATTCTATTTTAGTTAATCTTTGAAATTTATTAACCCCAGACATTGTAGCTGCATCGTGTAGACCTGCTGGAACACTTCTAAGTCCTTCTATTGTGTATCTAGTTGCAGGGATTGTTGCATAGACAATTACAGCTATCAAAACAGATGTATCTGTTATTCCAAATAACATCATAACAGGAATTAAATAAACAAATGAAGGGAATGTTTGAAAAATATCACAAACTCCTAGCATAAAACTTGCTGAATGCTTGTTTTGAAAACTTAGAGTTCCTACTATAAAACCGATAGTACAGGACACAATTACTCCAAAAGTTGCCATATATGTTGTAACTAAAGCTCTATCCCACCAAGGACTTAATGCTATAAATAATGTTAATCCACACACAATTAAAGCAGAACGAATTCCACCGATTAAATATCCTGCTCCTACAACTAAAACTATAGTAGCTATAGCAGGCATTCTTAAATACATAGCTCTCATTGGTTGAAGGACATCTTGAATTAACCATGTATTAAATGCTTTAATATAAACAAAAAAAGTATCAAATATCCAATCAACTCCTCTGTTCCAAAAATCAGCTGTTGAAATACCCTTATTATGTGGAACCTCAAATAAGTAATTATGAGTTCCTTTAAATAAATAAGTTCCTATATATGCAAGTACAATACCAACAATTACTGTTCCAAGAAAAAATAAAATATTCTTATTTCTTTGTATAAAAGTTAGATTACCAAAATAATCCTCTTGTTTATTGGCCCAAGCCAATGACATTTTATCTAAAAGTATTGCAATTAAACTGATGCACAAACCAGCTTCTAAGGCCAGACCAATATCAAGTCTATTTAATGCTAAAAGTAAATTATATCCCAAGCCTTTTGCAGCTATAAAAGCCGAAATAACAGCCATAGAAAAACAAACCATTATAACTTGGTTTACACCAATCAAAATATCTCTTCTAGCTGTTGGAATTAAAACTTTGAACATTAATTGCCAATTGTTGCATCCGCTCATTTTTCCTGCTTCTATAACCTCTGGAGGAACTGCTCTTAAACCTAATATGGTTAATAATATCATTGGTGGAATTGCAACTACCATCGTGATGATAACCGCAGCATGATCACCAACTCCAAACAAAACCATTGCAGGAACTAAAACTGCATATTGTGGCATGGTTTGCATAACTAAAAGAATTGGATACAATGCTTTCTCAACACGCTTATTTCTAAATGCTGCAATACCTAAACCTAAACCAAACATAAATGACAAAGGTGCAGCAACCAAAATAAAAGAAAGGGTTTGCATTGATGGTTTCCATTGGCCAAATATAGAAATATAAACCATGGTTAAACCTGCAAATAAAGCAAGGCCTCTTCCACTTAAATGATAGCTAAGCAATACTGCTCCTGCTGTAACTATTGTCCAAGGTAAACCAGGCAATTCTGCCCAAGGATTGTCGCTAATCCAATCCCAACCTGTAAATGTAACTATTGTATTTATGCCACCTATTAAAATTTCTCTTATCAATTCAATTAAAAAAGTCATAAAAAACGTTAATTTTCTACTTACTTCTAATAATAAAGGTCGAGTTTTAAATTCTTGAGTATCTTCATTCCAAAACTCTAATGGCATCCACTCATTCATTAAAAAAAATAATGAATCGTTAATCCAAATAGGTAGCCATCCTAATAATGGAGGTAGCCTCCAAAATACATCAAAGGCGTAATATCTTACCTCTTTACCAAGAAAAACGTATGTACTTTGATTTGGATCCTTAACAAATTCTGCTTGACCTCTTATAAATTTATATGTTTCGGGAACATCAATTGCAAAACATAAACCAAAAAAAACAAGTAATAAAAATAACCATTGAAATAATTTTGGATATTTCTTTAAAATTTCCATAATTAATTTCCGTTTCTTCTTCCACCAAAAACTGTGTTAATTATTCTTGAGGGATTGATTGAACCAATTAAATTATTTTTATCATCGATAACACCTACTGTTTTTTCCTGAGTAAGAATTTTTTCAGCAACATTTTCTATCACCTCATCTTTTAAAACCTTTAAATCACCCACACTATCTGTAGATTTATCCATAACATCCTCTATTAATAAAACTTTTTCTCTTGGCACTTCTTCAGTAAATTTTCTTACATATTCTGTTGCTGGATTTAAAACAATCTTAGCAGGAGTATCTAATTGTTCTATTAAACCATCTTTCATAATTGCAATACGATCAGCAAGTTTCAAAGCTTCATCAAAATCATGGGTTATAAACATAATTGTTTTTTTTAATTGCTCTTGAAGCCTTAAAAATTCGTCTTGCATTTCTTTTCTAATCAAAGGATCTAGTGCTGAAAATGGTTCGTCTAAAAACCATATATCTGGCTCCACAGCAAGAGACCTTGCTATACCAACTCTTTGTTGCTGTCCTCCAGAAAGTTCTCTTGGAAAATAATTTTCTCTTCCATCAAGACCAACCAGCTTAACCATCTCCATTGCTTTACCAATACTTTCTTCAACTTTAATTCCTTTTATTTGAAGTGGAAAAGCGATATTTTCTACAACAGTTTTGTGAGGGAGTAATGCAAAACTCTGAAAAACCATCCCCATTTTATTTCTTCTAAGATCAATAAGTTCTTTATTATTTAATTGTAATAAATCCTGACCTTCAATAAAAATTTTTCCACCTGTTGCATCTGTTAATCTTGAAATACATCTTAGTAATGTTGACTTGCCTGATCCAGATAAGCCCATGACAACCAGCATTTCTCCTTTTGCAACTTCAAAAGAAGCATTATTCACTCCAACTATACACCCGTTATCTTGAAAAGTTTTTGCGTCTACATTGCCGTTTGCCTCTTGAAGCATTTTTTTGGCATTTTCACCAAAAATTTTATAAACCGACTCGCATTTAATTACTGCATCAGACATAAATTTTTATAAAGTTATACGATATTTATATAAATTAAAATCGTAATAATTGTTCCTCCTCATTAAAAATTTTTTATAAAATAAACTCTTGTATCAATTCCTGTGCTTAAAAAACTTAATGCCTCACCACTTACTGTTATACTTTCATCCACTCCAACATTATTTCCACTGACAGTAAAACCTGCTAAACATCTACCTTTTTCTTGGTCCCATTCTACAAATGTTTCATCAATTTTGTTTCCATTTATAGTGTAAATTTCATGCGCTCTATGATTTAAAAAATTTGCCCCCATAATTGCACGCTGTGGAATTAGTTTTGTAGCTTTACAAACTTGTTCATATATCTCATCAGTCAATTTATGGTGATCTGTCCCATCAAAGGTGACTAGAATTCCAGATGGAAGTTTTGAAATAAGGGCACTAAGTTTTTTTTCTTCAGCAATTCTTTCTTCTTCTAATTTCATTCTTTTAACTAAGTCATCCCCTTGTCCAAACAATCCATTTAAAATAGTAAAAGATAAAATAATGATTAATGTTATTAAAATTAAACCTATAAATTGTCTTAAGTCCTGAGGTAATTCTTTTAACTTGTTAAAATAATTTTCTTTTGACATTATTCTTGTAATTTTCCGTTCAGCCAAGTTCCAGTTTTTTGTTTTCCATTAGACCAGGTGAAAGTTCCTTTTCCGTTCATAAAACCATTTGCCCACTCTCCTTCATATGTAGATCCATCTGGAAAAAATAGAGTTCCTACTCCACTCCATTCACTATTTTTAAATTCTCCTTTATAGATGTAGCCATTTGGCCAAGTTTCGACCCCTTTACCATTTTTTTTTGTACCAACCCATTCTCCTTCATATGTAGTTTTATCTGTATAAATCCACTTCCCATATCCGTTTTCACAGTTGCCTTCTTTACAACCTGTACTTCGAGCAAATACTGATGAAATTACTAGAAAGCTAAAAAGAAATATAAGAAGAAATTTTTTCATAGATGTATTTTACACAAAATTAACTAAAAAAAAATCCCCCCCAAATAAATGGGGGAGATTTAAATTTTTAACTTTTTTAATAATCCTTATTTTACAAAAGCTTTCCAAGTTGACTCATTATCAGCTAACCATTTTTTAGCTGCATCTTGGTGTGTCATACCATCAACGTCAACTAAAGCCGCCATAGCTCCAATTTGACTTGTAGAAAATGACATTTTCTTGAAAGCTGCTGCTGCCTTAGGATGTGTTTTTGGAAAATCCTCATGAACTGCTTTTTTCAAGTATCCATCAGGAGAACCGCATTTACCATCTCCACCGTCTGCTGGTCTGCAACCTGCTGTGTATGGAGGAAAATCAATAAATGTAAAACCAGCACCATCTGTAAAGTTTGGTGTCCAGTTGAATATAATTGTTCCTCTTCCTTCTTTTTCAGCTGCTTTTAATTCTGCCCAAAGTGCATCAGCACCTCCTGCAAATTTTACCCACCACAAGTCACCTAAACCTAACGCATCAATTCTTTGAGGAATTAAGTCACCATGCCAAGTTTGTGGACCTTCCAACATTCTTCCTTTTCCATCTGGAGAGTCAGGTGTTGTAAAGTTTTTTGCACAATCTGGATTTTTTAAAGCTGTCCAATCTGGTAAACCTGGACATAATCCTTTTTCAACAACCCAGTTTGGATATCCCATATCTTCAAGAGTTCTTGCCTCGTGATCTCCCCAGTCTAACAAACCACCCTTGTCTCTAGCAGTGTCGAAAGACTTACCAAATGCAGACTCCCAAACTTCATGTGATATAGTTACATCGCCCTGTCTGATTGACTCGTAAACTGCTTGTGAGTCTACACCCTCAGCATATGTAACGTTATTACCCATACTTTCGAAAATTCCACCAATAACATAAGCCATAACAATTTGGCTTGACCAGTTATGAGTTGGGATTACGATAGGTTTTTTGCTATCGGCATTAGAAATTCCTGCAAAACTCACTACAGAAATAACTAGAGCAGATAGTAATGATATTATTTTTTTCATATATACCCCTCTATAATTAATATATTAATTACGAAAGTATGTTCCTATTTAAAGTTATAGTCAACTCGTTTTGATTATAATATGGTCACAATAGAAAATTAAATTATCGCAGTTTATGTTGGGTACAAGCAAAGATATTAAAAATCCTGGACTAAATATTTTACCACCTGGAGTTGAGCGACATGTTGTGAATGGTGGTGCTCTTACTGCTTTTCAAATTTTTCCAGATGATGAATTAGAAATTATTAATAATGAAGGTAATCAAATCTGTGAAATTATTTGTTTTAACAAAGATGGTAAATCTGATGTTGGAATTTTAAATCTTAAGTCAAACAATGATAAAAATTTTATTAGATCTATTCTTAATGGTAAAGATGAGACAATATTAGCAACAAATCACCAATTAAAAAAAAGAAACTTAAATATCTCAGACTCAAAATCTTCAATCATATTTGATTTAGATACTAAAGCAGGAGAGAGCTTTAAATTAAAATCAAAAGACAAGTGTTATGCTATTTTCGCTGCACCTAGTGAGGATATGGATGTAACAAATCAAAACCCTCCAAGTGATCTAACAATTTTTATTAAGCGATCACAAATTGTAAATGATAAAGAATTAAATGTGATACCAGATCCTGTCTATGAACCTTTATATGAAGAAAATATAAATAAAGAAACTTCTATATCTTACCAGGTAAAAGAAGGAGATTATATACAGATAATAAGTCCAACTGGAAGACAGTGTTCCGACTTTGTGGCATTTGATACAAGAAAATTAGAAAAAGGAGTTGAAAAAGGATTGGACTGGCAAACTACAAGAACATTTATGGGAAACACTTTTCCTGGACCTGGATTACATTCTAAATTTTATGATACAGACCATGAGCCTCTTGTTGAAGTTATAAGAGATACAGTGGGTAAACATGATACTTTTAATCTAGCATGTACTTCAAAATATTATGAAGATGCAGGATATTTTGGACATCCAAACTGTTCAGATAATTTGACTGAAAGTATGTCAAAATTTGGAGTACAGAAGCAAAAAGGTTGGCATGCAATAAATCTTTTCTTTAATACTTCTGCTGCCGGTTTAAATTCTGTTATATCTGACGAGTCTTATTCTAGACCTGGAGACTATGTAATGTTTAGAGCTTTAAAGGATTTAATAATTGGTACAACTGCTTGTCCTAGTGATATTGATGCTTGTAATTCATGGAAACCTACTGATATTTTTGTTAGAACGTATGATAAAAATAAAGAATTCAGTAAATCATTTGCTTTCCGAATGAAAACAGACTCAGAAAAAAAATTAACTAGAAATTCAGGATTTTACGAAAGAACATCAAAACTAACTAGGAACTTTGTTGATGCTAGAGGTTTTTGGTTACCGAACGATTATACCAAACATGGTTTGGTTAATGAATACAATGCCTGCAGAAATAATGCTGTATTAATAGATTTATCATCATTAAGAAAATTTGAAATACTCGGCCCTGATGCGGAGGAATTAATGAATTACACACTTACAAGAAATATAAAAAAACTTTCTGTAGGTCAGGTGGTTTATTCAGCAATGTGCTATGAAAATGGAATGATGTTTGATGATGGAACTCTATTAAGATTAAGTGAAACAGGTTTTAGATGGATTTGTGGTGATGAGTATGCAGGAGAGTGGTTAAAAGAAATTGCTAAGAAAAAAAATTTCAATGCCCATATTAAAAATTCTACAGATCAAATTAGTAATGTCTCTTTGCAAGGTCCCAAAAGTAGAGATATCTTAAAAAAAATTATTTTTACACCGCCTACTCAACCATCGATAGATGAATTAGGCTGGTTTAGATTTAGCATTTGTAGAATAGAAGAATTACAAGGAATTCCTCTGATTGTATCAAGAACTGGTTATACTGGTGAACTTGGTTTTGAAATATGGTGTCATCCAAAACATGCTCCTGCAGTTTGGGATAAGTTAATGGAAGCTGGAAAGGATGATGGTTTGATACCAGCAGGATTTGCTGCCTTAGATAAACTTAGAATCGAAGCAGGATTAATTTTATTTGGAAATGAATTCGATGGACAACAAGATCCTTTTGAAGCTGGCATAGGTTTTGCGGTACCTTTAAAAACAAAAGAAGAGGACTTTATTGGTAAAGAGGAATTAATTAAAAGAAAAGCCAATCCACAAAAAAAACTTGTTGGGCTAGAACTTATAGGGAAAGAAATTGCAGGTCATGGAGACTGTGTGCACATAGGTAGATCACAAGTAGGTATAGTTACTAGTGGATGTTTATCATCAACCTTAAACAAAAATATTGCTTTGTGTAGAATTGATTTACAGTATTCTGAAATTGGAACAGAGGTAGAAGTTGGAAAAATAGACGGACACCAAAAACGAATTAGTGCAAAGGTAGTTGGATTTCCATTCTATGATCCAACAAAGTCAAGAGTTAGAGCATAAAGAAAAATCATGCCCAAAGAAAAAAAAACACTCTTAGATTTTTGGGAAGATCAAATGAGACAATCTCATACGTCAAGTAATTATTTTTTTAGAAAATCGCCTTCACATTATCATATGATGTTATTGGTAATGTCTGCTTATAAAGAAGATAAAAAATTATCAGTAGAGGAATTAAAGACAAAACTTTTTAAAACTTCTAGACCTAAATCTGCTTTAATAATTACAGAGGCTTGTGAAAAAGGATTCTTTAGGCTTGAAAAAACTTCAACTGATCAGAGAATTAAAAATATAATGCCAAGTGAGTCTTTTATTAAAGAGTTCAATGATTATTTAATTACTCTAAAAAACATAAATTATTAGCCAAATTTTTAAATAAAATCGAAGTATCTATTTTTTATATATAAATTTTAGTTCTATAAATAATTATATTAATTACCTCTGCCAAAAAATAATGTTTTGACATGACGACATTACCTTCGAAAGCAAAAGTAGTTATCATCGGTGGTGGAATTCACGGACTAAGTACTGCTTGGAAACTTTCTGAAACATACAAAAATCCTGGTGACATAATTGTATTAGAAAAAAAAGATACTGCAGCTGGTGCAAGTGGAATTGCCTGCGGTGTTGTAAGGAATAATTATTTTCAACCAGCAATGAGAGAGTTAATGGCTCACTCAGTTTCTGTATGGGAGAGCGATCCTAAAGCATTTAAATATAACCCAGTTGGTTATATGCAAATATCACCTGAGGTAATGCATGAAGATGTTGCAACTATTTATGAACAACAAAAAGCTATTGGATACGAGTCAGTCTTCATAGAAGGTGAAAAAGATTGTTCAAATTACATGAAGGATATTTTTGATGATTGGCAGGCACAAGGTATCACTTCTGTACTTCATGAAAAAAAAGGTGGATACGCATTTAACAAAGATTCAATTAAAGCACTTGAGAGTAAATCTACATCAAATGGTGTTCAAGTGATGAAAGGTGTAAAGGTAACAGGATTTAAAAAAGGAAGTAACAGTCAAGCTGTTACAGGAGTAGAAACGGACAAAGGCATAATTGAATGTGAACAAGTTGTTATTGGAGCAGGACCTTGGGCAAGAGATTTTTGGAACATGTTGGAATTACCTAAAACAGCAAGCATAAAAGGCAAAGATGGAAAAATGCATGAGACTGACATGTGGACATACTGGATGTTACAAGAAGGTGTTATTGGTGTTGAACCAGATTTTTTAAAAACAAATGATGGAAAACAACCACCTGTAGTTCATGTAGACTCGACAGCTCCGTTATATTCAGACAAAACTAAAAAATTATTAACTGATAAAATTTGGGGAATTTATTATAAACCTGACATAGATGGATTAGGTGTTCAAGGTGGAACCTCACCATACATAGTCAAAAAACATTTTGATCAAGTTAATGTTGATCCTTATGGAATTGAATCTCCTGAGTATCAAACAACTGATGCATTTAGTGAAATGTGGTGTTCAGCTTTAGCTCATTGTCAAAAAAGATTTGAAGGTAAATCTGATTTGTATAGAAAAGGACCATCGGGTGGTCTTGGATGCATGACGCCAGACTCTTTTCCAATCTTTGATAGGTTTTTTGAAAACGTTTACATGATTGCAGATGCAAACCATGGATACAAGATGATTGGTGTTGGTGAGCTTGTTGCAAAAGAAATTCTTGGTACTGAAAGTGATTTGTTAAAACCATTTAGATTCAACCGTTACGAGAAGGGAGAACTTCACCCTACTTCGAACAGTCCGTTTCCTTGGAGCTAGACTCTAAGCCTAGACACAAATAAATTTTTCAGCTACGTTTGAATAAATTAAATTCATTGAGGGGTGAAAATGACAGATCTAGAGAAACATGTTAATCAGCCAGGTAGAGCAAAATTAGTTAAAAAAGTCAGAGAAAAAATTAACGAACTTGGCATCACATATATTTATTATCAATTCATTTCTGTAACAGGTAGGGTTGTTGGTAAAGGTATTCCTGCAGATCATTGGGAAAGAACTGCAGAAAAAGGGTTTCAATTAGTTTACGGAGCTACAGCAAACTTATTCTTAGATCGTCATAATAATTATATTGGATATGGTCCTGAAGCTATGGAACTTGTCGGTATACCAGATCCTGAAACTTTTGTTCAATTACCATGGGATAAGAGAGTTGGAAGGGTATTTGTAACTTGCTTTAGAAACAGAGAGGAAAGAAAAAATCCAGGTGGTCATTTAACATCAGATTGCAGAGGAAATCTCAGAATTTTCATGGATGAATTTAAGAAAAAACATGGTCTAGAACTAAGAGTTGGTACAGAACCTGAAATGATGTGGTTAACAAAAAATGAAGATGGTACACCAACAGGAAAGGGTTTCTCCAAACCATTCTGTTATCATATTGATCAATTTGAATCATTGAGACCAGTGTTTATGAAGGTTATTGAGTACGCTAAAGCAATGGGTCTTGATATGATTCAAGGAGACCATGAAGATGC
The DNA here is from genome assembly GCA_902522115.1 of uncultured Pelagibacteraceae bacterium. Taxonomy (GTDB): domain Bacteria; phylum Pseudomonadota; class Alphaproteobacteria; order Pelagibacterales; family Pelagibacteraceae; genus Pelagibacter. The sequence continues at coordinate 3,831 of CABYUV010000004.1, read as the reverse complement.
GCCGGGTCAATTAGAATTAAATTGGACCTATGATAACGTTTTAAGGAACGCAGATAGATTATCAACCTACAGACAAATTTGTGCTCAAGTTGCAAGAGAACATAATTTAATAGCTTGCTTTATGACAAAACCATTTATGGGTGTTTCTGCAAGTGGTTGTCATACAAATATGTCTTTATGGAAAGGTGGAAAAATTAAACTAAACAAACTTGGAAATAAAACCCTGCCGGGTGTTGAAGAAGTTTTTAGTTATGTTGAAGGTGGGACTAACACTTTCATGCCTGACACGAAAGATATGCAATTACCAGGTAAAATTGGTTTGCAATCAATTGCAGGTATCATGAAGCACTTACCTGCATTAACAGCTCTTGGATCTTCTACAGTAAACTCTTATAGAAGATTATGGGATCAAGGATTTTGGGCTCCTGTTTATGCTGATTGGGGATATCAAAACAGAACTTGTGGTCTAAGAGTTTCTGCTCCAGGAAGATTTGAATACAGATCAGTAGACTCGATGCATAATCCTTACTTATTAGGTGCTGCTTTGTTAAAAGCTTGCGATGAGGGTATAAGTAAGAAAATGAAACCAGCGGCTCCAGAATCTAGAAATATTTACGAAGCTCAAAAAGCTGGTAAAGATGTTAAAAAACTTCCATTAAGTTTGGGTGAAGCTTTAGATAGACTGGCTGAGGATGAAGTCATCAAATCTGCAATGCCAGATGAAATGTATAAAGTTTTTCATTGGTATAAAAATGATGAGTGGGAAAGATTTCTTGGTGCAACAACACAATGGGATCTGGATACTTATCTTGATTGTCTACCGTAGGTTACAGAAATAGATAGAAAGGGTATAAATATATGTGTGGAATAGCAGGTTTAATTCATAGAGGAAAATCTTCAAATGTTGGAAGTGAACTACAAGGGATGCTCCAAGCATTAAAACATCGAGGAGAGGACTCTACAGGTTACGCTTTGTATGGAGATACAGATGGTAAAAATTTCATTATGCGTTTTAAAGTTGGAGAAAACGTAGGTGAAGGAAGTTCATCAGTTATGGAAGATGTGTCTGTTTACGATGAAAGAAAAAAAATTGTAGACGAAACTCTGGCTGAGATGGGAGCTAAAGTGGTTAAAGAAGAGAGAACTCTTCCTTACTCACTAAGATATGAGATTGATTATGATACAAAAGATTTGTTAGACTTTTCACAGAGGATAGAAAGTATTCCAGGTGTAGAAATTTTATCTATGGGAAAATCTTTAGAGGTAATTAAAGATCTTGGAAATGCTAAAATGGTATGTGACAGATATAGTTTAGATAAAGTAGTTGGAACACATGCAATCGGTCATGCTAGAATGGCAACTGAATCAGGTGTTGATATTAAATCTGCTCACCCTTTCTGGGGCTATCCATTTAGTGATGTGTCTGTAGTTCATAATGGACAATTAACTAATTATTGGAATAACAGAAGAGTTTTAGAAAACAAGGGAATGAGATTTATGTCTGAATGTGACTCAGAATTAATTGCAGTTTATATCGCAGAAAAAATGAGACATGGAGCAACTTTAGAAGAAGGAATGAAAGAGTCATTAACTGGTCTTGATGGGGTTTTCACATACTTTGTTGCAACTAAAGACTCATTAGGTATGGCTAAAGATACAATGGCTGCAAAACCTTTGGTTTTGTATGAGTCTGATGATTTAGTAGCAATGGGATCAGAGGAAATTGCAATTAGGTCTGTGTTACCACAAGAAATTGATACATATGATCCATTTGATGGGGAGGTTAAAGTATGGCAAATCTAAAAACTGTGTCAAAAAAATCCAAGGCCCAATCGATGGGTATGCACACTGAGGTATTAACAGGAAGAACTCAACAAAAATTCTTTAATCCTGATGAAGCAGAAAACTTTTATTACTTTGGCACGTACGATGTAGATTTTAATAAAAGAACTGAGCTTGATGTTAAAGACATGACAGCTCCTGAAGCTAATAAGGAAATTGATAACTTAATGAGTCAAGGGTATGGAACAATAGTTATTAAAAACCCACAAGGTAAACACAGTCTTGGAGTTGGTATTTTAAATAAACTGAATTTAATTTTTGAAGGAAGTTTAGGATACTTTGGAATGGGTTCTTGTGATGGTCCAATAGTCAGAATTAACGGAAGAGTTGGATGGTCATGTGCAGAAAACTTAATGGCTGGTAAAGTTGTAATTGAAAAAAATGCTGGATCATGTTTTGGTGCGGCAATTAGAGGTGGAGATTTAATTTGTAAAGGTAGTGTTGGTGCCAGAACCGGTATTGACATGAAAGGTGGAACTATCATTATTGGTGGAGATGCAGGGGCATTCACAGGTTTTATGATGCAAAGAGGGAGAATAATTATCCTGGGAGATGTTGGAATCAACCTAGGTGACTCTATGTATGATGGGACAATTTTCGTAGGTGGAGAAATTGGCTCGTATGGTAGTGATGCTGTAGATTCGGAATTAACATCAAATGACCAAGATTGGCTCAAAAGAAAATTAAAGGTTGCTGAAATAGGTGAAAATTTCGATGTGAGTAAAATGAAAAAAATTGTAGCAGGTAAAAAACTTTGGAATTACGATAATTTGGAACCTACAGAGAAGAAGGGAGCAATTTAATGCCTAGGAAAAAAAGTAAAAAAATTAAAAAAAATGGAAAAGGGGTTGGTGGGAAAGCAGATGTCCACGCGCACGAAGAAGGTAAAAGAAATAAAAGTTTATTAGGACATAATGCTATCTTCACTCCTGAAGTAATAGACGACATTCATATAAAAGCTCAATTAGGAAGATACAGAATGCGTGGAATGGCATTAATGAAAAAAATTCCTACTTTTGATGATTTAGTTTTCTTACCTGGAACACTAACTAGGTTTGTAATTGAAGGTTACAGAGAGAAATGTGAAACAAAGACTGTAATAGGTCCTAGATGTGAAAATCCAATTGAGTTAGATATTCCAGTTTATATTACGGGAATGAGTTTTGGTGCTCTATCTTATGAAGCAAAAACTGCTTTAGCAAGAGGAGCAACTATGGCAGGTAGTGCTACATGTTCAGGTGAAGGCGGAATGATACCTGATGAAAGAAGATATTCTGAAAAATGGTATTACCAATGTATTCAATCAAGATATGGTTTTAACCCACATCACGCACAATTGGCTGATGGTATTGAGGTATTTATTGGACAAGGTCAAAAAGTTGGAATGGGTGGACATTTAATGGGTCAAAAAGTTACTGACCAAGTTGCAGAGATGAGATCATTACCATCTGGTATTGACCAAAGATCTCCAGCTAGACACCCTGACTGGTTAGGTCCAGATGATTTAGCTTTAAAAGTAGAAGAGCTAAGACAATTAACAAAAAATAAAGTGCCAATACAATTAAAATTAGGTGCATCTAAAGTTTATGATGATGTGCGTATGGCTGCAAAATGCGATCCTGACTCTATTTACTTAGATGGAATGGAAGGATCTACTGGAGCTGGCCCACATATCGCTGCTGCAAACACTGGAATTCCAGGTATAGCTGCAATTAGAGAAGCGAGAAGAGCTATCGACGATGTTGGTAAAACTGGAAAAGTAACATTAATTTATGCTGGTGGAGTAAGAGATGGTGCAGACATGGCTAAGGCTTTAGCTCTAGGAGCTGATGCAATCGCTATTGGTACTGGATCAATGATTGCATTGAATTGTAATAAGGACATCCCAGAAGCTGACTTTGAAAAGGAGATGGGTGTAAAAGCAGGTGAATGTTATCACTGCCATACAGGACGTTGCCCAGTTGGTGTTGCTACTCAAGATCCTAAATT
>CABYUV010000003.1 GCA_902522115.1 uncultured Pelagibacteraceae bacterium | reverse complement strand
GAAACCGCTCACACAAAAAAATTAAAGCCTATTATTGAAAAGGAATTTAAAAATCACCCAGGGAGTATAAATAATTTTTGGTTTGCAACAGAATACGAAGATGTAGTTAAACTTTTAAATTTTTTTATAAAAGAAAAATCAAACTTATTTGGTGATTATGAGGATGCAGTTGATCAAAAAGATAATATCCTGTTCCATAGTGCATTAAGTCCTTACATAAATTTAGGTTTAATAACCCCTGAATTTGTCGTCCAAAAAGTTTTAGACTTTCACAAGAAAAATAAAATTAGAATGAATTCTTTAGAGGGTTACATTCGTCAAGTGATTGGTTGGCGAGAATTTATGCGAGGAATTTATCAGTCATACTCTCAAGAAATGGAAACTGGAAATTTTTTCAAACAAAATAGAAAAATGAAAAATTCTTGGTACGATGGAACCACTGGTCTTCCACCTTTGGATTATGCAATTAAAAATGCCGTTAATCATGGTTGGTCACATCATATTGAAAGGTTAATGATCTTATCAAATATTATGAACCTTTGTGAAATCAAGCCAACAATTGTTTACAAATGGTTCATGGAGATGTTTGTAGACTCCTCAGATTGGGTAATGGTTCCAAATGTATATGGGATGGGATTATTTAGTGATGGAGGAATTTTTGCAACCAAACCTTACATTTGTGGATCTGCATATTTTATGAAAATGATGGACTTTAAGAAAGGTGATTGGTGTAACACCATGGATGGTCTTTACTGGAGATTCATAGATCGAAATAGAAAATTTTTTTTAAAAAATCCTCGTTTATCGATGATGGTGAGGATATTTGACAAAATGAAATCTGATAGAAAAAAATTAATTTTATCTGAAGCTGATAAATTTATTAAATTAAATACAATTTGATGAAAAAAGAAAATTTACCAACAAAAATTTGTCCAGTTTGCAGAAGACCATTTACTTGGCGAAAAAAATGGAAGTTGAATTGGGATAGAGTAAAATATTGTTCCAAAAAGTGTTCTAAGCTAAGCTAATCTTAGTGAACATAATAGTATTACAACATATCAAAATAGAAGATCCAGGTTACATTAAAGATTTAATGTTAGCTGATGGATTAAATTTAACTACCATTGAGTTAGATGAAGGTGAAAAAATACCAGATGATTTAAGTAAATTTGATGGAATGTTTTGTATGGGAGGTCCAATGGATACCTATATGGAACAAGAATATCCTTGGTTAATAGAAGAAAAGAAAGCAATTAAAGAATTTGTTGTTAATCTAAAAAAACCTTATTTAGGTTTTTGTTTAGGTTGTCAGCTTTTAGGAGAAGTAGTGGGAGGAAAAGTGGTTAAATCTAAACCAGCAGAAATAGGGATTATGGATATTAATTTCTCTAATGAAAAAGATGAAGATAAATTATTTTCAAAATTTCCTAATACTATGAAAAGTTTACAATGGCATTCTTATGAGGTTCAGGGTATTGAAAACAATAAAGATATAACTTTATTAGCCTCTTCTCCAATCACAAAGTATCAAATTTTTAAATATCAAAATCATGCTTATGGAATTCAATTTCATATAGAAATAAAAGATTCTACTGTTAATGAATGGGGATGTGTCCCGGAGTATAAAAAAGCTTTGGAAGATCAGCTTGGTAATGGTGCGTTAGAAAAGTTTGATCAATCTGCAAAAGATAACATGAAAGATATGAATAACTACTCTACAATCCTTTATAATAATTTTAAAAAACTTTTATGAATAATAAAATCTTTGAATGGGCAGGGGTTATAACTGCAATATTATATTCTTTGTTTGTCGCTTTAAATATAGGCATAGAATTTTTCGGTTTTTGTCTTCTATTATTGTCAGCCATTTTAATTGGAATTTGGGCCTATAGAGGTGGTCATAAAGGAATTTTATTTCTACAATTTTTTTACGCAACCGCTGGAATTATTGGGATGGTTCGTTGGTTTTAATTAAAGCTTGAAACTATTTTGGGAATATAATTTTTAAAATTAAAAAAACCTTTATTACAGTATTGCCAAGCCAATTGATCAAGATTTCTATATAAAAAATCTATCTTTAAATTATTCGAATTTAAAAAATCTAAATTTTCACCTACTGTTGGATACAAACCGTAATAATTTTCAATATTTGTTAATTCACTTATATCTATAATTTGACAATCAATAGATTGATTTTTTAATCTTTGTTCTTGGTCTTCTATTAAATGGGATTTAAATTTCACTAGCTTTTCACTGAGTTTTATTGTTCTATTTTCATTTTTATTTGAAACTAAGTAAATTTTCTTAAAGTTGTTTTCCTTAAAGTCAGTGATTTCAAACGAGAGATTATTTTCAAAAATTAAAAGATTCTTATTCTCAATCTTTTGTGGGTTATTGAAATCCTGTTTAATTATTTGATAAGATTTTTCAGATACTTTTGGAGGAGCATTTTCATTTAATTTTATATTTTGAAATCTATTGTTAGTGAATTTTTTAATATTCCATTCACTTGCAAGGTAATGTTTTCCTTGAGTTTGAACACCCGCAACCCATCGCCACCCAAGAGTATTTGATGCTGCATCTCCATCAAAAAGATGTTGCATAAAAAATTCTGCACCCAATTGCCAAGGTAATTCTAGAGTAAAAATCCAAATACTAGCAAACCACATTCTTGTGTGATTATGTAAATAATTTTTTTTTTTAAGCTCTACCACCCATTCATTAAAGCAATCTATTTTTGTTTTTCCCTCGATTGCTGCAATATAATTTTTATTATCTCTAAATTCATTCTTGATTTGATTTAATTCGACAAGATAATCAGCCCAAACATTCGGTCTTAGTTCTAACCAACCTTTCCAGTAAGTTCTCCATAGAACTTCTTGAATAAACTTTTCGTTTTTTGAAAAAGAAAATTTACTTAGTGCTTTCTGAATGACTTCTCGCTCATTGATTATTCCATGAGTTATATATGGTGATAAGCAAGATATATTAGATCTTTTTTCAGGTCCAAAATCAAAATTTCTTAATTTTGAATATTCTCCAAGATTATTCTCAACAAAATTATTTAATTGATTTAAGGCCATAGCCCTTGAAGCTTCAAATATCATTTAAAATTATTTTGATTTTTTTTTCTTAAGACCTAATTTGTCACTATGTCTTAATCTTAAAACAACAATGGCTCCAGCAATCAACAAAATAGCTACTGCTTCATAAACAAGTGCAGTAGGATCCATTTCTTTACCTTGTAAAATAATAAATCGTGCAAGGGCGGTAATTGCAATAAGAAGTGGTAGGGTAATACTAATAGATTGTTGGTTCCAAAAAACCCTAACCATTGCTAGTACCTCCAAATAAAGAAACATTAAAAGCAAATCTGCTAATGTAACAGATTGATTTAAGTACATGTTTTTCATTTCAATCCCAACTGCAATAACAGTACTGATTAAGATAATAACCATTAATGCTAACTGTAAGTTTTTTGCTATCTTGTCCATTATTTGCCTTTACTAAATGGGAGCCATTTTTCAAATACAGATTTAGAGGGCCCATCATAAGGAATTGAATAAGAGTTTGGATTAGGACTTGTTAAAACTTCAATTCCTTTTGAGAATACAAATATAAATACAATCACAAATACGATGACCATTATTTTAAATGGATCAAAATTTTTTGTTCTAAATACACTTGCAGATTTTTCTTCTGCTCTATGAAATTGTTTGAAAGTTGTATAAACAGCAAATATCAAACCTATATGAGCTAAAAAAAGTCCCGCCCAACCAAACGCGAAAGTTGTATAAGAAAAAACATACAAACTAAAAACTGTTGTCCAAATAAAACTCAGAACTAATAAAATTTGCAACCTAACTGTTTTTGGAAGTGCACGCAGATCATTTTTACTATCATCAAATAAAATATTTGCTGCGTCTTTCATCCAATTCTTTATTGATTCCATTTTCGAAGGATATAATTTTTATCAATTTTAACAAATGTTAATTTGTCCTAAACGTGCCTAAGAACGAAGCTTTTTTTTGTGAAAATTGATAAATCTTTCAACGTTAGATTTATTAAACGATTTATTTTCCTCAAATGAGACTTTCTTCATTGAGTAAGCATTACTGTTAGTAACCCTTGATTGAATTGAGATATTACCTTTATATAATTTAAGTTTCACAGAGCCATTAACTTTACTTCTTTTTAAATCAACAATTTTTTGAAGTTTAAATCTTTCTTTTGAATACCAATAACCATTGTAAATTAACTCAGCATATCTAGACATTATTTGATCTTTTTTATGCATAGTTTCTTTATCTAAAGTAACGGATTCAATTGCTCTATGGGCATTGATCAACAGAGTTCCACCAGGTGTTTCGTATACCCCTCTAGATTTTATTCCTAAAAATCTATTTTCTACTAAATCGACTCTTCCAATTCCATTTTTTCCTGCTATGCCATTTAGCTTTGTTAATAATTTAGCTGGTGATAATTTTTTTCCATTAATTCCAAAAGGATCACCATTTTTAAAATTGATAGTAACAAAAGATGGTTTGTTAGGTGCCTTTTCTGGAGAAACTGTTCGCTGAAATATAAATTCTGGTGCAGAATTTTTTGGACTTTCTAAAACTTTACCTTCAGTTGATGTGTGAAATAAATTATCATCCACTGAAAAAGGAGGTGCACCTTTTTTATCTTTCGGTATAGTTATGCCATGTTTTTTTGCATAATTAATCAAGTTTGTTCTAGATTTTAGTTTCCAAATTCTCCACGGAGCTATAATTTTAAGTTTAGGACCAAAATAATGATAGCCTAATTCAAATCTAACTTGGTCATTGCCTTTACCAGTTGCTCCATGTGAAACTGCATAAGCCTTAAATTTTTTAGCTACTCTAATTTGATCTTTTGCAATAAGAGGTCTTGCTATCGAAGTCCCTAATAAATAAAAACCCTCATAGATCGCATGTCCTCTTATCATAGGGTAAACGTAGTCTTTAACAAAAATATCTTTTAAATCTTTAATAATTATATTTTTAACACCAAATTTTCTTGCATTAGTTATAATTTTTTTTCTATCAATTTCTTGGCCCACATCTGCTGTATAACAAATTATTTCTGCATCATAATTTTCTTGAAGCCATTTTAAAATTATAGAAGTATCGAGCCCTCCAGAATAAGCTAGAACAATTTTCTTTTTTAATTTCATTGAATTAACTACAAGCTTTTCTTGAAGCGTTATAAGCTTTTGTAAATCCTAGCAATGAGTAATGATCAATTGTTTGAGAACCTTGTTGATTGTATCCGGTAATCATAATTCTTGATCCCTTTCTCATTTGTTTAATCATTTTTAATTCAATTTTATTGTCAGCAATCCATGCAAAACCCTGCTCTTTAATATCAAACTTAAACTTATTTTTTCCTGAAGCAGCGGTTACTGAATTATTTTTGTTAAATTCGTATCCTGGAGTAACGCTCACTTCATTTTTGATATTGTCATTTGGTCTGAAAGCTACAAATAACTTTGCATCTCTTTTATTTGTTTTTGGTGCTTGCAAAATAGGTAAAGATTGTGCAAAGCATACTTTACCGTCAGCATCCATAACGACCATTGCCTCCCAATCTTTATATTTACCAATTTTTTTAATTTCCTGAGCTGAAACTTGAGCAACACCACTTATAAAAAATATTCCTAACAATATTGTAATTTTTTTAATTATGGACATGGATTTGGATAAATTGTTTGTACGTAGTTAATTTCTTTAATGACATCATCAGATAAGTTTACATTTACACTTTCTATATTTGTTTTCAACTGCTCCATTGTAGTTGCCCCAATTATTACACTAGTCATAAAGTCTTGGATTTCACAAAATTTTATCGCCATCTGACTCATATCTAGATCAAACTTTTCACTAATTTTATAATAATGTTCAACGGCATCCTCAGTATTTGGCTTTCTATACCTTGTCCAGAAATCGAAATCTCTCTCCATTCTCGATCCTTTGGGGAAATTCTTGTTTCTATACTTTCCACTTAAATATCCACTTGCTAATGGTGAGTAAGCTAAGCAGCCGATGTTTTCTCTTATAGAAACCTCAGCTAGTCCAACTTCGTAAGATCTATTTAATAAGCTATAAGGATTTTGGATTGACATCATTCTTGGCAACTTTTTATCTTTGGATAACTGAAGATAATTTAAAACTCCCCAAGGGGTCTCATTTGATAAACCAACGTATCTTATTTTTCCCTGATCAATATATTTATTTAACTCTGCAAGAACATCTTCAAATTTATTCCATTCATTTTCCTTATGAACATAACCAAGTCTTCCAAAATTATTTACATTTCTCTCTGGCCAATGAAGTTGATATAAATCTATATAATCAGTTTTAAGTCTTTTAAGACTGTCATTTAAAGCAGATTCTAAGTTTGGACCTGCAAAACTATTTTCTCCACTTCTTAAATAATCTCTTGCTGGACCAGCAACTTTTGTTGCAAGAATGACTTTGTCTCTTTTTTTTGTTTTTTCAAACCAGTTTCCAATAATTTCTTCTGTATCACCATAGGTTTCCTTTCTTGGTGGTACTGCATATAATTCAGCAGTGTCCCAAAAGTTTACTCCTTGATCTAAAGCAAAATCCATTTGTTCAAATGCTTCAAGCTCAGTATTTTGTTCTCCCCACGTCATAGTACCGAGACAAATTGTACTCACTTTAATATCGGTATTACCTAAATTTTTGTAATTCATTAGAAATATTAAGTTAAAATTTTGTTAATCTTTTAAGGTATCTTGAATAATTAGTAAAAGAATATATATATTACTCATTATGAAATTTGATAAAAACGGAATACTAAATAGAGCTAAAGCAGCACAACAAACAGCTGCAGTAATGGATGAAGGCTTAAGAGCCTACATGCTAAAAGTTTATAACTACATGGCAACAGGTATATTGCTAACCGGAATAGTGGCACTATTAACATTTAAAATGTCTGTTGTTACTAATGATGCAGGGTCAATCGTTGGTCTAACGCAGATGGGGAATGCAATTTATTTATCAGGTCTTAAATGGCTTGTAATGTTAGCACCTCTAGGTATCGTTTTTTACATGAGTTTTGGAATTAATAAAATGAGTGCATCAAAGGCACAAACTACTTTTTGGGTTTTTGCAGCTTTGATGGGTCTATCATTATCTTCAATTTTATTGGTTTATACTGGAATGAGTGTAACAAGAGTTTTTTTCATTACTTCTGCAACATTTGGAGCGATGAGTATTTATGGATACACAACTAAAAGAGATCTTACAAAGTTTGGATCTTTTTTAATGATGGGTTTAATTGGAATAATTATAGCTTCAATTGTTAATATTTTTATGAAATCTTCTATGATGTATTTTGTGATTTCAATTTTAGGTGTTTTAATATTTGTTGGTTTAACAGCTTATGACACTCAGAAAATCAAAAATATGTATGTTGCTTCCGACTCAGGTGAGTTAATGGGTAAAAAAGCTGTTATGGGCGCATTAACTTTATATCTAGATTTTATCAATCTATTTATAATGTTGTTAAGATTATTTGGTCAAAGAAGATAAATTTATTTTTGAAGTTTCTTCCAATTGGTATTTTTTAATAAAATTCTAAGATCGTAAGAATTTTTAAGTATTTTACCACTCGTATCTGTAATCAAATATTTAAGATTTTTATTTTTAGGCTTAAAATTTTTACAAATTTTATATAGGGCGTTTTCAGTAGCATTTCTAAAAACACTAAACCCCACTTGTTTACTTGAAATATTTAAACCATAATCTTTCCAAGATCCTTCAGAAACCATCTTAGCATATAAGTCTAATATAATTTTTAGTTCATCTTTTTCATAAAAGTGTTTTTCTTCAATTTTATTATGAGGATTATTTACTACTAATTTTAAATTACTGCGCATCAATCTTATGTTTATTTATTAACGGTATTTGAAACCCTGTAAATATTATTGTTATTGGAAGCATTCCCCACACTTTAAAATTTACCCAAAATTCCTCTGTTTGAGTTCTCCAAATAAATTCATTTAATAAAGCAAGGCCAAAGAAAAAATACATCCATCGTTTGTTAAGAATTTCCCATCCAATATCGGTCAGAGGAATAGATTTACCCATAATTTTTTTAAGAATAGGTTCATTGGTAAAATATTTCCCAAAAAATAATGCAAGAGCAAACATAATATTGATGATGGTTGGTTTTACATAAATAAATATAGGATCATTAAAGTAGATAGTTAATCCACCAAAAAAAGTAATTAAAATTCCACTTACCAAAGGCATTGGAGGAATTTTTTTTTCAAAAAACCAAACCACTGCTAATGCAACTAAAGTTGCAACTATTAGTGGAGGTATTGCTGTTGATAAATTTTTACCACTATTGTAATAATAGAAAAAAAATATTGCTAAAGGACCAAAATCAGTAACAAATTTTAAAAAAGATTTATTCACTAAAAGATATTAACATATTTGCCACATCACAAAACATTTATATTTTTAGCATTGATTTTTATTTTTAAATACCCATACTAGAGTCAATGCCAGTCCAAAAAGCAAAATTTTCAATTGGAGACATCGTAAAGCATAAACACTTTGAATTTAGAGGTGTGATTTATGATGTTGATTTTGAATTTAATAATTCTGAGGAATGGTATCAATCTATTCCAAAAAATGTGAGACCACGAAAAGATCAACCGTTTTATCACCTATTAGCAGAAAATGATGAGATAACTTATGAAGCCTATGTTTCTGAGCAAAACTTGCTGATGGATGACTCTGATGAACCAATTAAACACCCTTTAATTGAAGAGATTTTTTTAGGAAAAAAAGGCTCTAGTTATTTCAAGCTTTCCAATTAAGGCAATCATCATTCAACCACATTTAGCTCAAATCTAGGCCATACAAGTCAGCTATGTATTGGCGTCTTCTGGTCAAGAGTGTTAAACGTTAATTTCAATCTTATTATCTCCCCTCTGCATTCTTGATCAGAAAACTATTTCGTAATAGAAATCATCCAAAAAAATTCTAAATAAAAATATGTTTAAACTTTTTGAGCCTAACAAGATTTTTAAAATTACGTCAAAAGCACCTAAGTACGTATTATTTTTATTTATTATTGTATTAACTGTTGGCTTAGTTGAAGCGTTAGTCATATCGCCTGAAGATTATAAACAAAGTGATGCAGTAAGAATAATGTATGTTCATGTTCCTGCGGCTTGGATTTCACTTGGAATATTTTCTTCAATAACTTTATTATCTATTTGTGGTTTTGTATTTAAAAATAAAAATTTTTTTTTAATCTCTAAAAGTTTAGCTCCTTCAGGATTTGTTTTTAATATTATTGCTTTAGTTACAGGATCAATTTGGGGAAAACCAACTTGGGGAACATGGTGGGCTTGGGATGCAAGAATTACTTCAATGTTAATTTTAGCATTATTTTATGCAATGTATTTAATTGTATGGAGAATTTATGATAAAGAAGAAAAAGTCTATAAGATTTCAACTTTTATAACTATTTTAGGAATTATTAATGTTCCAATAATTAAGTATTCGGTTGATTGGTGGAATACACTCCATCAACCTGCATCTATTAATCTTTTATCAAAAAGCTCAATTCATTCATCAATGCTTTATCCATTATTGATAATGACTGCGGCATTTGCTCTTTTTTCATTGTTAATTTTCTTAATGAAATATAATACAGAACTGATAAAAATTAAAAATAAAGGCTTAGATAGATTATGATAAATGAATTATTTTTTATGAATGGATATGCAGTATATGTGTTATCTGCTTTTAGCTTTACCTTACTAAGTTTCTTAGGTTTATATTTGGTAATCAAAATGCAATTTGTTAAAGAACAAAACAAATTTGTTGCTAAATTTGGATTACTTACTACTGATCAAGCTAATTCTGCAAAATCACAAAGAATAAATAAAGAAATTTTAGCAAACGTAACAAATAATTAACTTTTAAACCATGTATGGTAGAAAAGTTAAATTAAGATTTCTGTTTATAGTAATAATCTTAATAACTTTAATTTTAACAACATTTTTGATTTTAAAATCATTAGAGGAAAATGTTGTATATTTTCAATCGCCTTCTGAAATAAAATCACTTACTGAAATAGATAAGAGTAAAATAAGAGTTGGAGGAATGGTTAAAAAAAATTCTATTTCTATAAATTCAAATGAAGTTAATTTTATAATTACAGACTTTAAAAATGAAATAAATGTTACTTATTCGGGTGCAGTACCAAATTTATTTGCTGAGGAAAAAGGTGTTGTTGCAGAAGGTTTTTTAAAAGATAGAAACTTTTTCTCTGCAACAAAAATTTTAGCAAAGCATGATGAAAATTATATGCCACCAGAAGTAAAAGAAGCGTTAGGGGAAAAATAAATTGATCTATAGTCATATTGGATATTATTCTTTAATATTAGGATTAATTAATGGATTATTGTTATTTTATTTATCATATAAAAATTTTAATAATTCAAACACATTTGATACCAAAATATTATCATTTACATTTTTACAATTATTTTTTGTTGTCATAAGTTTTTTGTGTTTGATCTTTTCTTTTGTTGTTTCGGATTTTAGTAATGAAACAGTATTTAATAATTCACACACTACTAAACCATTATTTTACAAAATAAGTGGAACTTGGGGGAATCATGAAGGTAGTTTATTATTATGGTTACTTGTTTTAACTTTATTTATTTTTATATTTTTAGTACGAACAAAAAATCAACCAGTAAAATACAAAATTTTAACCTTAGTTTTTCAACAAATAATAATAGTTGGTTTTTTTTTATTTTTAATCAAAACATCAAATCCATTTAATTACATTTTCCCTATACCTACTGAAGGTCTGGGGTTAAATCCAATTTTACAAGATCCAGCTTTAGCAATTCATCCACCTATTTTATATTTAGGGTATGTTGGTTCTTCAATTATATTTTCATCTGTCTTGGCAGCAACAAGTTTAAAAATTATCTCTACCAGTTGGGCAGTGCATATAAAAAAATGGATTTTAATTTCGTGGATATTTTTGACTATAGGAATATTGCTAGGATCAATTTGGGCCTATTATGAGTTGGGTTGGGGAGGTTTTTGGTTTTGGGATCCAGTCGAAAATGTTTCTTTAATGCCGTGGCTTGCATTGACTACTCTTTTGCATTGTATTTTAGTTTTAGAGAAAAAATCTATTTTAACTTCATGGGTAATTATTCTTTCTATAGCAACATTTACTCTAAGTATGTGTGGAACATTTTTAGTAAGATCAGGAATTCTAAATTCTGTTCATACATTTGCTAATGATCCTGAAAGAGGATTATTTATTCTTGTTTTCTTATCTATTTTAGTTTTTTTATCTATTTTAATTTTTTTCTTTTTTCACAAAGATAATGACAAAAAATCTCATAGCTTTTTTTGGTTGAGCAAAGAAACTTCAATTTTAATTAACAACTGGTTTATGATGTATTTTTTATCAGTTGTATTAATAGGTACTGTATATCCAATTTTTTTAGATGTAATTTCTTCTCAAAAAATATCAGTTGGCCCTCCATTTTATCATAAGTTAATGATACCATTTTTAATTCCTTTTTTATTTATGATGGCAATTGGTCCAAAATTAAAATGGATAAAATCTCAACTCGAAGATAAAATTTATTTAATTTCTTTTTTGATTATTTCAATTTTATTAGCATTTTTAGTATTAAAAAATTTTAATCAGAATATCTTAATTAATACAATTTTGATATCGAGTGCACTTTATTTATTTTTCATTACTCTAAGAGATTTTTTTGTTAAAAAATATAAAAATGTCTCACAAAGTATTGCTCATTTTGGATTCAGTTTATTAATTTTAAGTATTTTGTTTAATAATTTATTTGCAAGTGAAATTATAACTAATCTTAAAGTTGGCGAAACATTTGAAAATTCAAAAACTAAGATAGTTTTTGAAAGTGTTGATCAGGAAAAAGAAAAAAATTATAATGCAATTATTGCAAATTTTTCTATTAGCAATCAGAATGGTAAAGAAGATAGATTTTCACCAGAGCTAAGAATTTATAATCAACCTGTGATTGCGACAAGTGAAGCAGATATCAAAACAACTCTAATGTCAGATAAATTTATTGTAATTAATCTGGTTCAAAATCAAGATTTTTTTAACGTAAGATATCAAGTTAAACCATTTATGCTATGGATTTGGTTGTCAGTAATTTTAATATCTTTTGGGGGAATTGTTAGTTTTTTACAAAAAAGATCATGAAAAATAAAATTTTACCTTTTTCAGTTACTATTATTTTTGGAATAATATTTTTTATTTTTTACAAAGGTCTAGAAGATTCTAAAATATATATTCCAGATAATAATTCGAAAAAAGAAATACCAGTGTTTAAAACTAAAGATTTTTTTTCTGGAAAAAATGTAAAATCTACAAGTATCTTTGAGTTAGATAAGATTTATTTATTAAATATTTGGTCATCTTGGTGTGTTCCATGTCGACAAGAGCATCCTTTTTTAATGAATTTAAATTTAGATAATAAAGTAAATATTATTGGAATGAATTATAAAGATAATTTAAAAAATGCAAAAAACTTTTTAAAAGATCTTGGAAACCCTTATAAAGAAATCTTTATTGATTTAGATGGCACAATTGCTATTGAATGGGGAGCATATGGGGTTCCTGAATCATTTTTAATTTACAATAATGAAATTATTAAAAAATATATTGGACCCCTTAACCAAAAATTAGTTGACGAGATTAATTTATTTATAAAATGAAATTTTTAAAGTTTATTTTAATTGTTATATCATTATTTTCTTTTAGTACTGTTAGTGCTGAGGAAAATGACAAAAGAAATAAAATAACTAAAAATTTACGATGTCTTATTTGTCAGGGTCAATCGGTTTATGACTCAGATTCTGAATTTGCAAATAGTTTAAAAATTGTAGTAGATAAAAAACTGCAAGAAGGTCTTTCCGAAGATCAAATATATGAATATTTTAGAATTAAATACGGTGAATGGATACTCTACGATCCTGGTTTAAATAAAAACACGTATATTCTCTGGTTATTGCCGATATTGATATTTTTAATCGGAGGTGCAATAATCTATAAATCCTTTATAATTAAGAACAAATAAAACAATGATGAATTTAAAAAAAATTATAATCAATCTGTTAATGATGATATTTGCCTTTTCTTCAATTGCAGAGGAAAAAATTTTAAAGGATCAAAATACAGAATTCAATGTTTACACAGGAATGTTTGATTTTAGTGATGACGGAAAAAAATCAACTTTAATCGGCTTTCAACATCAAAATGAAAATTTAAATAGAGATACTTTTTTAGGAAATCTTTCTCCTATTACTGGATTTTTATTTACAGCTGATAATGCAGGATACTTTTATACAGGTGTTCAAGCTCAATATAAATTAGGAGCATTAAACTTAACACCTAGCTTTACACCAGGAATATATCATGAGGGAGATGGTAAAGATTTAGGCCATTTGATTGAATTTAAAAGTGAACTTCAAATTTCACTTAATCTATCAAAAACAAGTGAATTAGGTTTTTCTTACAATCATATATCTAATGCAAGTCTAGGAGATAAAAATCCTGGGGCAAATAGTTATATGTTCAATTTCTTTAAAAACTTTTAAATAACATTAATCATGAACATTAAGGACTGTTATAATTTTAATGATTTTAGAAAATTAGCCAAAAAGAAATTACCAGCTCCTATTTTTCATTATATTGATGGTGGAGCAGATGACGAGGTCACTTTAAATAGAAACACTGATGCGTTTAATGATTGTGATTTAGTTCCAAATATTCTTAATAGTGTTGGTGAGCCAGATTTATCCACAACTGTTTTTGGTAGAAAAATTGGTATGCCATTATTTTTATCTCCTACGGCAATGCAAAGCTTATATGATCCTGAGGGAGACAAGGCCTCTGCTAGAGCTGCAGAGAAGTTTGATACAATTTATAGCATGTCTACAATGGCCTCGTTTTCAATTGAAGAGGTTGCAAATGTTTCTAGCGGGCCAAAACTTTTTCAACTTTATATTCATAAAGACAAATCAATAACTGATGATTTAATTGAAAGATGCAGTAGAGCTAATTTTGATGGAATGTGTATTACTGTTGATACGCTTGTTGCTGGAAATAGAGAAAGAGATCACAGAACTGGATTTACGACACCACCGAAATTTACTTTGGATAGTTTATTGAGTTTTGCAATGAGACCGGGATGGGTGTTTAAATATTTTACAAATAAAAAATTTGAATTAGCAAATATTAAAAATAAAACAGACAAAGGCACAAATATTGCAAAATCAGTTATGGATTATATTAATGAGCAGTATGACCCCGCAATGAATTGGAAAGATGCAGAGTATTGTATAAAAAAATGGAACAAGCCTATGGCACTTAAAGGTGTAATGTCAGTTGAAGATGCCAAAAGAGCAATAGATATTGGTTGCACAGCGATCATGATCTCAAATCATGGGGGTAGGCAGCTTGATGGATCGAGATCTCCGTTTGATCAAGTTAAAGCAATTTCAGATGCAGTTGGTGATAAATTAGAAATTATTCTTGATGGTGGTATTAGAAGAGGAACGCACGTTCTTAAAGCTTTAGCTGCAGGTGCAACAGCTTGTAGTTTTGGAAAAGCATTTCTATTTAGTTTAGGTGCAGGTGGACAAAAAGGTGTTGAGAGACTTTTAGAAAACATGCAAAAAGAAATTAGAAGAAATATGATTTTAATGGGTTGTAAGTCTGTTAAAGACCTTGATGCGTCAAAAATAATATACAGAGACTAAAATATAAGAATTTTTGCCATTTATTTGATAAATTAAATTTTTAAACTAAATAGACAAAAAACTAATTTTCGTTTAGTTTGGCGATTTTAATTTTAAAATTATTATGGAACTTGCAAAATCTTTAAATAGACTTGGGACCGAAAGCGCTTTTTCTGTATTAGCTGAAGCAAAAAAACTTGAAGCTCAAGGTAAACCTATGATCCACTTGGGTCTAGGTCAACCAGATTTCAAAACTCCAAAGCATGTTGTTGAGGCAGCAAAAAAAGCTCTAGATGATGGTCATCATGGATATGTTCTTTCAAATGGTATTTTAGAATGTAGACAGGCAGTTACTAGATGGATAAAGAAACGTTATAGTGCAGAGGTTGATCCTGAAAGAATTATTATTATGCCAGGCGGAAAACCAACAATGCACTATGCAATACAGTGTTTTGGTGAACCAGGGGCGGAGATAATACATCCAACTCCAGCGTTTCCTATTTATGAGTCCATGATTAATTACACAGGCTCAACATCAGTACCTTATGATTTAACAGAAGATAAAGATTTAAAGTTTAGTGCAGATAAAATTTTATCTATGATAACTGATAAAACTAGATTGTTAATTTTAATAAATCCAAACAACCCGACTGGAAGCTTTGTAGAAAAATCAGAAATAGACAAGTTAGCAGAAGGTTTGAAAAAACATCCTCATGTTACCATTTTAAGTGATGAAATTTATAGCAGACAAATTTTTGATAATAAAGAAATGCCAACATTTTTTAATTATCCTGAACTTAGAGAAAGATTAATAGTTCTAGAAGGTTGGAGTAAAGCTTATTCTATGACAGGTTGGAGACTTGGTTGGAGTTTTTGGCCAGAAAATTTAGTTGAACACGTAAATAAATTATTAATTAATAGTGTATCATGCGTGAATGCTTCTGCTCAGTTTGCAGGTATTGCTGCCCTGGATGGACCTGACGACTCAATTGATGAGATGATGGAAAAGTTTACATTAAGAAGAAAGTTAATTCATGAAGGTTTAAACAGTTTGCCCGGTGTAGAATGTAGTTTACCAGGTGGAGCATTTTATGCATTTCCCAAAGTTATTGGAACTGGAATGGATGGTAGTGAATTTTGTAAAAGAGCTATGCATGAGGCAGGTGTTGCTATAGTTCCTGGTACAGCCTTTGGAAAAACATGTAAAGATTACGTCAGATTTAGCTTCGCAGCCTCTAGAGATAACATTTCTAACGCATTGGAAAATATCAAAAAAATGTTAGGCTAAGCTATGTCTGAAATAGCTTTACCAAAAATTGATAGTTCTATTTTAAATAGAAAAGGTGAAATAGTAAAAAAACTCTCAAATTTAACTAATATAGAAAATATATTGAGTGAGGCTGATGAATTAAGACCATATGAAACAGATGCTTTATCAGTTTATACACAAACACCATTAGCTGTTGTACTTCCAGAAAATACTGAGGAAGTTAGTAAGATATTAAAGTATTGTCATAGTGAAAATATTAAAGTTGTACCGAGAGGAGCGGGTACAGGATTGTCTGGTGGAGCATTGCCCTTACAAGATGCTATTCTTCTTGGTTTAGGAAAATTTAATAAAATACTAGAAATTGATTATGAAAATAAATGTGTAGTAACTCAGCCAGGAGTTACAAATCTAGGAATTACTCACGCAGTTCAACACAAAGGATTTTATTATGCGCCAGATCCTTCTAGCCAGTTAGCATGTTCTATAGGTGGAAATGTTGCTGAAAATTCAGGTGGAGTTCATTCTTTAAAATATGGGACAACTACAAACAATATTTTAGGAGTACAAATGGTAATGATGGATGGAACTATTTGTAGATTTGGAGGAAAATCTTTTGATCAAGAGGGATACGATCTCATGGGATTAATTTGTGGCTCAGAAGGTTTATTAGGAGTTGTCACAGAAGTAACAGTTAAAATTTTAAAAAAACCTGAAGTAGTAAGAGCTGCTTTAATAGGATTTCCATCTATAAAAGAAGGAGGAGATGCAGCATCGGAAATTATTTCAAGTGGAATAGTGCCAGCAGGGATGGAAATAATGGATAAAGCTTTGATTGAGGCAACAGATAATTTTAGTAAAGCAGGATATCCAAGAGATGCAGAATTGTTATTGATAGTTGAACTTGATGGAACAGAATCAGAGGTTAACGAATTAATTAAAAAAGTAGAGGCAATTTGTAAAAAAAATAATTGTTCAAGTCTTAAACTTAGCAATAGTGAGAAAGAAAGACTTTCATTTTGGGCTGGGAGAAAAGCTGCTTTTCCAGCATGTGGAGCTATGGCTCCTGATTACTATTGTATGGATGGATCCATTCCAAGAGGAAAGCTTGCAGAAGCGTTGTTAGAAATTAAAAAATTATCTGAAAAATATGAATTACCGGTTGCAAATTGTTTTCATGCAGGGGACGGAAATTTACACCCACTAATTATGTTTGATGGGAATGATAAAGAGCAACTTAGAAAAACTGAGGAATTTGGTTCTGAAATATTAAAAACATGTGTGAGACTTGGTGGAGTTATTACAGGAGAGCATGGTGTTGGTATAGAAAAACGAGAACTAATGTGTGAAATGTTTAATGACAATGATATTCAACAACAGTTAAGTATTAAGAAGTCGTTGGATGAAAAAAATTTATTAAATCCTGGAAAAGTTTATCCGATACTTAGAAAATGTGCAGAGGAAGGAAGAGTTCATGTCCACAAAAATAAAGATAAATTCCCAGATCTTCCAAGATTCTGATAACATTTATTATCCTAAAGATGAGAAAGAAGTTTCAGATTTAATTAGGGAACTTTATAAAAAGGATTCTCCAACAGAAATTATTGGCAATAACTCAAAAAGTTTTATTGGAAACAAAACTCAATCGGCTAACACAACATCTTTGTCTAAGATTTCTGGTATCATCGATTATAGACCTGAAGAATTATATATTAAAGTAAAAGCCTGCACACCTATTAATGAAATTGAGAAGGTCTTAAGCGAAAATAGTCAGGAGCTAGCTTTTGAACCAATAGATTTTGGCTATATTAAAGATGGCAAATCAAATAAAGGAACAATAGCAGGATACTTATCTAGTAATTATGCAGGTTCACGAAGATTTAAAGTTGGTAGTGTAAGAGATCATGTCCTTGGTTTTAAAGGAGTTAATGGAAAAGGAGATATAATTAAATCAGGGGGTACTGTCGTTAAAAATGTTACAGGTTATGATTTATCTAAACTTATAGTTGGTTCATTTGGTACACTTGTTGCTTTAACTGAAATTACATTAAAAGTTTTACCTAAAAAAGACTCTTCAAAAACTATAATTGTCTATCCTAATAATTTTGAACAAATTTATGATTTGTTTAATAAATTATCTAGCTCAAGTAGTGAAATTTCTGGTGCTGTCTTTATTCCAGAACAATCAAATGACAAAGATTTTTCAGGTAAAAGAAATACTGTTTTTAAGTTTAATGATCTTAAATCAAATATTTCGTTTGTAGCATTTAGAGTTGAAGGGGATAAAATTTCGATTGAGGAAAAAATTAGTAACTTAAAAAAAGAACTTGAATTAAGCAATCCAGACATTTCTACCCTTGATGTTTATCAATCAGAGCCATTTTGGAAAAAAATAAATAATTTAGAGGTATTCGAAAAGACTAAACACAATTTAATACGAATGGTGATACCGCCAGCCAATGGTTCAAAATTATGCAAATATTTGGAAAATAAACATAATTATTTCATTGATTGGTGTGGGTCGTTATTCTGGATTGAAGTTAATAGTAAAAAAGAGGAAAAGATTAAAGATTTAAAAAAAATGGCAAACGATTTTGGAGGTTATTTGACAGTGATTAAAACTTCATCTGTTTATGATTATGGTGAACCTATTTTTACTGTTGATAAAGTACGTTTGATGATTTCTGAAAAAGTAAAACAAAGTTTTGATCCAAAAAGAATTTTAAATCCAGGTAAAATGTATAGAGGTGTTTAATGCAAACAAAATTTACTGAAGAACAACTTAGAGACCCAGATAATTTTGCAAACGAAAAAGTTTTTAAAAAGTGCGTGCATTGTGGAATGTGTAATGCTACATGTCCTACTCATCAACTTTTGGGTGACGAGTTAGATGGACCTAGAGGACGTATCTATCTAATTAAAGATATGTTGGAAAATAATAGGAAGCCAACTGAAAAAGTTGTAAAGCATATCGATCGATGTCTCTCGTGTTATAGTTGTATGACTACTTGCCCAGCTGGTGTAAATTATATGCACATAATTGACCATGGAAAAAAATATATTGAAAAAAATTATGAAAGATCATTCTTTGATAAGTTAATAAGATATTTTTTATCTATTACTCTTCCAAATACAAAAGTTTTTAGATTATCAAGTTTATTAGTAAAACTATCAAAACCGTTCAAATTCTTAATGCCATCAAAAATTAAGGATATGATTGAGTTAATGCCTACAAATTTTCCCAAAAAGAGTTTGCCAATTAAAGAAGTTTACGAACCATCAACAAAAAAAAGAATTGCTAGAGTTGCTCTTTTAACAGGATGTGTACAAAAAGAAATATCTCCTCAAATTAATGAAGCAACAATAAGGCTATTAAACAGACACGGAGTAGAAGTAGTTGTACCAAAAAAAATTCGATGTTGTGGATCTTTAAATCATCATCTTGGAAAAGAGGAAGATGCGCATCAAGATTTTAAAAACAATATAAATACTTGGTACGAAGAGCACCAAAAAGGAAATTTAGACGCAATTTTATCAAATACATCAGGTTGTGGGACAACAATGAAAGATTATGGATTTATTTTTCGTGAAGACAAAGAATTAAGTAAAAAAGCCAAAGTAATATCAGAACTTACAAAAGATATATCTGAATATATATTTGAAAGTTTGAAACTTGATATTAAAGATAAAGAAAAAAAATATAAAGTAGCTTATCACTCTGCTTGTTCAATGCAGCATGGTCAAAAAGTTCATTCTCAGCCTGTTTCGTTACTTGAGAAAACTAACAATGAAATTATGGAAATTCCTGAGGGACATATATGTTGTGGATCAGCTGGTACTTACAACATATTGCAATCAAAAATTGCAAAACAATTATTGAAGAAAAAGGTAAATAATATTGAAAGTTTAAATCCAGATTTTATTTCTACTGGAAATATTGGTTGTATTACCCAAATCGCTCATGGTACTAAGGTTCCAATATTACATACAATTGAAGTTTTAGATTGGTACACTGGAGGACCCAAACCCGAAATTTTAAAATAGATATAATGAAAAAGGTTTTAATTACAAGACGTTTAATTAGAGAAAGTGAAGACAAAGCATCTAAGTTATTTGAGGCTAAATTTAATGCTAACGATGAACTTTATTCACAAAAAAAAATTATTGAAATGAGTGAAGGATTTGATGGGATATTATCATCATTAACTGAAAAATTAGATGCGGAAACAATTAATCAATTACCAGACTCAGTTAAAATAATTTCTAATTTTGCGGTTGGATTTGGAAACATTGATTTAGAAGCAGCAAAAAAAAAAGGAATAGCGGTCACAAACACACCAGAAGTTTTATCAGATGCAACAGCAGAAATTGGAATTTTATTAATTTTAGGAGCATGCAGAAGAGCTTCGGAGGGAATTGAGTCAGCTAAAGAAGGTGGATGGAAATGGTCTGCTGATTATCTAATCGGAAAACAATTAACAGGAACAAGATTAGGAATTTTAGGTATGGGGCGTATTGGCCAAAAAATTGCAAAAATTGCAAAATCTCTAGGTATGGTTATTCACTATCACAATCGTTCAAAATTAAGTGAAGATAAGGAGCAAGGTGCAATATATCATGATAGCGTAAAAAGTCTTTTTTCAGTCTCAGATGTTTTATCAATTTGTTGTCCAGCCACAAAAGAAACAGAGAACTTAATAAATAAAGAGACTGTTGAGTATTTTCCTAAAGGTGCAGTTATAACCAATGTTGCTAGAGGTGATATAGTTGATGATGAGGCTTTAATTGATGCCCTAAATAGAAGAAAAATTTATGCAGCGGGATTAGATGTTTATAAAAATGAACCAAATTTGAATCCAGGTTACCTAAAAATCCCAAGTGCTTTTGTTTTACCTCATCTTGGAAGTGCAACTAAGGATACAAGAATTGCTATGGGAAATTTAGCAATAGACAATCTAGATGAGTTTTTTAGAACGGGAAACTGTATTAACAAAGTAAATTAAAATTTTTCCAGAATCAACTAAGGATTGTAAAAAAATTTAATTTAGGCTTTATAGTGACAATCTGTGCCTCTTTTTAGAAAGACTCTAATTTGAAACTATGTTTTACTCCCTTCAGTTAATTAACTAGAGGAGAAGAAATGATTAAAAATAAAAAATCATTGAAGGGTTCTAAAACTCCTTCAAGAAGGAAGTTCTTCAAAGCAGCAGCAGCAACTGGTGCAGCGACAGCAGCAGCAGTGGCAATGCCAAATCTTGCTTTGGGAGATGGCCACATTACTCTTAAAATGCAAGCAGCTTGGCCAAGTGGAGCTAACATCTTTTTTGAGATGGCTGGCGACTACTGTAAAATGGTCAGTGATATGTCGGGGGGAAAATTAAAAATTGACCTTCAGCCGGTTGGTGCAGTTGTAAAGACTGGTGAAATCGGTCAAGCAGTAAGTGATGGTGTACTTGATATGGGTCACTGGGTAACTGCTTATTGGTATGGAAAAAACCCTGCCGCGTCTCTTTTCGGAACTGGCCCATCTTACGGTCTGTCATCTCAAGAAGTAATGGCTTGGATGGAAGAAGGTGGTGGAAGAGCATTGTATGAAGAAACATTAGCAAAAGTTGGATACGACTATGTTGGTGTTTTTGCTATGCCTATGCCAGCTCAACCTTTTGGTTGGTTCAAAAAGAACGTAACTAAAGTAAGTGACGTTAAAGGCATGAAGTATAGAACAGTTGGTCTTGCAACTAACGTTCTTACTGCAATGGGCATGGTAGTTAGACAATTACCAGGTGGTGAAATTCAGCCAGCTATGAAAACTGGTTTGATTGAAGCAGCTGAGTTTAACAACCCAACTTCAGACTCTCAATTTGGTATGCAAGATGTTTCTAAGCATTATCACTTAGGATCTTTCCACCAATCACAAGAGATGTTTGAAATACCTATTAACAAAAAAACATTTAATAGCTTATCTCCTGCAAACCAAGCAATATTAAAAAATGCTTCGTATGCAGCAAATACCGCTAACTACTTTAAAGCTTTGGTAAGATACTCAGCTGATTTATCTAAATTGATGAATGAGCACAAAGTAAACGTTTACCAAACTTCAGATGCAATTTTAGCAGAGCAGCTAAAAGGTTGGGATAAAGTTGTAGGTGATTTCTCTTCTAAAGATCCATTCTTTAAGAAGATTGTTGATTCACAAAAAGCTTATGCGAAAAGAGTAATGAAATACTTACTAATGAATCAACCTAACTACAGACTTGCTTACGAAAACGAGTTTGGTCCGTTAGCGAAAGTTAAAATCTAAGGTTTAAAAATATAAAAAATTAAGGGGGCTTCTTAGCCCCCTTTTTTTTAATTGAATTAATTAAGAAAATTAAGATAAGCTAGAATATTATGTACTCTTATATAAAATTTGCAGACACTCTCAGTTCTTCAATGGGAAAAGCTTTCTCATGGTGCATTGTAATTTTAATGGGCGGAACATGTTATGAAGTAATTATGGCTTACGCATTTAATGCTCCAACCTTATGGAATTTTGATTTTAGTTTACAAATGTATGGAGCAATATTTATGATGGCTGGAGCTTATACTTTAGCAACAGAGGCTCATGTAAGAGGAGATGTTATTTACAGGTTGTTTCCCACTAAAGTTCAAGGATGGATTGATTTAATATTATATTTCATCTTCTTTTTTCCAGGCGTAATTGCACTTGCATTTTATGGATACGAATATGCAGCTAAAGCATGGATGGTGAAAGAAACAAGTTGGAATAGTCCAGCACAAATTCAAATTTATATGGCAAAATCATTGATACCTTTATCCGGAATTCTTCTTACTCTCCAAGGAATTAGTGAAGTCTTTAGAGCAATTATTTGCATTAGAACGGGGCATTGGCCAGAGAGAGATGCTGGTGCAGAAGAAACAGAGAAAATTTTAATGAGAAAATCTAAAGAGGAAGAAAAAATAGATGTTGTTTAGTTTAACAAATCCAGAAATTGCAATTTTAATGATGGTGATATTTCTGTTTGCTGTATTACTAGGATTTCCTATTGCATTTACTTTAATGGCAATGGGTTTAGGATTTGGGTATTATGCATATTTTGATCCGACAAGAATGGATCATCTATTAGATAATAGGATATTTAATTTATTTGTTTCAAATACCTACTCCGTCATGGATAACCATGTCCTCACCGCCGTGCCTCTATTTTTATTTATGGGCTATTTAGTTGAAAGAGCAGGTATAGTCGCAAGATTGTTTTATGCGATAAGACTTGCGTCTCATTCTCTTCCAGCATCGATGGCAGTTGCAGCCTTAGTTACTTGCACTTTATTCTCTACAGCAACAGGTATTATTGGAGCAGTTGTGACTTTAATGGGTTTGCTTGCTTGGCCTGCAATGGTGAAAGCTGGTTATGATAAAAAATTTGCATCGGGAGTAATATGTGCTGGAGGCTGTTTAGGAATTTTAATTCCTCCTAGCATTATGCTTATTGTTTATGCTGTAATAGCACAGTTATCTCCACTAAGATTATTTGCTGCAGCAATATTTCCTGGTTTGATGTTAGCAGGTTTATATATTTTATATGCAATTATTTTGGCTTATTTTAATCCATCAGTTGCACCTAAGCCCCCTAAAGAAGAAATTCCACCAAGATCTGTGATCTTAAAAGAAGTTTTGGTTTCATTCTTACCTTTATTTTCATTAATTATTTTAGTACTAGGAAGCATTCTTGCAGGTTTAGCTACTCCTGCAGAAGCAGCAGGTGTTGGAGCTTTTGGAGCACTAGTTTTATCTTTCTTTTATAAATCTCTAAAATGGAAAAATTTTAAAGAGTCTGTCTTTTTAACCGCAAAAACTACTGCAATGATTATGTGGTTGTTTATTGGATCTTGGACGTTTGCGTCAGTATTTTCATATTTAGGAGGACATGAAGTATTTGAGCATTTTTTTAAATCGATGGATATAAAACCTTGGCAATTTTTGGTAATTACACAAATTATAATTTTCTTATTAGGCTGGCCATTAGAGTGGACTGAAATATTAATTATATTTGTTCCAATATTTTTACCATTAGTAGAATTTTTTGGAGTTAACCCTTATTTTTTTGCAATGTTAATTGCTTTAAATTTACAAACATCATTTTTAACACCCCCCATGGCCATGTCGGCTTATTACTTAAAAGGTGTACAATCTAAAAATGTTGAATTAATTGAGGTATTCAAAGGCATCATGCCATTCTTAGCAATTGTTATTTTTGGAATGGTTTTAATGTATTTATTTCCAGGTATAGCTTTGTGGTTACCTGATCAGTTATTTGCAAACTAATTTAATGAATGAAATTGTAAATTATTCTGTTGAAGAATTAATAAATAAAATTTCAAATTCTCAAATTACATCTGTCGAAATATGTGAAGCTTATATTGAGAGAGTTAATAAGTTTGAAAAAGATATAAATGCTTGGGCTTTTTTTGACAAAGAATTGTTATTGGAAAAAGCCAAAGAGTCAGATGCTTACAAAAAATCTGGAAAACCAACTGGACCGTTACATGGTATTCCTGTAGCTGTTAAGGATATTGTTGGTACTTTAGATATGCCAACAGAATGTGGAACGCCAATAAGAAAAGGAAAATCTTATTCACAAAATGCGGAAATAATTGATTTATTAACATCTTCAGGGGCTATTGTGATGGGTAAAACAGTTACTACAGAATTAGCATATTTAAATCCCTCTAAAACAAAAAACCCACATGATTATTCACGAACACCAGGAGGATCATCAAGTGGATCTGCTGCGGTAATTGCATCTTATATGGCTCCACTTTCAATTGGATCGCAAACAGGTGGCTCAATAATCAGACCAGCATCTTATTGTGGTGTTGTTGGATACAAACCTTCATTTGGCTTAATTTCTAGAAACGGAGTATTAAAGACTTCCGAAAAACTTGATCATTTAGGAGTTTTTGGAAAAACAGTCGAGGACATAGCTTATTTAGTTAAAGAGTTAATTAAAAAAGATTCCCATGACCCTGCCACTGTTTATTATTCTTCGAATAATATGGTTGATGCAGTAAAAAAAGGCCCTTTATATGAACCTAAGTTCATATTTTATAAAACTGAATTTTGGAAATCAATTGACAAAAAATCTAAGGAAGCTTTTGAATATTTTATTAAGTCGTTTAAAAAAAATATAGAAGTTCATGATACTCCTTCTTATTTTAAAGATATCCATAAATATCATCAAATAATTTATGAAAGTGATCTAGCTAATAATTTTAGTGATTATTATAAAAATTATAAATCAAAACTTTCAAAAATTATGCAAAATGCAATTGCAAATGGAAGAAAACATACTGCAAAAGAATATGCTGAAGCAATAGATTTTATGAAAAGAAGCTACGATTCTTATAAAGAAGTATTCGAGGATTATCATGGTGTTTTGTCCCCATCCAGCCCTGGTGTTGCCTTAAAAGGTCTTAAAAGTACTGGATCAGCTGATTTCAACAAAGTTTGGTCTTACTTAGGAACTCCTTGTATTTCACTTCCTTTACTTCAAGGCGAAAATAATTTACCATTAGGCGTTCAAGTTATTGGAGAGAAATATGACGACAATCGTTTCTTAGGAGTTTCTAGTTGGCTTGAAAAGGAAAGTGAGAAATTTAATGAATAAACTTGTAACACTAATAGGACTTTCTTTTGCAATCTTTTTTCTTTTAGGTTTAGCTACAACACTTACAAGATCTATGATGATAGGTTTTCTTGATGTTTTACCAGTTTATATATTGATGATACTTGCGATATCGATGATGTTATACGAAGCCTTTTTCGACAAAAAATAAATTTAATAATTCGTAAATTTACTACCTCTGATTGTATTATGTTCTTCAATAGGAAGTTTAGTCTAGACTTAAACGTTCAATTGTAATTTAATCTGTACAGTTAATTAACAAAGAAGAGGAGATACTAATGATTAAAGAAAAAAAATCATTGAAGGTTTCTAGATCACCTTCAAGAAGAAAGTTCTTTAAAACTGCAGCTGCAACTGGCGTTGCTGCTGTTGCAGCATCATCTTTATCTGCTCCAGCTGTTGCCAAAGAGAGAATAGAAGCTTCTATGGTAGCTACTTGGCCAAGAGATTTTCCAGGCCTTGGAACTGGTGCACAAAGACTTGCTCAAAGATTGAGTGATATGAGTGACGGTAGAATTCAAGTTACTTATTATGCTGCTAATGAAAGGGTAAAAGCATTTGACTCGTTTGATGAAGTTGCTTCAGGAAATTCTCAAATGTATCATGGTGCTGATTACTACTGGGTTAAAAAACACCCTGCATTTGGATATTTTACTGCCGTTCCATTTGGTTTCACATATGCTGAAATGAATGCGTGGTTAAAATTTGCTGGTGGACAAGAGCTGTGGGATGAATTGACTGATGATTTCGGAACACAAAGTTTCGCTGCTGGTAACACCGGAGTGCAAATGGGTGGTTGGTTTAACAAAAAAATTAGATCAGCTAATGATATTAAGGGTTTAAAAATGCGTATGCCTGGTTTAGGTGGACAAGTGCTTGGAAAACTTGGTGGTTCTCCAATTTCACTTCCAGGTGGACAAATTTATGAAAACCTTGTGTCTGGTGCAATTGATGCTACCGAATGGGTAGGACCTTGGAATGATGAGGCTTTCAAGTTTTATGAAGCAGCCAAGTATTATTATTATCCAGGTATGCACGAACCAGGATCAACCCTATGTTGTGGTGTAAATAAATCTTGGTTCACAAGTCTAACTAAGTCAGATCAGTTGATTATAAAAACTGCTTGTGATTGGGCTGATACAACTACTATGGCGGAATATAACGCAAAAAATGGAGCAGCATTAGATCGTTTAGTAAACGAAAATGGAGTTAAGCTTGAGAAGTTTAACGATAAAGTTTATGACGCTTTTGCTAAAGGTGCTGCAGAAGTTTTTGACGAAGTTCAGCAACATAGTGCCCTTGCTCAGAAAGTGCATGCTGCTTTTGTTAAAGGACGAAAAGAAATAGGTGCTTGGACAAACTTGTCTGATTCACCGTACATTTCTCAAAGAAATAGAGCATTAGGAGTATAATTTAATTCTAATTAATACTAGAGGGCCCTTAAATGGGCCCTCTTTTTATATACCATTAAAAGTTTTGTCATATGATTGAGAAAAAAAACTTATCTATTTTAATAAGAATATTTAGTTATTCTATCTTAACATTAACATTAATTTTTTTAATAAATAATGTTTTAACAGTTTGGTTTGATTGGCCAGGAGTTAAAAAACTTTTTTCTCATTATGAAATATTTGGATTTAAAAAATTAAATGAACCTTTAGAGGGACTTGCGATGAGTTTGTCGTATATTCAATTATTATTTTATTTTTTATCTTTTATAGGAGTTATAATATTTGTTTTAAATTCCTTAAAACAAACATTACAAACAGACTCAGAGATACTAAAAAAAATAACAGCATATATTATAAGATCTTCATTCTGGGCAGTACTAATTGTTGGAGTAGCAGATTTTTTAATCTCATTCATGGTTGTAGAAAAATTAGTTGAGCCAATTTTTGGAGAACAAGTTAAAATAAATTTAGTAAAACCTGCTTTCAGAATTACATATATTCACTTTCCTTTAATATTAGCCTCTTTTGTAATCGGTTATTTTACTAGATCTGTAGGATTTATTTGGTTAGCAGTTTTAGTAGTTGGAAGTGAATTCTTGATAGTTGTATCAAGATTTATATTCCAATATGAACAAGCTTTTCAAGGAGATCTTGTTCGTTTTTGGTATGCTGCACTTTATCTTTTTGCAAGTGCATATGCATTAATTCACGAAGGTCATGTAAGGGTTGATGTTTTGTATGCTAATTTTAGTGAGAGAAAGAAGGCATGGACGAATGCAATTGGATCTCTCATTTTAGGCATTCCTTTATGTTTGATAGTTATATTTTTGGGTATGGGCGGTAAAGCTAGTATCATTAATGGTCCGGTAATTTCATTTGAAATTACTCAGCAAGGTTCGAATGGATTATATTTACTTTATTTAATGGCAGTTTACTTAGCAGTATTTGCAGTAAGTATGTTAACTCAATTCACAAGTTACTTTATGAGTAGTAGTCACAAACTTTTAAAGAATTAAATAATGGAACATTTATTTTTAGCTTTACTGGTAATTATAATGATTGGAGCTTTGGCATCTGGTTTTCCAGTAGCTTTTGCATTACCTGGATCAGCAATAATTTCAATAGGATTAGCTGCTTTTTTCGGTTATTTATTTGCAGGAGACCCCAGTGCTTATTTTGCTGTTGATGGGCCTAAAGAATGGTTAACCGCTGGTATTACTAATTTTAGGAGTAATTATTGGGATGTAGAAACTGACACCTTAATTGCTATCCCATTGTTTATCTTTATGGGGATAATGTTGCAAAAATCAAAAATTGCAGAAGACCTTTTAGTTACTATGGGACAACTATTTGGACCAATTCCAGGAGGACTAGGTATTTCTGTTATCTTTGTTGGTGCATTACTTGCAGCAACAACTGGAATAGTTGGAGCAACAGTAATTGCAATGGGACTAATTTCCTTACCCACAATGCTAAATAATAAATATGACAAAAGATTAGCAAGTGGAATTGTTTGTTCCTCTGGAACACTTGGTCAAATTATACCTCCTTCAATTGTCTTAATTATCATTGCTGATCAATTGGCAAGTGCCGCTGACGTTGCAAATACTATGCGTCAGACTGATTATAAAATTTTAACTGGCGAATTTAATATGCCTGGAGAATTTAGAGTAGGGTCTACTTCAGCTGGGGATATGTTTTTAGGAGCATTATTGCCAGGATTAGTTTTGGTTGGTTTGTATATGCTTTACATATTTGTGTACGCAAGATTAAACCCAAAAGCAGCTCCTCCTGTCCCGTTCAAAGGAAATTTTGACACTAAATTTTGGATCAAAGTTATATTAGTAATTATTCCACCACTTGCTCTAATCTTTGCAGTTTTAGGATCTATACTTTTAGGTATTGCAACCGTTAATCAAGCTGGATCAATAGGTGCTATTGGTGCAACAATGATGGCAGGCTATCGATTACATCAAGGTAAAAAGAACGCTTATTATCCAATAATAATTGCAATTGTATCTTTAATTCCAATTTATTTTTTATCTAAAAATTATAACTTAAATATTAAAGCTGTTGACACTAGAGATCTAGGCGCAATATTAATTGCATTATTTTTTACAATTACATTTTTAGCTAGTGTTGTATGGAGTTTTTGGAGAGCATTTAAAATAGATGATGTTTTAAAAGAAGTTGTTGTAGAAACTTGTGTAACTACCTCAATGGTATTTATAATTCTACTTGGAGCAGCAATGCTAACCTCTGGATTTAGAGCATTTGGAGGTGAAGAGTTAGTAAGAGACTTTCTTCAAGATTTACCAGGAGGGTTTTGGACTCAGTTCGTCGTTGTAATGGTAGTTATCTTTTTATTAGGTTTCTTTCTTGATTTTATTGAAATAGCTGTAGTTGTTGTTCCTATTATTGCTCCTATATTATTAGCAGAACCAGGTGCGAATGTAAGTGCAATTTGGCTTGGTGTAATGATTGGGGTAAATTTACAAACTTCATTTTTAACACCACCATTTGGTTTTGCATTATTTTACTTAAAAGGTGTAGCTTCAAAACTTGTTACTACTTTAAATATTTGGAAAGGAGTTGTTCCGTTTATTATTTTACAATTGATAGGTCTTGGAATTGTTGGTTTCTATCCATCATTAGTAAACTATCTACCAGCAAGAACATACTTAACGTCAAACGTTGCTCCACCACCGATGAATCCAAAGTTACAATATTGCTTACAAGAGTACAAATTTGCGATTTACAACACTGAAGAACAAAGAATTACTAATGCAATTAAGAATATGCAGAAATTAACTCCCGCAAATCTTCCAATGGATAAATTAGATATTTTTGAAGAGCATTTTGATAATGCGCTTGGGACTTTTGCTATTGTTAAAAAATTACAAAAAACTGAGCAAGAGTATGATTTATTTACAAAAGATTATAAAGATCTTCATTTCAATGTAAGAAAAATTCAGAAAAAAGTTAGAAAAATTGACCAAAAAATAAAAAAATTAAAAGCTGAAATTAGAAATTTAGACGATGATAACTTATCAAATAAAAATAAATTAGAATTAAAGATCGAGAATTACGAGCTAGAAATTAAAGAACTTCAAGATAAAGTTCCTGAAAGTTGGAAAGTTAAAAATGGAGAGTTTGAAATACTGCACAAAGCAAAAAATACAAGAACAAAAAGGTATAGAAAAAATGTTGATGAAGCTTATGAAACTCTGGATCAAATAGTAATGTTTATAAATGATAATGAAAAATTAAAAGAACTTTCATCAGAAATAAAAGAATTAAAATATAATATTGATAATAAAAATTACGAAAACTCAATATCAGTAATTGATAATCTTTTTGAAAAACTAGGAGAAATTTCTGGAACGGAAGAATTTGCAAATAAATTAGATGACCTAATATCTGTTATAGATAATGATGAGGTAGATGAGCCAAAATTGTCTGAAGTAAGTTCAGAGACTTTTGATCTTTTCAAATTAGAAGTTTCATGGAGAGATGATGCTAATAAGAATTTGATGCCTGAATTAATTAAATATAATGATGTTATCAAACATAATATTGGTCTTAGACTTCAAAACAGATTAACTAAAGAACAAGCTAAATTTGTTGCTAGGTGTAACTCAGTTCATAGAGATATATCTTTAAACTTTTAATTAATGGAAAATTATATTTTACCAAAAAAACAAGCTATTATTGTTTTTTTTGTATTTGCATTTGGTTATTTTTTATCATGTTTGTTACGT
The DNA here is from genome assembly GCA_902522115.1 of uncultured Pelagibacteraceae bacterium. GTDB lineage: Bacteria > Pseudomonadota > Alphaproteobacteria > Pelagibacterales > Pelagibacteraceae > Pelagibacter. The sequence continues at coordinate 66,955 of CABYUV010000003.1, read as the reverse complement.
GCAATTACCGCAACACTTTCACCAGTATTAACCTCAGAATTTAATTTATTAGCAGCTGATTTAGGATTATTAGCTGGAGGTTATTTTTTGGGTTTTGCTTGTATGCAAATACCGCTTGGATATTTGTTAGATAAATATGGACCAAAAAAAATTGTCTCTTCTTTTTTGTTTATCGCATTAGTTGGAACAGGATCATTTGCTTTAGCTGAAAGCTTTTCAGGATTATTAGTTTCACGAATTCTAATTGGTGTAGGGGTAAGTGCTTGTTTGATGGCTCCGTTAACAGGTTACAGAATATGGTATGCAGAAAATCAACAACAAAGAGCAAACTCATGGATGTTAATGATTGCATCATTAGGTTTTTTGTCATCCACATTGCCTGTACAACTTTTATTACCTAGTTTCGGTTGGAGATGGATATTTGCTGGTATCGCTATCTTAATTTTAATTAGTATTTTTTTAATGTTAGTTTTCATCCCAAAATGGAATTTAACTAAAAATAAAGAGTTAGAAGAGCCAAGTGATACTGGAACTTTATCAGAAGTTTGGAAAAATCGATTTTTTATAAGTGTAATTCCAATGGGTTTATTTAATTATGGGGGCTTAATGGCTATACAAACTTTATGGGCAGGCCCATGGATGACTAGAGTTGCTGGCTATACACCACTTCAGAGCGCTACAGGATTATTTTGGATCAATGTAACTATGTTGGTATCCTTTTTTTTGTGGGGTTATTTTTTACCAAAAATTTCAGGAATAGGGTTTAGCGCTAAAAGAATACTTAAATTAGGTTTGCCAATTAGTTTTTCTGTAATGTTAGTGATAATTTTATTAGGTTCAAAAGCTGGAGCTTTTTACATAACTTTATTTATTTTAAGTTCAATTTTTTTATCAGTTACACAGCCGGCTGTGGGCCTTTCTTTTTCAGGTTATTCTGCTGGTAAAGCACTAACTTCATTCAATTTATTAATATTTGCAGGAACATTCATAATGCAATGGCTAATGGGCTTAGTGATAGATATTGTTAAAGGGATGGGTCATGCAGAAGTATTTGCTTTTAAATCAGCTTTTTCAGTTTTCTTAATCTTAAGTATTATTTCTTATATATTTTTTTTAATATTAAATAGAAAAAAATATGAAAATGAAACGTAGGAATTTTTTTTTGGAATTATTAATTGGTATTATTGCTATTTACTTAATCGTTTTAATTTTCTTATTCTTTTTTCAAAGAAATTTAATGTATCATCCTGATGAAAATAATTATTCTGGAGATAATTTAGAAGTTAACATTGAAAAAGTTACTATCAAAACAACAGATAATATTAATCTTTTAGGCTGGTTTCATAATAAAAATTTAAATAGTTATAAAACAATAGTTTATTTTCACGGAAATGCAGGGACACTTGAAAACAGAATCCATAAGTTAAATCATTTTAAAGACATGGATGTTAATTTTTTAATTATTGCATGGAGAGGGTTCAGCGGCAATAAAGGAAGACCAAGTGAGGAGGGTCTTTATACAGATGGTGCTAGTGCAATAAACTGGCTTAAAGAAAAAGGTCTAAAAGAAGAAGATATAATTATTTATGGAGAGTCATTAGGAACTGGCATTGCGACTGAAATTACTCAGAATAAAAATTTTGCAGGATTAATCTTAGAAACGCCCTTCACATCAATGATAGAGGCTGCGAAAAATTTTTATCCATATATTCCGGTTGGTTTGATTTTAAAAGATAAGTATGAAAATAATGAAAAAATTAAAAATATTAATATTCCAGTATTAGTAATGCATGGTGAGGCTGACCAAATAGTTCCATTTTGGATGGGTAAAAAAATTTTTAATTTAGCAAGTGAACCTAAATATTCATATTTTACAAAATATGACGATCATATGATGGAATATGATGATAAACTTGTATTAGCCCTAAAATCGTTTGTTGATAGTTTAAATTAAGCCATAATCTAAACAAAGATAATTCAAATTTTTTTTTTAGGTTAATCTATGAAAAATTTTTTCTTATTTTTTATTGTTCTTTTTTCTTTAAATAATTTATCAAATGCCAAAGAAAATTTAGCATCTGTAGACAGCCTTTTTCATATTGATCAAATGAATTCGCACGATGAAAATTTTGCATTATATTTTAAAACCCGTGAAAAAGCTGTCATGGCTCGAGGAGAAAATTCAAATTATATTAATGATTTTCCAAAAGATCTTTATATTTATAACTACAAAACGAAAGAGTCCTTGCCATTAATTTCTTATGAATGGTTTCCCAAAACAGCAAAATATTTTTTGCAAGAGTATGATTTCCCAGTTTTTCCAGATGATTTTGCATATTATCTTTTAAAAGATAACAAAACTCTGGTGATGATTAGTGCTGTAAAAAGTCTAAAAGCTAATTTTAAATTTGATATTGTTGAAAAAAAGTTAGAGCTTTATCCTGTAAATGGAAAATTTGATTTTATTATTTCTTCGATAGCTAAAAATTGTGGACACTATGAATTTAAAGAACATTATAAATGTAGTTTTTATAAACCTCTAATTTCCAGTACCTTAATTAATTAATTTGAGTAAATGCTTCTGCAAATTTTTCAGCCTCAAAAATTTGTAAATCATCTTCTTTTTCACCTAATCCAAGTGCAATAATTGGTAGTTTATATTTCTTAGCAACAGCTAGAAGAATACCTCCTTTTGCTGTGCCATCTAATTTTGTCATAATAAGACCAGTTATTGGAATAATTTTATTAAATTCTTCAACTTGATTAATAACATTTTGCCCCGAGGTTGCGTCCAAAACTAAAATAACATCATGTGGAGCATCTGGATCAATTTTTTTAGAAACATTTGCAATTTTTTTATATTCCTCCATCAAATTTTTTTTATTTTGTAATCTTCCAGCTGTATCAATTAAAACTTGATCAAAATTATTGTTTAATGCTTCATCAATAGCTTTGTAAGCAACTGATGCAGGATCTGAACCTTGGGATGATTTTGTAATTTGAACATCAACTTTGTTTGCCCAATTTTCTAGTTGCTCAATAGCTGCTGCTCTAAAAGTATCTGATGCGGCTAACATTACTTTATTTCCATTACCCTTTAATATTTTGCTTATTTTTCCAATAGTAGTTGTCTTTCCAACACCATTAACACCTGAAATTAATGTTGCATTTAATTTTTCTTTTTTTTTGAAGAATTCAATATTTTCTAAAGGTTTCATAATTGAAATAATATAATTTTTTAAAATATTATTTATTTCGTCAGTTAAATCTTTATTGGGATCAATTTTTGTTTGAGAAATTATTTCTCTTATTTCTAAAGCCGAAACAATACCAACATCGGATTGAATTAAGTAATCTTCAATTTTGTCTAATGTTTTGTCATCAATCTCTTTTTTTACAACTATATCTCTTAAACCCGTTGTAAAAGCTGAGGCACTTTTTTTAAAACCTGATTTAAATTTTTCAAAAATTCCCATTAAATTTTAAAATTTATCTCCTCGATATCTGAAACTGGTCCTTTCATATGAATACTATTGTTTTCATCAATTGAAATTGTCAATCTACCTGTAGAAAATTCAATATTCACTTTATCATTTACCAGTCCATTTTGTTTTGCAGCAAAAGCTGTTGCACAAGCTGCTGTACCACATGCTTTAGTAAGTCCAGCTCCTCTTTCCCACACTCTAACTTTAATCAATTCTTTATTTACAACAGTTGCTAAAGTAACATTACATTTTTCTGGGAATAAAGAATGGTTTTCAATTTCTGGTCCAATTTTTTTAATTTCAAAATTTTCGTTATTATTAACAAAAAAAACTACATGTGGGTTTCCAACATTTACAGCAGTTCCACCAGAAAATTCGTTATTATTTTTGTCAATAATTTTAATTCCTAAATTATTAGTATTTAATTCTTTAGACAACGGAATCTCATCCCATTTTGTTTTTGCAACACCTATTTCTGTAGAAACTATTTTTTCTCCAACAATATTAGATTTTAATTTGCCAGATAAAGTTGTTAGGACAATTTCTTTTTTGTTGTTTTCCTTGCCTAATAAATCAGCAATACATCGTGTACCATTTCCACACGCACCAGACATTCCTCCGTCTGAATTATAAAATTCTAGCGAAGCATCTGAAATATCATTTTTTTTAATCAATATTAGTTGGTCACAACCAATAAATTTTCTGTCACAAATCTTTATTATTTGCTCTTTAGTCAGATTTGTAATTGTTTGTCTATTATCTATGATGACAAAATCATTACCTAAACCGTCCATTTTAAATGCTTTAATATCCATATATAGATATTTAACTTATTTATTGACTTTTTGAACCTCTATTATAGGTTGTTGCCGTTTCCGCAAAAACATTAACTTTGCGGTGTCTTTGGAAACAAAGAGATCGACACTAGTCAGCGAGGGTTCGCCCACTAGTGAGTTACTGCTATGCGTAATAAATATGTTTGAAAATTTAACAAATAAATTTGAAGAAATTTTTTCTTCTCTGAAAAAGGCACCTTCGCTTGATGAAGCTCAAGTAGATGAAGGTTTAAGAGGTATTAGGCAAGCCTTACTTGAAGCAGATGTCTCTTTGGATGTTGCAAAAGATTTTATTGAAAAAGTTAAGCCAAAAGCATTAGGCCAAGAGATAATAAGGTCTACCTCTCCTGGGGATATGGTTGTTAAAATTGTTTATGATGAGCTTGTAGATTTATTAGGTGCAACGAATAATGAGATAAACTTAAACGCAGTACCGCCTGTGCCAATGATGTTAGTTGGGTTACAAGGTTCTGGAAAAACAACAACAACAGCAAAATTAGCAAAATTTTTAGAAAATAATAAAAAGAAAAAAGTAATGATGGTCAGTCTAGATATTTACAGACCAGCTGCACAAGAACAACTTAGATCTTTAGGAGAACAAAATAATATTTTAACTTTACCTATTATAGAAGGTCAGCAACCTGCTGATATTTGTAGAAGAGCAATAAGTGCTGCTAATTTAAATGGAGCTGAAATAATTTTATTTGATACTGCTGGTAGAACTCAAATCGATTTACAAATGATGAGTGAGATTAAGCAAATTGAAGCTGTAATTAATCCAACAGAAACTTTCTTAGTTGCAGACTCTTTAACAGGTCAAGTTGCAGCCTCAGTGGCAAAAGAATTTAAAAATACAGTTAATTTATCTGGAATTATTTTAACCAGGGCTGACGGTGATGCAAGAGGCGGAGCCGCAGTGAGTATGAAATATGTTTCAAATGTTCCAATTAAATTTTTAGGTATAGGAGAAAAAATAGATAATCTTGAAGTATTCCATCCAGATAGAATTGCAAACAGAATACTTGGAATGGGAGATATCGTATCTCTTGTAGAAAAAGCTGCACAAGATTTAGGTGAAGAGAATATTAAAAAAGCAGAGGAAAATTTAAAAAAAGGTCAATTCTCTATGGAAGATTATTTGTCTCAATTAAGACAAATGAAAAAAATGGGTGGTATTGAGGGAATTATGTCTTTTATGCCAGGAGTATCTAAAATTAAATCTCAAATGGACTCTGCAGGTATTGATGAAAGTATAATATCAAAAAATGAAGCTATTATTCTATCAATGACAAAAAAAGAAAGAGAGAATCCAAAAATAATAGATGGTTCTAGAAAAAAAAGAATTGCTAATGGCTCTGGCACAGATCCAGCCACTATCAATAAATTGCTTAAGCAGTTTAAAATGATGTCTGAAATGATGAAAAAGATGTCAAAAGGAAATCTGAAAGGTATGTCAGATAAAGGTATACCGCCAGAGCTATTTAACCAATTAAAGTAAAAAAAGGAGAACAAATGTTAAAATTAAGATTATCAAGAGGTGGAACAAAAAAACGTCCTGTTTATAAGGTTGTCGTTGCCGACAGTCGTTTTGCAAGAGATGGAAGATTTATAGAGAAGGTTGGTTTCTTTAACCCTTTATTACCAAAAGAGAAAAAAGAAAGAGTGGGCCTAGAAGCTGAGAGAATAAAATATTGGCTTGGTCAAGGCGCTAAACCAACAACTAGAGTAGCAAGAATTTTAGGTGAGAACGAATTAATGCCTATGCCTGCTAATGGAAATAATCCAATTAAAGCAGTACCAAAAAAAGAGAGAAATAAAAAAGAAGAGGATAATAAAGAAGCTCCTAAAGCAGACGCAGCTTCTAAGGAAGAAGCTCCAAAAGCAGAAGCAGCTCCAGCAGCAGAAGCTCCTAAGGAAGAAGCTCCAAAAGCAGAAGCAGCTCCAGCAGCAGAAGCTCCTAAGGAAGAAGCTCCAGCAGAGGAAAAAAAATAATTTAAAGATTATTTATGTGGCAAGCTCAAGTGTTTACACTTTATCCAGAGGTTTTTCCTGGTCCTTTATCTAAAGGACTCTATGGAAAAGCTTTATCAAATAATTTATGGAAACTTAAAGTTGTAAATATAAGAGATGCAGCTGATGACAAACATAAAACAGTAGATGACACACCTTATGGGGGTGGTTCAGGGATGTTGTTAAAAGCAGATGTTCTTGCAAAGTCTTTAGATGAAAACAAAAATGAGAGTGAGAGAATTTTATACTTATCGCCAAAAGGAAAAAAATTTGATCAAAATTTAGCAAAAGAGCTAGCTAGTGAAAAATCTCTGTCTTTAATTTGTGGTCATTTTGAAGGTGTGGACGAAAGAATACTTTCAACAAGAAATATTGAGGAAATTAGTATTGGAGATTATGTTTTGTCAGGCGGGGAGTCAGCTGCGTATGTAGTTATAGATAGTATTTTAAGATTGCTGCCAGGTGTATTAGGAAATGAAAACTCTAAATTAGATGAAACCTTTGAAAATGGTCTTCTAGAGTATCCTCAGTATACAAAACCTCAAATTTGGGAGGAAAAAGCTGTGCCAGACGTGCTATTATCAGGTGATCATAATAAAATTAAACACTGGCGTTTATCTCAATCTGAGGCTATAACACGCGACCGAAGACCAGATTTATGGGAAAAATATAAGAAGAATTAACTTGATAAATATTAACATGAAAACAATTGAAGAAATAAATCAGTATAACGTTAACAAAATTCTTTCAGAGAAAAAAATTCCAGAATTTTATCCTGGAGATGTTGTTAAAGTTGGTGTGAGAATTACCGAGGGTAAAAAAGAAAGAATTCAATATTTTGAGGGAGTGTGTATTGCTAAAAAAAGCAGAGACTTAAACTCATCTTTTACGGTTAGAAAGATTTCATTTGGAGAGGGTGTTGAGAGAACTTTTCCTTTATTTGGAACTTTAATTGACTCAATTAAGGTTATTAGATCAGGTAAAGTAAGAAGAGCAAAACTTTATTATTTAAGAGACAGAACTGGTAAATCAGCAAGGATTGCAGAAAAAATTAGAAAAAAAATTGGTATTGATATCGAGGCAAAACCAGAGACAGTTACAGAAGAAAATGTAGCTCCTGCAGTAGAAGCAACAAAAGAAGAAGCTCCAAAAGCAGAAGCAGCACCTAAAGAAGAGGCGGCTCCAGCAGCAGAGGCTCCTAAAGAAGAACAAAAATCAGAAAGCTCTTCAGAAAAAAAATAATTTTTTTTTCAATGTCTACAACATTATACGATAAAATTTGGAACGATCATCTAGTTGACCAACAAGATGATGGCACATCTTTACTTTTTGTAGATAGACATTTAATTCATGAGGTGACAAGCCCCCAAGCTTTTGAAGGATTAAGAAATTCTAACAGAAAAGTGAGACATCCAAATTTAACTTTAGCAGTTGCAGATCATAATGTTCCAACAACTGACAGATCAAAAGGTATTTCAGATGAAGAGTCAAAAATTCAAGTAGATACTTTAGAGGCAAATTGTAAAGAATTCGGTGTTCAGTTATTTGGTATGGATGATAAGAGGCAAGGTATCGTTCATATTATTGGACCTGAACAAGGTTTTACTCAACCAGGTACAGTTATCGTTTGTGGAGATAGTCATACCGCAACGCATGGAGCATTTGGTGCTTTAGCATTTGGAATAGGAACTTCAGAAGTTGAACATGTTTTAGCAACCCAAACACTAGTTCAGAAGAAAGCTAAAAATTTTAGAATTAATGTTAACGGTGAACTTCCTTTAGGAGTTACTTCTAAAGATGTAATACTTCAAATAATTGGAAAAATAGGTACAGCAGGTGGAACAGGATCTGTTGTGGAATATGCTGGAGATTTAATAAGATCTTTAAGTGTTGAGCAAAGAATGACTATTTGCAATATGACAATTGAAGGTGGTGCAAGAGCAGGATTAATTGCACCAGATGAAAAAATTTTTGAATATTTAAAAGGAAAACCAATGTCACCAAAAAGTGAAAATTGGGATAAAGCTTTGAACTATTGGGAAACTTTAAAAACAGACTCTGATGCTAGTTTTGATAAAGAAATTAGCCTAAATGCAAATGAAATTTTACCTATGATTACATGGGGTACGTCACCACAAGATGTAATAACAATTGATGGAAAAGTTCCAAATCCAAATAATGAGACTGATGAAGATAAAAAAAATTCAATTGAAAGAGCTTTAAAGTATATGGGTTTAAAACCTGACATGGCAGCCACAGATATAAAAATAGATAAAGTATTTATTGGTAGTTGTACTAATGGCAGAATAGAAGATTTGAGAGAAGCAGCAAAAATCGTAAAAGATAAAAAAGTATCATCGCATGTTAATGCTATAGTAGTTCCAGGCTCAGGCTTAGTTAAAGAACAAGCAGAGCAAGAAGGACTAGATAAAATTTTTGTTAGCTCAGGGTTTGAATGGAGAGAACCAGGTTGCTCTATGTGTTTAGCGATGAATGCCGATAAATTAAAACCAGAAGAAAGATGTGCCTCTACGTCAAATAGAAATTTTGAGGGAAGACAAGGTAGAGGTGGAAGAACTCATCTAGTTAGTCCAGGAATGGCTGCAGCAGCTGCAATTTCAGGTAATTTAGATGATGTCAGAAAGTATCAAAATTAAATGCAAAAATTTAATAAATTAAAAAGTATCCCAGCTTATTTACCAATAGTAAATATTGATACAGATATGATAATTCCAAAGCAGTTTTTAAAAACTATCAAAAGAACTGGTCTAGGAAAAAATTTATTTTTTGAAATGAGATATGATGATCAAGGCAAAGAAATAAATGATTTTGTGTTAAACAAAGATCCATTTAATCAATCTAAAATTTTAATTGCTGGAAAAAACTTTGGATGCGGTTCATCAAGAGAACATGCTCCTTGGGCTTTATTAGATTTTGGAATTACTTGTGTGATAAGTTCAAGTTATGCAGATATTTTTTTTAGTAATTGTTTTAAAAATGGAATTTTGCCTATAATCCTTGAAGAAGAAAAAATAAAAGAGCTATCTGAATACGCAAATAGACAAGAAGAAATTTCTATTGATTTGCAAGAGGAAAAAATAGTTTATGGAAATAATGAGCTAAAATTTGAAGTTGATCCATTTAAGAAAAAATGTTTGTTAGAAGGGCTTGATGATATCGCTTTATCACTAAAAAAATCAGAAAAAATAGAAAAGTTTGAAACAAATTTAAAAAACGAAAAGCCTTGGGTATTTAATGATTAAAGTAAAAAAAAGAAAAATACTTTTACTTCCTGGTGATGGTATTGGTCCGGAGGTAATAACTGAGGTAAAAAAAATCATTAACTGGTTTAATGATAAAAAATTTTTAGATTTTGAAATTGATCAGGAGCTAGTTGGTGGTTGTTCTTATGATAAACATGGCACCCCAATCACTGATGAGGTTTTTTATAAAGCACTAGAAAGTGAAGTAATTATGCTTGGAGCGGTTGGTGGTCCTACATGGGATAACCTAGAATTTTCCAAAAAACCAGAAAGAGCATTATTAAAACTTAGGAAAGAATTAAAGCTTTTTGCAAACTTGAGGCCTGCAATTTGTTTTAAACAATTAGTCGATGCTTCAACCCTTAAGCCAGAGGTAGTTTCAGGACTAGATATAATGATAGTAAGAGAGTTAACGGGTGGAATATATTTTGGTGAACCTAGAGGAATAAAGCCAATTGAAAATGGTGAAAGAAAAGGAATTAATACTCATACATATACAACTAGTGAAATTACAAGAGTAGCTAGAGTTGCTTTTGATTTAGCAAGAAAAAGATCAAATAAAGTTACATCATGTGAAAAGTCAAATGTAATGGAAGCCGGACAATTGTGGAAAGAAGAAGTTAAAGAACTTCATGAAAAAGAATACAAAGATGTAGAGTTAAGCCATATGTTAGCAGATAACTGCGCAATGCAACTTTTAAGAAACCCAAAGCAATTTGATGTAATTGTAACCGATAATTTATTTGGGGATATGCTGTCTGATCAAGCTTCGATGTTAACTGGATCTTTAGGTCTTTTGCCGTCAGCGTCTTTGGGTGCAAAAAATAAAGATGGTGAGATGAGAGCAATGTATGAGCCAATACATGGATCGGCTCCTGATATAGCTGGACAAGGTATTGCAAATCCAATAGCTTCTATTTTGAGTTTTGCTATGGCTTTAAGGTACTCTTTAGATCTTGATAAAGAAGCAGATGTTTTAGAAAAGGCAGTTCAAGATGTTCTAAATGATGGATTAAGAACAAAAGACATAATGTCAAAAGGCATGAAAGAAACATCTACTTCAGCAATGGGTGATGCGATAATTTCAAAATTGCAATAAAACTAGAATTATTTTAAGGTTTAAATATGCCAAGTTATACAGCTCCAGTAAAAGACATGATGTTTCTCTTTGAAAAATTAAGAGACAATAAAAATTATAATGAACTTGAAAAATATAATGAAGTTAGTTCAGATCTAGTGAAAGATATTTTAGAGGAAGCAGCCAAGATAAATCAAAATTTAATTTTACCTCTTGCTAAATTAGGAGATGAAAATCCAGCAGTTTTAGAAAATGGTGTTGTCAGAACACCCCCAGGCTACAAAGAAGCGTATCAAAAGTATATTGAGGATGGTTGGACTTCATTGTCTTGTGATCCAAAATATGGAGGTCAAGGAATGCCAAAAACAGTAAGTGCATTTTTTGATGAAATGCTATCTTCAGCAAGCTTATCATTTAAATTATATAGTGAACTAAGTATTGGTGCTTATAATTGTATTAATCATCATGCTTCTGATGAAATTAAAAATAAATATTTACCAAAGATTGTAGAAGGTAAGTGGAGTGGTACAATGTGTTTAACAGAACCAGTCTGTGGTACCGACCTTGGCTTGTTAAAAACTAAAGCAATTAAACAATCAGATAATACTTATAAAATCAGTGGTCAAAAAATATTCATAACTTCAGGAGACCATGATTTAACCGAAAATATTATTCACTTAGTTTTGGCAAGATCACCAGACTCTCCATCTGGTACTAAGGGAATTAGTTTATTTTTAGTTCCAAAATATATTGTGAACCAAGATGGTAGTATTGGTCCAAGAAATGGAATTTCAACTGGATCAATTGAGAGTAAGATGGGTATTAAAGGTTCAGCAACTTGTGTTTTAAATTTTGATGATGCAACTGGTTACATGATTGGTAACAAAGATAAAGGTCTTAGTGCAATGTTCACAATGATGAATTTAGAGCGAATAGTTGTAGGCATTCAAGGTTTAGGTATTTCTGAAATTGCTTATCAAAATTCACTTTCTTACGCAAAAGAAAGAAAGCAAGGAAAAACAAATAATTCAAAATCTAATAATGGTGCAGATTTTATAATTGATCATGCAGACATTAGAAGAACTTTACTTAATATGAAATCAATAATTGAGGGTGAAAGAGCATTATGTTTTTGGCTTTCTCAACAAACAGAAGTAAGTCTTTATCACCCAGACGAAAAAATTAAACAAGCTGCTTTAGATTACGTTTCATTAATGACGCCTGTGGTAAAATCACTTTTTACAGATTTAGCTATGGAAATTACTAGCGATGCAATGCAGATACATGGAGGATACGGATATACTAAAGACCAAGGTATTGAGCAATTATATCGAGATAATCGTATTACCCCAATTTATGAAGGAACAAATTCCGTACAGGCTGCAGATTTAGTATTTAGAAAATTATCTAGCAAAAAAGGTGATGTTATAAATAAGTTTTTAGAAATGATTAAATCTGAATGTGAGAGCAAAAATGAAAAAGTAAAAACATTTTCTAAAGAATTAAACCATTATTTAGATATTTTATCCAAATTCACAGATTGGATAAATGATAAAAATAAAATTGAAAAGGATGATGTTAGTGCTGCAGCAAATGATTATTTAAAAAGCTTAGGTTATGTTTCAATTGCTTATGCTTGGATTAAAATTTTAGAGGTTAGTTTTAATGATTTTAATACAAATAAAGAATTTTATAGTGATAAAATAAATACAGCTAGATTTTATTTTGATAAGGTATTACCTCGGGCTGAGTATCATTACAAATCAGCAATCTCAGGAAGCTCAAATATAATGAATTTTAAGTTTAATTAATGAGCCATTACGATACAAATTTAGATAAAAATAAAGCAAATCACGTACCCCTCACTCCCTTAACTTTTTTAAAAAGAGCAAAAGAAATTTACCCAAATTATGAGGCTATAATTTATGAAGAAAAAAATTATACCTGGGCTGAAGTTTATAAAAGAGTTGTAAAATTTGCTAGTGCATTGACAAAAATAGGTATTAAAAAAGGTGACACGGTTTCATTCTTAGCTTTCAATACACCAGAGATTTTTGAAGCACACTACTCTGTACCTATGACTGGTGCAGTTCTTAATACGATAAATATAAGATTAGATGCCAAAACAATTTCCTATATTTTAGATCATAGCGAAGCAAAAGTCTTAGTTGTTGATAGACAACTTCATGGAGAAGTAAAAAAAGCATTAAAAAATCTTAATAAAAAAATAACTATTATTGACATAAAAGATAAATATGCTGACCAATCAAAATTGGAAAAAATTGGCGATTTAGAATATGAAAGTTTTTTAAATACAGGTGATGAAAATTACCAATGGCAAATGCCCGAGGATGAGTGGCAAGCTATATCATTAAGTTATACATCAGGTACTACAGGAAATCCCAAAGGTGTTGTCTATCATCATAGGGGGGCATATTTAATGTCTACGGGAAGCTCAGTTGCTTGGAATATGCCAAATAGGTTAAATTTTTTAACAGTTGTACCAATGTTCCATTGCAATGGTTGGTGTTATCCATGGACCGTACCGATGCTAAATGGAAGAACAATTTGTTTAAGAAATATAGACATTAAAAAAATTTTTGAACTCATTGATAAATATGAAATTACTCATTTTGGTGGTGCTCCAATAGTATTGAATATGATTACTGGAGCCACAGAAAGCGATAAGAAAAAATTAAAACAAAAAGTTTATGTTTTAACTGCTGGTGCTCCTCCACCAAGTATAATTTTTAAAAAAATGAGAGATCTGGGATTTGAAGTGATGCATGTATATGGTTTAACGGAAACTTATGGGCATGTAACTCAGTGTGCCTGGAATGATGAGTGGAATAATTTCGATGAAGAAAAACAAAACGAGATTAAAGCAAGACAAGGTGTAAAGTACCCTAATACGGAAGGTGTAGTTGTTTTAGACCCTGAGACAATGAAAGAAGTTCCTAGAGACGGAAAGACAATTGGTGAAATCATGATTAGAGGAAATGTTGTTATGAAGGGATATTTCAAAGATAAAGAGGCTACCGAAAAAGCCATGAAAGATGGTTGGTTTCACAGTGGTGATTTAGCTGTAATGCACTCTGATGGCTATATTAAAATACAAGATAGATCAAAAGATATAATTATTTCTGGAGGAGAAAATATTTCTTCAATTGAAATTGAAAATACTTTATCCAAACACCCATCCGTTTCGATTGCTGCGGTTGTTGCAAAACCAGACGAAAAATGGGGTGAGGTGCCGTGTGCATTTATCGAGGCAGTTAAAGACAAACCAGTTAGCGAGAAAGAATTAATTGATTTTTGTAAAGAAACTTTAGCAGGCTTTAAAGTTCCAAAAAAAGTTGTTTTTTGTGAGTTACCAAAAACGTCAACAGGTAAAATACAAAAATTTGAACTGAGAAAACAAGTTTAGGTAATTTTTGATTTTTCAAATAGAAAATAAAAATATTCATGCATCAGATGCTGGACAGGGAATAGATCCAAATAAAGAAACAATAGTTTTTCTTCATGGCAGTGGTCTTTCCCACATAGTTTGGTCATTAACTGAACAATTTTTTTCTAACAAAAATTTTAATGTATTATCTATTGATTTACCTGGGCATGGTAATTCAGATGGACCCTGCTTAGATAGTATTGAAAAAATTGCTGATTGGCTAGAACAAGTATTTGTAAAATTAAATTTAAAACAATTATTTATTGTTGGGCACTCTCAAGGAAGTTTAGAGATACTTGAATATGCATCTAAATATAAAAAAAGATTAAAAAAATTAGTTTTTATTGGTGGTTCAAATAGAATGCCAGTTCATCCAGATCTAATCGATTTAGCAAAAAATGGAGATACTGATGCGGTTAAATTAATGATGAAGTGGGGCTATGAAGGTTCAAAAAAATTTATAGGAGGTAATCCAGTGGAAAAAATAATACAGTCACCAAGAGATATTAGAGAAATATTAGCAGTCGATTTAATTGCATGTAATAATTATATTAATGGATCTGACGCTGCTAGATTAATAGACTGTCCCTCTTTATTGATATTTGGATCATTAGACAAAATGGTAAATCTAGAGTCAGGTAAAAAGTTTTCTAGTTTAATTAAAAATTCAACAACTCATATAATTGAGGGTTGTGGTCATATGATTATGATTGAAAAAGCATTCGAAATGAGAGACAAGGTTTTGGAATTTTTAAAATAATGAAAAGTTTTTCAATTGCAAAATCAAGAAGGCTGAGAGGCACTCCTTATACCTCTAGAATAGAAAAACAAGGAGTTACGGCTTATACAATATATAATCACATGTTGCTTCCCGCAGCGTTTGGTTCAATTGAGGACTCATACCATCACTTAAAACAGTATGTACAAATTTGGGATGTAGCTGCTGAAAGACAGGTAGAAATTTCTGGTAAAGACTCAGCGAAATTAGTTCAGTTGATGACTTGTAGAGATTTATCTAAATCGAAAGATGGAAGATGTTATTATTGTCCAATAATTGATGATAACGCAGGTCTGATTAATGATCCAGTTGTACTTAGATTAAATGAAAATAAATGGTGGATTTCTCTTGCTGACTCAGATGTAATATTATTTGCAAAGGGGTTAGCTATTGGAAATAAATTAGACGTAAAGATTTTTGAACCTGATGTTGATATAATGGCTATACAAGGTCCAAAGTCATTTGAATTAATGGAAAAAGTTTTTGGAGATAAGATAGTTAATTTAAAATTTTTTGGTTTTGATTATTTTGAATTTGGTGGTGATAAACATTTAATTGCAAGATCTGGTTGGTCAAAACAAGGTGGTTATGAAATTTATGTTGAGCATAATGTTTCTGGATTAAAATTATATGATCATCTTTTTGAAATTGGAAAAGAATTTAATATCAAACCAGGTTGTCCAAATTTAATAGAACGTATTGAAAGTGGATTATTATCGTATGGAAATGATATCGATAATGGAGATAATCCTTATGAATGTGGATTTGATAAATATATTAATATAGATAGCGAAGTTAATTTTTTAGGTAAAGAGAAATTAAAAAAAATTAAATCTGAAGGAATTAAAAAAAAATTAATGGGAGTAATGCTTGATATAGACAAAATAAGTATTACAGGATCATTAGAATTAAGTGATCAAAACAATAATATAATTGGAGAATTGAGATCAGCTTGCTATTCACCACATTTTAAAAAAGTTATTGGTATTGCTATGATGAAAAAACCACACTGGAACGTCGATCAGGATATAAAAGCCAAGATAAATGGTGAAATTTGTGTGGGTAAAGTTTGCGATTTACCTTTTATTTAGTATAAAACTCTAAATATGAACATAGCTATAGTAGGTGCAACAGGTAATGTAGGTAGAAAGACTCTTGAAGTTTTTGATAAAAAAAACTTCAAGTTTGATAATCTATATTTAGTTGCCTCAGAAAAAAGTGCAGGAAAAAAAATATTATTTAGAGATAAAGAATATGAAATTGAGAATTTAGAAAACTATGATTTTTCTAAAGCTGATATTACTTTTTTTGCAGCAGGAGGAAAAATTGCAGAAAAATATGCAGAAAATGCAGCCAAACATACTGTGGTAATTGATAATTCAAGTTTTTTTAGGATGGATCCAGATGTACCTCTGATTGTTCCACAAGTAAACTCTTCTGAAATAAAAAAAATGAACAAAAATATTATTGCAAACCCAAACTGTTCAACAGCACAACTTGTTATTGCTCTTAAACCACTTCATGATTTATATAAAATTAGAAGAGTTGTAGTTTCAACTTATCAATCTGTTTCAGGTGGTGGAAAAAGTCCAATGGATGAATTAATTGAGCAAACTAAAAAATATTTAGATGGAAAAAAAATAGAGTCCAAAAACTTTACCAAACAAATTGCTTTTAATGTTATTCCACATATCGATGTTTTCTCTGATGATGGATATACAAAAGAAGAATTAAAAATGACAAATGAAACAAAAAAAATATTAGATGAAACAATTGAACTTACAGCAACATGTGTTCGAATTCCTGTGCTAGTATCACACTCTGAGTCTGTTAATATAGAGTTTGAGAAACCTTTTAATTTAGATGATGTTAGAGAATCTTTAAGTAATGCAGAAGGCTGTCAGGTTATTGATAAAAGAGAAAATGGAGGTTATAGCACTCCTTTTGAGGCAGCTGGAAATGATGAGACTTACATATCTAGAATTAGAGAGGATAAAACTAAAAAAAATTCTCTTAATCTATGGATTGTTTCAGATAATTTATTAAGAGGTGCTGCACTTAATTCTGTTGAAATCGCAGAAACAATAATTAAATCAAAATAATAAAATGGAAAATAGACCTTTATCACCACATATACAAATTTATAAATGGCATATTTCTTCTTTAGTATCCATTTCACATAGAATTACTGGAATAATTAATTTTTTTGCAATAACTTTAATTTGTATTTGGTTTGCTTTTATGCTTTTAGGAGAGAGTGAATATCAACCAATAAAAATTTTTTTAGAATCTTTTTTAGGGAAATTTATATTAATTGGAATAACTTGGTCTTTTAGTTTTCAAATGTTAAGTGAGATACGACATTTAATTATGGATTTAGGTTATGGCTTTGATTTACAAACAACTAAAATTACAGGTTTGCTTGTTATTTTCGGTTCAATTTTTTTAACTATAGTAGTTTATATATTTGGAAGAGGAGTCATCTAATGCTACCGGTTACAAAAAAATGGTTGTTTTTAAAATTTAGCTCTTTAATTTTGTTACCTCTAATGCTTTGGTTTATTTTAAGTTTAGTTAATTTTTATGATAAAAGTTATCAAGAAATAGTTGGTTTTTTGACATCTCAACCATCTAAATTTTTAATGGGACTGTTTCTAGTATTTATTTATTTTTTTTCAGCATTAAGTATTAGTGAGGTTTTTGAGGACTATATAAAAGATACTAAAATCAAAAATGCCGCAAACAAAATCTTAAATTTTTTTGCTATAACAATTCCAATTTTAACAATAATTACTATTTTTAACTTAAATACATGAAAGCCTATAATATCATAGATCATGAGTACGATGTTGTTGTACTTGGAGCAGGAGGCTCAGGATTAAGAGCAGCTGTGGGATTAAGTGAAGCTGGTTTAAAAACAGCGTGTATCTCAAAAGTGTTTCCCACAAGAAGTCATACATCTGCTGCACAAGGTGGAATATCAGCCGCCCTAGGAAATATGGGGGAAGATGATTGGAGATGGCATATGTATGACACTGTAAAAGGTGCAGACTGGTTAGGAGATCAAGATAGCATTGAATATTTATGTAAAGAAGCGCCCAAAGCAGTCTTGGAATTGGAAAAGTATGGTGTTCCTTTTAGTCGAACAGAAGAGGGGAAAATTTATCAAAGACCATTTGGTGGTATGACCAAAAATTATGGAAATGGAATTGTTCAAAGAACTTGTGCAGCTGCAGATAGAACAGGGCATGCAATATTACATACTTTATATGGACAAGCTTTAAAACATAACACAGAATTTTTTATTGAATATTTTGCTTTAGATTTATTAATGAAAGATGGAGAGTGCAAAGGATTAATAGCATGGAATCTTAATGACGGTACAATTCATAGATTTAGAGCGCATACTGTAATTATTGCAACTGGAGGATATGGAAAGGTATACTACTCTGCTACATCAGCTCATACTTGTACAGGTGATGGTAATGCCATGGTCTTAAGAGCAGGACTACCTCTGCAAGATATGGAATTTGTACAATTTCATCCAACAGGTATTTATGGACATGGAACACTTATATCAGAAGGAGTAAGAGGTGAAGGTGGCTACTTAGTAAATTCAAAAGGTGAGAGATTTATGGAAAGATACGCCCCAAATGCAAAAGATTTAGCGTCAAGAGATGTTGTCAGTCGATCAATGTCTATAGAAATTAATGAAGGAAGAGGTGTAGGTAAAGATCAAGATCATGTTCATTTACATTTAAGTCATTTAGACAAAAGTGTAATTGAAAATCGATTACCAGGTATCACTGAAGCTGCAAGATTGTTTGCAAATGTTGATGTTACCAAAGATCCTATACCTGTAGTTCCTACAGTTCATTATAACATGGGAGGTATTCCAACAAATTATAAAGCAGAAGTGCTAACAATGAATGGTTCTGAAAAAACAGTTCCTGGTTTAATGGCTATAGGTGAAGCAGCATGTGTTTCTGTTCATGGAGCAAACAGACTTGGTTCTAATTCATTAATTGATTTAGTAGTATTTGGAAGAGCAGCTGCAAAAAGAGCAGCTGAACTAGTAAAACCCGGAACACCACATGAAGAAATACCAGAAACTGAAACTCAAAAGTGTTTGAATAGATTTGATAAACTTAGAAATGCTCAAGGGGATAATAGTACTGCAGAGTTAAGACTCTCGATGCAGAAAACAATGCAATCTAAATGTGCAGTATTTAGAACAGAAAAAAATCTTAAACAAGGGGTTGATGAGATAGGCAAAACTTACGATGGAATGGACTCCATTTCTGTTAAGGATAAATCTTTAGTATTTAACACCGATTTAGTAGAAACCTTAGAATTTGATAATTTAATCAGACAAGCGGTAGCAACTGTAGACTCAGCATATCATAGAAAAGAGAGTAGAGGAGCTCACGCAAGAGAAGATTATCCGAAAAGAGATGATGAAAAATTTATGCAACATACTCTTGCGTGGTGTGATGGTAAAAAAACAAAGATAAGTTATAGACCCGTCCATCAATCAACTTTAACTAATGAAGTGCAATATTTTCCACCTCAAGAACGGGTATATTAATGGTTCAATTGAGTTTACCTAAGAATTCTGAAATTAAAAAAGGTAAATACTTCAAAGATAAAACTGGATCAAAAAATTTAAGAAAAGTAAATATTTATAGATGGGATCCATCTACAGATGAAGGTCCTAGGATAGACACCTATGAAGTTGACATGGATAATTGTCCTTCAAAAGTACTAGATATTTTAAATAAAATCAAAAATGAAATCGATTCAACTATAACATACAGAAGATCTTGTGCTCATGGAGTATGTGGTTCATGTGCAATGAATATGGGAGGTAAAAATGGCCTTGCTTGCACCACTCCACATGCTGAAATTGAAGGAGATATTGATATTTATCCATTACCTCATTTAAAAGTTAAAAAAGATTTAATTGGTGATTTGGATGGATTGTACAAACAGTATCAATCAATTGAACCATGGTTAAAAAATAATTCAACAAAAGAAACTACTGAAATTTATCAATCCAAAGAAGACAGAGCAAAATTAGATGGTGCTTATGAATGTATTATGTGTGCTTGTTGCTCTACTTCTTGTCCAAGTTATTGGTGGAATGGTGACAAATATTTAGGTCCAGCAGTTTTATTGCAAGCGTATAGATGGATAATTGATAGTAGAGATGAGGAGCGAAAAGCAAGATTAAAAAAAGTTGCTGATGAATTAAAATTATACAGATGTCATACTATTTTAAATTGTACAAATGCATGTCCTAAAGGCTTGAATCCAGCAAAAGCTATAGCTGAAATAAAAAAAATGTTAGCAACCGCTAATGTTTAAATAGACTATTCGATATTTTTGATCTAAAACACCGTATTCATGAATTTAATAGAACACTTCGTAAACGGTAAAATAATTCCGGGATCTTCAGATAAAAAGGGAAAAGTTTTTAATCCAGCAACTGGTGAACAAGAGTCTGAGGTAAGACTTGCTTCAAGATCTGATTTAGACAGTGCTGTTGAGGCAGCAAAAAAAGCATTTGAAACTTGGTCTTTAAAACCTGCTCTACAAAGAGCTAGAATAATATTTAAATTTAAAGAATTAATTGAAAAAAATTCTGATGAATTAACTAAGTTAATAGTTTCAGAGCATGGAAAGGTTTATGAAGATGCAAGAGGTTCTTTAACTAGAGGACTTGAAGTAGTGGAATTTGCTTGCGGAATTCCACATTTATTAAAAGGTGAGTTTTCTGAAAATGTTGGCACTAATGTTGATAGTTGGTCAATGAGACAACCTTTAGGAGTTGTTGCAGGTATCACACCTTTTAACTTTCCAGCAATGGTTCCAATGTGGATGTTTCCAATAGCAATAGCATGTGGAAATACTTTTATTCTTAAACCATCAGAAAAAGACCCATCTTGTGGTCTAAGATTGGCTGAACTTCTATCTGAGGCTGGTCTTCCAGATGGAGTGTTTAATGTAATAAATGGTGATAAAGAAGCTGTAGATGCAATTTTAGAAAATAAAGATATTAAAGCTGTTAGTTTTGTTGGATCTACTCCTATTGCAAAATATATTTATGAAAATTCAGCTAAAAATGAAAAAAGAGTTCAAGCTTTGGGTGGAGCAAAAAATCATTTAGTTGTTATGCCAGATTGTGATTTGGATGGTGCTGTAAATGGATTAATGGGTGCTGCTTATGGTTCAGCTGGAGAAAGATGTATGGCTCAATCAGTTGCGGTTGCAGTTGGAGACATTGGAGATGAACTTGTATCAAGATTATCAAAAAAAGCTGAAGCGTTAAAAGTGGGTCCTGGAATGGATAAAACTTCAGAAATGGGACCTTTAGTTACAAAAGAACATTTAGAAAAAGTTACAAGTTATGTTGATTTAGGTGTCAAGGAAGGTGCAAAGCTAGTGGTTGATGGAAGAGGTTTAAAACTTCAAGGTTATGAAAATGGTTTCTATATAGGTGGATGTTTATTTGATCACGTAAAAAAAGACATGAGAATTTATAAAGAAGAAATATTCGGTCCAGTTTTATCAGTTGTTCGAGTAAAAACTTTTGAAGAAGCTGCAAAATTAATTAACGACCATGAGTACGGAAATGGAGTTAGTATTTATACAAGAGACGGTGATGCTGGGAGAACTTTTGCAAGTAAAATTCAAGTAGGTATGGTTGGTATTAACGTGCCAATCCCAGTTCCAATGGCATTTCATAGTTTTGGTGGCTGGAAAAGATCTTTATTTGGAGATAGTGGAATGCATGGAATGGAAGGAATAAAATTTTATACTAAACTAAAAACAGTAACATCCAGATGGCCTTCAGGTGTCCGATCAAATGCGGAATTTGTAATGCCAACAATGAAATAAAGGAATAAATGAAAAAAATATCTTTAATTGGTGCTGGCCAAATAGGCGGAACTCTTGCACATTTAATAGGAACGAAAGAACTAGTTGATGAAGTAGTTTTATTTGATGTTGCTAGTGGTATTGCAAAAGGTAAAGCATTAGATATTGCACAATCTTCATCTGTAGATGGTTTCAATGTTAGGTTTTCAGGAACTGATAACTATGAAAGCATAAAAGATTCAGATGTAATTATAATTACAGCTGGCGTTCCAAGAAAGCCTGGCATGAGTCGAGATGATCTCCTCGGAATAAATTTAAAAATTATTAAACAAGTTGCTGAAGGTGTAAAGAAAAATGCTCCTAATGCTTTTGTGATCTGTATCACCAATCCTTTAGATGTTATGGTTATGGCATTTCAAAAATTTTCAGGTATGCCATCAAATAAAGTAGTTGGTATGGCAGGTATTTTAGATAGTTCGAGATTTAAATTATTTTTATCATTAGAACTAAATGTGCCTGTAAGAGAAATTGAGGCAATGGTTATGGGTGGTCATGGTGACACCATGGTTCCTATGCCAAGATTTACAAAAATTTCAGGTAAACCATTGTTGGATCTTGTAAAGGATGAAAAGATATCTTCAGAAAGAGTTGAGGAAATTAATCAAAGAACACGAGATGGTGGTGCCGAAATAGTTAAATATTTAGAAAAAGGATCAGCCTTTTATGCACCAGCAGCTTCAGGTGTTCAAATGGCAGAAGCATATTTAAATGATCAGAAAAAATTATTACCCTGCGCTGTACAATTAAATGGAGAATATGGTGTGAAAAATGTTTATGCAGGTGTTCCTGTTGTCATTGGAAAAGATGGTGTAGAAAAAATTGAGGAGATTGATTTAGATGAAAAAGAAAAAAAAGAATTTATGCATTCAATAGATGCTGTAAAAGCTTTATGGGAAGCTGCATCTAAAATAGATCCTGATTTATCTAAATAATAATGAATATTCACGAGCATCAAGCTAAACAAATATTAAAAACATATGGTGCTATAGTTCCTGAAGGAGTATTTGCGCTTAATGTTGATGAACTTATTCAAAAAGCAAAAACACTTAAAACTGAGAAATATGTGCTTAAAGCACAAATTCATGCTGGAGGAAGAGGAAAAGCTGGTGGTGTAAAAATATTAAATTCTATTGAGGAACTTACAGTTGCAGCCAGAGAATTACTTGGAAAAACATTAGTTACTCATCAAACTGGTCCTGAAGGCAGAGAAGTAAAAAGATTATATGTAGAAGAGTCTTCAAACATAGATAAAGAATTTTATTTATCGTGTCTTGTTGATAGAGCAAGTTCTAAAATTGCATTTATATCAAGCGATCAAGGTGGAATGGATATTGAAGAGGTTGCTAGCAGTTCACCTGAAAAAATTACAACAACAAAAGTTAATATTGGTGATGAAATTTCTGAGTCAGATTGTAAAAAAATAGTTAAAATTTTTAATTTAAATGAGGATATACAAAAGCAAGCGATATCATTAATTAAATCAATATACAAAATGTTTGTCAGCACAGATGCAAACATGGTTGAAGTAAACCCTTTGATTTTGACAAAAGAGCAAAAAATTGTTTGTTTAGATGCAAAAGTTAATTTCGACTCTAACGCTTTATTCAGACATCCAGAAATTGTTAAATTAAGAGATTTAAATGAGGAAGACTCTACAGAGATAGAAGCTAGCAAGCATGATCTTGCATATATCAATCTAGATGGAAGTATCGGCTGTATGGTTAATGGAGCAGGATTAGCCATGGCAACCATGGATATAATTAAATTGTATGGTAAAGAGCCGGCAAATTTTTTAGATGTAGGCGGTGGTGCATCTAAAGAAAAAGTATCAGCTGCATTAAAGATAATTCTCTCGGATAAAAATGTTAAAGGTATTTTAATAAATATTTTCGGTGGAATTATGAGATGTGATGTTCTAGCTCAAGGAGTAGTTGATGCGGCTAAAGAAATTAATATTAGTGTACCTTTAGTTGTACGATTAGCAGGTACAAATTTTAAAGAGGGAAAAGAAATTCTTGATAATTCTGGATTAGAATTAATTTCAGCAGAAAATTTAGACGATGCAGCTAAGAAAATTGTTGAGGCGATAAAATAAAATGTCGGTTTTGGTAAATAAAAATACTAAAGTAATTTGTCAGGGATTTACTGGCTCACATGGAACATTTCACTCAGAGCAGGCTATAAAATATGGAACCAATCTTGTTGGTGGGGTTACGCCAAAGAAAGGTGGTCAAAAACATTTAGACAGACCAGTTTTTAATAGTGTTTCAGAGGCAAAAAATGAAGTAGGAGCAGATGCAACTATGATCTATGTACCTGCTAAATTTGCAGCAGCGGCAATCATTGAAGCTATCGATTCATCAATTGAACTTATTGTTTGTATAACAGAGGGAATTCCAATTCAGGATATGCTTAAGGTTAGACAAAAATTAAATGGATCTAGTAGCAGATTAATTGGACCTAATTGTCCAGGAATAATCACACCAGATGAATGTAAAATTGGCATTATGCCAGGAAGTATTCACAAAAGGGGAAGTGTTGGAATTGTATCAAGGTCAGGAACATTGACATATGAAGCAGTAGCCCAAACAACTGAAAATGGACTTGGTCAATCAACTTGTATTGGTATTGGTGGTGATCCTATTAATGGAACAAATTTTATTGATTGTTTAGATTTATTTTTAAATGATTCTGAAACAGAGTCTATTTTAATGATAGGTGAAATTGGAGGGACAGCCGAAGAAGAAGGGGCTGATTTTATAAAAAATCATAAGATCAAAAAACCAATAGTTGGATTTATAGCTGGAATTACTGCACCTCCAGGAAGGAGAATGGGGCATGCTGGTGCCATTATATCAGGTGGTAAAGGTGGAGCTGAAGATAAGATTAAAAAAATGGAGGAATGTGGCATTACTGTTGCTAAATCACCATCAATCATAGGAAAAACTTTATTTAATAAACTGTCTAATTGAAAAATAATATCAGAGAGATATATTAAATAAAAAAGATGTCTTCATCAAAAAATCTCGATTTCGAAAAAACTTCATTCTTAAATAAATCTAATAGTGCATTTATAGAAGAGATGTATTTAAAATTTATCAATAAAGATGTGGATCTTCCAGAAAGTTGGTCAAACTATTTTGCAAGTATTGGTGAAGAATTAAATATTATAGCAAAAGAAATCAACGGACCTTCTTGGGGACCAACTAAACAAAAAATTAATATTGATGAATTACAAAAAAAAATAGAAGAACAGGACAAAAGCGATTTTGACAATGAAAAATTGGACACTTCAGAAAAATTTAATTTTCAATTACTTGCTGATTCAAATAAGGACTCAATTAGCGCTGTAGCATTAATTAGAGCTTATAGGTTACGTGGACACTTATTAGCAGATCTCGATCCATTAGAAATGAGAGAGTCTGAATATTTAGATGAACTTCATCCAGATTTTTATGGTTTTAAAAAAGAAAATTACGATAAGAAGATTTTTCTTAATGGAGTAATTAATCGCAAGTATGCAAATATAAGAGAAATACTTAAATTTATGAAAAAGACCTATTGTGGAAAAATAGGTTATGAGTTTATGCATATTTCAAATCCAGATGAAAGAATGTGGTTTAGAGATAGAATAGAGCAAGATAAAAATGCACTTCAATTTACTAAAAATGGAAAAGAAGCAATTTTAAATAAATTAGTACAGGCGGAAGGGTTTGAAAAATTTTTAGCTACTAAATATGTAGGTACAAAAAGATTTGGTTTAGATGGTGGGGAAAGTTTGATACCTGCTCTTGAACAAATTATTAAAATAGGTGGTCAGAATAATATCAAAGAAGTTAAGATAGGAATGTCTCACAGAGGTAGACTTAATGTTTTAGCAAATGTTTTACAAAAGTCTTACAAGAAAATTTTCAACGAATTTGCTGGTGAATTCAGCTCTGACGCTGAGGATAGCGCTGGAGATGTGAAATATCATCTTGGAGCATCCTCAGATAGAGAGTTTGATGGAAATTCAGTTCACGTAAGCTTGACGGATAATCCTTCTCACTTAGAAGCCGTTAATCCAGTTGTCTTGGGTCAGACGAGAGCTAAACAATTTTTTCACAAAGATCGAGAGAGAAATAAAGTTATACCTATCCTCATTCATGGAGATGCAGCATTTGCAGGTCAGGGTGTTGTAGCTGAATGTTTTGCAATGTCTGGCTTGCCAGGACATAATACTGGAGGGACGATACATATTATTGTTAATAATCAGATAGGATTTACGACTAGTCCAAGATTTGCAAGGTCATCACCTTATCCATCTGATGTTGCAAAAATGGTAGAGGCACCAATTCTTCATGTTAATGGAGATGATCCAGAAGCGGTTGTTTATGCGACTAGAATAGCAACAGAGTTTAGATTAAAGTTTAATAGAGACGTGGTAGTAGATTTAATCTGCTATAGAAGGTTTGGACATAATGAGGGAGACGAGCCTTCATTTACTCAACCTTTAATGTATAAAAAAATTAAATCACATCCAAGTGTTTATAAAATTTATGGAAACAAATTAGTCAACGAAAATTCTATTACACAGGAATTATTAAATCAAAATGTCAAATCGTTTAAGGATTTACTTGATGAGCAATATAAGAGTGCAAAAGATTATAAACCTAAAATAGAATGGTTTGAAGGAACATGGTCAAGATATAAACCTGAAAGAGGTAAAGATAAAAGAGGTATAACAGGTTATGAGGAAGATAAATTAAAATTCATATCAGAAAAAATAAACACTCTTCCCGAAGAAAAAAATATTCACAAAACTATTACTAAAATATTTAATACTAGAAAAGAAAACATTAATAAAGGAACTAGAATTGATTGGTCTTCAGCAGAAGCTCTAGCATTTGGATCCTTACTTGAGGAAGGATATCCAGTCAGACTAGTAGGACAGGATTCTGGTAGAGGAACATTCAGTCAAAGGCATTCTGTGTTAAGAAATCAAACAGATAATTCAAGATATGTTCCTTTAAATAATATTTCAGATAGTCAGAAACAATTTGAAATAGTAGATAGTTTTTTATCTGAACTTGCAGTTTTGGGATTTGAATACGGTTACAGTCTTGTTGAGCCAAACACTCTTACTCTTTGGGAAGCTCAATTCGGTGACTTTGCAAATGGTGCGCAAGTGGTAATTGATCAATTTATTGCCTCAGGTGAGAGAAAATGGAATAGAGCATCTGGAATAGTAATGTTGTTACCCCATGGATACGAAGGTCAAGGTCCGGAGCATTCGTCAGCAAGACTAGAAAGATTTTTACAATTATGTTCAAACGATAATATGCAAATAATGAACTGCACAACTCCAGCAAACTATTTTCATGCTTTGAGAAGACAAATGCATAGAAGCTTTAGGAAACCATTGGTTATAATGACACCAAAATCACTTTTAAGAAACAAATATTGTGTTTCAAATTTACAAGATTTCAATAAAAAAAATACTTTTCACAGGGTATTGTGGGATCATGCCATCGATCCAAAGTCTAAAGGATTTATTAAGTTAAAAGAAAGCTCTAGGATTAAAAAAGTAATTCTTTGTTCTGGAAAAGTATATTTTGATTTATTAGATGCTAGAGAAAAATTGAAAAAAGATGATGTTGTGATGTATAGAATCGAACAGTTGTATCCATTTCCTGCAAAAGCCTTGGTTAATGAGTTAAAACCGTATGCTAAAAATGCAAAATTTTTTTGGTGCCAAGAAGAGCCAAAAAATATGGGAGCATGGTTTTCAGTGAGGGACTATATACAATGGACATTAGATACTATAAAGGCTAATAATAACAAAATTTCTTATATAGGAAGAAGCCCAGATGCAACTCCTGCAACAGGATATGCTAAAAGGCACAATTCTCAACAACAAGAAATAATAAAGAAAGTATTTGAATAGTTATAATGAGTGAAAAAATTTTAGTTCCAGTTCTTGGAGAAAGTATAACAGAAGCAACTGTTGCAAAATGGCTTAAAAACCCAGGTGATACAGTTAAAGCAGATGAACCAATTGTAGAACTTGAGACAGATAAAGTAAATTTAGAGGTTCCATCCCCTATCTCTGGAGTATTAACTGAGATAAATTCACAAGATGGTTCAGTAGTTGAAGTGGGCGCATTATTAGGATCTGTATCCGAAAAAGAAGAATCTGTAAAAATTACTTCAGTGAGGAAAGAGGAAATTAAAAAAGACGAAGCAGTTGTTGAGGAAAGTAATGTAATAAAATTAGATGCTAACAAAAAAGAACCAAAGATATTTGAAGAAAAAAAAATTGAAAAATCTAGTGTGAAACCTCTAGTATTAACTGAGGAAGTTAAACCAGAAGTTGCTATAAAAAGAGACTCAAATCAAAACTTATCTCCAGCAGTGAGGAAAATTGTTGTTGAAAATAATATTGATATTAATTCAATCCAAGGTTCTGGAAAAGATGGAAGAGTTTTAAAAGGTGATTTAATAAGTTTGATGGGAGCAAATCCAAAACCTTCTGAAAGAAAAATTCAGTATGGTGAAGAAGAACGAATTAAAATGACTAGGTTGAGACAAACTATTGCAAAAAGATTAAAGCAAGCACAAGATAATGCTGCTCTTTTAACAACTTTTAATGAGGTTGATATGAGCAGTGTAATGGAAATGAGAAAAGAAAATCAGCAGGATTTTCAATCTCGTTATGGAGTGAAACTAGGTTTCATGTCTTTCTTTGTAAAAGCATGTGTAGTTGCTTTAAAAAATTTCCCTGCCGTGAATGCTGAAATAGATGGTGATGAGATTATCTATAAAAACTATTATAATATTAGTTTTGCTGTTGGAACAGATAAAGGTTTGGTTGTTCCAGTTTTAAGAAATGCAGATGAATTATCTTTTGCTGATATAGAAAAAAATATTAAAGAAATTTCAGAAAAAGCTCGAGATGGAAAGCTAACAATTGAAGATCTTCAAGGAGGAACATTTACAATAAGTAATGGAGGTGTGTATGGGTCTATGCTTTCAACCCCAATACTAAATTTACCTCAATCTGGTGTATTGGGCATGCATAATATAGTAGAAAGACCTATTGTTGTAGATGGTGAAATCATAATAAGACCAATTATGTATTTAGCATTATCATATGATCATAGAATTATTGATGGAAAAGAATCTGTATCTTTCCTTAAAATGATTAAAGAAAACTTAGAAGACCCTAGAAGGTTGTTTTTAGATATTTAAATGTCAGAGAAATTTCAAGCTGTAGTTATTGGAGGTGGACCGGGCGGTTATGTATGCGCAATCAGACTTGCCCAATTAGGATTAAAAACTGCATGTATAGAGTCCAGAGGCTCTTTGGGAGGTACTTGTTTAAATATAGGTTGTATTCCATCAAAAAGCTTACTTAATCTGTCTGAAGAATTTCACAAAGTAAAAAGTTTAGCAAATAAAGGTATTGAAGTTGGTGAAGTAAAATTAAATTTAGACAAAATGATGAAAAGCAAAGATAAAGCTGTAACCGTTCTTACAAAAGGTGTTGAGTTTCTTTTGAAAAAAAACAAAGTTACTTACTTTAAAGGACATGGAAGTTTTAAATCTAAAAATGAAATTTTAATAAAGGATGATAAAAATAAAGAAACTATCATCCAAACAGAAAAAACAGTTATTGCAACAGGATCAGTTCCAGTTTCATTACCAGGAATAGAAATAGATGAGAAAACAATTGTCTCATCAACAGGTGCTTTGAAGTTAGAAAAGGTACCTAAGAAAATGGTTGTTGTAGGGGGAGGCTATATAGGATTGGAGATGGGATCTGTATGGTCAAGACTTGGAGCAGAAGTGCAAGTTGTTGAATTTTTAGATCATATTACCCCTGGAATGGATAAAGAAATCTCTTCAGAGTTTATGAAAATTTTAAAAAAACAGGGAATGAAATTTAATATGCAAAATAAAGTTGAAACAATTAAAAAAAATGCAGTAGGTGCAGTGGTTTCAACACTAGATAAAGATGGTAACAAAAATAATTTTGAGTGTGATGTTGTTTTGATTTCTGTTGGCAGAAAACCTAATACAGATGGTTTGAATTTAGAGTCTGTAGGAGTAGATCTTGACGAAAGAAATAGAATTAAAACTGATAAAATTTTTAAGACTAACGTTGAGAATATTTATGCAATAGGTGATGTAATTGCTGGTCCAATGCTTGCACATAAAGCGGAGGACGAAGGTATAGCAGTTGCAGAAAACATAGTTGGTCAATCTGGACATGTAAATTACGATACAATCCCAGGAGTAATTTATACAACACCAGAAGTAGCATCAATCGGTAAAACTGAGGAACAATTAAAAGAAATAAATAAAAAATATAAATTAGGGAAATTTTCGTTTATGGCCAATTCAAGAGCTAAGGCCATAGATGATGCAGAAGGTTTTGTTAAAATTTTAGCTGATGAGCAAACAGATAAAGTATTGGGTGCACATATAATTGGACCTCATGCGGGAGAATTAATTGCAGAGATAGGTGTTGCAATGGAATTTGGTGCAAGTGCAGAAGATATCGCTCGAACTTGTCATGCTCATCCAACGTTTTCTGAAGCAGTTAAAGAAGCTGCTTTATCAGTAGATAAAAGAGCAATACACTCTTAATTTTTTTTCATGTTATAAAAATATGAAATATCCGATTCTTTTACCAAATATTTTTAATCATCCATTTACTTATGAAAGTAGTTTAAATCTTAAAGTTGGTGATTATGTAATGGTACCTTTTGGAAAATCAAAAATTACTGGTGTTGTTTGGGACGAATTTGAAAAAAAAAATAATAAAAATTTTAAGACTAAAAATATAATTAAAAAATTAGACGTTACTCCTTTAAAAAAAAATACAATAAATTTTTTAAATTGGTTTGCAGAATATAATCTTATCCCAAAGGGCATGGCATTAAAGTTAGTACTCTTAACTAGTAATGCAGTAGAGAATAAAGAAAATCAACTTTATCAAATATTTGATAGTAAAATTAAACAAAACACAATCAAGCTATCTAGTGATCAAAATAAATCTCTAAAAAAAATGAGTATTTCAAATAAAAAATTTAGAGTACATGTTTTGCAAGGCACAACTGGATCAGGAAAAACTTTAGTTTATTTTGAGGCGTTAAAACCACTGATATGGAAGGGTTTTCAAGGATTAATATTGCTGCCAGAAATAGGTCTAACTAGTCAGTTTGAACAAAAATTTGTAGAATATTTTGGTTTTAAACCTGCAGTCTGGCACTCTGGTATTTCAAAAAAAAAGAAAGAATTAATTTGGAGTGGCGTTTCTAACGGTAAAATAAAAATAATAATTGGAGCTAGATCTTCATTATTTTTACCATTTAAAAAATTAGGAATGATAATTGTTGATGAGGAGCATGATCAATCATTCAAACAAGATGAAGGCATAACTTACAATGCTCGTGATATGGCAATTTCTAGAGCATCTTTTGAAAATATTCCCATCAATTTGATTACTGCTGTTCCCTCTATAGAAACTTTTGAAAATATTAAAAAAGGTAAATATGAGGTTTCTAGATTAAATAAAAGATATCAAAACGCATCATTACCTAATTATGAAATTATTAATTTAAATAATACGAAACTTGAAAAACAATCATGGATATCAAATAAAATTATCGAAAAAGTAAATTCACATTTAGAAAAAGAAGATCAAGTTTTGTTTTTTTTAAATAGAAGAGGTTTTTCTCCAAATGTTTTATGTAATAAGTGTTTTACAAGTTTTACATGTCCAAATTGTAGTATCAATTTAGTTTATCATAAAAATAAAACTAACTTATTATGCCATTATTGTGGATACAAATCTGATCTTAAAAGAAATTGTACAAAAGAAGGTAATTGTGAATTTATTTTTAGTGGTCCTGGTGTTGAGAGAATTTCAGAAGAGGTAAAAAGAAAGTTTCCTGGAAAAACAATAGAGATTTTTTCAAGTGACACAATGAATAAAAAAGATTCTAAAGAAAAAATAGAAAAAATTATTAATAATCAAACACATATTTTAGTTGGAACCCAATTAATTTCAAAAGGTTTTCATTTTCCAAGCTTAAATTGCATTGTAGTTGTTGATATTGATCTTTCATCTCAAGGACATGATTTAAGAGGTGCAGAAAAAAATTTGCAGCTTTATCATCAACTTTCAGGACGTGCAGGAAGAACTGGAAAACCAGCAACCGTATATTTTCAAACTTATGAAAATAATACTAAGATGATTTCAGAAATTACAAGTAAAAATCCAGATATTTTTTTAGAAAGAGAACTGCAGATAAGAAAAAAAAATAAACTACCTCCATTTCAAAGGTTTATTTCTTTAATCTTAACAGGAGATAATGAAATTAAATTAGAAAAAGAAGCTATTAATTTTAAAAATTTTATTACAAACAAAATAGAGGGAAAAATACTAGGTCCAGTGAATGCCCCATTATTTAGATTAAAAAGAAAATTTAGGATAAGATTTTTGATAAGAGGCTTAAAATCTATGAAACTACAAAGCTCTCTTGCAAAAATTATTCCAAAATATAAATTTTCTTCTGGAATAAAACTTTCAGTTGATGTTGATCCAATTAACTTCAATTAACCGTAAAAAAGAGGACTTTTTCACGAATCCGCTACTTGAAGACACAAGGGTCATATGTTATTTAGGGCGTGATTTTTAAATAATCTTCAACATTATAGAGGAACCAAGTTGAGTAAAGACACCGGATTTTCAATAACTTCAGCTGAAAGGTATTCTCTTGCGCTTTTTGAACTTTCAGAGGAAAACAATCTTTTAAGTCAGATTGAAGTTCAGTCTTCATCTATTCTTAATTTAATTGATAAAAGTGAAGATTTTTCTAATTTGATTAAAGATCCTACTACAAGCCAAGAAGATTTATTAAAAGTAATCAATACAATCTCTGAAAATAATAAATTTGAGTCTTTATTTAGAAATTTTTTAAGTTTCTTAATTCAAAAAAGACGTTTCTTTTTTATTGAGCGTATACTCAAAAGCTTTATTGAAATTTGTTCAAGAAAAAGAGGTGAACTTAAGGCAGAATTAAAATCAGCAAAAGAATTATCTAATGAAGAAATTAAAAAAATTACAGAGGAGTTAACAAAAAATTTTAGCTCAAAAATAAAATTAAACTACAAACATG
Organism: uncultured Pelagibacteraceae bacterium; assembly: GCA_902522115.1. Lineage (GTDB taxonomy): Bacteria > Pseudomonadota > Alphaproteobacteria > Pelagibacterales > Pelagibacteraceae > Pelagibacter. Next base: position 33,950 of record CABYUV010000003.1, on the reverse strand, counting down.
ACGAAAGTTTAATAGGAGGTTTGGTAGTACAAGTAGGAAGTACTATGGTCGATACCTCGATTAAAAATAAATTACAACAAATCGAAAATAGAATGATAGAGGCATAAATGGAAATAAATCCTTCAGAAGTTACAAAAATATTAAAAGAACAAATTAAAAATTTTGGTGATAAAGCAGAAGTCACAGAAGTTGGTCAAGTTTTATCAGTTGGAGACGGTATTGCTAGGATTTATGGTTTGGATAATGTTCAAGCTGGCGAAATGGTAGAGTTTGCAGATGGTTCAAAAGGTATGGCTCTAAACTTAGAAAGTGAAAACGTTGGTGTCGTAATTTTTGGTGATGACAGAAATGTTAAAGAAGGGGATGTAGTAAAAAGAACTGGTAATATTGTTGATACTCCAGTTGGAAAAGAATTATTAGGAAGAGTAGTAGATGGTTTAGGAAATCCTATCGATGGAAAAGGAGTATTAGATAAAGGAATTAAAAAAAGTAGGGTTGAGGTAAAAGCTCCTGGTATTATTCCAAGACAATCAGTAAGTGAACCAATGCAAACTGGTCTTAAATCAATTGATAGTCTAGTTCCGATTGGAAGAGGGCAAAGGGAATTAATTATCGGTGATAGACAAACTGGCAAAACAGCAGTTGCAGTAGATGCAATTATTAATCAAAAAAAAATCAATGAATCTGGCGATGAAAAACAAAAACTGTATTGTATATACGTTGCAGTTGGACAAAAAAGATCAACAGTAAGACAAATTCAAAAAACATTAGAGGAAGCTGGAGCTATGGAGTACACAACAATCGTTGCTGCTACTGCATCTGACTCTGCTCCTTTACAATTCTTAGCACCATACACAGGTTGTGCTATGGGTGAGTATTTTAGAGATAATGGAATGCATGCGTTAATAATTTATGATGATTTATCTAAACAAGCAGTTGCTTATAGACAAATGTCATTGTTATTAAGAAGACCCCCAGGACGTGAGGCTTATCCTGGAGATGTATTTTATCTTCATAGTAGATTACTTGAAAGAGCAGCTAAATTAAGTGATGAACATGGTGGTGGATCACTTACAGCACTACCAATTATTGAAACACAAGGTGGAGACGTATCCGCGTTTATTCCAACTAACGTTATTTCAATTACAGACGGACAAATTTTCCTTGAAACAGAACTATTTAACCAAGGTATAAGACCTGCAATTAACGTAGGTTTATCAGTGTCTAGGGTTGGTTCGTCAGCTCAAACAAAAGCAATGAAAAAAGTTTCTGGTTCAATGAAATTAGAGCTAGCACAATACAGAGAAATGGCAGCTTTTGCTCAATTTGGATCTGATTTAGATGCATCTACTCAGCAACTTTTGAATAGAGGCTCTAAACTGACTGAACTTTTAAAACAAAAACAATATTCACCCATGACTGTTGCAGAACAAGTTATTTCAGTATTTTGTGGAGTAAAAGGTTATTTGGATGATATTGATTTAAAAGACGTTGCTGAATTTGAGAGCAAGATTATTGAAAAATGTAAATCAGATAAGCCTGAAATTATAGAGTCAATTTTAAGCTCAGGAAAACTTGAGGAAGATAAAGAAAAACTACTTGTTGAGGTAATCACTCAATTAAAAGGAAATTTTAAATCTTAATAATTTATGGCAAGTTTAGACGATCTAAAAAAAAGAATAGCAAGTGTAAAGTCTACACAAAAAATTACTAAAGCTATGAAAATGGTTGCAGCAGCTAAATTAAGAAGAGCTCAAGAAAGTGCTGAGAAGGGAAGGCCTTATTCTGAAAAAATGAATAATGTTATTTTGAATTTATCAAATGGTATATCTGATAAAGAAAATGCACCAAAGTTATTGTCAGGTACTGGTCAGGAAAAAACTCATCTTTGTGTAGTGATGACTTCTGATAGAGGTTTATGTGGTGGATTTAATTCTAATATTATTAAAAAAGCTAAAAGTTATTTTGCAAAAATTTTAGATGAAGGCAAAGAACTTAAAATTATCACAGTAGGCTCAAAGGGAAATGATCAACTAAAAAGAGTTTATGGTGATAAAATAATTAAAAATATTTCTTTCAAAGAGTCTAAAAATGCAAATTATTTTGATGCTGACAAAGTTGGAAAAATGGTAATTGAAAAATTCGAAGCAGGTGAATTTGATGTTTGTACAATTTTTTATAACCAATTTAAAAATGTAATTACCCAGATTCCTCAAGCACAGCAAATTATCCCATTAAATAATGAGGGAGAAGAAAGTAGCTCAGAAGAAAGTTACGAATTTGAACCAGATGAAGATGAAATTTTAAGCAATTTATTGCCAAAGAATATTTCTACGCAAATATTTAAAGCAATGTTAGAGAATTCAGCTAGCGAGCAAGGGTCTAGAATGAGTGCAATGGATAATGCAACCCGAAACGCAGGTGAAATGGTTGATAAACTTACTATTGAATATAATAGAAGTCGTCAGGCAGCAATTACAAAAGAACTAATAGAAATCATATCAGGAGCAGAAAGTTTATAATTATGAGCAAAGGAATAATCACACAAGTTATTGGAGCGGTAGTAGACGTGAAATTTGATGGTGAACTACCAGAAATTTTAACAGCATTGGAATGTAAAAATGGTGATAACAGACTAGTTTTAGAGGTAGCACAACACTTAGGTGAAACCACTGTTAGAACAATTGCTATGGATGCCACAGAAGGACTAAAAAGAGGTGATGAAGTTATCAACACAAATGCTCCCATTCAAGTTCCTGTTGGGCCTGAAACTCTTGGAAGAATTATAAATGTAATTGGGGAACCAATTGATGAAAGAGGCGAAGTTAAGACTAAAGAAAGTTGGCCAATTCACAGAGCTGCACCTGAATTTAATGACCAATCAACAGAAACTGAAATACTTGTAACAGGTATTAAAGTTATTGATTTGCTTGCACCTTATGCAAAAGGTGGAAAGATTGGATTATTTGGTGGAGCAGGAGTAGGAAAAACAGTTTTAATTATGGAATTAATTAATAACGTTGCAAAAGCTCATGGTGGTTTTTCAGTTTTCGCGGGTGTTGGAGAGAGAACTAGAGAAGGAAATGACCTTTATCATGAAATGATTGAGTCTGGAGTAATTAAAAAAGAAGGAGCCGGTTCAAAAGCGGCTCTAGTTTATGGACAGATGAATGAACCCCCTGGAGCAAGAGCAAGAGTTGCACTTACAGGGTTGACTGTAGCTGAATACTTCAGAGATCAGGAAGGTCAGGACGTGCTTTTTTTCGTAGATAATATTTTTAGATTTACTCAAGCAGGATCAGAGGTTTCAGCTTTGTTAGGAAGAATTCCATCTGCTGTTGGATATCAACCGACATTAGCTACTGACATGGGTAACCTACAAGAAAGAATTACTACTACAAACAAAGGTTCAATTACATCTGTACAAGCAATTTATGTACCTGCTGATGATTTAACTGACCCTGCTCCAGCTACATCGTTTGCACACTTAGATGCAACGACAGTACTTTCAAGACAAATTGCTGAAATTGGTATTTATCCAGCAGTAGATCCACTTGATTCTACATCAAGAATTTTAGATCCAAGAATTGTTGGAGATGAGCATTATAGAGTAGCAAGAGATGTTCAAAGAATTCTACAATCCTATAAATCACTACAAGATATTATAGCTATTCTTGGTATGGATGAGTTATCCGAAGAAGATAAATTAGTTGTAGCAAGAGCTAGAAAAATCCAGAGATTTTTGTCTCAACCATTCTTCGTTGCAGAAGTATTTACTGGTTCACCAGGAAAACTTGTTGATCTTGATTCAACGATTAAAGGTTTTGATGCAATCTGTAAAGGTGAGTATGATCACTTACCTGAAGCTGCTTTTTATATGGTTGGAACAATTGAAGAAGCTATAGAAAAAGCTAAGAAAATGGAACAAGAAGCTGCTGCTTAATGAGCGAAGAGTTTAAAGTAGAAATTGTTAATCCTGAAAAATCTTTTTTAGTAAAAGATGATGTTTCAGAAGTTGTGGTCCCTGCTTTTGAAGGAGAGATGGGAATATTGAAGGATCATATTTCTATTATTTCCTTTTTGAAACCTGGGATAATTAAGATTTTATCAAAATCAGGGGATGAAAATTACTATGTTGAAGATGGAATTGTTGAGTTCAAAAATAACAATTTATCAATTTTAACAAGTACAATTTTTAATCTTGCTGATATGGATAAATCAAAGCAACAAGATTTACTTAAACAGGCAGAAGAAGAGGCTAATAAAACCGATATTAATGATCAATCTAAATATTTAGCAGATCAAAAAGTTGAAGTTTTAAAAACTCTAAATTAATTTTTTTACTTTTTCTTTCAGTTCTTTGTAAACATGATGTTTAAAATCAACCACAACATCAGTAATTAAATCTAGCTCAATCCATTTCCAATCTAAAAACTCTGGATTAGATGTGTTAATATTTATTTCACTGTCATTTCCAGTAAATCGCATTAAAAACCATTTTTGCCTTTGACCTTTGTATTTACCTTTCCAAATAATACCTAGTAATCTATCAGGTAAATCATAGGTTAATGTACCATCTAATTCTTTTATAAGTTCTACACTTTTGATACTTGTTTCTTCCTCTAGTTCTCTAAATGCAGCTTTTAAATTATCCTCTCCCTCATCAACACCACCCTGAGGCATTTGCCAAAAATTTTTAGGATTATCTATTCTTTTTGCTACGAATACTTTATTTTGTTTATTCAGCAACACAATTCCGACCCCACTTCTCAGTGGTAAATCTTTAAAATTTTTATTCATATTATCCGTTAAGTAACTTAATAGCGTAATTTAATTGATTATCAGTATCAGTTTTTATTCTAAAATCATCACCTTCTTCATTTACTTCTATATCTGGTCTAACACCTACTTCAGAAATAGATTTTCCAGAAGGAAGATAATATTTTGCGACGGTTAATCTGATAGCTCCACGATTTTTTAAAGGAATAATTGATTGAACCGAACCTTTTCCATAGCTATTTTCACCAATGATAATTGCTCTTTTGTGATCTTTTAAAGCTCCAGCAACAATTTCAGATGCAGAAGCAGAACCATAATTAATTAAAACCAATAATGTTTTTCCGTCAGTAATGTCACCTTTTTTTGCAAACCATTTTCTATTTTCAGATTTTTTTTTGCTTTTTGTTGAGACTATCTCTCCATTTTCTAGAAAAAAATCTGAGATTTTTATTGCTTGAGATAAAAGACCCCCAGGATTATTTCTTAAATCTAAAATAAATGAATTTAAGTTTTTATTTTTTTTAAGTTTTTTAATTTGTTTTTCAATTTGATCACTACTGTTATCATTAAATGAAGTAAGCCTAATGTATCCAATACTTTTATCTATAACTTCAGATTTTACAGATTGAACTTGAATAACCTCTCTTATAATATTAAATGTTAATGCTTTTTTTTCACCTCTTCTTCTGACTGTTAATTCTATTCCAGAACCCACAGGTCCTCTCATCAAATCAACAGCCTCACTCAATGACTTTCCTTGAACCTGAACATTATTAATTTTCACTATGTAATCCCCAGCTTTTAATCCAGCCCTTGATGCAGGTGTATCATCTATTGGCGAAATTACTTTAACTACACCAGCCTCCATACTAACTTCAATTCCTAGTCCACCAAATTCACCACTAGTTTCTGTTTGCATTTCATCAAAAATTTTAGGGGACATGTAGGATGAATAAGGATCTAAAGATTGTAAAAGTCCATTAATTGCAGAATCCATACTCTCAGATTGATTAAACTCATCAACATATTCTTTATTAATTTTTTCTAGAACTTCACCGAAAAGGTCAATTTTTTTATAAATATCAATTTCAGCTGAAAAAACTGTTTTATTTAAGTAAAAAATAGAGAAAAAAATTAATAAAAAAAATTTAATTTTTTTCATATCATTACTTTTTCTTTTGGAATTAGCTCCGACCAAATTTTCTCTAATTCGTAAAACTTTCTTTTCTCTGGATGAAAAATATGAACAATCAAATCAATCCCATCAACAAGTTTCCACTCACTACTTTCTTTACCTTCAATTTTAGAGTCTTTCACACCATTATTTTTGAGTTTTTCTAAAACTTGTTCTGATAAAGATTGGATGTGTCTAGATGAGGTTCCACTTGCTATAATCATGTAATCAGCCATAGAACTTTTATCTTTAAGATCAATAGTTACAATGTCTTGAGCTTTATTGAGATCTAGTGTGTTGATTACAATTTTTTTTAAGTCTGAAATTTTGTCCATTAATTGATTTTAGATTATCAAATTTTTCTTAATTGAGAAGATGAAATGTTGACTTTATTAAACTCAATAAATTCAAGGCTGGTCTTATTGAGTTGCTTAAATGTCTTTGATTTTAAAGAATTTTTTTTATACCCATGTCGGTCGAAAACTAGAATATTACATTTTTTTGAAATTAATTTAGATTTATACCATTTATGAAAATTAATAAGACTGTCAGCACCCATTAAAAAATAAATTTCAATACTTTTATTTTTTTTTAAATGATTAATTAAATTTATAGTTTTATTTGATTTAATAATTTTTTCATAAAATTTAATCTTAATAAATGAATTTGTCCCAATTATTTTTTTACAATATTTAATTCTTTGAGCAATTGAGGTTTTACTCTCTTTTTTAAATGGATTTTTTTTTGTAATTGCCCAAATAACTTTTGTGAGTTTGAATCTTTTCTTTGCTTCTTTTGAAATTGCTAGGTGTCCTTTATGAGCAGGATCAAATGATCCACCTAATAAACCAATTTTTATTTTTATGTTATTCAATTTAATTTCTTATTCTACCATTACTAGTTATTTCATATTTATATGAAATCAATTGATTTAGACCTACAGGACCTCTTGGTGGTAGAGTATTGGTAGAAATTCCAACTTCTCCGCCAAATCCAAATTCACCACCATCAGCAAATTGAGTTGAGGTATTATGCATTGCAATTGAGCTTTTAACATTTTTTAAGAAATATTTTGCTGTCTTTTTATTTTTTGTAATGATGGAGTCCGTGTGCATAGTTCCATATTTGTTAATATGGTTAATTGCCTCTTCAGAATTTTTAACAATTTTAACAGACACAATTGATGCCAAATATTCAGTTGACCAATCTTTCTCTTTTGCAGGATACACCTGACCTTTGTAGTAATTCCTCAAAATCTTATCTCCAATTATTTTACAACCACTATTTTCAAGTTCCTGCAAAATAGGATTACTAAATTTTTTGACTATATTTTTATGAATAAGAATAGTTTCAGTTGCACCGCATATACTTGTATTTCTTAATTTAGCGTTATAGACAACTTCTTTCGCCATTTTTAATTCTGCATCTTTATCTATATAAGTATGACAAAGCCCCTCTAAGTGCCCAATTATAGGTACTTTGGATAATTCTAAAACTTTTTTAACCAAATTTTTTCCACCACGAGGTATGATGACATCGATATATTTTTTCATCTTAGAAAGCATAATATCTACAAGTCTCCTTTGTTTTGAATCGATAAACTGTATAAAGTTTTCATCAACTTTATTTTTTTTTAGTGCTTTTCTAAACAACTTAGCTAAAGCTTTATTTGAATTTATAGCCTCAGAGCCTCCTTTCAAAATCACTACATTTCCAGATTTAAAACAAAGACTAGCAACATCTGAAGTTACATTTGGTCTACTTTCATAAATAACCCCAATAATTCCAATTGGTATTGATATTCTTTTTATGTTCAAACCATTTGGTCTTTTCCATTTGTCTAAAGTTTTGTCTATAGGGTCTCTTAGTTTAACTATTTTTAAAATAGAATTTATAATTCCATTTAATTTATCTTCATTTAAATGAAGTCTTTTGATTAAGTTTTCTTTTAACCCTTTTTTTCTTGCGTAATTAATATCTTTTAAATTTTGATTAATAATAAATTTTTTTTCATTCTTAATTAATTTCGCATAATCGTTTAAAACTTTATTTTTTATCTTAGTTGTAATTTTATACTCACTAGCTTTTCGAGCTTTTCTTCCAATTAAATTCATATAGTTAATCATTTAAATTTCCACCATATCATCTTTATGAATAACTTCTGATTTTGCAACATAGCCTAATAATTTTTCAATTTCATTAGAGTGATGACCCATAATTTTAGTCACCTCATCAGAAGTAAAGGAACTTAACCCTCTAGCACATTCATTATTTTTTTTATCTAACACTTTAATATGATCGCCTTTGTTAAATCTTCCAGAAACTTTTTTAATTCCTGCTGCTAACAAACTTTTTCCAGATTTTAACGCTTTTTTAGCACCATCATCAATTATTAAAGCTCCTTTAGGTGCTACAGAACTTATTATCCACTTTTTTCTAGCATCTAATTTTGAAATTTTCGGACTAAACCAAGTACAATTATTTTTTTCAATTATTTTTGAAATAGGATTTGAATATAGTCCATTGGCAATAACCATACTAGTACCAGCAAGCTGACATATTTTTGCTGCTTCAATTTTTGTATGCATACCACCACTTCCATATTCATTTACACCTTTAACATAAATTTTTTTTAGATCTATTTTGAGGTCATCAATCTTCTTTATTAGTTTAGCATCCTTAAAAATTTTAGGATTTTTTGTATACAAACCATCAACATCAGATAATAAAATTAAAGTATCTGCGTTTGTAATTTGTGCAACCCTAGATGCTAATCTATCATTATCTCCATATTTTATTTCACTCGTTGCAATGGTATCATTTTCATTGACCACAGGAATAAAACCAAGTTCAAAAAGATTATCAAAAGTTCGTTTTGCATTGAGAGATCTTCTTCTTTCCTCAGTATCTTCTAACGTAAGCAAAATCTGAGAAATATTTAATTTATATTTTGTGAAAATTTGTGAAAATAAATTCATCAGTTCTATTTGACCAATAGAAGCAATAGCTTGACTCTTATCTAATTTAATATTTTTTTTGTTATAATTCATTTTCTTGCAACCCAAAGCTATAGCACCAGAGCTAACAATAACTACTTTTTGATTATTATCTCTTAATTTTTTAATGTCTTTTGCAAAACTAGATAACCATTGTCTCCTAATTTTTTTATTCTGATCAACTAGGAGAGATGATCCAATTTTGACAATAATTATTTTAGAGTTTTTAAGATACATAAGACAAAAGTTTTGCTTTAATTTTTGATACAGATTTTTTTTCCAGAGTTGTCATTGTCATAATCTCACAATTTTTACCCTTTGAAAAATGATCTATAACTTCATTTGCTGTTTCTTCATCAATCAAATCAATTTTATTAAGCACAATTAGTTCTTTTTTTTCTAATAACTTTGCACTGTAGCTTTTTAATTCATTTTTTACCTGATTATAAGACTCATTTAGATCTAAGTTGGTAACATCAATTAAGTGCAGTAAAGACTTACATCTCTCTATATGTTTTAAAAATTGTATCCCTAACCCTATACCTTCGTGGGCTCCTTCAACTAATCCTGGAATATCTGCAATAGTAATTTCTTTATCATCGTAAGAAGCTACGCCAAGGTTTGGATTAACAGTTGTAAATTTATAATTTGCAATTTTTGGATTTGCGTTTGTTAATGCTGCTAACAAACTCGATTTTCCAGCATTTGGCAATCCTATAATACCAATATCAGCAATTGTTTTTAATTGAAGCCATATTGTAAATTCTTCTCCGATGGTCCCTTTAGTAAATTTTCTTGGAGCTCTATTTGTAGAACTTTTAAATCTTGTGTTTCCTAAACCTCCTTTTCCACCAGCAGCTGCAACATATTCTTCACCTTTTTTATTAAAATCGAAAAGAAGAGTTTTGTTATCTTCTTCAAATACCTGTGTACCTAGAGGAACTTTTAAAATTAAATCTTCACCACTTTTTCCTGTTCGGTTTTGACCAGAACCATTTTCTCCACGTTCGGCTTTGTGATGTTGTTGATATCGATAATCAATAAGGGTATTTAAATTTTCTTCTGACTTTAAAATAATTGATCCACCTTTTCCACCATCCCCACCATCTGGTCCTCCAAACTCAACATATTTCTCTCTTCTAAAACTAGGAGATCCATCTCCACCGTTTCCAGCTTTAATAAAAATTTTAACTTGATCGAGAAATTTCATAATACAACATCTATTTTAATTGTTGTACTATTAATTGGGCTTTACAGAAACGAAAGTTCTATCTGATTTAGATTTTTTGAATACAACTTTTCCTTTAACAACTGAAAATATTGAATGATCTTTACCCATACCAACATTTTCACCTGGAAAAATCTTAGTTCCTCTTTGTCTAACAATTATGTTTCCAGGAATTACTGTTTCACCACCATACTTTTTTACACCAAGTCTTCTACCGGCACTATCTCGTCCGTTTCGTGATGATCCACCTGCTTTTTTTGTTGCCATAATTTACCTAATAATTATTTGCTTACTGCTTCCTTAACTTCTTCTTTTTTTGAAGTTTTAGAAATTTTTTCAGCTTCTGATAACACCTTACCATCTTTTGAAAAAATTTTGTTAATTCTTATCATAGAATATTCTTGTCTATGCCCATTTTTTCTTCTTGAATTTTGTCTTCTTCTTTTTTTAAAAATTAAAATAGTTCTATTCTTACTATTTTTAATTAAGTTAGCTTCTACTTTTGCACCCTCAACATTTGGAGTTCCTATTTCAATTGATTTGTGATCACCGTATGCCAAAATTTCACTAAACTCTATCTTAGTCTCAGGTTTAGAATCTGGTAGTTTTTCAATCTTTATAATCTCTCCAGATTTTACTTTATACTGTTTTCCACCTGTTTTTATTACTGCGTATGACATAGTTTGGTTTAATTTAAAGTTAACGCAATATAGTTGTAGTCAGCCTTTAGTCAAGCCGAATTAATTAGAAATTATCCTTAAAATCTCTTAATTTTGAAAAGGTTTTTAAATCTTTTGCTCTTAAAAATATATTGCAATCCAATTCCTCTTTTAAAGTTGAGGGTATGGTAGGAATTCCATTTTCTCTTAATTTTTCTATTTTTTCTATTTTTTTTTGTAAATCATTGTTTTCAGAATCATATTTTTTACAAAATTTTGCATTATTAAGAGTGTATTCATGACCACAATAAATTTTTGTCTCTTTTGGTAATAATTTAATTTTGTTCAAAGACTCAAACATTTCTTCATAAGAGCCTTCAAATATTCTTCCACAGCCAAGTGAGAAAAGTGTATCTCCAGTAAAAACTAATTTTTCTTTAAAAAAATTAAAACAAATATGGCCTGATGTGTGTCCAGGTATATGCATAATTTTAGCTTCAAAGTTTTCAGCTTTCCATATTTGATTATCTTCTAACAATATGTCTATCTCTGGTATTCTTTTCGAGTCTCCTTTAAAACCAACAACAACTGATCCATATTTTTTTTTTAATCCTTGATTTCCTCCAATATGATCATAGTGATGATGAGTATTAAGAATGTATTTTAATTTTATATTTTTATTTTTTAGGAAATTGATTATTGGCTCAGATTCACTAGGATCTACAACACAGGCAGAATTGTTACTTTCGTCTATTATTAAATAGCTATAGTTGTCTTGAAGACAAGGTATAATTTCAATATGCATTTTATTTTTCTATCAAAAATATACCAAGATCTGCAAACAAATTTTTGACGCCTAAATTACTCTCATTTATTATTGATGAATTAAGATTATTTAAAGCGAGTGATTTAAAAATTGTAATATCCTTTGATTTAACAAAGTGAAAAAAATCTTTGATTGTACACATGTGTAAATTTGGAGTGTTATACCATTCATCTGGTAATGTTTTTGTAATTGGCATTGTACCTTTAAATAATAAATGAAATCTTACTTTCCAATATCCAAAATTAGGAATAGTAACTATTGCTTTTTTTCCAACCCTTAAAAGTTCATCTAAAACTAATTCAGGACTAAGAAAAGCTTGAAGCGTTTGACTTAAAACAACATAATCAAATGATTTGTCTGGAAATTGCTTTAAATCTTTTTCAGCATTTCCTTCAATTACAGTTAAACCTTTTGCAATACATTCTTGCACTTTTTCTTTTGAAATCTCTAATCCTCTTATATTTATGTTTTTATTATCCTTTAAAAATTTTATCAAAGTTCCATCGGCACAACCTACATCTAATACCTTCTTATCTCTTTCAATTAAATCTGCTATAACTTGAAATTCATTTTTCATAATTAATTTTCCTCGTAAGATTTATCTAAAAAGTTTTTTAGTGCACTTAAGAAGTCAGGAACATCTAGTAAAAAGGAGTCGTGACCTTTATCTGATTCAATTTCTACAAATCCAACATCAGCTCCTATTGAGTTTAAAGCAATCACAATATCTTTGTTTTCTTGGGTTGGATAAAGCCAATCTGATGTAAATGAAATTATAAAAAATTTCGCTTTCGTATTTATAAATGCTTCTGAAAGATTACCTTTGAATTGCTTAGTTAAATCAAAATAATCCATGGCTCTAGTAATATAAAGATAACTATTTGCATCAAATCTATCTACGAAAACTGAGCCCTGATATCTTAAATAACTTTCTATTTGAAAATCAGCGTCAAATCCAAATTTAAGATCTTCTCTTTCTTGTAACTTTCTTCCAAATTTTTCCTGCAAACCTTTTTTTGATAAATAAGTAATATGAGCTGCCATTCTAGCTACTGCCAATCCTTTTCCAGGATTAGTTTCGTTTAATGTATAATTTCCATCCTTCCAGTTACTATCAGCTGTAATAGCTTGTCTACCTAGCTCGTTAAAAGCAATATTTTGGGCTGAATGACTAGATGTGGTTGCTATTGGTATCACTGTTTTAGTTTTATCAGGAAAGTTGCTAATAAACTGAAGCACTTGCATACCTCCCATTGAACCACCAGTTATTGAAAATAGTTTATCAATATTAAAATGATCAAGTAAATTATATTGAGCATTCACCATATCATTAATTGTAATAACTGGAAAATTTGTTCCATAAATTTTTTGATCAGGATCTTTATGACTTGGTCCGTATGATCCCATACATCCACCAATTACGTTAGAGCAAATAACAAAATATTTATTTGTATCGATAGCCTTATCAGGACCTACTGCATAACTCCACCAACCCTCTTTGTTAGTTACAGGGTTTATTCCAGTTACAAATTGATCTCCTGTTAGAGCATGAAAAACTAATATTGCATTATCTTTTTTTGAATTAAGTGAACCGTAAGTTTCATAGGCTATAGGAAAATCTTTTATGGTCTTTCCACAGTCTAATTTTAGTGGTTTCTTTACAATTAAAGTTTTTATGTTTTTCTCAGTATTCATAGTTTTTGACTGTTTCGAATTGTGAGAAAAAAAACTATTTTAGCGGTTTTTTTTAAGCGCTCGCAATTCAGTTAAATCAGCGCATAATTTTTTTACTAGAACTTATTTATTATGTCAATTTTTTAAAAAATCCTCTTATTCTCTATAAAATTTTGTAATTTTATCTATAAAGAGCACATAAATTAAAAAAAATGATAACTCCAAATTTCAAAAAATTAAAAATTGAGGTTTATAAGCCTGGTAAATCTAAAGTTAAGAAACTTAAGAACGTAATTAAGCTTTCTGCAAATGAGTCTGCTTTAGGTATGAGCCCTAAAGCAAAGAAAATAATGTCAAATAAAAATCTGAATTTAGATAAATATCCAGATGGAAAATCTCAGAATTTGAGAAAAGCAATATCTAAAGCTTATAAATGTAATTCTGGGAAAATTATTTGTGGAGCTGGTTCAGATGAAGTTATTCAAATGCTGTGTCAGTTGTTTTTAACTCCAAAAGATGAGGTTGTGGTACCAGAGTACAGTTTTTTAATGTACAGAATTTACTCAAAAATTGTAGGTGCAAAAGTTGTATTTGCAAAAGAAATTAATTTTAAAATTTCTGTAAATGAAATTTTAAAAAAGATAACAAAAAAAACTAAAATTGTGTTTATAGCTAACCCAAATAATCCTACTGGAACTTACTTAACGAAAAAAGAAGTTTTAGAATTAAGAAAAAGATTAAATAAAAAAATTTTACTAGTTATAGATGATGCCTATGCAGAATATATGAAAAACAAAGATTATTCATCTGGGTTAGATTTGTTTAAAAATAAAGACAATGTTTTCATCCTTAGAACTTTTTCAAAAATGTTTGGATTAGCTTCTCTAAGAGTAGGTTGGGGATATGGATCAAAAAAAATAGTTGATGCGCTAAATGTTATAAAACCACCATTTAATGTAAATGGTATTGCTCAATTAGCTGCTATCGAGTCACTGAAAGATAAAGCTTTCATAAATAAATCGATTAGACATAATTTATTATATTCTGAAAAAATTAAGAAATTTCTTGAGACATATAATATTTTTTCAAATTCAGTTTCAGCAAATTTTTTGTTACTTAATTTCGAAAAATGCAGATATTCAGCAAAATTTCTGTATGAAAAACTTAAAAATAAGGGAATTGTTCTAAGATCAACAGAAGATGGTTATCATATAACGAATAAATTAAGGTTAACTATTGGATCTAAAAAAGAAAACTTAAAATTTATGAGTGTTATTAAGCAAGTATTGAAAAAATGAAAAATATTTTAATTATTGGCTGTGGATTATTAGGTTCATCTTTATTAAGGCGTATTAGCAAAAAAAAAATAGCAAAAAAAATATTTATTTATGAAAAATCAAAATCAAATATTGCTAAGATAAAAAGATTAAAATTACCTGGAACAATTGTTAAATCGTTAACAAAAGGCGTAAGTAACTCAGATCTAATTATCTTTTGTACACCAATGAGTGAATACAAAAATATTATTTTAAAAATCAATAAATTTATACCATCGAAAACATTGATTACAGATATTGGTTCTTCAAAAATTGAAACTTCTAAAATCATAAATAAATTTTTAAAGAAAGGTATCCATTGGATTCAAAGTCACCCGATAGCTGGATCAGAGGTTAGTGGACCAGAGCATGGTAAAGAAAATATGTTTATTGATAGATGGTGCATTATAATTAAAGAAAAAAATATTAAAAAAAATAATATAAATATTCTAACTAAGTTTTGGAAAAAAATTGGAGCAAAAGTAGTTGTTATGAGCGCTGAAAAACATGACAAAATTTTTTCTATTACTAGTCATTTACCACACTTAATTGCATATAATCTGGTAAAATCTGCTCAAGATTTTGAGAAAAAACAAAATTATGAGCTAATCAAATATAGCGCTGGTGGATTACGAGATTTTTCTAGGATTGCAGCATCAAATGAAATCATGTGGAGAGATATTTTTTTTAACAATAAAAATAATATTTCAAAAGCGATTGATTTATTTATTAAAAATTTAAATCAATTTAAAAAAGATATTAATTCAAAAAATAATAAGTCTATCGTAAAGAAACTTATTCAGACTAAAAAAGTAAGGTCAAAAATCATCAAATTGAAACAAGATATAGACAAGCCTGACTTTGGAAGAAATTAATATTTTATTCTAGATACTTTTTTTACCTTTAGCTTGGTAGTTTTTTCAATTCTATTAACTGTTTCTATAATTGGCATAATAATTACTTTTCTTTCTGGACCATAAGCATGAATTAGTTGTTTAGAATTTAAACACATAGCAACATGACCTTTCCAAAAAATAATATCTCCTTTTTTAAATAGTCTTTTCTTTGAATTTTTTTTTGTATATTTGATTTGATCTTTTGTATCTCTTGGATAAAACGAATTATTATAATAATAATATATTTGCAATAAGGCTGAACAATCAATACCTTTAAATGTTTTTCCACCCCAAATATATTTTACATTTAAAAATTTTTTAAATATTTTTGTAAAATTATTTTCTTTATGGTTTATTTTTTTTATATCTGCTTTTTTAATCCATTTATTTTTTTCGATTTTTACATAATTCCTATTTTGCTTAAATACAGATAATTTGGATGCAAGTGGAAGCCAACTGCTAGTTCCAATTCCAGGTTTTTTAAAAATTTTCGCTTTTAATGAACTAACTTTATAATTGGGGCTAAATTTTTCTATATATTTTGAATTTTTTATAAACCCCTTATAATTATCAAATAAAGTTTTAATTTTTATCCAATTTTTGTTTTTTGCTAAAATTTTGAATTTTTCACCATATATAATTTGTGAAGTCACCTCAGATCTTCTCGAAGGATTTTTGTAAATATTCGAAAAATTATCTATGAAGTAAAAATTATTTTGCACCAATTTTAATTTTGTTTTTAATTAGCCACAAACAAATCAACGAAGGTATCACCATAATAGTTGTTAAAACAAAAAATGTTCCCCAGTCTCCATTTAACCAGTCAACTAAAGCTCCTGATGATGAAGCTAAAGTAGTACGACCAGCAGTACCAATTGAAGCAAGTAATGCATATTGTGTGGCTGTATAAGTTCTATCAACTAGTAATGATATAAATGCAACAAATGCTACAGTTGCAAAAGCTGCTGTGATATCATCAGCTATAACCGCAATTGCAAATAAAATTTCTGATTTTCCAGTCCATGCTAAAACCGCAAATAAAAGATTGGTTACAGCCATTAACCCACCAGCAAAGAACATAGTTTTAATTGTTCCAGCTCTCATGGCCATTACTCCACCCAACAAAGTAAATACAACTGTTGTTATCCAGCCAAGACCTTTTGAATAAATTGCAATTTGACCTTTGGAGAAACCAATTTCTTTATAAAAAACAATAGACATTCTTCCCATAAATGCCTCACCTATCTTAAACAAGAAAACAAATCCTAAAATTCCAGCTGCAATGGCAAAACCATTTTTTCTAAAAAAACTAATAATAGGTCCGCCTATAGTTCCTGTAATATAAGCGATAAAGTTTGTAATAATATTGCTAGATCCAAGTTTTCCCTCAATTAATTTGTCTGTTTCTCTCTGTTTTGCTTCTCTGTTTGTCTCTATAGGTTCATGAACAAACATCAATCCAATATTCATTAAAATTATTAAAATACCTAAAATTAAAAAAGTAGCTTGCCAGTAGTCAGCTACCCCTAAGTTTTCAAAAAATTCTGCCGTAAATAAAGCAACCACTCCACCTAATTTATAACCTGTCCACCAACCAACAACAGCCATGGCTGCGCCTGCAGCCATTGATTTTCCTTCATTTTCATTTATCTGTTCAATTCTTAATGCATCCACAGTTATATCTTGGGTTGCTGACGCTATAGCAATAATTAAACCTACAGTAATTAATAAAGCCAAATTTTCAGTTGGATTAATCACACTCCAAACAACAAGACTTAACAAAATAATTAATTGCATCAAAACTATCCATCCTCTTCTATGACCTAATTTTTTTGTTAGTATTGGAATTTGAATTCTATCTATAATGGGAGCCCACAAATAATTGAAAGCGTATACTCCAAAAATTAAACCTGCCCATCCAATTGTTGATCTACTAAGACCCTCTTCTTTAAGCCAAAGACTTAAGCTACTTGCAATTAATACCCATGGAAATCCACTTATTGCACCTAATAAAAGAATTCTTACCATTCGAATATCTTTATAAACTGCAAGAGAATCAAGCCATGTTTGTTTTTTTGTTTCAGACATAATTAATTTCTCCAAAAAGATGGTAAGAACAATACTAATATTGCAAACAACTCAAGTCTACCTAAAATCATACCTACAGTTAAGATCCATTTAGAAATATCGGGCAAAGATGAAAAATCTCCATTAGGTCCTATTATAGGACCTAAACCAGGACCAACATTTGATATTGATGTTGCCGCTCCAGAGATAGCAGTTATAAAATCAAGACCAGTTAATGATAATAACGCAGCTAAAATAAAAAAAATAACAAAGTAAAAATAAATAAATGAAATTATTGATGCAATAAATTTATCATCAACAGATCCTTGGTCGTACTTAATTACAAATATTCCCTTGGGATATATAATTTTTTTTAATTGATTTAATATAAATAAATATAGAATTTGAATTCTAAAAATTTTGACTCCACAAGTAGTTGATCCAGCACAACCCCCAATAAACATTAATGCAAGAAATATTGTTATAGGAAAACTTCCCCAGCCGTCGAATTCAGCATTTACATAACCTGTTCCAGTCAATATTGAAATTGTATTAAAAAAAATTGATCTTAAACTAAAGTTTCCATTATTATTAAATAATAAATAAATTGATAATATAATAATGCTTATAATTATTATTTTAATAAATGTTCTGATTTGAATATCGTTTAAAAATATTTTTTTATTACCACTAATAAATTTAATATATGCAATAAATGGAATACTTCCTAAAATTATAAAAATCATCGATGATATTTCTATAAGAACACTGTCAAAATATCCGATAGATTGATTATAATTAGAAAATCCACCTGTAGCTATGGTAGTCATAGAATGAGTTAAACTATCAAATTTTCCCATTCCAAATACCCAATATGATAATGCACAAAGAGCAGTTAGGCCTGAATAAATATAAATAAGTCGTAAAGCTATTTGTTTTGACTTAGGAAGAATTTTTTCAGAAGAGTCGTTGCCAGAAATTTTAAATAATTGCATACCACCTACATTCATTATGGGCATTAGTGTAATTGCCATTACAATAATACCAATGCCACCTAACCATTGTAGTATTGCTCTCCATAATAGAATGCCTTTTGGAGTATTCTCTAAGTTGGAAATAATTGTAGATCCAGTTGTTGTAATACCAGACATACTTTCAAAAAAAGCATCAGTAATTGAAAGTTCCATAGTAGAAAATATAAATGGTAAAGATCCAAAAATAGCAATACTTAGCCATGACAAAGCAGTTAATAAAAATGCTTGTTGTAAATTTAACTTTTTGTCGTGGTCTAGATTTGAAAGAAAAAATAATGATCCAAAAACTATTGTCATAATAGATGCACCAAAAAATGATGAATCTATTTCAGAATAAATAAATTGAGCAATTATAGGGATGAACATTGAGACACCTAAAATTATTTGCAAAATTCCAAGTGTAAAAAAAACAGTTTTATAATTAGACATTTTGAAAGAACATTATTTTATGGTAAATAAATTTCAACTCTATAAGAATTAATAAAATCGCCAATTTAAGATTTTTATAAAAGATATATTCGTGATTAAAAAAGAAATTTTAGACAAAACAAGTGCTTGGCCTTTCGTTGAAGGAAAAAAAATGCTTCGTGAGAGAAAATCATTTATTGATAAAAAAGGTAAAATTACTCTTCAAACAGGATATGGTCCAAGTGGCCTTCCTCATATTGGAACATTTGGAGAAGTTGCAAGGACCTCAATGATGGTTAATGCTTTAAAGCAACTTACAGATTTACCAGCAGAAATAATTACTTTCTCTGATGACATGGATGGTCTAAGAAAAGTTCCTGATAATGTTCCTAACCAGGAATTGCTAAATAAAAATCTACATAAACCATTAACACAAGTTCCAGATCCATTTGGAAAATTTTCAAGTTTTGGAGAACATAATAATGAAATGTTAAAAGATTTTTTAAATAGTTTTAATTTTGAATACAGTTTTAAAAGCTCAACATCCTTATACAAAGGTGGTTTTTTCAACCCAACTTTAGAAATTATTTTAGAAAATTATGATGGTATAATGAATATTATACTTCCAACTTTAGGCAAAGAACGTCAACAAACTTACTGTCCTTTTTTACCTATTTGTCCAGATACAGGTCATGTTCTCGAAATTCCAGTTATAGAAATTGATAAAAAAAATTCTAAAATAATTTTTGATAATAAGGGTAAAAAATTAGAATCTAGTATTTTGGATGGAAATTGTAAATTACAATGGAAAGTTGATTGGGCAATGAGATGGTATGCTCTAGATATAGATTTTGAAATGTATGGAAAAGACCTTATTGAGAGTGCAATTTTGTCAACTAAAATTATAAATTTAATCGGTAAAAAAAATCCATCTGGATTTGCTTATGAATTATTTCTTGATGAAAAGGGTGAAAAAATTTCAAAATCTAAAGGAAATGGTATTACTATTGATCAGTGGTTAAACTATGCCTCACCTGAAAGTTTATCTTTATACATGTATCAAAATCCAAAAAGAGCTAAAAAACTTTATAATGAAATAGTGCCAAAAGCTGTAGATGATTACCTTGATAATATTGAAAAATCAAAAAAACAAACAGAACAACAATTGGTAATGAATCCTGTTTGGCATGTTCATAATGGCAATATTCCAAAAGAAGAAATGATTATGTCTTTTTCTATGTTGTTGAATTTAGTTGAGACAAGCAATGCTGATAACAAAGATTTATTATGGAAGTTTGTAAAAAAATATAAATCTAACATTCATGAAAAAAACTTTCCAATTTTTGATGGACTAGTTGGTTATGCAATCAAGTATTTTAATGATGTTATTAAGGCTCAAAAAAAATATAAAAATCCATCTGGAAATGAAAAATTAGCTCTACAAGCTTTAGTTAAAACTTTAGAAAAATGTAATGATCAGATGTCTCCTGAGGATATACAAACATTAATTTATTCAACAGGTAAAGAGAATGGATATGCAGAAAACTTAAGAGATTGGTTTAAGTTAATTTATGAAGTGGTGTTTGGAGATGAAAATGGACCTAGAATGGGTTTTTTTATAAGTTTTTTTGGTGTTAACGAAACAAAAGAATTGATAATTAGTAAATTGAAATAATGTATTCAAATTTAAGATCTTTAATATTTAAAATAGATCCTGAGAGAGCACATTTTTTAGCAATTCAATCACTCAAACTTAATTTAGTTTCAAATGTATTTGATGAAAACAAAAATGATCCTATTTTTAAAACAAAAATATTTAATCAAAATCTTGATAATCCCATAGGTATTGCAGCAGGTTTTGATAAGAATGCTGAGGTATACAACCCTTTATTAAAGTTGGGTTTTGGATTTGTTGAAGTAGGTACAGTTACACCATTAAAACAATATGGAAATGAAAAACCAAGAGTATTTAGATTGGTAGAAGATCAAGCATTAATTAATAGGTTAGGTTTTAACAATCATGGATCAGATACAATATTAAATAGAATAAAATCTAATAAAAAACTAGGTGTACTAGGTGTAAATGTAGGTCCAAACAAAAATTCTAATGATAGATTGAATGATTATCTTATTGGATTAGAAAAATTTTCTGAAGTTGCAGATTATATTACAATTAATATTTCTTCACCAAATACTGAAAATCTTAGAAATTTTCATGAAGAGAATAAATTGAAAGAGTTATTAAAATCTGTCTCAAAGAAAAAAAAACAATTAAAAACTGAAATTCCTATAGCTGTAAAGATTTCACCAGACATAAATGATAATCAAATTGAATTAATTTCAGAAATACTTTTAGAAAATGAAATAAGCGCAATAATAATTTCAAACACATCTGAAGCTTCTCGGGAAACACTCCAAAATATACAGAGACATCAAAAAGGTGGTTTATCTGGAAAACCTATTGAAAAAAAATCAAATTTTTTAATAAGTAAATTTTACAGTTTAATTAAAGGTAAAATTAAAATAATTGGAGTAGGCGGCGTTGACTCTGGTAAGGCAGCTTATGATAAGTTTTTATTAGGAGCAGATTGTGTTCAGTTGTATACCGGCATGGTATTTCAAGGACCCAATATTGCTAGCATGATTAAAAAAGACCTTAAAGAATTACTAATAAGAGATGGTGTCAAAAATTTCACTGAAATTGTTGGAAATAAAACTGTTTCTTAAATGTATTAAACTTGACGCCTTCAATATCTCCCCTTATATAGGCACTGTTATTATGTCAAAAAAATGCGAACTTACTGGTAAAATTCCAATGAAAGGTCATAATGTTAGTCATGCTAACAACAAGACTAAAAGAAGATTTTTACCTAATCTTAAAAAAGTAAAATTTACAAGTGAGCTTACTGGAAGAAGTTTAAAACTTACTGTAAGTAATTCAGGTGTAAGGTCAGTTGACAAAAAAGGTAGTTTTGATGAATTTTTAAAAACTGTAAAAAATAAAAATTTATCTCCTAGATTAAAAAAGTTAAAAAAAGTAGTTTTAATTAAATCCCCTTTTAAAAAGAAACCTGTAGCTAAAACAGCTTAATGAACAAATTATTTATCACTCTATCTATAATGATGGGGGTTGTTGTACTATCTTCTAATTATTTAGTTCAATTCCCAATAAACTATTATGGATTAAATGAGATTTTAACTTATGGAGCTTTTAGTTACCCAATAGCTTTTTTGATAACAGATTTAGCGAATAGGTCGTATGGTAAATTATTAGCAAGGCAAATTGTATATTTAGGTTTTTTAATAGGAATTATATTTACTTTGTTATTTTCAACTGATTTTGCAGATTTAATCTCTGTTAGAATCGCAATTGGATCAGGGGTAGCTTTTATTACTGCTCAGTTGTTAGATATCCAAATTTTTGATCGATTAAGAAAAAAAGAGTGGTTTGTAGCTCCACTTACCTCATCGTTGATTGGATCAACAGTTGATACATTTTTATTCTTTTCAATATCATTTTATGCAACAGGTATACCTTGGGTTACTTTGTCCCTTGGAGATTTAGCAGTAAAAATTTTAGTTGCTATAATAATGTTGATACCATTCAGAATGTTATTGAAAATTATTAAACCAATTAAAGTTTAATATAAAAATTTATAAGACAGAATTTTATAAGCTAACTTTGCAACAAGAAAATTATAAGAATTAAATCCCTTAATTGGAGATAGTTCATTAATATCTGCGCCAACAATTTTCGAGTTTTTAGCTGCAATTCTTATTATATCCAATGTTTCGTCCCACAAAAGTCCTCCTGGTTCAGGTGTTCCAGTTGCAGGCATAATACTTGAATCTAGTCCATCTACATCGAATGTTAGATAAACAGTTTTGTTTTCAATCAGTTTTTTGAATTTAGACAAATTCCATTTTTTTTTATCTTTTGCCCAAAAAATATTTATTCTTGAAGAATTCTTTTTTAAAAATGGGATTTCACTTTCTGAAATGTTTCTTATCCCAAATGAAATCAAAGAAACATTTTTATAATCCAAACACCTCCGAATTGCTGAGGCATGTGAAAATTTTTCTCCATTATAACTTTGACGTAAATCTGCATGGGCATCAAAATGTAAGAGGCAAATATTTTTATATTTTTTAGTAAAAGGAACAATACACCCAGGAGTTATTGAATGCTCTCCACCTAAAGTCATTGGGAAAAGTTTTTTATTTAAAAGTTCTTTATTAATATTTGAGATTTTATTAAGTGCTTTTTTAATATTTTTATCAATTTTAAATGGTTTTAAAGTTTTAATACCTATTTTTTTATAAGGTTCACAATTAAGTTCTTCATCGTATAGCTCAACTTGATGAGATGCTTTTATGATTTCTTTAGGTCCATTTCTTGTTCCTCCCCCATAACTGACTGTTTTTTCTAATCCAAATGGAACAATCACAGCTTTTTCTTTAAAGCTAAATTTATTATCAATTCCTAAAAACCCGTTTTTATTTGATAGATATTTCAATTTTATTCAAAAATTTTTGTAAAGTTTTTTCTTTCTCTGTTTTTCCACTCACCCTTATGATAAGCATCACTTGCTATCAATGGTAAAACACTAGTTGCCTCTGCAAACACCATCTGTTCTTTTGTAATATCTACTTTTCCCCATGAACTTGCTTCTTTTAATGTGGAGCTGCTACATGCACCGTCTCTACTATCAGCAACAGTAATTTGAATAGCATATTTATGCATATCTACATCCTTTCCTAATAGTTCAGCGCAAATAACAGTATCTTGAATAAAATTTTTAGGCACACCACCACCAATCATAAATAATCCAGAACCTTTAGATTTTATTTTAATTTCTGTTAGTTCTCTAAATTCTCTAACTGAGTCTATTGTTATATGTTTTTTTGGATTTTGTTCTTGATGCATAACTAATCCGAATCCTGCACTCGAGTCAGTAAAAGCAGGGCAGAAAATAGGAACATTATTGTCAAAAGCGGTTTCAATTAAAGAGTCTTTTTTCTTTGAGTTATTTTTTAAATATTTTCCCATTTCATAAATGAACTCTCTTGAAGTATAGCTTCTCGCCTCTAGGCTATTAGCGATTTCACATATAATTTTATCACACATTTGAAGCTCTTCTTCATCTATGTAGGTATCGTAAATTCTATCTATATAGTTGTTCCTTAGCTCAGTATCATCTTGAAATTGTGAACCTTGATAATGTTTAAAACCAAGAGCTTCAAAAAAATCCATATCTACTATAGAAGCACCTGTTGCAACAATCGCATCCACCATATTATATTTAACTAAATCTTTATAAATATTCATACATCCAGCTGCCGAAGTAGAGCCTGCTAAGGTAAGGAATATTGTACAATCTTTATCTTTAAGCATCTCGTTATAAATATTAGCAGCATTTGCTGTTTCTCTAGAAACAAATGACATTTTTTTCATTGAGGATATAATTTTTCTAGAGTCGAATGAAGTTATATCGATGTGCTCAACAGGATTTTTTAAGAAATCTCTTTTACTGTTATGACCTGGATTTTTTTGACTCGACATTAAGCTACCATGTTAGCTTTATTAATGTCTTTATCATACATTGTCATTATTGGATTATCTTCAACTTCGTAAATTTCATTTGAGTAATAGCCATTAAACTGAGTTCTAAATGTCAATCCGTATGCCCCAAGTTGACCAAGTTCAATATAATCATTTTCTTTTATATTATTTGGAAGCAAAAAAGGACCTTTCATATAATCCATGCTATCACACGTTGGTCCAAAAAAATCAAAAGCAGTTAATTTTTTTGAAATTATTTTATTAGAATTTTCTTTAATCATCTTAGATGGAAATACAATATTTGGCGTACCTGCATCAAAAAGAGTTCCATAGGTACCATCATTTATATAAAGCTTTTGTTTTTTTCTTAAATTAACCCTTACAACTGTTGAACCACTTTCAGCAACTATAGCTCTACCAGGTTCACAAATAATTTCTGGAAGTTTTTCAAGTTTTAAATTTTCTAAACTCTTATTTATTTCATTAAAATAATTATCTAAGGATTGTGGAATTAAGTCAGGATAGATTGTAGGAAAACCCCCACCTACATTAATATAATCTGGAATAATTTTTGTTTTTTTAATTATATTTCCAATTTCACTAATACCTTTTGAATAAGAAATTGGATGCATACATTGTGAGCCAACATGAAAACTCAAACCAATCTTTTTAGCATGCTGTTTTACAAGTCTTAACAAACCAATTGCTTCTGATGTTAATGCACCAAATTTTTTGGATAAATCAATTTCTGCATGTTCATTTGAAACAGCAACTCTTACAAATAATTCTAAATCTTTAGCATTATTTGTACTTTCAATTATTTTAATTAGTTCATCTTTAGTATCTAAAGAAAAAGTTTTTACACCATAATCAAAATATGCCTCTTTAATACTTTCTCTGCTTTTAACAGTATGCATAAAAGAGCATTTAGCTGTATTACTAAAAGTTCTTATATTTTTAATTTCCTCAATTGACGCAACATCAAATTGTTCAACTCCACTTTCTATGATTGTTTTGATTATCTCAGGGTGTGGATTGGTTTTAACTGCATATAAAACTTTACCTGGAAATTTGTTTAAGAAAAATCTAACAGCAGATTTTATGGAATTTTTTCTTATACAGTAGACCGGTTTTTCAGGTTTCAGTTGACTTACTAATTCTTCAACTGATTTAAATTTTTGCATTTTAAATGCCTCCAAAAAAAATTTAATAAAAAAAAGTCTTTTTTATAAAAACTTTAATATTTTTCGCATATAAAAGTAAGCAGCACTAAAGTAAAGTAAATAATTCAAGCCTGAAATGCATAAAATTCATATATTGTAATATCTTGAAGAGACCCCATATATGAGCCATGAAAGATGAAGCAAAACTACAGAATCTTAGCGATTTTGAGAATAAGTCATTATTGATAGTGGATGATGACAATCCTTTTCGTGAGCGTTTAGCAAGGGCGATGGAAAAAAAAGGATTTGAGGTTTTTCAAGCTGAGAGTGTACAAAAAGGAGTCGAATCTGTAAAAACTAAGAAACCAGGTTTTGCTGTTGTGGACTTAAGGCTTGCAGATGGTAATGGACTTGAGGTCGTAAAAGAAATTCAGTCTACAAATAGTGATAGTAGGATCATCATGTTAACTGGTTATGGAAATATTCCAACAGCGGTAGCTGCGATCAAGGAAGGTGCTATAGATTATTTAGCTAAACCTGCTGATGCAGAAGATGTAGAGAAAGCATTATTGGCAGATCCTTCAAAAAAAGCTGCACCACCAGAAAACCCGATGTCAGCTGACAGAGTTAAGTGGGAACATATACATAGAGTTTTCGAGCTGTGTAATAGAAATGTTTCAGAAACAGCCAGAAGGCTTAAAATGCACAGAAGAACTCTTCAAAGAATTCTTTCTAAAAGATCACCTAGATAAATTTTCTAATTTTAATTATTTGCTTAGTCAAAAGGGCTAAGAGTATAATTTTAAATATCTCAGCTAATAAGAATGGTTTTGCACCTAAAGCAAAAATTGGTTTATCCCATCCAATCAATGTTCCAAGCCAAATTAGACCCAAAATATAGATTGTCGAAGTTGCGATAATTAGTTTAAATAAAACAACAAAAAAATTATCATTAATCTTTATTTTAGAAGCTAAGTAACCAGCTGTTAAAAAACCAATTAAGTAACCCATAGTCGGTCCCGTAAAGTAAACTAATCCAATACCTTTTTCAGGGGAATTTGAAAATACAGGAAGTCCTGCAATTCCCTCAATTAAATACAGACCAACTGTAGCAAGTGCAATTTTACGCCCTAAACTTATTCCTAAAAACAATACAACAAAAGTTTGCATAGTCATAGGAACTGGATAGAAAGGAATTTTGATTTTTGCTGATATTGTTAGTGCTATTGAACCAAGAACAATAACAACCAGAGATTTAAATAGTTTAGCTTGCGTGAGATTTTTTGTTAATTCCATTATTAAATAATACTCAAAATATAAAAAATAATCTACTTCTAATTGTTATAATAATTGAAAGTAAATTTTTTTATATACAGATTATGTTAGCATTGTAATATTTAATAATACTTAATGAATAAAATTCAAAAAACAGATCATTTTTATTTGATTGATGGCTCTGGTTATATTTTTAGAGCTTATTATGCTTTGCCTCCATTGAGTAGAAAAAGCGATGGACTTCCAACAGGTGCTGTAAGTGGTTTTTGTAGTATGTTATTTAAATTATTAGAGGATTCAAAATCTGATCAAAACTTACAAAAACCAACACATTTTGCAGTAATATTTGACTCAGCAAGAAAAACTTTTAGAAATGAAATTTATAGTGATTACAAAGCTAACAGGTCAGAAGCGCCTGATGATTTGGCTCCTCAATTTGAGTATATAAGAAAGTCAGTACTAGCATTTAATTTGCCATCTGTAGATCTTCCTAATTATGAAGCAGATGATTTAATAGCCACATATGTTGATCAAATCCTTAAGAAAGGTGCAAAAGTTACAATTGTTTCATCAGATAAAGATTTAATGCAGCTTTACAAAAAAGGGGTTCGAATTTTTGATCCTATGAAAAACAAATTTATAACTGATGATGATGTTATAAATAAATTTGGAGTAGATGCATCAAAAGTTATTGATGTGCAATCTTTAGCAGGAGACAGTAGTGACAATGTCCCTGGTGTTCCAGGTATAGGTATAAAGACGGCTGCAGAGCTAATTAACAAATATGGCACTTTAGAAAATTTACTAAAATCTGCTAATGAGATTAAGCAAAATAAAAGAAGAGAAACATTAATAGAGAACAAGGATAAAGCATTAATAAGTAAAAAACTTGTAACACTAGATCATAACTCTCCTGTTAATAGAGAGTTAAGTGAATTTAAATTGCAAAATATAGATAAAGATAAATTATATAAATTTTTAAGAGAAATGGAATTTAACAGGTTATTAAGTTCTGCAATTTCTGCTTATGGAGAACCTGAACTAGAAAGTAATAAGATTGAAACTCAAAATCTAGATAAACAACAAAAGATAAATAACAAAAATTATTATTTAATTAATAGTTTAGATGAAATTGATAAATGGATAGAGGAGGCAGAAGAAGTTGGTGAAGTTGCTGTAGATACTGAAACCACATCATTAGATCCTCACCAAGCTGATTTAGTGGGCATTTCTCTCTGTTCTAAAGTTGGAAAAGCATGTTATATACCAGTTGGTCACAAGTCACCCAAGTGTCTTAAAAAAGATGCAGTAGTTAAAAAATTAAAAAAAATATTAGAGGATCCTAGTATAAAAAAAATTGGTCAAAATATAAAATTTGATTTTATCGTATTTTATAAGTTTGGAATAACGCTTTCATCAATGGAAGATACGATGCTGATGTCCTATGTCTTAGATGCAGGAAAAAATAGACATAATATGGATACTTTATCAGAAATTCATTTAGGGCATAAAACTATTTCTTTTAAAGAGATGGTAGGCACAGGGAAGAAAGAAATTAATTTTAGTGAGGTAGAATTAGATAAAGCAAAAGATTACGCTGCTGAAGATGCTGATATTACTTTTAGATTATATAAGAAATTTATCAAAAATTTAAAGTCAGAAAAGATGATAAATATTTATGAAATTTTTGAAAAGCCATTAATTAAAATTCTTGCATTTATGGAAATAGAGGGAGTTGAAATTGATAGTAAGTTTTTAAAATCTCTTTCATCTAAATTTGAAAAAAAAATTCAAAAACTTGAAAAAGAAGTATTTAAAATTTCTAAAAAACAGTTCAATATTGCATCCCCAAAGCAATTAGGTGAAATAATTTATAATGACTTGAAAATAGCTGGTTTAAAGAAAACTAAAAAAGGAAGTTTTGCAACTAGTGCAAGTGTTTTAGAGGATTTAGCTTTTAAAGGTCATGAGTTTCCAAAATTAATTTTAGACTGGAGACAAGTTTCAAAATTAAAAAATACTTATTCAGATGCTTTACCTGAACATTTAAACCCAAATACAAAAAGAGTTCATACGTCATTTTTGCTGGCTGCTACAACGACTGGAAGATTAGCATCTAGTGATCCCAACTTACAAAACATACCAATTAAATCAGAGGATGGAAAAGATATAAGAAAAGCTTTCACTGCAAAAAAAGGGCACCTATTAATTTCTGCGGATTACAATCAAATTGAGATGAGAATTTTAGCAGACCTGGCAGATGTAAAAGAACTGAAAAAAGCTTTTAAAAATAAAGAAGATATTCACTCTTTAACAGCAAGCCAAATATTTAATATTGATATCAAAAAAGTTAATCAAGATCACAGACGAAAGGCTAAGGCTATTAATTTTGGAATTATTTATGGAATATCGCAATACGGATTAGCTAAGCAAATAAACGTTTCTAATTATGAAGCAGAGGAATTTTTGAATTCATATTTTGCTAAATTTCCAGAAATCAAAGTTTATATGGATAATACAATTAAATTTTGTAGAAAAAGTGGATATGTCAATAATATTTTTGGAAGAAGATCTCATTTTAATGGAATAAATGATAAAAACTTTAATGTAAGAAATTTTCAAGAGCGTGCCGCAATTAATGCTCCCATTCAAGGTTCTGCTTCTGAAGTAATGAGATTAGCCATGATAAGATTAGATAAGAAATTATCAGAAGAAAAAAATTCTAATTCAAAAATGCTCTTGCAAATTCATGATGAATTAATTTTTGAAATCCCAAAAAAAGATGAAAAAGTAATGATTAAATTAATTGAGAAAGAAATGACTAGTGTGGCTCAGAGTGATTATCATTCTTTTTCAACTCCTTTAACAGTTGATATTAATGTTGGAGATAATTGGGGCATGTTACATTAAATTTATAACATTGCCCAAATTAGAACAATTTAGTATTTTTAAACTACTTTATGCAAAAACAAACAATAGCTTTAATTGACGACGATAGAAATATTTTAACAAGTTTAAGTATCGCATTGGAAAAAGAGGGTTTTAAAGTTCAAACATACATTGATGGTGAAAGTGCATTAATCGGTTTAACCAGAATGCCACCTGACTTAGCAGTCATAGATATAAAGATGCCTAAGATGGATGGAGAAGAATTACTAAAAAAACTTCGAAAAAAAACTTCCTTACCAGTAATTTTTTTAACATCTAAAGATGATGAAATTGATGAATTGTTAGGTCTAAAGTTAGGCGCAGATGATTTTGTAAAAAAATCAGGAGGTTTTTCCATAAAAGTCTTGATTGAAAGAATTAGAGTGCAGTTAAGAAAAAAAGATTCAAATAATATTTTAGAGGAAAATAAAAGCCTGATATCTCATGGAAGATTAAAATTAGATCCGTCACAACTCGAGTGTGAATGGAATGGAAAACAGCTGCCTGATAAATTGACGACAACTGAGTTTTTAATCGTTAAAGAATTAGCAAAGAGGCCCGGTATAATTAAAGAAAGAGCTCAGCTTATGGATATAGCTTACCGAGAGGATACAGATATTGAGGATAGAACTATTGATAGTCACGTTAAACGAATTAGAAAAAAATTTAAAAAAGTAGACCCTGATTTTTCAGCTATTGAAACTAGGTATGGTAGTGGATATAGATGGAATGTTAGCTAATGTTTAGTAAATACTTAAAAACTCTCTCTATATTAAAAAAATTTTTATTCATAAATTTTGTAATTTTTACAATTATTGGACTATTTACATTTATATATCTAAATAATATTCAGCCAAGTTTAATAAAAAAAAAATCTCAAAATCACACAAACATTATTAACAACACTATTGATAATATTTTAAGGCTAGATGTAAAATTTCAATCTGAGGATATTAGAAGATTTTTATTTTCTACGAGGTTTATTTTTCAAAATTTAGATAGAGTAATATTTTTTGATGATCAACTTAACCTTATTGGAGACACTGATACTTTAGATCTTGATCCAAGGTCATTCTCGACAAGACTTGATAAAATTGAATTTGAAAGTTTAGATAATGAGGAAATAGAAAAAACTATTGAGGAAAAAAATATAAAAATTGATGAAAAAAAACCTGTTTCATTCAAAGATATATTAAAAGATTATTCTACTTCTGAAAATTTAGGAGTTCCTTACACATTTACGCAAGAAGATTTTAATCAATTTAACGTAACAACAATTAAGAATGTCAAAAAGAATGAAATTAATCTTGGATATGTAGCTATCACAGAAAACGCTAATGAAATAAAAACAGCGATAGATGAGAGAAAAGCATTTGTAATAAGAACAGCTATATCAGTGGGATTTGTAATATTAATTTTTTCTTTTGTGTTAAGTAGATATTTTATTAAACCAATACAAAATCTTGTTGGATATACAATTCGTATTAAAGAAAAAAGTCAAGTCAAACCAGGTATTGAAAATCTTAAAAAAAGAAATGATGAATTAGGACTTTTATCTAATTCTTTAGAAGATATGACAAATGAGCTTCAAAATAGAGTCACGCACGCTGAAAATTTTTCAACAGACTTAGTTCATGAGATAAGAAATCCATTAGCATCTTTAAAAAGCGCATCAGAAATTTTACAAGATACAAATGATAACGAACAAAGAAACAGATTATTAAATATACTTAGTCACGACGTACAAAGAATAGAAAGATTAATTACTGACTATTCACAAATGTTAAAGGATGAAGTTGCTTTAAGTAAAGAAAAAATGAAAAAAATTAATGTTGAACCTATTATCCAATCTGTTGTTGATGATTATAATAATATTCATCAAGTTAAAAAAGGTATAAAAATTGAATATAAAAATGACGGAAAAGATAAATATTTAATAAATGGTATAGAAAATAGAATTGAACAAATCATTGCAAATTTATTAGACAATTCAATATCCTTTAGTAAAGATTATGGTAATGTTTTGGTTGACGTATCAATTAATGAAAAAAATAAAATATCAATAAAAATTCTTGATGAAGGACAAGGATTTAAAGAAAAAGATACATCAAGAATATTTAAAAGATTTTATAGTAATAGACCTGAAAAATTTGGAGAACATTCAGGTCTAGGATTAAATATAGTAAAAAATTTGGTAGAACTCCACGATGGTGAAATTGTAGCATCTAATCGTCCTGATAAAGATGGGGCAATGATAGAGATAAGATTTCCCAATGTTTAATCATTTCTTGATAAATAAATACTTAGCTGTATAAAGCTTGCCATGGAAGATTATAAAGTAAAAGACATTACTGAAGCTGAATTTGGTAGAAAAGAAATATCAATAGCTGAAAGTGAAATGCCTGGTTTAATGGCTTTAAGAGAAGAGTATTCTAAGGAAAAACCATTAAAAGGTGCAAGGATTATAGGATGTCTTCATATGACAATTCAAACAGCTGTACTAATTGAAACTTTAGTTGCATTAGGCGCTGAAGTTCGTTGGTCTTCTTGTAATATTTTTTCAACCCAAGATCATGCAGCTGCAGCGATTGCAAAAGCTGGTATCCCTGTTTACGCTTGGAAAGGTGAAACAGAAGAAGAATATTTATGGTGTATTAAACAAACTATAGTAGGAAAACCAGATTGGAAGCCCAATATGTTATTAGATGATGGTGGAGATTTAACAGCTATTATGCATAACGAGTATCAGGATTTAATGAAAGATATTAAAGGAGTTTCAGAGGAAACAACCACTGGAATTAAAGCACTTAATAAAATGGAAAAAGATAAATCGCTTTTAGTTCCAGCAATAAACGTGAATGATTCTGTCACAAAATCAAAATTTGATAATTTATATGGATGTAGAGAAAGCCTAGTAGACGGGATAAGAAGAGCGACTGATGTAATGATGTCTGGAAAGATTGCTATTGTTGCAGGATTTGGAGACGTTGGAAAAGGAAGTGCCGCATCTTTGAGACAAAGTGGAGCTAGAGTTTTGGTCACAGAAGCAGATCCAATTTGTGCTCTTCAAGCTGCAATGGAAGGTTATGAAGTGGTTTTGATGGAGGAGGCTATAAGTAGGGCTGATATAGTTGTAACAGCAACGGGGAATAAAGACATTGTTACTGCAGATCATATGAGGGACATGAAAGATAGAGCCATCTTATGTAATATTGGCCACTTTGATAATGAAATACAAGTTGAAGCTCTTAAAAATTATAAGTGGACTGAAGTAAAACCTCAAGTACATGAAATAGAACTACCTAGTGGTAAAAGAATTATTCTTTTGGCTGAAGGAAGATTAGTTAATCTTGGTTGTGCAACTGGACATCCAAGTTTTGTTATGAGTGCATCATTTACCAATCAAGTTATTGCTCAAATAGAACTTTGGCATAATTATAAAAATTATGAAAATAAAGTTTATGTACTTCCAAAACATTTAGATGAAAAAGTAGCAACTTTGCATTTAAAAAAAGTTGGTGCAAAACTAACAAAATTATCAAAAGAGCAAGCTGAGTATATAAGCGTTGGAACAGAAGGTCCTTTCAAACCAGATGCCTATCGCTATTAAAGATAGCAAAATAGATATCACTTCAGAGAAGTTAACTAAAGAATTAGCTAAAGAATTTACAAAATATCTTAAAGGTGGTGAGTTTATTTTTTTATATGGAGAGATGGGTGTTGGTAAAACTACCTTTGTTAAATATTTAATAAATGAGTATCAAAAAATAAATAATTTAACACAAACAGAAATTACAAGTCCTACTTTTAGTTTATTAAATGAGTATCAGGTTAAAGATATAAGAATAAAACATTATGATTTATTTAGAATTAATAGGAAAAAAGATATCAATAATTTAGATATTTTTGAAAAAGATAATAAATTAATAACACTAATAGAATGGCCACAATTGATAGCTGATAA
>CABYUV010000002.1 GCA_902522115.1 uncultured Pelagibacteraceae bacterium | reverse complement strand
TAATAATTTAATTAATTGAACACCAATATATCCAGTTGATCCAGCAACTAATGCTTTAAGCTTAGGCATTTTTTATTATAACAGTTAAAAATTAAAAAAAAATTATCTTTTAGAGAATTGGAAGCTTCTTCTAGCTTTTCTT
The DNA here is from genome assembly GCA_902522115.1 of uncultured Pelagibacteraceae bacterium. Lineage (GTDB taxonomy): Bacteria > Pseudomonadota > Alphaproteobacteria > Pelagibacterales > Pelagibacteraceae > Pelagibacter. Next base: position 159,502 of record CABYUV010000002.1, on the reverse strand, counting down.
CTACCAGGTTTTTTTCTTTCAACTGCTCTTGAATCTCTAGTAGTAAGTTTCTCTGTTTTTAAGGTAGCTTTTAGATTTTGATCAAATAATACTAAAGCTTTTGAAATACCATGAACCATAGCCCCTGCTTGGCCTGTAGGTCCTCCTCCTTTTACACTGCATCTTACATCATAATCAGTAGCCTGATTAATTATCTCAAAGGGTCTTGTAATTTGCATTTTATGAGTTTCGTCAGCAAAATAATCACTAAATAATTTACCATTTACATAAATTTTGCCAGAACCTTTTTTTAACCAAACTTTTGCGATCGAAGTTTTTCTTCTACCAGTAGCGTATTTACTATCTTTAAAATCTAATTTTAATTTTGGAGATTTTGATGCTGATTGAGTATTTTCCATATTAGTTTCTAGCTATATTTTTTCTGTTTAATTTAACTAAGTCTATTACAGTCGGATTTTGTGCTGAATGTGGATGTTCATTTCCTGCATAAATTTTTAATTTTGTTAATTGTTTTCTCCCCAATACTCCACCAGGCAACATTCTTTTAACTGCCATTTTTAAAGTTTCTCCAGGTTTTTTTTCATGAAGTTTCTCAGGTGTTGTAACTTTAATTCCACCTGGATGACCAGTGTGTCTGTAATATTTTTTATCTTGAAATTTTTTTCCAGTAAATTTTGCTTGTTCAATATTTTTAACAACAACAAAGTCACCATCATCCATATGAGGAGTGTATGTAGTTTTATTTTTGCCTCTTATGATATTGGAAACAACAGTTGCTAATCTTCCAACTACTGCATTCTTCGCGTCTATTTCATACCATGATGAATTTAATTGGCCTTTTTTAGTAAATTTTGTCATTGTGCGAGGATTAATACTATTAATAATTACAAAGTCAATTTTATATTTAGCTTGATATATGTAGCTAATATGTTAGAAAATATTTGCCGATTTGATCCTATTGCGGGCTTATAACTGCTAAAAAGGAAAATTCACAAAATTAATAAAATCGGTAGGCATTTGAACTGTATTGTGCGCCTAACATAATGTTGAAGCACTAAAAAAGGAGTAAAATGACTAAAAAAAGAAATAACCCTGAAACTATTGCCATACATGGTGGTGACTATAGGAGTGATCCAGCGACGAACGCAGTAGCTGTTCCAATTTATAGAACAACATCGTACCAATTTAACAATACAGAGCACGCTGCTAACCTTTTCGCTCTTAAAGAATTTGGCAACATCTACACTCGAATAATGAACCCAACAAATGATGTCCTGGAAAAAAGAGTCGCCGCTCTTGAAGGAGGTCTATCATGCGTAACTGTATCTTCAGGTCAAACTGCATCAACGTTTGCTGTATTAAATGTAGCTCAGGCTGGTGATAATATAGTAAGTTCAACTGATCTTTATGGTGGTACAGTATCTTTATTCACACATACACTTAGCAAACTTGGGATAGAGATAAGATATGCAGATCCAAGTAATCCTGAAAATTTTGAAAAGTTAATAGATGATAAAACTAGAGCTTTTTACGGTGAAACCTTACCAAATCCATATTTAAGGGTGTTTCCAATAAAGGAAGTTTCTGACATTGGAAGAAAATATAATATTCCACTAATAATGGATAACACAGCTGCACCAGTAATATGCAGACCGATTGAACATGGAGCTGCAGTAGTAATTCACTCACTTACAAAATATATAGGTGGTCATGGTACAGCGGTTGCAGGAAGTATAGTTGATAGTGGTAACTTTGATTGGACCGCAGATCCCAAAAGACAACCTTTATTTAACGAACCTGATAATAGTTATGGTGGTGTAATTTGGGGAAAGGCTGTACCAGAACTAACTGGTGCCAATGTACCATTTGCAGTTAGGGCAAGAGTTTGTTTATTAAGAGATTTGGGATCAGCTCTGGCTCCAGATAATGCTTTTGCAATAATTCAAGGACTTGAAACTGTTGCTTTAAGAATGAAACAACATTGTTCTAATGCTGAATATGTAGTTGATTTTCTAAAAAAACATAAAGAAGTTACAAATGTTATTTATTCTACCGAACATGATAAACCTATTGCTGATAGAGCAAAAAAATATCTTAAAGGTGGAAATGGACCAATGATTGGTATTGAACTTAAAGGTGGTATTGAAGCTGGTAAAAAATTTATCGAGTCTTTAAAGATGTTCTATCACGTTGCTAATATTGGAGATGCTAGAAGTTTAGCAATACACCCAGCAAGTACAACTCATAGTCAATTAAATGAAAAAGAACTAGCAGCATCAGGTGTTACCCAAAGTTATGTAAGACTTTGTATCGGCATTGAACACATTGATGATATAATTGAGGATCTAGATCAAGCATTGAATAAATCATCAAAGGGCAATTTAAAAGCTGTAAGCTAATTTGAGGTTTTAATGTCCACAAATAAAAACTAATAAATAGTTTCTTTATATTTTACGATATAAAGAAAATATAAAGTTGAAAGTATTATTATAATAGAATTTATCTGGTGTAGAGATGCATAGAGCATTTTTACTCCAGATAAAATAGTAAGAACTCCTAAAAAAATTTGAAAAAATAAACTAATTCCAATAATAAAAATTGGAATTTTCAAATTAATATTTCCATTTTTTAAAACAAAATAAAGCATATAAAGATATATTATGACAATTAAATAAGCTAAATTTCTGTGAATAAATTGAACAAGTGATTGATCATCAAATACTTTGAAACTAAAAAAATCACTGATCATACTGTCATCAGGAAAGTATGATGAACCCATTAAAGGCCATGTATTATAAATTTTTCCTGCATCCATACCAGAGACAAATGCTCCAATTATTAATTGTAAAAATAATAATAAAAGAAAGAATTTAATTAAGTTTAATTTAATATTAATTTGATTAATTCTAATATTTGTTAGTTTTAAAAACTTCCAGAAAACTAAAGATAAAATAATAAAAGCAAGAAATAAATGTAGTGATAATCTATAATGACTAACATCAACTCTATCAACTAAACCACTTGAAACCATGTACCATCCAATAAATCCTTGAAAACACACTAAGAAAAAAATAATTGAATATTCTCTTAAAATCCAAAAACCATTTTTAATTGCAAAATAAATCATTGGCAAAAGAACAGTTAGACCAATTAATCTCCCCAATTGACGATGTGCCCATTCCCACCAAAAAATTATTTTAAATTCATTTAAAGTCATATTGAAATTTTGCTCTTTAAATTCAGGTATTGTTTTATAGAGATCAAAATATTCTATCCATTTATCACTTGTTAAAGGAGGCAATGTACCAACTAAAAGCTCCCAAGTAGTAATAGATAGGCCAGAGTCAGTTAATCTGGTTAGGCCACCTACTAAAATTATAAGCATGATCATTAATAATAAAGAGATCATCCAAATTTTTAATTGAGAATTTAAAGAATAATTCTGACTGTACATGATTAGATAAATATAATAATTATTAATTAAACCAATAAAATAAATGTCGCCTAAAAACAAAAAAAAATTAGAAATAATAAGATCTAAATTAGATAAACTAGACAATAAATTATTATCTTTAATTAAATATAGAACAAATCTTGTAAAAAAAGTTTTAAATCTTAAAGAATATAAAAAAGAAATAGTAGATAAAAAGCGTATTAATATTATTCTTAAGAAAATTCACTCAAAATCTAAAAAACTTAAGATTGATCCAAAAATAACTAATCGTATATGGAGAAATATGATTTTATCTTATATAGATTTTGAAAAGAGAAATTTTAAAAAAAAGTAATTACTTACTATGTGGTGGAAGCTTCTTTTCTACAAACATTTCATGTTTTCTTGTATCTGGATTGTATTTTTTTGCTGAAAGCTTAACTTTAGCTTTTTCCCCTCCAGCAGGTTTTTTTAAATAATAGAAATAAGGACTATCAGGTTTTGCCTCTGGAACCATTCTTACCTTAACGTGTGTTTTTTTTGCCATATTTTAATTCTTTTAACTTATTTGAAATATTTAATAACTTAATTTTCAAATTTTCAGCTCTTATAGATTTATCTGCAATTTCGTCAAGCTTTAAAGAATCATCATTATTTAATATTTTTTTTACACCATTTATTGTCATACCCTGGTCTTTGAGTAAAAATTTTACTTTTTTAAGAAGATTTATTGTTTTTTCATCATAATATCTTCTATTAGAATTAAGTATTTTTGGTTTAATTTGTTTAAATTGGGTTTCCCAAAATCTAATAACATGAGTTGGCAAAACACCCTTTTTATTAGATTTAAGATTTAATATTTTTGTAACTTCACCAATTGTTTTATAGGCAGTATCTGATTTATTCATTGTTTTTCAAATTGACAAACTCTTTAAATTCCTTAGATGGTTTAAACAACACAACATCTCTGCTTGAAATTACTTTTGTTTCTTTTGTTTTAGGGTTTCTTCCAATTCTAGATTTTTTTTGTCTTATAGTAAAAGTACCAAATTTAGATAATTTTAACTTTTTTTCATTTTTAATATTAGAGACAATAGTTGATAAGAAATCCTCAATTAAATTTTCTGATATTTGCTTTGAAAAACCAAGCTGCATATAAATCAAATTAACTAAGTCTTTTTTAGTTAAATTAATTCTCATATTTAAATATTTTGCTTAATCTTTTCTATCAAATTACCTTTAACAATTCTATGACAAACATCTAAAGAATTTGAAAAACCAATATAGTCAGTTCCACCATGACTTTTAACTACAGGAGAGTCTAATCCAATAAAGATAGCCCCGTTATATAATCTAGGATCTAGTCTTTTCTTAAATTTCTTTAAATTAGATATATTTAACAAAGATGAAATTTTACCAATCAATGTACCAGTCATTACTTTTTTTAATTCACTAGTTATAAAATTAGCAGTACCTTCTGCTGTTTTTAAAGCAATATTTCCAGTAAAACCATCTGAAACAATTACATTTACTTGCCCATCCATAAGATGATTTCCCTCGATGTATCCTGCAAAATTATAATTATCTGATTTTTTTTCATTCAATAATTGATAAGTTTCTTTAATTATCTCGTTACCTTTCAATTCTTCTGAACCAATATTTAATAATGCAACATTTGGTTTATCTTTGGGATATAGTGAAGTATATAAAGAAGCTCCCATAATTGAAAAATCTAAAAGATTTTTTGAACTACAATCTATATTAGCACCTAAATCTAAAACAACACTCATACCTTTTTTGTTTGGCCATAGTGCAGACAGGGCTGGTTTATCAATATTCTCAATCATTTTTAAATTTAATTTCGATACAACTAACAATGCTCCTGTGTTCCCAGCAGAAATAACTATATCTGCATTTTTATCTTTAACACTTTGTATAGCAAGCCACATACTTGTATCCTTACCTCTTTTGGCTCCCTCAAGAGGACTGTCCGTGCTTTCAATTTTTTTTTCTGTATGAGTTATTTCAAAAAATTCTTTTGAAACTTTTCCATCAATTAAAGGATCTATCTTATTTTTATCACCAAAGATTTTGAAAAAAATGTTTTTATTTTTAGTATGATTTAAAATAATACCATCAATTATCTTCTTTGGTGAACCATCACCGCCCATTGCATCTACTGCAATTTTTATCAAATCTGACATTATAATAGATTTTTATATACTATTCTTTAGGGTCTAAGACTTGTCTTCCTTTATACATCCCGGTTTTAATATCAAGATGATGTGAAAGTCTATATTCTCCTGACTTTTTATCCTCAACTATATTTTTAGTTGAAAATTTCATTGTCTGAGCTCTTCTCATTCCTGTTCGGGAAGGTGTTTGTTTTCGTTTTGGTACAGCCATAATTATGGTTTAATTACACTTTTTAAATAAGAATTTAAAGTTTTTTTTGATAAATTTAAGTTAAAATTATCAAAATAAGTAAGTAATCCCTCATTATTTTTAAATTCACCCAAAAATAGAGAAATTTTATTTAATTTTTCCAATTTTGATAATTTGTCCCAAAAGTGTATTTCTGACACCATAGAGTGAAATAGATTTATATAATCTTTCATTTTTTTATTTATTGACTGATCTCCATATCCAATTTCACGAATACTTAATTCGAGTTGTCTAAAATTAAAATCATATATTTCTTGTAAAACTTTCTTGTTTTCCTCGTTTTTATAATTTTTTAAAAAGAAAGAAAAATGAAGTAGAAACAAGGTTAATCTATCAGAAAAACTATCTTCTCTATCAAGATTCTTATATAAGTCTTTATTTCTAGTGTAATTAATTAAATTATTATAAATATGTATATATTTTTCATTCATGAATAAAATATTATATATAATTTTAATTGCTTTTATAGTTTCAAATTGCTCAACTAAACCTGTGGTAAAACATCATGGGGTACCCTCATTAGAGAAAAAACAATTATCAATTAAAGTAAACGAGTCAAACAAAAATGATATAAGAAAAATTTTAGGTATTCCTTCAACTACAAGTAAATTTGATAACGATATTTGGATTTATATTGAAAGAAGACAAACTCAATCAAAATTAAAAAATTTAGGTAAAATGAAAATAATTAAAAATGATGTTTTGGTTTTAGAAATTGATAACTATGGAATTTTAAAAAATAAAAAATTTTACAATAAAGATGACATGCAAAATTTAAAATTTGTAGAAGGAACTACAGAGTCAGGAGTAAAAAAACAAACATTTGTTTATGATTTTTTATCCAGTATGAGACAAAAAATTAATGACCCTCTTGGGCAGAGGGCCAAAAATCGTGAAAAAATTAAGCAGCGATAACTGCCAATAATAACAACGCTACTATATTAGTTATTTTAATCATGGGGTTAACAGCTGGACCAGCAGTATCTTTATAAGGATCACCAACAGTATCACCTGTAACAGCAGCTTTATGAGCTTCAGAACCTTTACCTCCATGATTTCCATCTTCAATATATTTTTTTGCATTATCCCACGCTCCACCACCAGCTGTCATTGAAACAGCCACAAAAAGTCCTGTGATAATTACACCAAGCAACATTGCACCTACTGCTGCTAAAGCAGCTACTTGGCCACCGATAGATAAAATAACAAAATAAAGGACCACAGGCGACAAAACTGGTAGCAATGAAGGTATAATCATTTCCTTAATAGCAGCTACAGTAAGTAAGTCTACTAACTTTGCATAATCAGGTTTTTGTTTTCTCTTCATTATACCTGGAAATTTTTTAAATTGTCTTCTTACTTCAACTACAACAGCACCTCCTGCTCTACCTACAGCTTGCATACCCATTGAGCCGAAAAGATAAGGTAACATTCCACCAATCAACAATCCTACAACTACATAAGGATTGGATAGGTCAAAAGTAACTTCAATTCCCTCTAAAGCAGATCCTGCTTCTTTAGAAAAGTGTTTAATATCCTCTGTATAGGCAGCAAATAAAACCAACGCACCTAAACCAGCTGAACCAATTGCATATCCTTTAGTTACTGCTTTTGTTGTGTTTCCAACTGCATCTAAAGCATCCGTAGTTTTTCTGACCTTTTTATCTAGATTAGACATTTCTGCTATACCGCCAGCGTTATCAGTTACAGGCCCATAGGCGTCTAAAGCTACAACCATACCTGCAAGTGCAAGCATAGTAGTAACAGCGATTGCTATACCAAAAAGACCTGCAATAGAATTTGTAATAAGAATTCCAGCTACAATTATTAATGCAGGAATAGCTGTTGCTTCCATAGAAACAGCCAAACCTTGAATAACATTTGTTCCATGACCTGTTGTAGATGATAGAGCAACGGATTTAACTGGTCTATAACTTGTTCCCGTGTAGTATTCGGTAATCCAAATTAACAATCCAGTTATAACTAGCCCTATAACACCACAATAATATAAATCCATTCCATTAAATGATTTATCATTAACAATATATTCATTAGTAAATCCAATTACATAATCAGTAACAGGCCATAAAATAGCTAAAGAGGCTACTGCAGAAACAATGAAACCTTTATATAAAGCGTTCATTACATTCTTATTGTTTCCAAGTTTAACAAAAAATGTCCCTAAAATAGATGTTAACAAGCACGCAGCGCCGATTGTTAATGGATAAATCATCATATTTAAATCACCAACAAAAAAAATTGAAGATAGAACCATTGTTGCAACAATTGTAACAGCATAGGTTTCAAATAAGTCAGCAGCCATACCTGCGCAGTCCCCAACGTTATCACCAACGTTATCAGCAATTACAGCGGGGTTTCTAGGATCGTCTTCAGGGATGCCAGCCTCAACTTTTCCAACTAAATCAGCACCAACATCTGCACCTTTTGTGAAAATTCCACCACCTAATCTTGCAAAAATTGAAATCAATGATGCACCAAAACCTAATGCGACTAGGGCATTTACAATTTCTCTTTCATCTACGTTTGATTTTAACAATATATAATAATAAACAGCTATAGATAATAACGCTAAACCTGCAACCAACATTCCAGTAACAGCACCTGATTTAAAGGCAACAGAAAGACCTTGTGCTAATCCTTTTCTAGAAGCTTCTGCGGTTCTTACATTTGCTTCCACAGAAACTAACATTCCTACATATCCTGCAATCCCCGACAAAGCTGCACCTATTAAATAACCAAGACCTACAAGCGGACTAAATGCGATACTCACAATTACTAAAACTACAGCACCAACAATTGCAATCGTTTTATATTGTCTTGCTAAGTATGCTTTTGCACCAATTTGAATTGCAGAGGCAATATCTTGCATTTTTGCATTTCCTGCACTTGAATTAAGAATGTTTTTACCAGTTAAAAATCCATAAACGATAGATAATAAACCAGCTCCAATTGTGTATAATAGTATTGTTTCGACTGTTCCGCTCATATTAACCTTAAGTTGTTGGTTGTTAAATTTTAAGCCCGCACAATACAAAAAAAGATAGAAAAGACAACGATTAACTTCTAAAACTGATGAATATAACCTTTAGATTTAGCTTGTATTTGCTTGCCTTTTTCATCAAGTATTAATGATCTATCTTTTCCAGATATAATTTTACCAATTTTAGTTATTTTAATTCCTGTAGTTTTAGATGCGTTTTTAATGATTCTAGCTTTATTAACATTTGCAGTAAATAACACTTGATAATCATCTCCCATAGAAATTAGATTAATTTTATTTAACCTTTGTTTTCTGATCAAGTTACTCATTTTTTTAGAAACAGGAATTTTTTTTTCAAATAAATGAAATGATAAATTTTGTCTATTAATCATTTTTGTCAAATCATCAATTAATCCATCTGAAACATCAATAGAGCTATTAGCAAATTTTAATAGAAATTTAGTTAAGTTTATAGGTAACACTGGTTTGTAATATTTATCTACAAAAAATAATTTATCTTTAATTCTAAATTTAACTTTATTACTTAAAGCTTTAAATCCTAAATAGCTATCTCCCAGATTTCCAGTTACATAAATATCATCATTTAATTTAGCTTTATTACGATAAATAATTTTCTTTGAATATCCCAATGAAGTGATTGTAAAACTTAGTTTATTTGAAAAGGTTGTGTCACCACCACATAAATCTATATTAAATTTATTTTGTTCTGATTTGAGCGACTTTGAGATTTTGTATAAATTATTTTTTGTAAAAGTTTTTTTACTTCCAGAACCAGAAATAAAATAAAACTTCGGTTTAACACCTTTGCAAATTAAATCAGAAATAGATGATCTTAATATTTTTTTTATTACTAAATCAGGTGATTTAAAATTAATAAAATGAGTACCAATGTTGTATGTATCTACAGTTATAACAACACCTCTTTTTTTATCAAAAAAAACATCGTCATTTAAATTAAGAGCAAATTTATTGTTTTTAGCTATTTTTGAAAAATAATTTTTTATCAGCTCAAATTCATGCATTTTTAGATCTTAATTTTTTTCCAACGTTATCTAATAAAGCATTAAGATACTTTGTTTGTGAATCTTCAAGAAAATAATTGGATGAATTTAAATATTCTTTAATAATTATATTTATTGATAAATTTGGTTTGTACATAAACTCGTAAGTTGCTGCTTTTAAAATTGTTTGAAAAACTTTGTCTAATTTTTCAATTACAAATTCATCACCTAATTTATTATTTAATTCATCTAAAATGAGATCGTTTCTTTCTATCGTCCCTAAAACAATATCCTTAATAAATTTTTTAAATCTATGTTTTGGAAAATTTAAATCATCATTTTCATTGTAAAATTTCCCATATAATTTCTGAATAATTATAACTCGAGGATTATTTTTTGGATTATGATGGGTTCTCATTTTTGAGATAGAACTGAAATCACAGCTTCTGCAGCTTCAGCACCCTTTTTTCTTCTAGCTCTTGCTTGTTTAATATTAAGACAAGTAATTATTCCATTTCCAATAGGTTTTTTACTATCTATAGACAATTTCATTATAGCATCTGTTGATGCTTGAGAAATGAAATCGAAATGTGGTGTTTGACCTTTAATTACACATCCCAAGGCTAAAAAACCATCAAATTTTTTTATATTTTTTGAGATTGTAACTGGGATTTCAAAAGCACCAGGCACTTTAATAATTTTAACTATATTTTTTTTTGGAATTATTTTTAACGCATTTTTTATTAAGCCTTCAGCGATATCTTTATAATAATCTGCTACAACAATTAGATATTTTTTTTTCATCAAATTAATTCCTGTTTTTTAATTTTTATACCATAACCATCAAGACCAATAACTTTTTTTGGTGATTTGGTGATTAATATCATGTTTTTAATTTTTAGGTCTTTAATAATTTGAGCTCCAATACCATAATTTCTTATTAGCTTATCATTCCCTTTTTTATAAAAATCTTTGTTTTTATAATCTTTTAAGGTCTGGGTTACTGATTTTAAATTTGAGTCTTTAATAAATACTAAAACACAATTTTGATATTTTTTAAAATAATTTAAGGTCTTATTAAATGAATTTGGTAAAGATTGATTTATTAAATAGTTTTGGACCACATTAGAGGAAATTACTCTTACTCTTGGAGTGATACCTTTTTTTATTTTACCCTTAATTAATGCGAAATGTTCTGAGCCATCTAAAAGATTTTCATAAATTCTAATATTATATTTTTGATTTTTTACATCAATCTTGCTTTGCTTTTTAAGTTTAATAAGTTTTTCTTTTTTAAGTCTATATGCAATTAAATCTTCTATTTTTCCAATTTTTAATTTATGTTTTTTTGCAAACATGATTAAATCCTGACCTTTAGCCATAGTTCCATCTTCATTCATAATTTCACAAATAACAGCAGAGTTATTTTTTTTTGCTAATTTAGATATATCTACAGAGGCTTCGGTATGACCTGCTCTAACCAGGACCCCACCATCTTTGGCTATTATCGGAAACACGTGACCAGGTGAAACAATTTCATTTTTATTTGCATTTTTTTTAGAAGCAATTTTAATTGTTCTTGCTCTATCTTTAGCAGATATACCTGTTGTTATTCCTTTTTTAGCTTCAATAGAAATCGTGAAGGCTGTTTTATTCCTTGATTGATTTACTGGAGACATTAAAGATAAATTTAATCTTTTTGCTTGAAGAGTATCGAGCGCTAAACAAATTAAACCTCGTCCATATTTTGCCATAAAGTTAATATTCTTTGCATTCGAGTCTGTTGTAGAAATAACTAAATCTCCCTCATTTTCCCTTTTTTCATCATCAACTAAAATAAACATACCTCCTTTTTTGGCTACATTAATAATTGACTCAATTGATGCAAAATTATTTTTTTCCATGAAAATAATTCCTAACGTATTTAGATAAGATATCTATCTCTATATTAACCAAACTAGATTTTTTTAAAGTTGATAAATTCGTTTCTTTGTAAGTATGTGGAATTATCCATATCTGGAAACCTCTTTTAGTAACTTTTGAAATTGTGAGAGAAATCCCATTTACACAGATTGATGCTTTTTCTATTAAATGTTTTCTTTCTTTCTTAGGTAATTCAAAGTCAAAAAGAAATGATTTATCTATTTTTTTAATAGTTAATACTTTGCCGACAGTATCAACATGACCTTGACATATATGTCCTGAAATTTTTGTACCATATTTTAATGGTAATTCTAAATTTATTTTATCTCTTGTTTTTAAAAATTTAAATTTTGAACGAATTATTGTTTCTTTAGATAGGTAAAATTCCATAATTTTTGATTTATATGAGATTAGAGTTAAGCAGACACCATCGCATGCAACTGACAAGCCCATATCTTTTTTTGAGACATTAAGATTACTTTTTACAAAAATATTAATACCCTTGGGTCTTTTAATAAGTTTTGTGATAATACCTTGGTTATAAATTATTCCATTAAACATAATTTCTATCTATATAGTGTTATTCTGTCTTTTCGCAAATTCAGATTTAAATTAATCTTTGTTTGATACTTTTGATTTAATGTTTTCAAGCCACTAAATTTTAAATAATCTGAACTTTTAATAAGATTTTTAGAGCTTTTGAATAAATAAAATTTATTAAAAATTTTGTTTTTAAGCAGGAAATTAGTTAGTTCATTTCCACCCTCTATCAATAAATTCCTGCAACCAAAATTATATAGTTTTTTCAAAATATCTCTCATATCAAATCTGTTATTTCTATCTACTTTAGATTTAACAAGAATAATGCCTTTTCTTTTAAATTTAAAAATTTTTGATTTATCAGCTTTGTTATAAAATATTAAAGTATTTTTATTATTAGAAGATTTTATTATATAGCTATTTGTTTTAGTCTTTAAATCATTATCTAAAATAATTCTTTTAGGAGAAAAATTTTTCATACCTTTTAAACGACAATTTAATCTTGGATTATCTTTATTTAATGTTTTGTATGTAATCATCAAACCATCATTTTGATATCTCAAAAGATGTGAAAACATATCTGAGTAAATATTTGTAATTTTTTTTTGATACTTAGTATAAATAATATTGTTTTTTGAAATAGCTATTTTGCCAGTAACATAAGGTAATTTTTTCTTTCTATTAAAAAAATATGGAGAATAAAAGTTTTCTATTTTATTTTTTAACAAACCTTTTTTTACAATTATTTTTTTTGAATTTAAAATTTTAAAACTTTTATTACTTACTCTTTTGTCTATATCTGTAACAGAATATATTACTTCAGAAATTTTTGATTTAATTATTAAATCAGTGCACGGTGGTGTTAATCCATGATGACAACATGGTTCTAGAGTAACATACATTTTTGAGTCTTTTAAATCTTCAAAACTATTTTTAATTGCATTAAACTCTGCATGTGGTCTTCCATTGAATGAAGTTTGACCTATAGAAATTATTTTGTCATTTTTAACAATTACACATCCAACCGAAGGATTTGATCCAGTGAGGCCATGACGAGATCTAGCCAGATTTAAGGCTATCTCCATGTAAGATTTGTCTTTTAATGTAAATTTATGTTTTTTTGTAGACATTAAGTTTGTCCACGAATTGCACAAAATCTTTTTCTTCTCTAAAATTTCTATAAACTGATGCAAATCTTACATAACCGACAGGATCTAAATCCTTTAAACCATCCATAACCATTGTTCCAATTGTATTAGTAGATATTTCACTTTGACCAATTTCCTCTAATGATCTTGAGATCTGACTTATAAATTTTTCTATTGTTTCGGTGTCAATGGGTCTTTTCTTTAAGGCAATATAAATAGATTTTGATAGTTTATCTCTATCGAATATGGATTTTCTGCCATTTTTTTTTACTACCATTAATTCTCTATATTGAACTCTTTCAAAGGTTGTGAAACGGGCTCCACAAGTACAAAGTCTTCTTCTTCTTATAGCAGTACCATCTTCTGTTGGTCTAGAGTCGACAACTGAGGTCTCCCCTTTTTTACATATTGAGCAAATCATTTACTAAAGGTTCTTATATATCGGAAATGACGAAGTTAAAGAAATAACTTCATTTTTTACTTCTTCTTCTATTTTGCTATTATCAGAAGGATTTTGAGACAATCCTTTAAGAGTTTTTGTAATTAATTCTCCTACAGTTTTAAACTCACTTAATCCAAAACCTCGTGTAGTAGCTGCTTGAGTACCTAATCTAATTCCTGAAGTAATCATAGGTTTTTCTGTATCAAAAGGAATACCATTTTTATTACACGTAATATTTGCTCTAGATAAACTTTCAGCTGCAAGATTGCCTTTAACATTATAAGGCCTTAAATCTACCAGCATTAAGTGAGTGTCTGTTCCATTTGAATAAATTTTAAATCCATTATTTTTTAGAGTTTCTGCAAGCATTTTAGCGTTTGCTAAAACAGATTTAATATAATTTTGAAATTCTGGCTGTAGGGCCTCCAAAAATCCAGCAGCTTTAGCTGCAATGATATGCATCAAAGGTCCACCCTGATAACCAGGAAAAACTGCTGTATTAAATTTTTTAGCAAGATCCTCGTGGTTAGTTAAAATTATACCACCTCTTGCACTTCTAAAAACTTTGTGTGTCGTTGATGTAACAACATGTGCATAGTCACAAGGATTAGGATAACCTTTACCTGCAACTAAACCAGAGAAGTGAGCCATATCAACCATTAAATATGCTCCAACTTTATCTGCTATTTCTCTAAATCTCTTGAAGTCAATTACTCTAGAATAAGCACTTCCACCAGCAATTATTAGTTTGGGTTTATGTTCTAAAGCAAGTTTTTCAACATTATCATAGTCAATCAATTCTGACTCTTTATCAACATCATATCCTATTGCGTTAAACCATTTACCAGACATTGAAATTTTTAATCCATGAGTAATATGACCACCTGAATTTAAACTCATACCCATAAATGTATCCCCAGGGCTTAACAAAGCTAAAAATACTGCACCATTTGCTTGAGCTCCTGAATGTGGTTGCGCGTTTGCAAATTTACAATTGAATAATTTTTTTAATCTTTCAATCGCAAGATTTTCTGCAACATCAACATGCTCACAACCATTGTAATATCTTTTACCAGGATAGCCTTCCGCATACTTATTAGTTAAAACTGAACCTTGTGCTTCTAATACTGCTTGAGAAACTATATTTTCAGAGGCGATTAGTTCTATATGCTGCTGTTGTCTGATTAATTCATCTTTAATAGCTTTATAAAGTTCTGGATCCTTTACCGACAAGCTATCTTCAAAAAAACTTTTATAACTATCGTTTAAATAATTTTTTTCACTAGACATAATTATATTTTTTTAACTCTTTTTAAGTGTCTCCCACCATCAAATTTAGTATTTAAAAAAACACCAATAAACCTTAAAGCATTTTTTTTGGATATCAATCTTGAACCTAATGTAATGATGTTTGCATCATTATGCAATCTGGATAATTTTGTTGATTTTAGATTAAAACATTGCGCTGCACGGACATTTTTATGCTTATTTGCCGCAATATTCATGCCAGTCCCAGATCCACACACTAAAATACCAACATTCCTTTTATTAAGTTTGACTTTTTTTGCAACTTTATGTGCATAGTCAGGATAATCAACACTACTATCATCTTTAGGACCAAGGTCCTCAAATTTTACATTTTTATTTTTTAAATAATCTTTGATTGACTCTTTTAACTTAAATCCAGCGTGATCTGATGAAATAAATATTTTTTTCAAATTAATTAAATTGGTAATCTAAAACACAAGCAACTAAATGTATTCTATTCTCTTCACCACCATTAAATGCATTGTGATACTTCGTATTATTTGTAACCCATACTGATCCATCTGCAGGCATGTGCTTTGCAACATTATCAATAACCATGATACAGCCAGGGTTGGTAATTATAGGTATATGTAGTCTCGGCTCAGGATCTCTATGCCAACTTAAAGTTGATCTTGGCTCTTTTAAAAGAATTCTCACTCTTCCAAGTTTATATCTAGATGAAAGTGTGTCATATACTTCTTTGAAATAAGTATTTTCATAATCTTTTATAAATTCTGAATATTGAGACTCATTAAGAGACTCATCTCTAACTACTTCTTTTCCTGATTTATCAGGTTTTGTCCAATACACTCCTCTAGCCTTGTTACCTTTGATAGAATCTGGATCGCCAGGTATTTGAGTTAATGATATAGCTCCAAAATGAGTAACACCAGCATCTTCAAATTTTTTAATCTTAACTATTTGATGATAAGCTTCTTGCAACTTTTCAATATCAAACTTAATTTCTTGTTTCTGAAAATCGCTAAAGTCTAAAACCCTGTCTTCTTTTTTAATATTTAAGTCTATTACTTTTGAATTTTCTAACGTCATCTTGATTGCTTTCTACCCTTTTTTTTGTATATGTGTATATTACATTTGTCGCAATTTAAAAGTAAATTAAAACATGATTATTGGTAAATATCCGAGTCTTAGACTTAGAAGAAATAGAAAAGAATCTTGGTCAAGAAGACTGATTCAAGAAAATACCTTAAGTCCAAATGACTTTATATTACCTATTTTTTTAATTGAAGGATCAAACAAAAGACAAGAGATTTCATCAATGCCAGGTGTATACAGATATACAATTAATCGATTGAGTCAAATAGTAGATAGAGCCATAAAAAAAAAGATACCAATGATTGCGCTTTTTCCAAAAACCCAAAATTTACATAAAGATGAATTGGGATCAGAATCACTTAATGAAAAAAATTTAGTTTGTAGAGCAATTAAAGAAATTAAAAAAAGATACAAAAATCAAATAGGTATAATGTGTGACGTAGCATTAGATCCCTACACCTCACATGGTCATGACGGTTTAATTAAATCTAAAACTATACTAAATGACGAGACTATAGAGGTACTAATTAATCAATCATTACTTCAGGCAGATATGGGTTGTGATGTCATTGCTCCATCAGATATGATGGATGGTAGGATTGGAAAAATAAGAAAAGCTTTAGATAAAAATAAATTTCATAACGTTCAAATATTATCGTATGCTGCAAAATATGCCTCAAGCTTCTATGGACCTTTTAGAGATGCTGTTGGATCTAAAAGTACATTAAAAGGAGATAAAAAAACTTATCAGATGGATTATAGAAATTCTGATGAAGCCTTAAGGGAAGTTGCATTAGATATTAAAGAAGGCGCTGATATGGTAATGGTTAAACCTGGTATGCCCTACTTAGATATTATAAAGTCTATAAAAGAAAAATTTAAATTACCAGTTTTTGCATATCAAGTATCTGGTGAATATAGTTTGATTGAAACAGCTATAGCAAAAAAATTAATAAATAAAGACGCCATATATGAAAGTTTAGTTGCGTTTAAGAGAGCTGGTGCCAATGCTATAGTAAGCTATTATGCTGATAGAATTGATAAAATAATTAGATAATTATTTTAAGGTATTTAAGAATAACAACCTGCTATTTGGATAATTTACATTATTTGGTTTTAATATAGTTTTATCTAAATAATCACCTACTAATTTCAAACCATTCAATAAAGTGTCAAGATCATTAACCTCTATATCTTTTTCAATCAAAAAATTTGGTACATATTTTTTTTCATTTAAAGATGTAGCGTAATATACAGTTTTGTTACCTTCTAAATCTTTTTCAACTAAATTTTCTAGTGCTAAGTCATATCCTAATATTTTAAGTAACTCCAATTCCCAAAATATAAATTTTTTTAACCAATCCTTTTCTTTTAAAATTAAAAATAAATTTTGAATTATAAAATACACTTTATCATTGGATTGAGACTCTGCAGTTAATATTTTAATCAAATTCATTGCAGACATAATACAAGATAACTTTTGTTTGTGATCAAAATATAACGGAGTATAGGCATTTAAAATTTCAATTTTAAAATAACCTATTCTATTTTCATTTTTAGAATTGTAATTAACATGGAGTTTGTTACCAAGTTGTAAGTAATTTTTAATTTTTTTTGAAGTGCCACCAAATATAATTCCTGATATTTTTCCTTTATCTTTTGTAAATAATTCTGCAATTAATGAATTTTCATTGTATCTAGTTTTACTTATTAAAAATCCTTCGTCTGACCAATTCATTTTTTATTTGTATTTTTTAAACATTCTATAGCTGCATTTTGTTCAGCTTCTTTCTTTGATTTCCCGGTGGCTATAAAATATTTTGTATTAGGCAATTTTACTCCAACTTTAAATATAGGTTTGTGTCTTGGACCTATATTTGAAATTAATTTATAAGTAGGTAATTTTTTAAAGTTTTTTAAAGTTAATTCCTGTAACTTTGTTTTTGCATCTATTTCTGTAACTACACTTTTTTCAATATGATCTCGCCACAAGTTTAAAATTGTTTTTTCAACAATTGTAAAACCTTTATCAAGATATATAGCACCAATTAATGCTTCACAGCTATCAGATATAATTTTGTCCTCAATTTTTATTTTTTTATTTTTGGGATTAAATGTTTTAACATAACTAGCTAAATTTATTTTGTTTGCTATATCTAAACATGTTTTCTTATTAACTAGTGAAGCAAATTTTTTATCAAGAATTCCTTCTTTTTCTTCTGGATAAATTTCTAAAAGTTTTTTTGCAATTACCAAACCAAGGACCCTATCACCCAGAAATTCAATCTTTTCATTATTTTCATTTGGATTAAAGCTTTTATGTGTAAGGGCTTGGATAAGCAAATTTTTATTTTTAAATTTTACATTAATTTTTTTTTCTAAATTATAATAGTTAATTTTCATTAATTAATTTTATTAAATGTTCTATTAAATCTTATTGACTTATGCCATTTCCAAAATTCTATAAAACTTCCTATTTTTTTATCAGAAGAGAAAAATATAAATTGAGCTTTTCCTACTAAATTATCCTTATGCACATATCCAACGCTTGTTAGGTACCTGCTATCTTTAGAACAATCCCTGTTGTCTCCTAAAAAGAAATAATGATCTTTTGGTACAGTAAACACATCTGAATTTTGGTAAGAATAATCTTTTAAATAAACAGTATGAAATTTTTTACCATTCAAAAGCTTTTCTTCAAATCTATATACATCAATACTTTTATCTCCACAGAAAATTGAGGTTTTATTATTAATTTTTGATTTAAGAATTTCAGAATTATTTAAATATAAATTAGAGTCTATAAACTGAATTTTATCTCCTGGTAAACCAATTAATCTTTTAATGTAATCTGTTCGATTATCTGCTGGTGTTTTAAATACAATTACATCGCCTCTTTCTGGGCTACTAAACATAATTCTTTTGTTTAATATTGGGGGACTAAATGGAAATGAATGTTTGCTATATCCATAGGTATATTTAGTTACAAACAACCTGTCACCTACTAGTAAAGTAGGCTCCATTGATGAAGATGGAATATAAAATGGTTGGACTAAAAGTGATCTAATAATTACAGCAATAATTAATGCATAAATTAAAGTTTTAATATTTTCTGTAAAAAAATTTTTATCAAACTTCATGATTTTTGGATGATTGCAAATGCAGTTGAGTATTTTTTTTCATCAGAAATTGATAAAAAACAATTAAATTTTTTAATTTTAAAGTTCTTTTGGATGATTTTCGTAATTTTTCTATTTTTAACATAATAAGGCTTTCCCATTTTATCATTAATAACTTCTATATCTTTAAAATTTAAATTCATACGAAAACCTGTGCCAAGAGCTTTAGAAAATGCCTCTTTTGCAGCAAATCTCTTTGAAAAAAAAGCTACTTTATTGTCCACAGCATTAGACTGTTTCAATTCTTTAAATGAATAAATTCTTTTTTTAAATAAAGGATTTTTAATAGATTTTTGAATTCTTTTATTTTCAACAATATCAACACCAATACCAAGAATTTTCATTTATTTATTTATAATTTTTTTAAAGTTTTTGATTACTTTTGAAAGTCCATCAAATATTGACTCCCCAATTATAAAATGTCCAATGTTATACTCCTCAATATATATTATTTTTGTTAACATTTTGGTGGTTTTATAGTCTAGACCATGACCAGCATGAACTTCTATATTTAAACTTGATGCTAATTTTGCACTTTTTTTAATTCTGTTTAATTCATTAGAATAATTTTTTTTTGATTTAACTAGGTTTGCTAGTTTTCCAGTATGAATTTCAATACAATCGGCATTTAATTTTTTAGCAAGTCTAATGTCATTTGGAGAAGGGTTAATGAATAAACTTGTTCTTATCTTTGCTTTTTTAAATTTTTTAATTATTTTCTCTAATTTATTAAGATGGTTTTTTATATTTAAACCTCCCTCAGTAGTAATTTCTTTTCTATTTTCTGGAACTAAACAAATAAAATTTGGTTTTATCTTAAGTGCTTTATTGACAATTTCTTTGTTCATAGAAATCTCAAGGTTTACAAGCACATTTTTTAAACTACATATTTTTTTTGCGTCAATATCATTTATATGTCTTCTATCTTCTCTTAAATGAATTGTTACAGAATCAGCTCCATAACTAACAACTTTTTTAGCTGCGTATAATGGATCTGGATGTTTCTCTCCACGAGCGTTTCGTAAAGTTGCAATATGATCAATATTTACACCTAACCTTTTCACTTAATAAATCTGCTTCCTGGGGTTGTTATTGGTATACATTTAAGTTCTGGTGGTAATTTATTTGCTTTATAAGTTGGAACATCAATTTTTAAATGAGATGTTATTCCAGTTTTTATTTTTAAAGATTGTTTAGTCGATCGATCAATTATAGATGCAAATCCAATTAATTTTGCTTTTGATTTTTTAATCAATTTAACACACTCTAAACTTGATTTTCCTGTAGTGATTACATCTTCTATAATTAATACTCTTGCACCTTTTTTAATATTAAAACCTCTTCTGAGAGTAAATTTGCCATTTACTCTTTCGCAAAAAATTGTTTCTTTTTTAAGCAATTTTCCTATTTCATAACCAATAATTACTCCTCCCATTGCAGGAGCTAGTATTAAATCAATTTTTTTAAATTTTTTTTTAATTTTATTTGCTAAGGATTTACAAATTTTATCTGCTAAATTAGGGAAGCTCAAAAGTTTTGCACACTGGATATATTTTGAAGAATGTAGACCTGAGGATAGAATAAAGTGACCTTCTAATAATGCATTAGTTTTTTTTAAAATATTTAAGGATTTTTTGTGTAAAAGCATTTCGTTTTTCTTCGTGTCTAATTATCTTAAATTTTATACTCTTTTGTTTTAGCTCTGCAATAAAATTAGTAAAATTCTTTAGGTTTCTAATGATTAATTTAAATTTAAAATTTATATAATTAGGATTTTTACCAACCATTTCTAAACTCGATATATTTAATTTATGACTTCCAATGAGTGAGCTTATATCTCCTAATTGTCCTGGCTTATCTGGTAATGACATCCATAAAGTAGTATTATATTTTTTTGTTTTTTCCTCTTTTTGCTCTCCCTTGTCATGCCAATATCTTCTTATTGCAGCTCTGGCCTTACCTGTTTTAGTTGTTGGTATCCAGTGAAGTGACGGAGAATTGTTTTTAGATGTTATAATATTTACACGATCACCATTTCTTAAAATAGTTTGTAACTCACTTTTGTTTCCATTAATTTCACAACCAACTGCTGAATTACCAATTTTAGTATGAACAGCATATGCAAAATCGATAGCTGTTGCGTCTTTAGGTAATTTTATTACTGAACCTTTAGGAGTGAAACAAAATACATTTTCTTGAAACATTTGCAGTTTAGTATACTCATATGAATCTTCAGGATTTTCATTTTTTTCTATAATCTCAACAAGATCTTTTAACCAATCATACTCTTTCCAGCTTAAAGAATTAAATTTTTCAGAAGATTTATACTGCCAATGAGATGCGATACCTCTTTCTGCAAATTCATGCATTTCGTGGGTTCTAATTTGAATTTCTATTGGTTTTTTATTTGAACCAATTACAGAAGTATGAATAGATTTATAACCATTAATTTTTGGAGAAGAAATATAATCTTTAAATTTTCCTGGTATACAATTCCATTTTTTGTGAAAAATACCGAGAGTTTTGTAACAATCATCTTCATTGTTCAAAATTATTCTAAATCCAATAATGTCTGTTATTTGTTCAAGTGAAACTCTTTTTTTTTGTACTTTTCTCCAAATTGAAAAAGGTGTTTTTTCCCTACCATGAATCTCTGCATTTATTTCATTATCATTCAAGATTTCACTTAATTCATACGATTGTTCTTCAAATAAATCTTTTTTATCTAGCTTTATTTCATCAAGTCTTTTTTTTATTAGTTTTCTTGCATCGTTATTCAAAATTTCAAAAGACAAATCTTCAAGTTCATCTCTTATTCTGTGCATTCCCATTCTATCTGCTAATGGAGCATAAATTTCCATGGTTTCTTGAGCTATCCTCTTTCTTTTGTCTTCCTTTGTTATAGCTTTAATGGTTCTCATATTATGTAGTCGATCAGCAATTTTAACTAACAGAACCCTAATGTCTTTTGATGTTGCTAAAATTAATTTTCTAAAATTTTCTACTTTAGAATTTGCTCCAGCTGAATTTTCAAATGCTGAAATTTTTGTGACACCATCAACTAAATCTGCAACCTCATCCCCAAATTCTTGTTTGATGGTTTCATAAGTTGCAAAAGTATCTTCTATAGTGTCATGCAATAGACCTGTTGTGATTGTTGCACTATCTAATTTTAATTCAGTTAAAATATTTGCAACCTCAATTGGATGAACTGAATAAGGATCACCTGAAGCTCTTTTTTGACTTTTATGTGCATTTACAGCAAAATGATAAGCTTTATCCAATTTTTCAGGATTAAGAAATTTATTATAATTCTTAACTTTATTTATAAGTTCATTTGAATTAAGCATAATTAGTATTATATCACTAAATCAAATTTGTTTAATAGATCTAATGTCTCTATCAGGAAGTAGAGAAATCAAGGTTTTAAGATCGATTTGTTTATCAGGATGGATCCAATTCTTTTGGATTTCAAATAATGGAAACAATACAAAGCTTCTTTTGTGCATCCTTTTATGAGGCAAATTAATTTTAGCATTTTTTTTTGATACCAATTTATTGAAATCAATAATGTCTAAGTCACATATGCGAGGTGCATTTTTTTTTGATTTTTTTCTACCTAATTGAGTTTCTACAGTTTTGCATATTTTTAATAGTTCTTGAGGACTGTAATTACATTTTAATTTTAAAATTATATTTAAGAACTTAGGTTTTCGTGGGTCAGGCCAGGAAGGGGTTTCATAATAACTAGATACCGAGAGAACATCTAAGTTATGTTCTGCCAATAAAAATTTTGCTTTTTCTATATTTCTTTTTCTAATACCTAAATTTGAGCCTATTCCTAAAAAAACAATTTTAGCTTGATTTTCTAATATATCTTGCTTTTTCACGGTTCCAATCTCTACTTTTTTTTGTTGCTCTTTTATCATATTGCTTTTTCCCTTTTGCAACTGCTAGTTCTATTTTAGCCTTTCCTTTTTTAAAATACATTTTTGTTGGAACTAATGTGAAACCATCTCTTTGCATTTTACCTATTAATTTATTTATTTCTTTTTTATTAAGAAGCAATTTTCTATCATCGGTTGGATTATGATTAGAGTAACTGGCTTGATTGTATCCAGATATATGAGAATTAATTAAAACAATTTCACCTCCCTTTTCAACAGCATAAGACTCAGCAATATTAACCTTACCATCCCTTACTGATTTAATCTCAGATCCCTTTAAAACAATTCCAGCTTCAAAAAGATCTTCAAAAAAATAGTTAAAACTAGCTTTTCTATTCAAGCAAATGATTTTCAAACCAGGATTGGTTTTTTTGTTCATTGAATTAACTTAGCAGACTGAAGAGCTTTTTTTACAATTTCTTTTGTTGTGTCTGTTACTTTTACAAGTGGTAGTCTTACATTGTCATCACAAAGTCCTAAAAGTTTTGCAGCATATTTAACAGGACTAGGATTACTCTCAACAAACATCGAATGGTGAACTGGTTGTAATATTTTATCTAATCTTTCTGCTTCTTTCATTTCGTTATCGGTATCTGATTTTGAGAATTTTTGAAAATCTGAACAAAGTTTAGGTGCAATATTAGCTGTTACACTAATAGCTCCTACCCCACCACGTTTATTAAATTCAAAAGCATTATCATCATTACCTGTTAATTGAATAAAATCTTTACCCATTTTTTCAAGTGTCCGATTAACTCTATCTAAATCACCAGTTGCATCTTTAACACCAACTATATTTTTTAATTCAAACAGCCTAGCCATGGTGTCCACTGACATATCAATCACAGATCTGCCTGGAATGTTATAAATTATAATTGGAATGCCGCACTTATCATTAATTGCTTTATAATGTTGATACAAACCTTCCTGAGTTGGTTTGTTATAATAAGGTGTAACTATCAAAGCACCGTTAGCTCCTGCTTTTTCTGCATGGGTGGTTAAAGAAATCGCTTCTTCAGTTGAGTTTGACCCCGTTCCTGCAATTACTGGAATTTTTCCATTACTCTCTTTTATACATAAATCTATTACTCTTTGGTGCTCATCATGACTTAATGTAGGAGACTCACCTGTTGTGCCCGCTGGAACAAGTCCATTGGTGCCATTATCAATGTGGAAATGGATTAAATTTATATATGCTTCCTCATCTAAACCGTTATTTTTAAATGGTGTAATTAAAGCAACATTTGATCCTTTGAACATAAATACTTATAACATAGTTTAAAGATTCATATACTAAAAGATTATGCTCAAAAAAATATTATTTTTAGGTTTCACTTTATCAATATTAATGTTTTCAAATAATCTTTTTGCAGAAATTAAATCAATTGTACCCTTAAAGAAACCTATTTTGAGTAAAGAAGAAATTCAAAAAAAAATATCTATAAATATCATCAAACCTTTAAAGAAACCTTCAAAAATCAAAGAAATAAAAATAGAAGAGGTGATAGTTAAAAAAGAGTTGGTTTTAAAAGAAAAAAAATTAAGTTTTAAAATACCAAAAAGAAAGCCAACAGTAGCAGGCGCGAGTGGGACTAAGAATGTAAAAATATCCAGATATTATAATAAAAGAGACTTTGGGTTGGCTAAAAAAGCTATTTCAGAAATGCAGAAAAGCAAATGGTCATCTGCACTTAAAATAGCAAAAAAAGCAAAAGACAAATCAATTTATAATTTTATACAATGGAGACACCTTTTAACGTCTGGTAATCAAGCATCCTTTTATGAATATCAAGTTTTTTTACTTAAAAATTCAGATTATCCTAGAATAAGTAGAGTTAAATATCTTGCTGAACATAAACTATCAACAGAAAGTGTTTCACCTAAAAAAATAATAAATTGGTTTGGAGAAAAAGATCCATTAAGTGGATATGGAAAAATGATACTTGGTGAAAGTCATATTTTAGTTGGAAACAAAAATAAAGGCACAAACCTAATTAAAGAAGGCTGGATCACAGCAGATTTATCTAAAAATGAATTAAAATATTTTAGAAAAAAATATAAAAAATATTTAAATGCAGATGACTATATTAAACGAGCTGATTATTTAGCTTGGAACGGAGATCATTGGGATTTACAAAGGTTAATAAGATATCTACCAAAAGATTACGAACTTTTATATAACGCAAGACATCTTTTAATGAGTAAAGGTTATGGTGTTGATCAAGCTATAGCAAATGTTCCTCAAAAATTTAAAAATGATGCTGGATTAAACTATGATCGATTAAAATGGAGAAGAAAAAAAGGACGTGTAGATTCCTCAGCAGAGATCCTATTGAAAATAAGAAATGATAAAGAATATTTAGTTAGACCTGACAAATGGTGGAAAGAGAGAGAAATTATCTCAAGAGCATTGATTTATAAAAAAAAATATGAAATTTCATATAAAATTTCAAGCAATCATGGAATGACAGAGGGTTCCGAATATGCTGCTGCAGAATGGATGAGCGGTTGGATAGCATTTAGTTTTTTAAATGATCCAATGACTGCTAAAAAACATTTTAAAAATTTTTATGAAAATGTTAGCTATCCTATAAGTTTATCTAGAGGTGCTTACTGGCTTGGAAGAGCTTATGAGAAAATAGGAGAAAGTGAAGAATCAAATAATTGGTATAGAGAGGCAACCAAATACTTAACTACATACTATGGTCAACTAGCTTTTTTAAAATTAAATCCAAATGAAAAATTTGAGTTAGATAGAGACATGGAAATTGATCCAAAATACAGGATTCAATTTTTTAATAAAGAGCTTGTAAAAATTTCTTATCTTTTAGATGAATTAAAGAAAGATAAATATACAAAACATATTTTAAGACATTTAGCTAACGATAATATAGCCAAAGGTAGTGAAGTTTTAGCTGCAGAATTAGCTACAACTATTAACAGATATGATTTTGCTATACAGGTTTCAAAAATTGCATCATATCAAAAAAGATTTCATAATAAATATAATTACCCAATAATTAGTACTCCCAAATATATTAATAAAAGAAAAATTCCAGAAAGTGCTTTAATCTTATCTATAATTAGACAAGAAAGTGAATTTGATTTGGAAGCTAGTAGTCATGCAGGTGCAAAAGGATTGATGCAATTGATGCCTTACACAGCAAAATTAGTTTCAAAACAAGCAAAACTTCCTTATTCAAAATCAAGACTAACCACAGATCCAGAATACAATATTAATTTAGGATCACATTATATTGCAGGTTTAATTTTACAATATGACGGTGCTTACCCTTTTGCAGTAGCTGCCTACAATGCAGGACCGAATAGAGTTAAATATTGGAAAAGAATAAATAAAGATCCACAAAAAAAACAAGTTGATTACGTTGATTGGGTTGAATTAATAAAATTTAGAGAAACTAGAAATTACGTACAGCGAGTAATGGAAAATTATAATGTCTATCGATATATTCTGGAACAACGACCTGTGACCATGAAAAACTTTTTTAAAGATCAGCCTCTATTTTAGTGGCGGAAGAGGAGGGATTCGAACCCTCGGTACAAGTTTCCTCGCACGGTCATTTAGCAAACGACTGGTTTCAGCCTCTCACCCACTCTTCCATATGACATTGTGTATTAAGCGATTGTATTGAAAATTCAATATATATAAAGTAATTATTCAATTATTATGAAAAATAAGTACTCAGTATTTTCGCTAATCAAGAATGCTCTTTCGTATCATGAAAACTGGCAAAGAGCTTGGAAAGATCCTGCTCCAAAAAAAGAGTACGATGCAGTTATTGTTGGTGGTGGTGGCCATGGGTTAGCAACAGCTTACTATTTAGCAAAAAAACACAATATGAATAATATTGCTGTAGTAGAGAAAGGTTGGATTGGTGGAGGAAATACTGGACGTAATACGACAATTATTAGATCAAATTATTTATGGGACGCCAGTGCAGGATTATATGATCATGCATTAAAAATTTGGGAAGGTTTATCTCAAGAACTAAACTACAATGTAATGTTTAGTCAAAGAGGTGTGATGAACCTTGCACATAATTTACAAGATGTTAGAGATTTAAAAAGACGAACACATGCTAATAGACTAAATGGAATTGATGCAGTCTATTTGAGCACTGAAGAAGTTAAAAAGTTTTGTCCAATTATAAATACATCACCAGATATTAGATACCCTGTTTTAGGAGGAACTTTACAACGCAGAGCTGGTACAGCAAGACACGATGCAGTTGCTTGGGGATATGCTAGAGGAGCTGATTCAATGGGCGTTGATATAATTCAAAATTGTGAAGTTAAAGGAATAAAAAGAAATGGAGATAGTGTTGAAGGAATCGAAACAACAAAAGGATTTATTAAAACTAAAAAAGTTGGTGTTGTTGCAGCTGGTCATTCTAGCGTCATAGCTAATATGGCGGGTCTAAGACTTCCGCTTGAAAGTAAACCTTTACAAGCTTTAGTTTCTGAGCCTGTAAAACCAATTATTGATACTGTTGTTATGTCTAATGCAGTACATGCATATGTCAGTCAATCTGATAAAGGAGAATTGGTCATTGGTGCTGGAACAGATGATTATGTTTCTTACACACAAAAAGGAAGTCATCAAATAGTTGAAGGAACATTAAATGCAATTTTAGAATTATATCCAATTTTTAGTAGAATGAGAATGCTGAGACAATGGGGAGGAATAGTAGATATTTGTCCTGACGCTAGTCCAATTTTAAGTAAAACTTCAATTAAAGGATTATATTTTAATTGTGGTTGGGGTACTGGAGGATTTAAAGCAACTCCTGGATCTGGAGATTTGTTTGCACATACTATTGCAAATGATGAGCCACACAAACTTAATGCTGCATTTAATTTAAATAGATTTGTAAGCGGAGACCTTGTTGATGAACATGGCGCTGCAGCAGTTGCTCATTAATGTTTTTAATAAACTGTCCATACTGTGGAGAACGAGATCAGCAAGAATTTAAGGCTGGTGGTGAAGCTCATATTGAAAGACCCAAACAACCAACAGAATTAAGTGATGATGAATGGGCAGAATATTTATTTATGAGAAAAAATATTAAAGGTGTTCAATTTGAAAGATGGAACCATGCACATGGTTGTCGTAAATGGTTTAATATGGTTAGAGATACTTCTAATGATGAAATAAAAGCAATTTACAAAATGGGTGAAAAACCACCTGCTCAATAAAATGACTAAGAACCTAAGAGTAAAATCCAGTGAGTACATTGATGAAACTAATAGAATTTCCTTTAAATTTAATGGCAAAACTTACCATGGTTTTAAAGGTGATACGTTAGCCTCAGCGTTACTTGCAAATAATGTTCATTTAGTTGGAAGAAGTTTTAAATATCATAGACCAAGAGGAATTATGACTTCTGGCTCTGAAGAACCAAATGCTATAGTACAAGTAAATCCTGGCACAAACAGAACAGAACCTAATGTTAGAGCAACAGAAGTTGAGATTTACGAGGGCTTAGAGGCATCCAGTCAAAATTGTTGGCCAAGTGTAGAATTTGATATTGGTGGAATAAACAATTTTCTCTCCCCTTTTTTTCCAGCAGGTTTTTATTATAAAACATTTATGTGGCCTGCTAGTTTTTGGGAGAAATATGAATTTTTCATACGACACTCAGCCGGTTTGGGGAAATCACCAACATCAAGTGATCCTGACATTTATGACCATCGAAATATTCACTGTGATGTATTGGTTGTAGGAGCAGGTTTATCAGGAATATTAGCAGCAAAAAATGCAGCTAAAAATAATTTTAAAACGTTGTTAGTTGATGAAAAAAATGAACTTGGTGGATCAACAATTTATGAAAACAATGAATTTAACAAAATTGATAATAAAGCACCTTCAGAGTGGTTAAAAAAAGAAATAGAGGAACTTAAAAATATTAAAAATCTTGAAATAAAAACTAGAACAAGTGTTGCTGCTTACCATCAATATAATTATCTATTGGCTAAAGAAAATCTAACTGATCATATAGAGGCAAAAGATAAAACAAATAAAATTAGACAAAGACTTCTTAAAATTAGAGCTAAGAAAGTTATTTTGGCCACAGGTGCATTAGAAAGACCATTGATATTTAATAATAATGATAGACCAGGAATAATGCTTTCATCTGCTATTAAAAAATACAGCGAATTTTATGGAGTTGCATGTGGTAGTAAAAATGTATTTTTTACTAATAATGATAGTGCTTATGAAAGTGCTTTGTCATTATATAACAAAGGTATCAATGTTGAAGCAATCGTTGATATTAGAGAACAATCTGAAAGTAAAATTGTAAAAAAAGTAAAAGAAGCAGATATTAAAGTCTACTGGTCACACTCGATTGTTGATACAGCTGGTTATAAAAGATTAAATAGTATTTCAATCATGAAACTATCTAATGATGGTACTTCAGTGACTGGAAGTAAAATTTCTATTTCATGTGATTGCTTGGGAGTTGCTGGTGGTTGGACACCTGCTGTACATTTATATACACAATCAGGAAATAAACTTAAGTTTGATGAGGAAAAACAAATTTTCTTACCAAATCAAAATTCATCCAAACAAATAAGTATAGGATCTTGTTGTGGAGATTTTAAAATTGATGAAATTATTAAAAATTTAAATCTAAAGCTTAAAGATAATCTAAATATTAAAGAAACAGATTTAGATAATATTAAAGTTGAGATCGATCAAGAAAATTCAAAAAGAAATATTTGGTTACTTCCTTCTGATAAACCTTTAGGCAAAACTAAACCATTTGTAGATTATCAAAACGATGCAACAGCTAAAGATATCAAATTAGCATTAAGAGAAGGTTTTAGATCTATTGAGCATGTAAAAAGATACACGACTACCGGAATGGGTACTGATCAAGGTAAGCTAGGAAATATGCATGCGTTGGGCATAATTGCAGATACAGCAGACGTTAAAATGGGAGAATTAGGGACCACTACTTTTAGACCTCCTTACACACCATTAACATTTGGAACTATTGTAGGTCGAAATGTAGGAAAGTTTTTTGATATTTTTAGAAGAACACCAATGAATGATTGGCATGTTGAAAATAAAGCTGAATTTGAAAATGTTGGTCAATGGAAGAGAGCATGGTACTACCCTATTAACGGAGAAACTATGCATCAGGCAGTACAAAGAGAAAGTAAAGCTGCTAGAGAAAGTGCTGGTATATTAGATGCCTCTACTCTTGGTAAAATTGATATTCAAGGAAGTGATGCTTCTGAATTTTTAAATAGAGTTTATACAAATGCTTGGTCAAAATTAGCTATAGGGAAATGTAGATATGGCCTAATGCTAAATGAAGATGGTATGGTTTATGATGATGGGGTTACCACTAGATTAGATGAAAATCATTACATCATGACCACAACAACTGGTGGTGCTGCTAATGTTTTAGGAAAACTAGAAGATTATCTTCAAACAGAATGGCCTGAGCTTGATGTTTACTTAACTTCTGTAACAGACCATTATGCTACAGCGAGTTTATGTGGACCTAATAGTAAAAAAATCCTCAAAAAAATAATTCCTGATTTAGATTTATCAGATGAAAACTTTCCTCATATGTCATTCAAAGATACGAAAATTGGCAATATTAAATGCAGAATAATGAGAATTAGTTTTACTGGTGAACACAGCTATGAAATAAATGTTCAAGCAAGTTATGGAAAAGATTTATGGGAAAAGTGTATAGAGGCAGGCAAAGAGTTTAACATTACTCCTTATGGAACTGAGACAATGCACTTATTAAGGGCAGAAAAAGGCTTCATCATTGTTGGTCAAGATACAGATGGAACAATGACTCCTATAGATCTTCAAATGGATTGGATAGTAAGCAAAAAGAAATACGATTTCATAGGAAAAAGATCTCTTTATAGATCTGATACAATGAGAGAGGATAGAAAGCAATTAGTAGGTTTATTAACTGATGATCCAAATATTGTTTTAGAAGAAGGAGCACAAATAGTTTCTGAGTTAAATCAAAGTCCAGTAGAAATGCTTGGACATGTAACTTCAAGTTATTTCAGTCCCAACCTAAACAAATCAATCGCACTTGCAGTTGTCAGAGGTGGAAAAGACATGATGGGAAAACAACTTTTTGTGCCAATGGAAAATAAAAATATTAATGTCACTGTTGCAAATCCAGTGTTTTACGATGAAAAAAATGAGAGGTTAAATGCTTAACTATAATTCAGTTATTAAAAATGAAATTAATCAAGAAAATGTTTCAGTAAAAGAAATCTCCCCAGTAATAAAAATTAATTTGAGAGGTAAAAAAAGAGAATTTTTAACAAATGTTGGTAAAAATCTAAACATGATCTTACCTACAGAAGCAAACACTTCAACAACTAGTGATAAATTAACAGCAATATGGCTTAGCCCAGACGAATGGATGATAATCTCAAATGAGCTGGCAAGTAAAGACACTAATAAGTCCGATCTATATGAAATGTTATTTAATAGTATTTCAAAAACAAATTTAGGTGCTGTTATAGATGTAACAGATCAATTTGTTCAATTAGAACTTAAAGGTGAAAATGTATATGAAATCTTTTCAGCAGGGTCACCCTTTAACTTTAATGAATTTAAAGAAAAAAAAGGATCAACAACTCAAACAATTTTAAATCATGTAGATGTAATTCTGCACCATAAAGATGAAAATGTTGTAAATTTGCTTGTTAGAAGATCTTTTGCTGAGCATCTTTGTTCTTGGATTGAAGACTGTGCTTCAAGATTATAAACTTATTTTTTTCTTCTAAATTCCCATGGCATTTCAAATTTACCTTGCCAAAGGCCTTTTTTTTCATTTTTAGCGTTAATTTCGTTTGATATATATTTTTTTGAGTATTTTCTATAAGCTACTGCATAACCGTTTGAAACTAGCCAAGAATTCAGATTTAAATTTCTTTTATAGCACTCTCCAATTAATCTTTTATATCTGTCAATATCCAAAATTTTACAAGTTATTACTTTGTTATTTATTTTTTTTCGTAATTTTTGAGTTGAAATTTTTCCACATGGATAATCTTTAGTAAAAGTAAAAAAAATTATTGTTAAATATGGTTTTTTACACATTTGCTTAAATTCAGGTGCATCAATTCCGTGCAATCTTATTTTTTTAGAATTTATTTTAATTGTGTCTCCATCAATAATTTTAGCGTTACCAGAAATTTCTTTAATCTCTTCAGATCTGACATCTTTATATGTAAGAATAAAAAAAATTGAGCAGATTATGATTAAAATGATTGCTTTCCTTTTAGTAAAAAACATATTTAAGCGATACTAAACATTAACTAATTTATGTTTAATATAATATTTAACATAAAATAATAATACCAATGATATCAACCATTGAAAAATAGCCCAAATATAAAAAAAAGTTTTAAAATCTGCATTTAAATACTTTGCAATGTAAAACGATAAAACTGGTACTATAACATTTCTGGCAATATTATTAACCATGGCTTTTTCAGATTTTTTTAATGCCATAAAAAATCCATTTGATAAGAAAAATATTGGATAAGCAGGTAAAATAAATGCAGAAATCTTAAGGTACATCGAGCCATGCATAATTACATCTGGATTTGAAGTAAAGAATTTAGGAACAATGTCAGCACTTATAAAAATAACTACACCAGCAATTAACATTATAAATAGACCGTATTTTATTGAAGTGAAATAGGATTGCTCCACTCTATCGTAATATTTTGCTCCAATATTTTGTGCTATTATAGAAATTATTGCTGTATTAATTCCTAATATTGGTAACAAAACTACTTGCTCAATTCTTGTAGCAGATCCATAACCTGCTACAGCGTATTCACCAAATAATCCAACATATGTAAAAACAACAGTTGCGGCAATAGAATATCCTAATATGGCAATAGTAATTGGCATTGATTGAAAAAAAATATTTTTTAAGAAAAAAAATTTAGCTTTGAAATGATCTAAAGTTATTTGTTTAATTCTTTGATTATTTAATATTTTTATTAGAATAACCAGCAATGATATAAATTGAGCAATTAAAGTTGCTATCCCAATACCAGTTATTCCTAATGGTGGTATAAATAAAAAACCAAAAATAAAAATTGGATTTAAAATAATATTTAAGAAAAAAGAAAATATAAGAACATTTCTATAAGTTTTAGTATCTCCTTCTGCATGTAAGAATGAATTTAATGCTACTACTAAAATAAATAATATCGTACCTAAAAAAATTACATTTATATATTCGAGTCCAAGAATTGTTACTTTATGAGAGGAATTCATTAATAAGAATATCTTTTCACCAAAAGCAAATCCTAAAATAGATACAACTATCGAGATTATAATCGAATAAATGATTACATTTCCAAAATAACTTAAAACATTTTTTTCGTTTTTTTCTCCGATACTACTGCCAATCAATGATGTACCCGCTACAGTAACTCCAATGGATGTCGCAATAATCAAAAAATATATCGGAAAAGACTTGCTCAAAGCAGATAAGGCTTCTGGCGATATTTTTCCTGCATAAAAAGTATCTACGATTGTGTAAAGTGTTTGGAATAAGGTTCCTACACTTGCTGGTATAGCAAGTTTTCTTACTAACAATGAAACTTCATCTTTTAATAAATTCATTAATTTAAGATTTGTTAATACTCTTTTTGGAAGATATGTCTTTTTCCTGCTTCTTTAGCAAGATTAATTTGTTTCTGTCTCATTCTAAATCTTGATTTTTGATTATCTGTTAGATTATCGTGACAATTTGGACATGAAACGCCCTCCTCATATTTTTTTGATTTTTTATCCTTAAGAGAAATAGGCATTCTACAACCACTGCAGATCGAGTAAGAACCAACTTTTAAACCATGTTTTAAACTAACTCTGTTATCAAAAACAAAACATTCACCTTTCCATAAACTTTTTTTCTTATTAGTTTTTTTCAGATAATTTAAAATTCCACCATTTAACTGATAAATGTTATTAAAACCTTTTTTTTCCAAATATACAGATGCCTTTTCACAACGAATTCCACCAGTGCAAAACATAGCTATAGGTTGATTTTTTTTTAATTTTTTTAGATATTTTGGAAAGTCTCTAAAGTTATCGACATCAGGATTGATTGCTCCCTTAAAAGTTCCAACAACGTATTCAAATGGTTTTCTCGCATCTATTAGAACGGTATCTTTTTCTTTAATCAGCTTATTCCATTTGATTGGGTCTACATGGCTATCTTTTTTCTTTATTCTTTTATTTAAAAATAAGTTCATAGGAACAACCTCGTTTTTGATTTTTACTTTAGGTTTATGAAATGGTTGGAATGAGCTTTTAGAGACATTGCTAGTGTTAAACTCTTTAAATTCAAGAGTTCTTTTTAGATTGTTAATTATGAATTTAATGTCTGCAGCTTTACCAGAGATAGTTCCATTTACACCCTCTTTAGAGATAATTATCGTTCCTCTAATGTTTTTCTTTTTTAAAGCTTCTAATAAAACTTTTTGATTTTTCTTTAGATAAGAAATTTTAACAAATTTATAAAAGGCAACTACTTCAAACATTATAATTTTCTACAAACAGTCATTCCGTCTCCAAGAGGAATTATTAATTTTTCAACCCTTGTGTCCTCTGAGATATGATCATTAAACTCTTTAATATTTTTGGTAAATTTATCATTATTGTTTTCATTAACAACTTCTCCATACCATAAAACATTATCAATGATTATTAGACCATTTTGGTTCAATAATTGTAAAGAACGTTCATAGTATTCAATATAATTCATTTTATCAGCATCGATAAAAACTAAATCAAACTTTTCATTTTTAATTTCGTCTAAACTTTCTAAAGCAGGTTTAATTAATGTTTTTATTTTATGGTCTTGATTAGCTTTTTTAAAAAAATCTATTGCAACTTTATTGGTTTCTTCATTTTTATCTAAAGTAATTATTTTGCCATCATCTGATAATGCCAAAGCCATAGATAAAGTACTTAATCCTGTAAATGTACCTATCTCTAAAACTTTTTTGATATTTGAAATTTTTATAATTAAATGCAGAAATTGACTTTGTGAAATTGAGATTTGCATTCTTTTGATATCACCAAGAGATGTATTGTAATCAATTATTTCTTTTTGGACTGGATGTAAATCAAATCCATGACTTAAAATATACTCTTGGAGTTCTTTAGTTATGTTTAGGTCTGAACCCATAAATTCTAAAGTTTTTTCTTTAAAATCTCATTAACTAATTGAGGATTTGCTTTTCCACCAGAAACTTTCATTACTTGGCCAACAAAAAAACCAAATAATTTAACTTTACCTGATTTATATTCAGTAGCTTTATCTCTGTTATCATCAATAACCTTATCTATCAGCGCCTCAAGTGCTTTTGGATCACTCTCTTGTTTTAAACCTTTTTCTTCAACAATTTTTTTAGGATCTTTGTCGCCTTCCATCATTTGTTCGAAAACTGTTTTTGCAATTTTTCCAGAAATTGTTCCATCTTTAATTAAATTGATTAACTTTGATAAATTGCCTGCGCTTATAGGGCTTTCAGTTATTTCTAAATTTTTTTCATTTAACGCTGCAAATAATTCACCAATTATCCAATTTGTTGCAAGTTTAACATCAGATTTCTTAATTACATTTTCAAAGTAATTAGATGTTTCAATATCCGAAACTAAAATGTTAGCTTCGTAAGGTGATAATTTGAATTTTTCTATAAATCTTTTTTTCTTTTCATCTGGTAGCTCTGGAATTTCTGATTTTATATTTTTGACAAATTCGTCTGAAACTTCTAATGGTAATAAGTCGGGATCTGGAAAATATCTATAATCATGAGCATCCTCTTTTGATCTCATTGATCTAGTTTCGTTTTTTTTTGTATCAAAAAGTCTTGTTTCTTGATCAATTGTTTGACCATCCTCAATTAAATCTACTTGTCTGTTGGCTTCGTATTCAATAGCCATTTGCATGAACTTAATTGAATTAACATTTTTTATCTCACATCGGGTTCCAAAATCTTTTGAACCTTTTTTTCTAACAGATACATTAACATCGGCTCTCAAGGACCCTTCTTGCATGTTTCCATCACAGGTTCCTAAATATCTCATTATAGATCTTAATTTCTTAATATATGCATTTACTTCATCTGGAGATCTTAGATCGGGTTTGCTTACAATTTCCATTAAGGCCACACCTGATCTATTTAAATCTACAAAAGTATTTTTATGATCTAGATCATGAATGCTTTTACCTGCATCTTGCTCCAAGTGTAATCTTTCTATACCTACCTCTTTTTGACCATCGGGCATATCAAGTATTACTTTTCCCTCACCTACAATTGGATCTTTGAATTGTGAGATTTGATACCCCTGAGGTAAGTCAGCATAAAAATAATTTTTTCTATCAAAGACAGATCTCTTATTGATTTTAGCTTTTAAACCAATTCCTGTTTTAATAGCTTGTTTTACGCAATACTCGTTTATTACTGGTAACATTCCTGGAAATGCTGCATCAACTAAACTTACTTGAGTATTTGGTTCAGCACCAAATTTGGTTGCTGACGTTGAGAATAATTTTGACTGCGATGAAACTTGTGCATGAACCTCTAAACCAATTACAACTTCATATTGATTATCATGTCTTTTAATTAGATATTCAGATTTGTTCTTACTCACTTAATCCACCAATCAGTAATATTGTTTTTAAAATTAATTTTCTCTTCCATAGCATATGCAATGTTTAAAATATTCTGTTCATCAAAAGCTTTACCAATTATCTGTAATCCTAATGGATACCCTTTAGCATCATGGCCTGCAGGTATAGAAATTCCAGGCAAACCTGCTAAATTTACAGGAACAGTAAAAATATCATTTAAATACATAGAAACTGGATCATTTGTTTTTTCACCAATTTTAAAAGCTGAACTTGGAGTGGATGGGGTAAGAATTGCATCAACTTTTTCATAAGCATCATCAAAATCATTTTTAATAAGTTTTCTAACTTTTTGCGCTTTAAGATAATAAGCATCATAATATCCTGAGGATAAAACATAAGTTCCAATCATTATTCTTCTTTGAACTTCAGCACCAAATCCTTCAGATCTAGTTTTTTCATACATATCAATAAGATTTTCCCCTTCTGCTCTAAAACCATATTTTACACCGTCGTATCTAGCCAAATTAGATGAAGCCTCTGCCGGTGCTACGATGTAATAAGTTGGTAGTGCATAATTAGTATGAGGTAGAGATATATCGATAATCTCGGCACCACAATCTTTTGCATATTCAATACCTTTTTTCCACAGGTCCTCTATTTCTTTAGGCATACCATCTACTCTATATTCTTTGGGTATTCCTATTTTTTTTCCTTTTATATCTTTTGTTAATTCTTTGCTGTAATCGTTTCTTTTAAAATCAATAGATGTAGAATCTTTTTCATCATAAGAACTAATAACTTCCTGTAATAGAGCACAGTCCTTTACATTTTGCGCCATAGGTCCAGCTTGATCTAAAGATGAAGCAAAAGCTACAATTCCATATCTTGAACAACTTCCATAAGTTGGTTTTAATCCAACAGTTCCTGTAAAAGAAGCGGGCTGTCTTATAGATCCGCCTGTATCTGTTCCTATAGTTATTGGTGTTAATTGAGCTGCTACTGCTGAGGATGATCCACCAGAAGATCCTCCAGGAACTAAATTTTTATCAATTGGGTTTTGTACATTACCAAAAAAACTAGTTTCATTAGATGAACCCATTGCAAATTCATCACAATTTAATTTACCCATTAAGATAGCTCCTTCATTCCAAATGTTTTGTGTGACTGTTGACTCGTAAGTTGGAACAAAGTTATTTAAAATCTTACTACCTGCCGTAGTTCTAATATCTTTTGTACAAAATAAATCCTTTACTGCCATTGGAATACCAGGCAATTTTAGATCAAGATTAGGTTTTTCATCAAACTGTTTTGCTTTATTTAATGCATTTGAATAATCTTCAGTTATATATGCATTTAATTCTTTTGATTTTTCTGATCGCTCAATAAATGCTTTGGTAACTTCACTTGAGGAAATTTTTTTGTTTTTTATATTTTCTACTAATTCAGATAATGATTGTTTAGTTATATCTGACATTATTCAATTACCTTTGGTACTACAAAATAATCTTCATTTTCTTTAGGAGAATTTTTTATTACTTGTTCTCTTAAGTTTTTACTTTTTACTTCATCAGATCTTAATTTAAGAGTTGTTTCAGCGACAGAGGTTAATGGTTCAACATTGTCAGTTTTTAATTCGTTAAGTTTTTCAATAAAATCGAAAATTGAATTTAAATCTCCTGCAAGTTTCTCTGCTTTTTTCTCATCTACAGAAATTCTTGATAGTTTAGATATGTGCTTTATTGTTTTAAGATCGATGCTCATATGATATTTAAATATGTCGCAAACTATCACTTAAGTTTAAAATATACAATATGATCACTATTGAAGAATTCAAAAAAAAACAGTCTGAAGCCTCTAGATTGATTGGTTTAGATCTTGGTTCAAAAAGAATTGGTGTATCAATTTGTGACGAAAAACAGTCAATAGCCACGCCCTATAAAACGATCAATAAAACCAATAATGATGATCTAATAAACGAGTTAAAAAAAATAATAGAGGAAAACAATATTAAAGGAATTGTGATTGGATATCCAATTAACATGGATGGTACGTTAGGTCCTTCTGCTCAATCAGTAAGTGATGTGTCTAAAAATATAGACCAAAATGTTGGAGTAGATGTTTTCCTATGGGATGAAAGACTTTCAACTGTTGGTGCATTTAATCTATCCAGTCAGCTTGATGTTAATGTTTCTAAGCGTGAAAAAAACATAGATCAGAACGCAGCTGCATTTATTCTTCAGGGAGCTATAGATTATTTAAACAATTAATCCTTGCCATTTAGGGGCTTTATAGCTATAGAGTTAGTTTTAATGGCAACTAAAACCAATAACGCTATTAAAATCTCACAAAAACATCTGTTAGGTATTCAAGATTTATCAGTTAGTGATATTAATTATATCTTGGATGAGTCAGAAGCTTTCATAAAATTAAACCAGAGTAAAAATAAAAAAATCGATGTGTTAAGAGGTAAAACACAAATAAACTTATTCTTTGAGCCATCAACTAGAACGCAAAGTTCATTTGAACTTGCTGGAAAAAGACTTGGTGCAGATGTTATGTCAATGAATATGGGTAACTCTGCAATTAAAAAAGGTGAAACTTTAATTGATACCGCAATGACATTAAATGCAATGCATCCCGATATAATTGTAATTAGACATCAAGATTCTGGTGCTTGTAATCTATTATCTCAAAAAGTTAATTGTGTTGTATTAAATGCTGGTGATGGTAGACGTGAACACCCCACTCAAGCATTATTAGATGCATTAACAATTAGAAATCGAAAAAAGAAAATACAAGGATTAAAAATAGCAATATGTGGTGATATACTCCATTCTAGAGTAGCTAGATCAAATATTTATCTTCTTACAATGTTAGGAGCTGAGGTTAATATAGTTGCTCCATCTAATCTTATGCCAAAAGAAATAGAAAAGTTTGGTGTAAACACTTTTACAGATATGAACAAGGGTCTTAAAGATTGTGATATTGTAATGATGCTAAGATTACAAAATGAAAGGATGACCAGTTCATATCTTTCATCAAATAGAGAGTACTACGAATATTATGGATTAACACCTGACAAGCTTGATCATGCAAAAGCAGATGCTCTAATTATGCATCCTGGTCCAATGAATAGAGGAATAGAAATTGATACAAGATTAGCAGACGACATAAATAAAAGTGTAATTAAGGAACAAGTTGAATTAGGTGTTGCTGTAAGAATGGCGTGTTTAAAAATATTTTGTGAATAAATGAAAAAACAATACTTTATAAATGCAAATATTATAGATCCTCATAACTCTATAAACGAAAATGGTGGATTAATAATTGGAGAAGACGGAAAGATAGAGGCTATAGGAAAAAAGGTAAATACAAATAATTTACCAACTAGAGAAAAACCAACCGACTTAAAAGGTAAATATATATTTCCTGGGATAGTAGATATGAGAGTTTTTGTAGGTGAGCCAGGATATGAATATAAAGAAAATTTTAGAACTTTGAGTAATGCTGCATTATCTGGTGGAGTTACCTCGGTTGTAACAATGCCTAATACAGATCCAATTATAGACAATGTATCAATTGTAGATTTTTTAAAAAGAAGAGGACGTGATAAGTCTAAAATAAATATCTTTCCTTGTGCTTCATTAACTCAAAACACAGATGGCACTAATATGACTGAATTTGGCTTACTAGCTAAAAAAGGAATTATTGCATTTACTGATGGAGTGAAAACAATTCAAAATACTAGACTTATGTCTAGAATTATGAATTCAGCTAAAGATTTAGGATGCCTTATAATGCAACATGCTGAAGACTACGATTTAGCTAAAAATGGAATGATTAATTCTGGTATTATTGCAACAAAACTGGGCTTATCAAGCATACCAGATATTGCTGAAAGAATTATAATAGAAAGAGATCTTGCTCTCTTAGAAAAAACTAAATGTCGATATCATATATCTCAAATATCAGTAGGCAAATCTGTAGATATAATTAAAGAACGAAAACAGAATGTTAAATTTACTTGTGGAGTATCAATAAATAATCTCTCATTAAATGAAAATGATATTGGTGATTTTAGAACATTTTTAAAATTATCACCTCCATTGAGAAGAGAAGAAGATCGAGAAGCTTTAGTTCAAGGATTAAAAGATAAAACTATTGATGTAATTGTTTCTGACCATAAACCTGAGGATGAAGAGTCTAAAAGATTAACTTTTGCACAAGCTGCAACAGGTGCATCTGGTATTGAAACATTGTTGTCTTTAAGTTTAGAATTATTTCATAATGGATCTGTAAAACTTGAAACTATAATTCAAGCTTTAACCTCTAACCCAGCAAAAATATTAAATATAAATAAAGGAAACCTGTCTATTGGTAATGATGCAGATTTTTGTATAGTAGATATCAATAAACCGTGGATTGTAAAAAAAGAAAATTTAATCTCTAAATCTAAAAATACTTCAATTGAAGATAAAAAACTTCAAGGAAAAGTAACCAATACATTTGTAAATGGTATAGAATTATTTAAAATATAAAAATGGAACTTTTTATAATAGGTATAATCTCATACCTAATGGGATCAATTCCTTTTGGATTAATTTTAACCAAAGTATTTTTAAAAAAAAATATTAGAGAAATCGGTTCCGGCAATATTGGTGCAACAAATGTTTTAAGAACTGGTAACAAATTAATTGGTTATTCAACACTAATGCTTGATGTGTTAAAAGCAGTAATACCTGTTTTATATGTAAAAATTAATTTTCCTGATGCAGTATATATATCAGCTTTATGTGCTTTTATAGGTCATGTGTTTCCAGTATGGTTAAAATTTAAAGGAGGAAAAGGTGTAGCTACATATGTTGGAATACTTTTTTCTTTAAATATTATTTTTGGTGTAGTATTTGGTATTTGTTGGTTTATTATTTTTTTTATTTCTAAATATTCATCTTTAGCTTCCTTGATAGGATCACTCTCTGTAACTAGTTATATTTTAGTTTTTGAGGGTTTAGAAAATGTATTTTTTTACTTAATAATGTTTATTTTAATATTATTTACCCACAGAGAAAATATTAAACGCTTGAAAAATAAAGAAGAAACTAAGACAAAAATTTATTAATTTGACTATCAAACTCTTTTGAGTAGTTTGTTATTTAATGAATCTAGTCATAGTTGAAAGCCCAGCTAAAGCGAAAACAATTAACAAATATTTAGGTGATAACTATACCGTTTTAGCTAGCTATGGTCATATTAGAGATCTTCCCTCAAAAAATGGATCTGTTGATCCTGATCAAAATTTTAAGATGGAATGGGAAGTTGATAGCTTTTCAAAAAAATATTTAAAAGAAATTACCGATGCTGCGAAAGATTCATCAAAAATAATTCTTGCTACTGACCCAGATCGTGAGGGTGAAGCAATAGCATGGCATATGAAAGAATATTTAGGTGAAAAAAAACTTTTAAAAAACAAAGAAATTGAACGTGTGGTATTTAATGAAATAACAAAAAAAGCAGTGACACATGGTATTGAAAATCCAAGACAGATAGAGCCCTTATTAGTCGATGCATACATGGCTAGAAGAGCATTAGATTATTTGGTGGGATTTAATATATCACCAATACTGTGGACTAAATTACCTGGCTCAAAATCTGCTGGTAGAGTTCAATCGGTTGCATTGAAATTAATTACCGAAAGAGAACATGAAATTGAATTATTCAAGCCTGAGGAATTTTGGACTTTAAGTATTAATTTTCAGGATAAGGACAAAAGCAAGATTACTGCAAGTATTTCTCAACTTGATGGAGAAAAAATTGAAAAATTTTCATTTAAAAATAAAGAGGAAATTGAAAAAGCAATTTCCAATATTAAGACCAAAAAATTTAATATAATTGATATCTCCTCAAAAGTTGTTAGCAGAAATCCCTCAGGACCATTTACTACTTCAACACTTCAGCAAGTTGCTTCTAGTAGATTGGGGTTTGGTGCATCAAGAACAATGCAAATAGCACAAAAACTTTATCAAGGAATAGAAATTGAAGGGGATACAGTTGGGTTAATTACTTATATGAGAACAGATGGAACTAATTTATCAGCCGATGCTATATATGATTTTAGAAATTTTATTAAAAAAGAATATGGAAACGATTACTTACCAGAAAAACCAAATAATTACTCAGGAAAAAAAGCAAAAAATGCTCAGGAGGCTCATGAAGCAATTAGACCAACTGATATTAATAGAAATCCAGACTCTGTTAAAAAGTATTTAAGTTCTGACCAGCAAAAATTATATTCTTTAATTTGGTCCAGAGCTCTATCATCTCAAATGGAAACAGCAAAATTTGATAGAAATACAATAACGATTGAATCTGAAGATGGAAAAACTATATGTAAATCAAGCGGATCAGTTTTAAAATTTGATGGATTTTTAAAAATTTACTCAAATCAGAGTAAAGATGATGATGAACAAATTTTGCCTGAAATGACAAAAGGACCAATTAATATAGAAGCTCTTATTGATGAACAGCATTTTACGCAACCTCCCCCACGTTACTCAGAAGCAAGTTTGGTCAAAAAATTAGAAGAATTAGGAATTGGAAGACCATCAACTTATGCAAGCATAATTTC
This sequence comes from uncultured Pelagibacteraceae bacterium, assembly GCA_902522115.1. GTDB lineage: Bacteria > Pseudomonadota > Alphaproteobacteria > Pelagibacterales > Pelagibacteraceae > Pelagibacter. The sequence continues at coordinate 115,754 of CABYUV010000002.1, read as the reverse complement.
AACAATAGCAAACAGGGGCTATGCAGAAATACTTAATAAAAGATTTTTTCCAACTGACAGAGGTAAATTAATTTCTGCATTTTTGGAAAAACTATTTTCAAAGTATGTAGATTATAATTTTACAGCTGGTCTAGAAGATCAATTGGATGAAATTACCTCAGGTAAAGAAAGTTGGCTAAAAGTTTTAGAGATGTTTTGGAAAGACTTTAATAACAATGTTTCTGAGGTAAAAGAAAAAAGAACCAGAGAAGTTTTGGATCTTTTAAATGAAAGTTTGGGAGCATTAATATTTGACACTGATAAAGAGGGAAAGATAGTTAGAAAATGTCAGTTATGTAACACTGGTTCACTAAGTTTAAAAAATAGTTTTAGAGGAGGTGCTTTTATTGGATGTTCAAATTATCCAGAATGTAAATTTACGAGACCATTATCGAAAGCTAAAGCAGCTGCTCAGTCACAATTATCAGAGCCTAAATTTCTTGGTAAACATGAAAATGGAAATGATATTTTCCTTAAGAATGGTAGGTTTGGTCCATATCTTCAGTATGAGAAAGTTCTTGAAGAAAATATTGAAGAGGAAAAACCAAAAAAGAGAAAAAAAACAAAAAAAAAGAAAACAGAAGTAAACGAACTGTTAAAAAATGTATCAATTCCAAAAGGTATTGGATTAGAAAGTATAGATTTAGAAAAAGCTAAATTTTTGTGCTCACTTCCTAAATCACTGGGAATTAATCCAGAGAATCAAAAAGAAATCACCTTAAATACAGGAAGATTTGGACCTTATTTAAAATGTGAAAATAAATCAGCTAGAATAGAAAATGTTGATGAAATATTTTCTATAGGATTAAATAGAGCTATAACGCTTATAGCTGAAGCAAAACCTGGCAGAATGTCCTCTTCGATCATAAAAGATTTAGGAGAACATCCAGAAGATAAAAAGCCAGTACGAATCATGAAAGGTCAGTACGGACCATACATTAAATATAAATCTCTAAATGCGACAATACCAGAGGAAAAAGACCCAGTAGAGCTTACAATGGAAGAGGCCCTTATACTAATTGAGAAAAGAAGAGAATACGATAAAAATAAAAAATTAAAAAAAAAAAAAAAATGAAAATAATTAAAATCGTAATTTCGGTCATATTCATTTCTTTATTTAATTTTACATATTCATCTGCAGAGAATTGTTCAAAATATGATAAATTAAGTAAAGAGTACGCAAAATGTACATCTGACAAATTAAAGAAAAAGACCTCAAAAAAAACAGAAGAACTAAAATCTAAAACAGCAAAAAAGATAGAGGAAGGTAAAAAAAAAATAAAGAACTTTAATTTAAAAGATAAACTGAAAAAATTTAAAAATAGCAAATCACATAAAGAATTTACTGAAAAATAAAATGGATATTGAAAATAAAATTAAAGATTTAAATATTAATCTACCAGAAGCAAAACCACCTGTTGGTTCTTATGTTGCAACAAAAATTGTTAGTAATTTACTCTTTATCTCAGGACAGATTTCTATTTCAGCAAATGGTGAATTAATAAAAGGAAAAGTTGGAAAAGATCTATCTGTAGATGATGGTTACAAAGCAGCTGAAAGATGTGGCTTAAGTATTATATCTCAAGCAAAAGTAGCTTGTAATGGAGATCTTTCTAAAATTAAATCATGTGTAAAATTAACAGGGTTTGTTAATTCAACTGAAGATTTTTCAGAGCAACCGAAAGTAATTAATGGTGCTTCTGATTTAATTGCTTCTGTTTTTGGTGAAGCAGGAATGCATACTAGAGCAGCAGTAAGTGCAAATAGTTTACCTCTTGGTGTCTCTGTTGAAGTTGATGCAATTTTTGAATTAAATTAAATTATTTTCCAATACCAAAATATTTAAAACCTAGTTTTTTAATTTTATTTGGTACATATATATTTCTAAGATCGTAAATAATAAGTTTTTTATTTTTTGAATATTTTTTGAAGTTAATTGATTTAAAATCATTCCACTCGGTATGTATAATTACGATATCTGATCCTTTGATGGACTCCTGTATTGAATGAGAAAATTCAACATTTTTTAATTTTTTAAATTCTTTTTTTAATCCTGTAGGATCATAATATTTTATTTTAGCACCTTTTTTGGATAAAAATGGAATTAATTTTAAGCTTGACGAGTCTCTCATATCATCAGTATTTGCTTTAAATGTTACACCTAAAAAGGATACGACTTTGTTTTTAATTTTTTTTTTCAAAATCAAACTAAGTCTATTGGATAATAAATCAGATCTTAAATTATTAGATTTGATAACACTTTTTACGACTGATAAATTTGTTTTGAATCTTTCGGCAGTAGAAACTAAAGCTTTAGTATCTTTTGGAAAACACGATCCACCATATGCAGGTCCAGCTCTTAAAAATCTGCTACCAATTCTTTTATCCAGTCCAATCCCTATAGATATATCCTCAATATCTATAGCAGTTTTTTCACATAAATTTGCTATTTCATTTATAAAGGTAATCTTTGTTGCTAAAAAAGCATTCGAAGCATATTTAATTAATTCAGCAGCTCTTCTTTTTGTAGAAACAAATTTTGCACCTTTTGAAATTAATGGTGAATATAAACCTCTTAATATTTTCTTGGACTTATCATCATTTGATCCAACTACAACTCTATCAGGATAAATAAAATCTCTAATAGCTTCACCTTCTCTTAAAAATTCAGGATTTGACACTACTGAAAAAAATTTTTTATTTACTTTTTTAGATATAATTTTTTCAACTTCATCACCTGTTGTTACAGGCACAGTTGACTTATTTATTATGATTTTAAATTTATTAACAGCTTTAGATATTTCTTTTGCAGCGGCATATACTTGGCTTAGATCAGCACTATTACTATTTTTTTTAGTTGGTGTACCTACACATATAAAAATAATGTCAGATTTTTTGACCGATTCTTTTAGGTTTGTAGAAAAATTTAATCTTTTATTCTTATAATTTTTTAAAACTAACTCTTCTAAACCTGGCTCGTAAATAGGTATAATACCTTTTTTTAAATTGTTTATTTTATTTATGTCTTTATCAACACATATAACTTCATTACCTAAATCTGAAAAACAGACACCACTTACCAAACCTACGTATCCAGTGCCTATCATACACAATTTCATATTTTTCCTATTTCTTTTGAGGAATTGACATAACCACTCATTGTCCCACAATCAAGATATTTACCTTCAAAATTATGAGCTATAAATTTTTCATTATCATTTATTAATTGCTGGATTGCATCAGTAATGTGTATCTCTTTACCTTTTCCAGGTTTAAGAAATTTAATTTTATTAAAAATAGTACGCGGCAATATATATCTTCCAATTACTGCATTATTAGATGGAGCTTTTTTTACTGATGGTTTTTCAACAACTCCATCAATAACGTAATTTCTTTTATTCAATTTTTTATTTATTTTATATATGCCCCATCTTGAAACATTGTTTTTTTTTACCTTCATAGATGCCATAACTGAAGCTTTATATTTTTTATGAACTTTAATCATTGACTTAGAGCAGTTTTTTTTAATTATTAAATCATCTGGTAACAACATTAAAAAATATTTACTTTTAATATATTTTTGTGTTTTAAGAACAGCATCACCTGTACCCTTTGGAACGTTTTGAAATACAAATTTAATTTTATTTTTATATTTTAATATTTTCTTATATTCGTTAATTATTCTGGTATCTTTTTTTTTTTTAATAATATCTTTATAAAATTGATCACTATAAAAATATTTTTTTATCATCAATTTTTTATTTGAAATAATAAAAACAATTTCTCTAATTCCTGCTTCAACACATTCATCAAGAATATATTCAATACCAGGTCTACCATTTATAGGTAAAAGTTCTTTAGCAAAAACACTTGTTAGTGGTAGTAACCTTGTTCCAAGTCCAGCTAGTGGAATAATTGCTTGTTTAATCATTTAAATGTTTTACTTATTAAATATTTTAATACAAATGAAAATTTTATTAAACAATACATCATTATTAGAGTCTTTAAGGCCATTTAATGACATAGGTTTTGTTCCTACTATGGGAGGAATACATAAAGGTCATTTATCACTAATAAATAAATCAAATAAACTCTGTAAAAAAACTATTGTAAGTATTTTTGTTAATCCAAAACAATTTAATAACAAAAAAGATTTAAAGTCTTATCCAAGAAATATTAAAAAAGATTTAAAAATTCTTAGAAAAATTAAAAAAATTGATTTTGTTTATCTGCCAAAATTTAACGACATTTACAAAAATAAAAATAAACCTAAAATTAAATTACCTAAAAAAGACAAGATTTTGTGTGCTAAATTTAGAAAAGGTCATTTTGAAGGTGTATTGGATGTAATGAATAGACTAACAAAAATTGTAAATCCCAAAAAGATATTTATGGGAGAAAAAGATTTTCAACAATTATATTTGGTCAAAAAACTATTGGAAAGAAAGTATGAAACTAAAGTCATACCGTGTAAAACAATTCGTAATAAGAAAAATGTAGCATTATCATCCAGAAATTCTCTTTTAAATAAATCTAATTTAAATATTGCAGCAAACATATATAAAAATTTAGAAAAAATTAAAAAAAACATTAACAATGAGAAAAATATTTCAAGATTTTTAAAGTCTAAAAAAAAAGAGTTAATAAATAATTTTAAAATTAAAATTGATTACTTAGAGCTAAGAGATGATAAGAGTCTAAAAATTTCAAGGACAAATAAAAATTCAAGGCTTTTTATTGCTTATTATTTAAACAATGTAAGATTAATTGATAACCTCTAATTTACAAAAAATACGCTCCCACACCTAAAAAAGAAACAAAACCAATAACGTCAGTGATTGTTGTCACAAAAACACTTGAAGCAATCGCTGGATCAATATTCATTTTCTTTAACGTAAAAGGAACCAATATACCAAATAATCCAGCAATGATCATTGTTAGTACCATTGAGATTGCTATAATTATTGAAAGTATACTGTCTTGAAACCAAATATGAACGATTATAGCACTTATCACTGCAAAAATTATTCCATTTAAAATACCAATAGAAAATTCTTTAAATACATTTGATGAAAAATTATTTTGTGTTAAATCATTAGTGGCAATAGTTCTTACTGTAACAGCAAGTGTCTGCATACCAGCATTTCCACCCATTGAAGCTACAATTGGCATTAAGAAAGCTAATACAACCATTTGTTCGATTGTTGCTCCGAATAAACTAATGCACCAAGTTGCCAGAAAAGCAGTAAATAAATTTAGTAAAAGCCAATTGAATCTTCTCTTTGTTTTTTTTACAACTCCATCAGTAATTTCTTCATCTCCTACCCCTGCTAATCTTAAAGCATCTTCCTCAGCTTCTTCTTTCAAGACTGTTAAAACGTCATCGTTCATAATCATACCAACTAATTTGTTACTTTTGTCTACAACAGCAGCTGAATTTAAGTTGTAATTTTCAAATAAGTTAGCAACTTCCTCTTTGTCCATTTCAACAGGAATTAACAATTGAGATTCAGACATAATTGTTAGCATTTTAGTATCACGTGGTGTTGTTAGCACTCTAGATGAAGGAACAGTGCCTATTGGTTTAAAATCCTCATTAACAATAAAAATTTCTAAAAATTCCTCTGGTAAATCTTTATTTTCTCTCAAATAGTCAATTGTTTGACCTACAGACCAATTACTTGGTATAGCCGTAAATTCACGCTGCATAAGTCTAGCAGCAGTGTCCTCTGGGTAGCTTAAACTTTCTAATAGAGCAAATCTATCTTTAGGAGGTAAAGAGCTAAGAATTGCATTTTTATCCTCTTCAGGAACATTTTCCAGTATAGATATAGCATCGTCTGACTCTAGACCCTTAAGGATACTAACTATAGAGTCTGAGGATAAATAGTTGATAATTTCTGATTGAATAGATTCATTTAATTCAACAAAAACCTCTGGATCAATATTAAAATTATTTAATTTAATTAGACTTTCTCTGTCTCCGTCACTAAGATGTTCGATAATATCAGCGGCATCGGCAGGATGCATTTCGTTAAAAGAATTGGTAATAAATTGAGCGTCATTGTTAGCTATTTTGCTAGTAACAACTCTTATATATTCTTTATTAAATTCAAAATTTACTTTTTTATCTTTAGTTTTTTTAGTTAAAGACATAAATCTACCTTTAATTTAGATTTGCACTATTAATACATAATAAAGATAATACAAATTATAAATGAACGTAGAGATCAAAAAGTCAATAAAACCAATAAATTATTCTGACGCTATTAATATATTAGAGTCTAGATTACAGGATTTATATGAAAATAATGGCCAAGAATTAATTTGGACTTTAGAACATAATGAAGTTTTTACGGCAGGGACTTCGTATGAGGAAAATGAGATTATTGATAAATCCATTAAAATATTAGAAACAAATAGAGGTGGTAAAATTACTCACCATGGACCAGGTCAATTGATTTGTTATTTTGTTTTAGATTTAAGGAAAAAAAAAGATATAAGAAAATTTATAACAATTATCGAAAAAACTATAATTCAAACTTTAAAAGTTTATAAAATAGAATCTTTTCCGGATAAAGATAATATAGGTATTTGGTATAAATATAATAATGAAGTAAAAAAAATTGCTGCAATAGGTATCAGAGTTAGTAAATGGATTGCATATCATGGTTTTGCAATAAATATAAATAATGATCTAGAAAATTATAAAAAAATTATACCATGTGGAATTTCAGATAAAGGAGTAACAAATTTAAAAAATATTTTAGATCAGGATTACTCAAATCTAAGTGATATATTAATTAAAAATTTTATTTCAAATTTGAAAAACTAAGTCTTTTTGACTTTAAAAGTTTTTTAAAATAATCAGGTAACAATGCTGAATAGGTATGTTTTAGGTCATTAATTTTAAATTTTATTTGATATGAATGTAACATTAAATTTTTATTCACTCCTTTATTGGAATTTGATAATTTATATTTTGTATCTCCAAATATAGGATTTCCAATTGCATATAATTGTTTTCTTAACTGATGTTTTCGCCCAGTAATAGGTTTTAGCTCTAATAAACTTGCTTCAGAATTTTTATCTATAACTTTGAAAATTGTTTTTGCTTTTTCAATTATTTTTTTATCTCCATCGTACCTAATTAAATCATCATCCCATACACCAGATTTTTTATTAATTTCACCTTGGCAGATAGCTAAATAAGTTTTGTGTACTTTTCTAAGTCTGAATAAAGAAGTAAGTAATTGAGCGCTCTTTCTGTTTTTAGCCATAATAAAAACTCCAGAAGTATCTTTATCCAATCTATGAACAGAATATGGTTTTGTTCCCTCAAAAATTTCACTTTTAGCAAAAATATCAACTAGATTTTTTTTTGATTTAGTTCCACCTTGAACTGATATGCCTGATGATTTGTTTAAAACAACAAAATTATCATTATTGTCAATAATTTGATCTTCATTTGATTTTATAATTTCTTTTGATGGTAAAAACTTAATTTTTTTTTGCGGAGTTGTTTCTTTAAATTTAATATTAAATATATTTATTTCATCTTTTGTTTTTACTTTAACAGAACTTTTAACTTTCTTTCTATTGAGCTTTATTTTTCCATTTCTTAAATATTTCTCAACAAGACCTTGTGGAATTTTTCCAATTTTATATCTTAACCATCTATCCAAACGCATTTCATTACACGTTGTATCAACGATGTAAGATTTTTTCATGATTTAAGATTTAAGCTGTAGCTTGTTTTTTCTCTTCTGTTTTAGGAGATTCTTTGGTTGTATCTTTTTTTGGTTTATCAACTTTTTTTGCTTCAACATCTCTATCAATAAATTCAATTATTGCCATTGGAGCATTATCTCCATATCTAAATCCAGCTTTAATTATTCTTGTATAACCACCTTTTCTATTCTGGTATCTTTTAGAAAGTGTTTTTTTTACCTTATTAGCTGATTTAATATCTTGTAGTTTAGAAACCAACATTTTGGTTGTTTGTAAAGTTTCTTTTTTACCTAATGTAATTATCTTGTCTGCTTGAGGTTTTAGAAATTTAGCTTTAGGCAAAGTAGTTTTAATCTGCTCATATTTGATTAAAGAATTTAGCATATTCTTAAGTAGAGCTTTTCTATGCTCCGATGTTCTATTTAATTTTTTATTTGCCAATCCATGTCTCATTAAATTGCTTCCTCCAATTTCTTAGACATTTCTGCAATATTATCAGGTGGCCAATTAGGAATTTCCATTCCTAAATATAAAGACATACCTGTTAAAACTTCTTTTATTTCATTTAATGATTTTCTTCCAAAATTAGGTGTTCTCAACATTTCACCTTCAGATTTTTGAACTAGGTCACCGATATAAATAATATTATCATTTTTTAAGCAGTTCATTGATCTAACTGATAACTCTAACTCATCTACTTTTCTTAGTAAGTTTTTGTTAAATTCAGGCTCTGTAGAAACTTCTTTTACAGGAGCTTCAACTGGCTCATCAAAGTTTATAAACATTTTAAGTTGATCCTGGAAAATTCTAGCTGAATAAGCTACTGCATCTTCAGCAGAAATTGACCCATTAGTTTCAACTTCCATTATTAATTTATCATAATCTAATGCTTTACCTTCTCTAGCAGTACTTACTGAATATGAAACTTTTTTAACTGGACTATAAAGTGAGTCTATAGCAATAAGACCTAATGGTGGCTCTTCAGGTTTATTTAGTTCTGCAGGAACATATCCTTTACCTGTATTAACATTCATCTCCATATGAAAAGTAGTATTTTCATCTAGATTACAAATAACTAAATCAGGATTCAAAATCTCAACATCTGCAACTGGTGCTATATCTGAAGCTTTGATTTCTCCAGGTCCTTTTGCGTTTAAAATTAATTTTTTTGTACCCTCAGAATTACTTTTCAATGCCAAAGATTTTACGTTTAAAACGATATCGGTCACATCTTCTCTAACGCCTTTTATTGAGGTGAATTCATGTAAAACTCCATCAATCTGAATTGATGTAACAGCAGCTCCTCTAATAGATGATAATAAAATCCGTCTTAAAGAATTTCCTAAAGTTAATCCATAACCTTTTTCTAAAGGCTCAGCTACAATTTTTGCATGAGTTAAGTCATCACTTATTTGAACATCTAATTTAGATGGCTTAATTAATGACTTCCAATTTTTTACATTAACATTTTCGACTTCCATTAAACTCTCCTTTTTTTTGGTGGTCTAGTTCCATTATGAGGCATAGGCGTAGTGTCTTTAATTGACAAAATCTTAAATCCTCTAGCTTGCAATGCTCTTAAAGCTGTTTCTCTTCCTGATCCAGGTCCTTTGACTTCAACGGACAAAGTTTTCATTCCGTACTCAAGGGCTTTCGAAGCTGCAGAATCAGCTGCTATCTGAGCAGCGTAAGGAGTCGATTTTCTTGATCCTTTAAATCCTTTTTGTCCAGCGGATGCCCATGAAATTACATTTCCATTTGTATCAGCAATAGAGATGATGGTATTATTAAATGTTGACTGCACATAAGCAATTCCATTTAAAATATTTTTCTTAACTTTCTTCTTTTTAGAATAAGAGCTTTTTATATTTTTCTTTGTAGATTTTTCTACTTTCTGATCTTTATTCTCTACTTTATCAGTCTTAGCCATAACTATTTTTTAGTTGGTGTTAATTTTTTTCCAGCAATAGCGATTGCTTTTCCTTTTCTTGTCCTAGCATTACATCTGGTTCTTTGTCCTCTAACAGGTAATTTTTTTCTATGTCTTGTTCCTCTGTAACAAGCTAGATCAATTAATCTTTTTATACTTAATGAATAATCTCTCCTTAAATCACCTTCTACTTTAAAGTTTTGATCGATGTACTCTCTTATTTTTAAAATCTCTTCATCAGTTAATTCATTTACTCTTTTAGCTCTTGGAATTTCTAAAGATGAACAAATTTGCTGAGAGAATTTATCACCTATTCCATAAATATAAGTTAAACCTATATGAACAAGCTTATTCTGTGGAATATTTATACCTGCGATACGAGCCATAATTTTTGTGATAAATTGTGACTTTTATATAAGAAGATTAATCAAAGTCAACGTCTTATACATTGATAAAAGTGTCTATTTTCCTTGTTATTTCTTCAATTTCCAAGCCTCCATCAATCTCTCTAAAATTTGGATTCTTAGAGTAGAAATTTAGAACTGGTTGGGTTGTTTCCATGTATTTCTCATACCTTGAAACTATTGTATGAGTATCATCATCAGACCTATTTTCTATAATTTTTCTCTTTTCAAGCCTTTTGAGAATTGTTTCTTTGTCTACTTTTAGAAATAAGATTAAATCTATGATCTGATTTGAATTTTTTAGTAACACTTCTAAATTTTTTGCCTGACTTAATGATCGAGGGTATCCATCAAAAATTAACTTATTTTTTTTCTGAGGATCGGTTATTAAATTTTCTATAAGTTTATTAACAATTTCATCTCTTATAAATTTTCCATTTTTCATGTCATCGGTTATAGCTTTACCAATGTCTGAATTTTTTTTGATTTCTTCTCTTAACAGATCACCTGTCGAAATTTGAAAAGAGTTTAATTTGTTTACAAGATATTTAGACTGAGTACCTTTTCCAGCACCAGGAGGTCCAAATAAAATTATATTCACTTATTTACCAAATTTTGTTTTTTTAATCAGTTGTTCGTATTGTGAACTCATTAATCGTGTTTGTATTTGTGTTACTGTATCGATAGCTACTACTACAACAATTAATATTGATGCACCCCCTAAATAAAAAGGTATAGGATAGTTTGCAATTAAAAATTCTGGCATCAAACAAACTAGAGTTAAATATAGGGCGCCAATCGTAGTTAACTTTGTTGAAATATTTTCAATATACAGCGCAGTACTTTCACCTGGTCTAATTCCTGGTACAAATCCTCCATACTTTCTAAGATTTTCAGCAGTTTCAGTTGGATTGAATGTTATAGAAGTATAAAAAAAAGTGAAAAATATTATTCCTGATGCATACAGCAACATATAAAGAGGTTGACCTTGAGTAAAGTAAGAGCTCAAGTTTAAAAATGTTTCATTGTTAGAAAATGAAAAATTTGAGAACGTTACAGGTAGTAATAGAAGCGCAGAGGCAAAAATTGCAGGAATTACTCCAGCCTGATTTATTTTTAAAGGTAAATGTGATGACTCTCCTCCATACATTTTGTTACCCATTTGTCTTTTTGGATAATTAATAAGAATTTTTCTTAATGCTCTTTCCATGAAAACTACAAAAAGAATTGTAACTATTAGTAGAACAAATATAGCTAGGATCATAAATGTTGAAACTGCGCCCGTTCTACCTAATTCAAAAGTTGTAACTAAAGCTCTTGGAATTTCTGCCACTATACCAGCAAAAATTATTAGCGATATACCGTTACCAATACCTCTTTGAGTGATTTGTTCTCCCAACCACATTAAAAATATTGTTCCTGCAACAATAGTTGTTACAGTCGTTATTTTAAAAAAAGCTCCTGGATTAATTACTAAGTCTGCCGATGACTCTAAACCAACAGATAAACCATATCCTTGAACTGTTGCAAGTAATACTGTTCCATATCTTGTAATTTGAGTAATTTTAGCTCTTCCTGTCTCACCTTGAGCTTTTAGATTTTTAAAATAATCTGAAACCCCAGTTAAAAGTTGAACTATAATTGCAGAAGAAATGTAAGGCATTATACCTAATGCAAATATTGCCATTCTGCTAACTGCTCCTCCAGCAAAAACGTTGAACATGCCTAACAATCCCTTTTGATTACCTTCCATCATTATTTTCAATTGCTCAGGATCTATACCTGGTAAAGGTACAAAAGTTCCAAATCTATAAACGGCTAAAATTAAAATAGTAAATATAATTCTATTTCTTAAATCATTTGTTGACGATGATGCGCTCATATAAACAAACTATTTTTTTAATTGAATAGATCCACCGATTTTTTCTAGTTTTTCTATTGCTGATTTAGAGGCTAGGTCAGCTTCAATATTAATTTTATCTTTTACTTCCCCAGAACCTAAAATTTTTAATTTTTTTGAGTTTTTATTTATTAATTTAAGTTTTTTTAATAATTCTGAGTTTAATACTTCTTTTGGATTAATATTTTTTTTGTCTATGTAAGATTGAATTTTATCTAGATTTAAAATTGCAATATTCTCTTTTGATATTGGGTTAAAACCTCTTTTTGGAAGTCTTCTGTATAATGGCATTTGACCACCTTCAAAACTTTTTATGGCTACACCAGATCTTGATTTTTGACCTTTAACACCTCTTCCTGATGTTTTTCCTTTTCCAGAACCAATTCCTCTTCCAACTCTTATTTTAGATTTATTGATTTTTTCTCTATTATTTAAAGTAATCATTATCCTCTTTTTTCAATTATTTCAGAAATTTTTTTATTTCTAATTGCTGATATTTGCTTTGGTGAACTTTGTTTCATTAATGCTTTCATTGTAGCTCTAATAACATTGTGCGCGTTAGAGGTTCCCATAGATTTTGCAACAATATCTTTTACTCCTAAAACTTCACATACTGCCCTAACAGGACCTCCTGCAATAATACCTGTTCCTTTAGAAGCGGCTCTTAACACTATTCTACCCGAGCCATCTTTTGCCTTAACATCATGATGTATCGTTCTGCCTTCTCTTAATGGTATATGAGTAAGTTTCCTTCTTGCCATTTCATTTGCTTTTTTTATAGCATCAGGTACTTGCTTAGCCTTTGCGTGAGCTATACCAATTTTACCTGCTTGATTTCCAACTACTACAAGCGCTGAAAATCCAAATCTTCTTCCACCCTTAACAACTTTAGTAATACGATTTATGTGAACTAATTTTTCTAATATATCGTCAGTTTTTTTATCTTTTAAATTTTCCATAATTAAAATTCCATTCCGTTTTCTCTAAGAGTTTCTGCAAAAACTTTAATTCTACCATGATATTTGTAAGAACCTCTATCAAAGTAAATTTTAGTAATTTTTTTCTCTTGAGCTTTTTTAGCTAATTTTTGGGCAACTAATTTGGATAATTCTGTTTTATTGACTTTATCAGCTGATTTAAGATCTTTTTCTATAGATGAAGCTGATAACAAGGTTATATTTTTTGTATCATCAATTATTTGAGCTGAAATATTTTTGGATGATCTAGAAATACTTAATCTAAATCTATCTTTTGAAGCAACTCTTTTAATTTTATTGCTAACTCTAAATCTTTTTCTGATACTAGTGTTTAGTTTCATTACTTTTTCTTTCCTTCTTTTTTAAGGACATACTGACCTTTTTCTCGAACACCTTTGCCTTTATAAGGTTCGATTTTTCTTAATGTTTTAATTTTAGATGCAACTTCACCAACTAGCTGCTTATCAGATCCTGTGATTTTTAATGTTGTTTGTTTTTCAACAGCAATTTTAATACCTTCTGGTATATCAAAATTAATATCATGGCTATAACCCAATTGTAAATTTAGCTGATTTCCTTTTAACGCTGCTCTATAACCAACACCAACTAATTCTAAAGTTTTTTCATAACCTTTGCTGGATCCAATAACAGCATTATTGATTAAACTCCTATTCATTCCCCAAAGTCTTTTTGAGTTTTGATCTACTTTCTTTGGTTTAATAGAAATTTCTTTACCCTCAATTATGTCTAAATTAAACATATCTAAATCAACGTTAATTGATTTTTTTCCCAGAGGTCCTTCAATACTTATAATATTTCCAGCTAAAGCAACTTTTACTTTTTCAGGGATCGATATGTTAATTTTTCCTATTTTAGACATTAAAATACCTTACAAATTATTTCACCACCAACTTTTTGTTTTCTTGCATCTATGTCTGTCATTACTCCTTTTGGAGTTGACACAATAGCAATTCCTAAACCATTATTTATTTTAGGTAAGCTATCAGCAGATGAAAAAATTCTTCTTCCAGGTTTTGATACTCTTTCAAAAGCACTAATTACTGGATTACCTGAATGATACTTAAGTTCTAATGATAAGATTGGTTTTTTTTCCTCAGAACTTACTTTAAAATCTTTTATAAAACCCTCATTTTTAAGTATATCAGCAATTTTTGTTTTAAAATTTGATGAGGGTAATTCTACTTTTTTATGATTTCTAGCTTGAGCGTTCTTCACTCTTGCTATCATATCTCCTATTGGGTCGCTTAAACTCATAATTTTCCTTTCTACCAGCTAGATTTAACTAAACCAGGAATCTTTCCTTGTAATCCTAATTGTCTTAATGCAATTCTTGAAATCTTTAATTTTCTGTAAACACCATGAGGTCTTCCAGTAATCTCACATCTATTCATAACTCTTGTTTTAGCTGAATTTCTTGGCAGTTTAGATAATTTTTGTTGTGCTTTAAATCGTTCTTCTAATGGAATTTTTTTATCCATTACAATTTTCTTTAATGATTGTCTTTTCTTATAAAGCTTGTCTGAAAGCTTAATTCTTTTTTTATTTTTATTTACAGCGCTTAACTTTGCCATGTTTAATTATCTCCTTTTTTAATAAATGGAAAATTCATTTTTTCTAGTAATGCAAAACTATGCTCTTTATTAATTGCTTTAATAACAATTACTATATCTAAGCCTCTAACTTTGTCTGCTCTATCAAAGCTTACTTCTGGAAAAATTATATGCTCTTTAATTCCGAATGTATAATTACCAAATTTATCAAAACCTTTTAGTGACAAGCCTCTAAAATCTTTAATTCTTGGTAATGCTATATTCACCAATCTATCTAAGAATTCATACATTCTATTTTTTCTTAACGTAACTTTTAAACCAGCATTTGATCCTTTTCTTGTTTTAAAATTAGCTACTGATTTTTTAAATTTTGTTGTAACTGGTTTTTGTCCTGTAATTTTAGCCATATCTTCTTCGCATGATTTTAAAATTTTAGAGTCTGTAGCATCTAAACCAAGACCCATATTTAAAACAACTTTCTCAATTCTTGGAGCCATATAAATGTTTTTAAAACCAAACTGATCTTTTAATTCTGGCTGAATTTCTTTATTGAATATTTCTTTTAATCTTGGTGTCATTATTTTTTAGCCTCTTTTTTCTTAGCCGCTTTTTCATCAATTAGTTTTAAGTTAGAAATATGAATAAAGCCTTCTTTTGGAAAAATTCCACCTTTTTTCTCTTTTGTTGTTTTAACGTGTTTTTTAATCATGTTTATTTCTTTAACTTTAGCTCTGTTATTAACTCTATCAATTTCAATAACTTCACCTTCTTTTTTTTTATCTTTTCCAGTTAAAATTTTTACTTTCAAACCTTTTTTAATCATTATAAAACCTCTGGTGCCAAAGAAATGATTTTCATTTGACCTCTACTTCTTAATTCTCGTGTAACTGGACCAAATATTCTTGTTCCCACTGGCTCCCCTTTGTCATCAACTAAGACAGCGGCATTATTATCAAATCTTACTTTTGAACCGTCATTTCTGTGGATTCCCTTTTTAACTCTTACAACTACAGCTTTATGAACAGATCCTTTTTTAACTTTTCCTTTAGGTATCGCCTCTTTAACTGCAATTACAATTGTATCACCAATACTAGCGTATCTTCTTTTTGATCCACCTAAAACTTTAATACACTCAATTCTTTTTGCACCAGTATTATCAGCTACTTGTAATTCTGTTTGAACACCAATCATTACTTTGTACTCTCCATAACTTGAAATTTTTTATTTTTAGAAAAAGGTTTGCTCTCAATAATTGAAACTTTGTCACCAGTTTTGAACTTATTATTTTCATCATGAGCGTTATAGTTTTTTCTAACTCTGATTACTTTTTTTAAAACTGGGTGAGAATATTTACGTTCTACCATAACAGTAACTGTTTTATTTGGTTTATCGCTTATAACTACACCTGTAAGTATTTTTTTAGGCATTTGCTTTTCCTTTTAAAATTGTTTTTAATCTTGCAATTGTTTTTCTAGTTTCCCCAATTTTAGCTGGGTTGGTTACTTGTGAACTCATTTTTTGAAATCTGAAATTAAAAAGATCTTTTTTAAGCTTATCTATATTCTTCACAATTTCGTCCTTTGATAATTTTTTAATTTCTTGTTTTTTCATTATGCAAATCTCTTAATTGTTTTGGTCTTAATAGGTAATTTTGCTGACGCTTTGTATAAAGCTTCTTTTGCAATTTGTTCAGAAACACCGTCAACTTCAAATAATATTCTTCCTGGTTTAACTCTGCATGCAAAGTATTCAGGTGAACCCTTTCCTTTACCCATTCTGACTTCAATTGGTTTTTTTGAAACTGGTATATTTGGAAATATTCTTGTCCAAACTCTTCCTTGTCTTTTCATATGTCTTGTTAAAGCAACTCTTGCTGCTTCAATCTGTTTTCCAGTAACTCTTTCAGGCTGTAAAGCTTTTAATGCGTAAGCACCATAATTAATTGTACTTGCTCTAGTAGCAGTGCCATGAATTCTACCTTTATGCGCTTTTCTCCACTTTGTTCTTACTGGTTGAAGCATTATTGTTTACCTTCCTTTGGTGTTACCTTGTTTGTCTCTTGGCTAAATTCTCTAGCAAAAACTTCACCTTTATAAATCCAAACTTTAATACCAATAATTCCATATGTCGTAAGAGCCTCTGCCTCTGCGTAATCTATATCAGCTCTTAAAGTATGTGATGGAATGCTTCCATCTCTTAACCACTCTGTTCTAGCTATTTCATTTCCACCAAGTCTTCCACTCACAGAAACTTTAATGCCCTTTGCTCCGAGTCTAATACATGATTGCATTGCTCTTTTCATAGCTCTTCTATAAGAGATCCTTTTAACAAGCTGCTGAGCTATATTTTCAGCTACTAAATAAGCATTAGTTTCAGGTTTTTTAACTTCTTTAATATTTAGATTAACTTCATTTGTTGTGAATTTTGAAAGATTGTTTTTAATTTTATCTATATCACTTCCTTTTTTTCCAATAACAAATCCAGGTCTAGAAGTATAGATTGTAACATAACATTTATTAGATGTTCTTTCGATCATTACCTTGGATACACCAGAGTTAATTACATTTTTTTTAATATATTCCCTAATTTTAAAATCTTCGATTAGGTAATTTCCAAAATCTTTTTTCTTAGCATACCATACAGAGTCCCATCCTCTGTTGACACCTAATCTAAAACCTACAGGATTAACTTTTTGCCCCATGCTTCTCCATTTGTTTTGCTTCTGATAAAATTATTGTAACAGTTGACCAAGGTTTTAATATTGGTGCCGCTCTTCCTTTGGCTCTTGGTCTAAATCTTTTCATAATTATTTTTTTTCCGCAATATGCCTCTTTAACTATTAATTTATCAATATCGTATTGAAAATTATTTTCAGCATTGGCTACAGCTGAACTGATGGTTTTTCTAACATCTCTAGTAACTCTTTTTTCTGAAAACTGTAAATCTCTTATTGCAACATCAACTTTTTTACCAACAATGCTTTTTAGTATTGGATTTAGCTTTCTGACACTTGATCTAATACCGTTGTTGACAGACTTTACTGTTTTGTCGTTAGTTTTAACAATTTTCTTTTTTTTACCCATAATTATTTCTTCTCTGCTGTTGCTGGTTTAGCTTTTTTATCAGCTGGTGTATGACCAAAGAATGTTCTGGTTGGTGCAAACTCACCTAGTTTATGTCCAACCATATCCTCCGATACAGTTATTGGTATAAATTTTTTGCCATTATAAATTTGGAAACTGACTCCTACAAAATCAGGTAAAATTGTAGATTTTCTTGACCAAGTTTTTATAGGAATTTTTTTTGGATCGTCTTTATACTTATCTACTTTTTTCATTAAGTTTTCTTCTACAAACGGTCCTTTCCAAACTGCTCTAGCCATTACTTAGTATCCTTCCTCTTATTTCTTCTCTTAACTATAAATTTATCTGTTCTTTTATTATCTCGAGTTTTTAAACCTTTGGCAGATTGTCCTGTAGGTGATACTGGATGTCTTCCTCCAGCGGACTTACCTTCACCACCTCCATGTGGGTGATCAACTGGGTTTTTAACAACACCTCTGGTATGAGGTCTTCTTCCCAACCATCTTGATCTACCTGCTTTTCCAATTTTAATATTTTTTTGATCTGGATTACTTAAAATTCCAATTGTGGCTAATGCTCTTGAATCTATTTTTCTAACTTCACCTGAGGCTAATTTTATTAAACTATAATTTCCATCTAGACCACTAATAGTAACTGATGAACCAGCTGCTCTAGCGATTTTTCCACCACCGCCTGGTTGTATCTCAACATTATGTATATTGATACCCACTGGTATATCTTGTAATGGCATACAATTACCTACTTTAATTTCTTTCTTAGAACCACTTTCAACTTTATCTCCAACTTTAATTTTTTGAGGTGCTAAAAAATATGAGTGAGTACCATCCTCAAATTTAACCAACATGATGTAGCATGATCTATTAGGATCATATTCAATTCTTTCAACTGTGGCTTCCATATCAAATTTTTTTCGATAGAAATCCACATGTCTGTACATTTTTTTATGTCCACCAGCTCTATTAATAGAGGTAATATGACCGTTGTTATTTCTACCTTTCATCGCATTTTTAGGTGAAACTAAGGTCTTGAATGGTTTACCTTTCCACAAACCAGTTCTATCAACTAAAATAGTGCCTCTTGTAGATTTTGTATATGGTTTAAAAGTTTTTAATGCCATTTATTAAATTCCTGTTGTTAGATCAATGCTCTGACCTTTTTTTAAAGTAATTATTGCTTTTTTATATCCAGATACTTTTACTTTTCTACCTCTGGTAACTTTTGTTCTGTTCTGTTTGTTAATGATATTTATCTTTGTCACATTAACTTTGAATATTTTTTCAATATTCTTTTTTAAGTTTTTTTTATTTGCTCCATCTGGAACTTTAAAAACAATTTTATTTAATTCAGATAGGTTAGTTGATTTCTCAGTTACCACTGGAGAAAGAATTTTGTCGTATAAATGAATTTTTTCCATATTATAAATATCTCTTTTCTAGCTCTTTTACAGAACTTTCTGTGAAAACTACTTTTTTAAATTTAATAATATCATAAGCGCTGAAATGATTAACATCTGTAACTTTAACATTTGGAATATTTCTTACTGATTTTTCAATTTTTTCTTTAGAATTTTTATCTAAAATTATTAGTGAATTTGTAATTTCAAGTTTATTAATAATTGAGTTCATCTCTTTTGTTTTTTTAATTTCAGAACTAAAGTCATTTAGAATTAATAAATTTTTATTATTATTTTTTTCGGTAATTAATGAAGCTACGCTTTGTTTTTTCTCGGTTTTGTTTAGTTTTCTTTTTTTATAAGCCAATTCACCTTTAGGTCCGTGAGCAATACCACCGCCGACAAATATTGGAGCTTTTCTACTAGCATGCCTTGCACCACCAGTCCCTTTTTGAGCGTATATTTTTGAAGTTGGTCCTTTTACTTCATTTTGTTGTTTAGTCTTAGCATGTCTTCCTTTATAATTAGCATTTGTTTTATAAAGAACAGCGCTAACTAATTTATGGTTAATTTTTGCAGAAAAAATCTTATCCAATACTTCAATACTATCTTTTTTTCCGTCTATGCTAATTTTATCTAATTTCATTATTTTTTCTTTTTCTCAGGTGTTTTTTTAGCCTCTTCAACAGCTGCTTGTTTCTCACCAATTGTCATTTTGCTTATATTTTTTATAGATTTTTTAACCATTACTTCAGAATTTTTTGAGCCAGGTATTGATCCTTTTAAGTAAAGAAGTTCGTTTTCTAAGTCAGTTTTTATTATTTCAATATTTTGCATCGTTCTTAACTTGTCACCCATATGACCAGCCATTTTTTTTCCTTTAAAAACTTTTCCTGGATCTTGACTATGCCCAGTTGAACCATGTGCTCTGTGTGATATTGAAACACCATGACTAGCTCTTAAACCGCCAAAATTATGTCTTTTCATAGCACCTGCAAAACCTTTACCAATTGTCTTTGATCTTGTGTCTACAAACTTAATATCTTTGAATATTTCTAAACCAAACTCGTTTCCTTCTTTGTAAACAGAAGTGTCATTTACTCTAAATTCTTTCAATTTTTTCTTAGCTTCTGTATTTTTTTTAGAAAAAACACCTTTCATTGATTTTGTTAATTTTGAATTTTTAATCTTTCCATATCCAAGCTGAACAGCTTTGTATCCTCTTTTTTCCTCTTCAATAACCTGAATAACTCTAGCTTTTTCAACCTTAAGCACAGTCACAGGAACTAACTGACCAGATTTATAGAATTCTCTCGTCATTCCTATTTTTTTTCCTAATAAAGCTATCTCGCTCATAATTAAATTTTAATCTCCACATCTACACCAGAAGCTAAATCAAGTTTCATCAACGCTTCTACAGTTTGTGGTGTTGGTTCAATAATATCTATTAATCTTTTGTGTGTTCTTGATTCAAATTGTTCTCTACTTTTTTTATCTATATGAGGTGATCTTAATACAGTATATCTTTCAATTCTTGTAGGTAATGGAATAGGCCCTTTAATTGTAGCTCCAGTTCTTTTAACTGTGTTTACAATTTCTTCTGTAGAAGCGTCTAGAACTTTATTATCGTACGCTCTTAGTTTTATCCTTATGTTTTGCTTTTCCATTATCCTGCTACCTTTTTAGTTACTTCGTCTTGAACGTTTTGAGGAACTTTAGAATAATGATCAAAGAACATTGAGTATTGCGCTCTTCCTTGTGACATTGATCTAAGATTATTAATGTAACCGAACATATTGGCTAGAGGAACCATAGCTGTAATTACAGTTGCATTACCTCTTTGTTCTTGGGTGCTAATTTGCCCTCTTCTACTGTTCAAATCACCAATAACATCTCCCATATAATCTTCAGGAGTAACGACTTCTACTCTCATTATCGGTTCTAAAAGTTTTAATCCACCTTGAGTACAAGCTTCTTTAAAACATGCTCTACTTGCAAGTTCAAAAGCTAAAACGCTTGAGTCAACATCATGATGTAAACCATCAACAATAGTTACTTTGTAATCAATCATTGGGAAACCTGCCAAAATTCCGCTATCAGAGACAGTTTCAATACCTTTTTCAACACCAGGTATGAATTCTTTTGGAATAGCTCCACCCTTAATAGCACTTTCAACTTCTCTTCCTTTTCCTGGTTCTTGAGGTTCAACAAATAATTTAACTTTAGCAAACTGACCAGCACCACCACTTTGTTTTTTATGTATGTATTCAAACTCAGCAGATTTTTCTATAGTTTCTCTGTAAGCAACTTGTGGAGCACCTACATTTGCTTCAACTTTAAATTCCCTTTTCATTCGATCAACTATAATATCTAAGTGAAGTTCACCCATACCTTTAATGATTGTTTGACCCGACTCTTCATCTGAAGAAACTCTAAATGATGGATCCTCTTTAGCTAATCTTGCTAATGCTTCACCCATTTTTTCTTGATCACCTTTTGTTTTTGGCTCTACAGCAATTTCAATTACTGGGTCTGGGAATTCCATTGGCTCTAATAAAACTGGATTTTCTTTGTTACATAAAGTGTGACCAGTCATAGTATTTTTTAATCCCGCGAGTGAAACGATATCACCTGCGTTTGCTTCTTTAATATCTTCTCTTGAATTAGCATGCATTAAAAGCATACGACCAACTCTTTCTTCTTTGTCAGATGAAGAGTTGTATACGGCAGTACCAGACTTAATTGTTCCAGAATAAATTCTAACAAATGTTAAAGAACCTACAAATGGATCATTTGCAACTTTGAAGGCCAAACCTGAAAAAGAAGAACCATCATCAAATTTCATCTCGACTTCATCTTCTGAACCAACTTTTGTGCCTTTAATTGAGCCAATATCTACTGGGCTCGGCAAGTAATTTACAACCGCATCTAATAAAGGTTGAACACCTTTATTTTTAAAGGCAGATCCAGTTAAAACTGGAACAAAACTAAAGTTCAATGTTCCTTTTCTTATGCACTTAACTAAATCTTCCTCTTTAATTTCTTCTCCATTTAAATAAGTCTCCATTAATTTTTCATCTTGTTCTACAGCAGTTTCGATTAATTCTGTTCTATATTTTTCAGTAATTTCTTTAAGATCATCAGGAATATCTTTGTATTCCCATTCAGCTCCTAATGCTTCATTTTTCCAAACTTGAGCTTTCATTTTAACTAAATCTACAACTCCAGTTAAAGAAGCCTCAATTCCAATAGGAACTTGTAATACTAATGGCTTAGCACCTAATCTATCTTTAATCATGTCAACACATCTAAAGAAATCAGCACCTGTTCTATCTAATTTATTTACAAAACAAATTCTTGGAACTTTATATTTGTCTGCTTGTCTCCATACTGTTTCAGATTGTGGTTCAACACCTGCAACACCATCAAAAACAGCTACAGCACCATCTAAAACTTTTAAAGATCTCTCTACTTCAATAGTAAAGTCTACGTGACCTGGGGTATCAATGATGTTAACTCTGTGATCATTCCAAAAACAAGTAGTTGCTGCTGAAGTAATTGTAATTCCTCTTTCTTGTTCTTGCTCCATCCAATCCATGGTTGCTGCACCATCATGCACCTCACCAATTTTATGGCTTTTACCTGTATAATATAAAATTCTTTCTGTAGTAGTTGTTTTCCCAGCGTCTATATGGGCCATGATCCCAATATTTCTATATTTATCTAATGAATGAGTTCTAGCCATATCTTATTACCACCTAAAATGAGCAAAGGCCTTATTAGACTCTGCCATTTTATGTACATCCTCTCTTTTTTTAACAGCAGCACCTTTTTTTTCATAAGCATCATAAAGCTCATTAAAAATTTTATCTGCCATATGTTTATCTTTTCTTTTTCTTGCTGATTCTACTAACCATCTAATTGCTAAGGCTTGTGCTCTTTTACTTTTTACTTCGACAGGAACTTGATAAGTTGCACCACCTACTCTTCTAGATCTAACTTCTACAGTTGGTTTGATGTTGTTAATTGCTTCATTAAAAATATTAATAGGCTCATCTTTTGTTTTTGTTTTAATTTTATCTATAGCGTCATAAACTATTTTAGCAGCGATACCTCTTTTACCATCGTACATGATGTTATTGATTAATTTTGGAATGATAGTTGATTTAAATTTTGGATCTGGAACTACATTTTTTTTTGGTTGAGTTTTTTTTCTAGACATTATTTACCTTTTTTTGTTCCGTATAAAGATCTTCTTTGTTTTCTATTTGCAACACCTTGCGTATCTAGATTACCCCTTAGAATATGATAACGAACTCCTGGTAAGTCTTTTACCCTACCACCTCTAATCAGAACTACCGAGTGTTCTTGTAAATTGTGACCTTCACCTGGAATGTAAGCTGTAACCTCGAATCCATTCGACAATCTTACCCTAGCAACTTTTCTTAGTGCAGAGTTTGGTTTCTTAGGAGTTGTTGTATAAACTTTTACACAAACACCTCTCTTTAAAGGTTGTTTTTGTAGAGCAGGAACTTTGTTCCTTGCTGCTGGTTTCACTCTTTTTTTCCTCAACAACTGATTAATAGTTGGCATAAATTTTTTAAAATTAATTAATTTATTTTTAGATGAAAATAACTGACAGGTTATTTTATGGCAGCGTTTAGTACCGTTAGAAGCACTACATTCCAACCAAAAACATCGCCAAATTACTTATTAATAGACCTTTGTCAAACTAAAACTGCAATTTTAAGGCGATTTTTTACTGATTTGTCTGTGTTTCTTCAGGTTCTGAAGCTTCTATTTTATCTTGCTCCGCTAAGAAATTATTATCATCCTCTAGAGCTTTATTGTTCCATCTATTTTTTATATTACCAGTGCCTGCAGGGACTAATCTTCCAACAATTACGTTCTCTTTTAGCCCATTTAATGGGTCAACTTTTCCTTTAATTGCAGCATCGGTTAATACCCTTGTAGTTTCTTGGAACGAAGCAGCTGAAATAAACGATTCAGTTTGAAGTGAAGCTTTAGTGATACCCATTAGAACTCTCTCACCAACAGCTGGTGTTTTACCTTCAGCAACTAATTTTTCGTTTGTATTATCAAACTTAATTCTATCAATCACTTCACCAGGTAAATAACTTGAGTCCCCTGACACTTTTACCTCAACCTTTTTAAGCATTTGTCGTAAAATAGTTTCAATATGCTTATCATTTATGATTACCCCTTGTAATCTATAAACTTCTTGAACTTGGTTTACAAAGTATTCCGTTAATTCTTTAATACCTAAAATTCTTAAAATATCATGTGGCAATGGTTGACCATCTAGAAGATACTCTCCTTTTTGAATTTTTTCACCAGGGTTAAAATTAATATGTTTACCTTTTGGAATTAAATAATTTGAAGGTTCAGAACCATCTTCAGGAACAATAGATACTCTTTGTTTACCTCTTACCTCTTTACCAAAAACAACACTACCATCATTTTCAGCAATGATTGCACTGTCCTTAGCTTTTCTAGCTTCAAATAACTCAGCAACTCTTGGAAGACCACCAGTAATATCTTTTGTTTTTGTAGTTTCCTTAGGTAATCTTGCAATTACGTCACCTGCATAAACTTTTTGACCATCTTTAATTGATAAAATCGAATCTGGTACTAAATAATATCTAGCTTCATTATCATCAGCTTTTTTAATTACATTTCCTTTTTCATCTCTAAGAGTAATTCTAGGTTTTAAATCAGTGCTTTTTGATTGACCTCTCCAATCAATCACTGATTTAGAAGAAATTCCTGTTGCATCGTCAGTAGTTTCTTGAATTGAAACACCATCAATTAAATCTACATAACTAGCTGTACCACTTTTCTCTGCTATAACTGGAGTAGTATAAGGATCCCATTCACATATTTTAGTATTTGCTTTTACTTTATCTCCATTGTTGAAAAATAGTTTCGATCCATAAGCGACTTTATAAACTGCAATCTGAACTCCTTTATCATCCTCTATGGAAAGTTGGGTGTTTCTTCCCATAACAATTAAATTCTTTTTAGAGTCCTCTAAAATATTTGAATTAATAATTTTCAAAGTTCCATCACTTTTTGTTACTATTTGAGAGTCTTGTTTAACTGAAGCTGTTCCTCCTACGTGGAAGGTTCTCATTGTTAGCTGTGTTCCTGGTTCTCCAATTGATTGAGCAGATATCATTCCAATAGCTTCACCAACATGGACCATTTTACCTCTTGATAAATCTCGCCCATAGCAAGTAGCACAAACACCTTCTTTGGAACTACATGTCATTACAGAATAAACTTTTATTGATTTAACACCAGCAGCGTCAATTTTATCGCAACCTGACTCATCAATCATTTCAGATTTTTTTATTATTACTTCACCCGATAGAGGGTTTTTAACCTCAGCTGCTGTAACTCTTCCTAATGCTCTTTCAGATAAACTTACAACAACATTACCACCCTCTAAAATTTCTGAAAGCTCAATAAATCCAGGATCATCACATTTAACTTTAGTTATTGTTAAGTCTTGAGCTACATCACATAGTCTTCTTGTTAAATAACCAGAACTAGCTGTTTTAAGAGCTGTATCTGCCAATCCTTTTCTAGCTCCGTGAGTTGAATTAAAATACTCTAAAGCAGTTAATCCCTCTTTAAAATTTGAAATAATTGGACTTTCGATAATTTCTCCTGACGGTTTAGCAATCAAACCTCTCATACCAGCTAATTGTTTCATTTGGGCAGCAGATCCTCTAGCACCACTGTCAGCCATCATAAACACAGAATTTATTTTCAATCCCTCATCGGTTTTTTCTGTAGCTGAAATTCCTTTCATCATTTCTCCGGCAACTTTATCAGTACACTTAGACCAAGCATCAACAACTTTGTTATATTTTTCGCCTCTTGTAATTAAACCTTCGGCATATTGAGTTTCATAATCTGCTATTAATTTCTTAGTATCATCAATTAATTGAGTTTTATTTTCAGGGATTACAAGATCGTCTTTTCCAAATGAAATTCCTGCTTTAAATGCGTGTTTGAATCCTAAATCTTTAAGCTTATCACAGAAAATTACAGTTGTTTTTTGACCACAAAACCTAAATACAACGTCAATTATTTCCGAAACTACTTTTTTAGGTAATAATCTATCTACTAAAGAGAACTTAATGTTACTATTTTTAGGTAATAAATGTGCTAATAAAAATCTTCCAGCTGTAGAAGTATATTTTTCCATTTTTTTATTACCTTGATCATCTACAGTCTCAAATCTTGAAATGATAGTGCTATGTACATTTATTTGACCAGATGATAATGCAAATTCAATTTGATCTGAATTTGTAAAGTATCCAGCAGTTTTATCAGATATTGGCTCTTGTGAAAGATAATAAATTCCTAAAATCATATCCTGACTTGGAACAATAATTGGTTTACCATTTGATGGCGACAGTATGTTATTTGTAGATAACATTAATATTCTTGCCTCTAATTGAGCCTCTAAACTTAATGGAACGTGAACTGCCATTTGGTCACCATCGAAGTCCGCATTAAATGCTGCACAAGTTAAAGGGTGTAATTCAATTGCATCACCTTCAATTAATTTTGGCTCAAATGCTTGAACTCCAAGTCTATGAAGTGTCGGCGCTCTATTTAATAGAACAGGATGCTCTCTAACAATTAATTCTAAAGCATCCCAAACTGCATTAGTTTCTTTTTCAACTAATTTTTTAGCTTGTTTGATTGTTGAAGCTAAGCCTAATTTATTTAATCTTGCATATAAAAATGGTTTAAATAACTCGAGAGCCATTTTTTTCGGTAAACCACACTCATGTAGTTTTAAATCAGGACCAACAACAATTACTGATCTTCCAGAATAATCAACTCGTTTACCTAATAAATTTTGTCTAAATCTTCCTTGCTTACCTTTTAACATTTCAGCAAGAGATTTAAGTGGTCGCTTACCTGTACCTGTAATTACTCTACCTCTTCTTCCATTATCAAAAAGAGCATCAACAGACTCTTGTAGCATCCTTTTTTCATTTCTAACAATGATATCTGGAGCTTTAAGATCCATTAATCTTTTTAATCTATTATTTCTGTTAATTACTCTTCTGTATAAATCGTTAAGATCTGAAGTAGCAAATCTTCCACCATCTAAAGGAACTAATGGTCTTAATTCTGGTGGTATAACTGGTACAACAGTCATAATCATCCACTCAGGTTTTTGACCTGTTTCAATAAATGACTCTATCAATTTTAATCTTTTGATTGCTCTTTCTTCATTAACTTTTGATTTGGTCTCTTTAATAAAGCTAACAAGATTTTTTCTTTCTAATTCTAAATCTAAATTTTTCAGCATCTCAAGAACAGCTTCTGCTCCTATACCCGCTGTAAAACTCTCTTCACCAAACTCATCCTGGTATTTTGCTAATTCTTCCTCATTTAAGAGTTGATTTTTTTGTAAACCAGTTAAACCAGGTTCTATTACTATAAAGTTTTCAAAATAAAGGACTCTCTCTATTTCTTTTAATTTCATGTCTACTGCTAAAGCAATTCTGCTTGGAAGAGACTTCAAAAACCAAATATGTGCTACCGGTGTGGCAAGATTAATGTGGCCCATTCTTTCTCTTCTTACATTTGATTTTGTTACCTCAACACCACATTTCTCACATATAATTCCTCTAAATTTCATTCGTTTATACTTACCGCATAAACACTCATAATCTTTTATTGGTCCAAAAATCCTTGCACAGAACAAACCATCTTTTTCAGGTCTAAATGTTCTATAATTAATTGTTTCAGGCTTTTTAATTTCACCAAATGTCCAAGATTTAATTTTCTCTGGACTAGCAAGTGAAATTTTAATGCTATTAAAATTTTGAGCTTCTGAAATTTCGGTGCCCTTAAATAGATCTGTTAATTCTTTTTTCATTAATTAAGCTCCACATTTAATGCCAATGATTTAATCTCTTTAACTAAAACGTTAAATGACTCTGGTATTCCAGACTCAAAGTTTTCTTCACCTTTAACTATAGTCTCGTAAACTTTAACTCTTCCTGCAACGTCATCGGATTTAACAGTTAAAATTTCTTGTAATGTATATGATGCACCATATGCCTCAAGTGCCCATACTTCCATTTCACCAAATCTTTGACCACCTAATTGTGCTTTACCACCAAGTGGTTGTTGTGTAACCAAACTGTAAGGTCCTGTAGATCTTGCATGAATTTTATCTTCAACTAAATGGTGAAGTTTTAACATATAGATAATTCCAACAGTAACTGGTCTATCAAACTTCTCCCCTGTTCTTCCATCCCATAAATATGTTTGTCCAGATCCTGGTAAATTTGCTAGTTCAAGCATCTCAGTAACATTTTTTTCTTTAGCACCATCAAAAACAGGCGTTGATATTGCGATGCCATTTTGTAAATTTTCGCAAAGATCTTTAAATTCACTCTTACTTAACTTGTCAACTTTGTCATTAAAAATTTCTTCTCCATAAACAGATTTTAAGAATTTTTCAATTTTTTCTGTTCTTTCAATTTTTTTGTTGTTTTCGTTAACTAAATTTTTAACTTTTTCACCAAATTCTTTACATGCCCAACCCAAATGTGTCTCTAGAATTTGACCAACGTTCATTCTACTTGGAACTCCAAGTGGATTTAGCACAATATCAACTGGTCTACCATCTTCTCTATACGGCATATCTTCAACAGGTACAATTTTACTTACAACTCCTTTATTTCCATGTCTTCCTGACATTTTATCACCAGGTCTTAATCTTCTTTTTATAGCAACGAATACTTTTACCATTTTCATAACGCTTGGTAATAAATCATCACCACTTCTAATTTTTAAAACTTTATCCTCAAATCTCTCTGTTATGTCTTGTTTTGCTTTATTATATTGATCTTTTAATTGAGCTAATGTTGCTTCGTCATTTACATTTCCTACAGTGATTTTGAAGACATCATTAATAGATAATTTATTAATTGTATCAAAATCTAATTTAGTTCCTTCCGATAAATCTTTTACTTTTTTAATTAAAGATGATCCTGACAAAAATTGTGAAGCTCTTTGTTTAATACTTCTTTCTAATATTTCTTCCTCAACAATTTTATCTTGTTGAACTTGTTCAATTTCAGCTCTTTCAATAGTTATTGATCTTTCATCTTTCTCAATTCCATGTCTATTAAATACTCTTACATCAACTACTGTCCCACTTGATCCTCTAGACATTCTTAAAGATGTATCGGTTACATCTATAGCTTTTTCTCCAAAAATTGATCTTAATAATTTTTCTTCTGGACCAGATGCTGAATCACCTTTTGGAGTAACTTTTCCAACTAAAATATCTCCAGCATTTACCTCTGCACCAATATAAACAATTCCTGATTCATCAAGATTTTTTAAAGCCTCTTCATTTACATTTGGTATATCTCTTGTAATTTCTTCTTCACCAAGCTTTGTGTCTCTCGCCATTATTTCGTATTCAACAATGTGAACAGACGTAAATACGTCATCTGTAACACATCTTTCTGAAATTAAGATTGAGTCTTCAAAGTTATAACCTTGCCACGGCATGAATGCCACAGTAACATTCTTGCCTAATGCAAGTTCACCTAATTTTGTTGAAGGACCATCTGCAATAATATCTCCGGATTTAACTTTGTCACCAACCCTAACTAGTGGTCTTTGATTTATGCAAGTATTTTGGTTTGATCTTTTAAATTTTTGAAGGTTATAGATATCAACACCAGACTTACTAAAGTCTGTTTCCTCTGTTACTTTTATAACAATTCTTTTACCATCTATTTTATCAACAATTCCATCACGCTTAGCTACAATAGTTACCCCTGAGTCTAAAGCAACATCACTTTCAATTCCTGTACCAACAAGTGGCGACTCAGGTTTTAACAACGGAACTGCTTGCCTCATCATGTTTGATCCCATTAAAGCTCTGTTTGCATCATCATTTTCTAAGAATGGAATTAAAGATGCTGCAACTGAAACTAATTGTTTTGGTGATACGTCAATGTAATCAATAGAGTCAGGTTTTGCTAAAAGAAAATTTAGGTTTTGTCTGCATGAAACTAGTTCTTCAGTGATTTTTCCATTTTTATCTAGTTTTGTATTTGCTTGAGCAATAGTGAATTTTGTTTCTTCCATTGCTGATAAGTATTCAACTTTATCTTGAACAACACCGTCTTTAACTTTTTTGTATGGACTTTCTATAAAGCCATACTTATTAATTTTTGCATAAGTGGATAAACTATTAATCAAACCAATATTTGGACCCTCTGGTGTTTCAATTGGACAAATTCTTCCATAGTGGGTTGGATGGACGTCCCTAACTTCAAAACCTGCTCTTTCTCTTGTTAAACCACCCGGACCTAATGCTGAAACTCTTCTTTTATGAGTAATCTCAGATAAAGGATTTGTTTGATCCATAAACTGAGATAGTTGTGAACTTGCAAAAAAATCTTTCAATGAAACTGTTAGTGGTTTTGCATTGATTAGATCTTGTGGCATTGCTGATTCAACATCTAGAGTTGTCATTTTTTCTTTAATAGCTCTTTCCATTCTGTAAACGCCAATTCTAGCTTGGTTTTCAACTAACTCTCCAACAGAACGAACTCTTCTATTTCCTAGGTGATCAATGTCATCGACATCATCTTTACCATCACGTAAATCCAACATTTTATGAATAATTGCAATGATGTCGTCATTTCTTAATATGGTAATTTTATCAGAACACTCTTGATTTAATCTTGAGTTCATTTTGACTCTTCCAACATCAGACAGATCATACCTGTCTGAGCTAAAGAAAAGATTATTAAATATTTGAGTTGCTATCTCTATGGTTGGTGGTTCTCCAGGTCTTAACATTTTATAAATTTCTGTGATAGCTTCGTCTTTAGTATTATTTTTATCAGCTAAAATAGTTGTGAGTAAATAAGGTCCTTTGTTTATAGAGTTTGTAACAGAAATTTGAAGAGTATGTATATTTGCGTCTAAAATTTGTTGAATAATTGTATCATTTAATTCAGTCCCAATTTTAAATACACCGTCCTCTTCTTCATTGACTTTAACATCTCTGTGTAAAAATTTACCAAACAAAGATTCTCTAGAAACTAGTATGTCTTTAAGACCATCGTTAGCTAATTTTTTTGCATTTAAAAAATTTATCTTGTCACCTAATTTAATTACTACTTCACCAGTTTTTGCATCAATTACTTCTTCTGAAAAATTTTTAGCCTTGTAATTTTCTGGGTTAAATTTAGTTTTCCACTTTTCTGTTTTTGTATCAAAAGTATATTGTTCGCTTTCATAGAACTCATCTACTATTTCTGATTTTGTGTAACCTAAAGCTAATAATAAAGTAGATGAAAAAATTTTCTTTTTTCTGTCAATTTTAAAATACAGAAAATCTTTAACATCGTATTCGAAATCTAACCATGAACCTCTGTTAGGTATTACCCTGCAATTAAATAAAAGTTTACCACTTGCATGAGTTTTTCCTTTATCATGATCAAAAAATACGCCTGGACTTCTATGCATTTGATTTACTACAACTCTTTGAACACCGTTAGTTATAAAAGTTCCACTATTTGTCATCATAGGAACTTCACCCATATATACTTCTTGCTCTTTAGCCGATAAAATATCTTTAATGTTATTTTCTTGATCTATTTCGTAAACTACTAATCTTAAAGTACACTTAAGAGCTGATGAATATGTAAGACCTCTTGCTATACATTCTTCAACATCAAATTTTGGTTTCTCTAATCTATATGAAACATACTCTAATGTTGCTTTGTCATTCAAATCTTCAATAGGAAAAATACTTTTAAAAACTCTATCAAAACCTTTAGTAAGTTCTACTGCCTCAACATTAAATTCCGTTAATTCCTTGTATGAATTTTTTTGTACTTCAATTAAGTTTGGTATAGATAAACTCTCTTTTAGTTTACCAAAACTTTTTCTAATATTTTTCTTTTCAGTAAAAGATAATTGCATCTATGTTTATAAATACTGATTAAAAATAATCAGTATTCGAATTCTTTCTATTTAATTTATTTAAGTTCTACTTTAGCGCCAGCAGCTTCTAACTTAGCTTTGATCTCTTCAGCATCTTTTTTGTTTACACCAGATTTAACTTCTTTTGGTGCTCCCTCTACAAGATCTTTAGCTTCTTTTAAACCTAACGAAGTAGCTGCTCTTACTTCTTTAATAACATTAATCTTTTTATCACCTGCAGAAACTAACATGATTGTAAAATCATCTTTATCCTCTGCTGGAGCCGCACCACCTGCTGCTGCTGGAGCTGCTGCTGCCATTGGAGTTACACCCCATTTTTCTTCTAATTGTTTTGATAGTTCAGCTGCTTCTGCAACAGTCAAACTTGATAAGTCTTCAATAATTTTGTTTAGGTCAGGCATATGTATTACTCTTTGGGTTGTGTTTCAGAATTTTCTGCCGACAAACTACTCATTTTTTCTGAATGTGCAAGCAAAATACTGATTAATTTAGATGCAGAAGCGTTCAAAATACCCACAATATTGGCTCTTGCTTCATCTAGTGTAGGTAAACTAGCTACATTTTGGACACCGGCCTGATCCAAGACCTCATCATCCATAATTCCACCAATTAATTTTAGGTTTTTGTTATCTTTTGCAAATTTTGAAAGAATCCTTGCAGACATTATAGCATCCTCTCCAAATGCTACTGCCGTAGGACCAGTAAATAAATTTGATAAGTCTTTGCACTTAGTTTTTTCTAAAGCTAATTTCGTAATTCTGTTTTTTGTTATTTTGAAAATTATTCCATGTTCTCTCATTTTCGCCCTCAATTCATCTAATTGAGTCATAGTTAAACCTTGGTAATGAGTAACCATAACAGCTTTACTGTTTTCAAACTTACTGGTCATTTCTTCAATATAATTTTTCTTTTGTTCTTTGTTCATCATAACTATATCGATTTTCCTAATTTAACTTTATACGAAACACCCATTGTTGATGTTGCAAATACATTTCTAATTAAATTACCTTTAAGAGTATTGTTTGATTTTTCTTTTTCTAAAGTATCTAAAATTGCATTGTAATTTTTTAACAATTGAGCATCACTAAAAGATTTTTTACCAATACTAACTCCAATGTTTCCATCTTTATCATTTCTAATTTCTACTTGACCAGATTTAGCATTTGTTACAGCCTCTTTAATATTTTCGGAAACTGAACCAAGTTTAGGGTTAGGCATTAAACCTTTTGGTCCTAAAACTTTTCCTAATTTAGAAAGTTTAATCATCATTCCAGGTGTGCAAATTAATTTTTCAAAATTTAATTCACCACCTTTAATTTTTTCAACAAATTCGTCACCTCCTACAATGTCTGCACCTGCATCTTTTGCATCTTGAGCTTTATTATCTTCACAAACTACAGCAACTTTAACTGTCTTACCTGTTCCACCAGGTAAATTAACTACTGTTCTTATATTAACTTCACTTTTCTTTTGTTTGTTATTAATTTGAAAACTCAAATCTAAAGACTCATCAAATTTAGTAGTGCAGTTTTTCTTAAGTTCGGGTAACAATTTTTCAATAGACTCTGCACTTAAGTCTTTAGTTTTTTCAGGTAATTTTTTATATCTTTTAGATGTCATTATTCTTTTACCTCGATACCCATTGATCTTGCTGATCCAGCAATAATTTTTATAGCTTCTTCAATATCATGTGCGTTTAAATCGTTCATTTTTTCTTTTGCTATACTCTCTAATTGTTTTTTAGAAATTGAAGCAACAATATTTCTTCCTGGTTCCTTAGATCCACCCTTAAGCTTAACTGCTTCTTTAATATAAAAAGATGCTGGGGGTGATTTAATTTTAAAATCAAATTTCTTATCTTTATAAACTGTAATTTCAACTGGAACAGGTTTGCCTGCCATTGATTTAGTTTTGTCATTAAAAGCTTTACAAAACTCCATAATATTTACACCACGTTGGCCTAATGCAGGACCAACTGGGGGAGCTGGGTTAGCTTGACCGCCTTTAATTTGTAGTTTTATAAATCCACTTATTTCTTTTGCCATTAACTTACTTTCTCAACCTGATTATATTCTAAATCTACTGGTGTAGGACGACCAAATATAGAAACTGATACCTTAAGTCTAGCTTTTTCTTCATCAATTTCCTCGATCATTCCAGTGAATGAAGCAAATGGACCATCTACAACCTGAACTTTTTCACCTACACTATATTCTACACCAGATTTTGGCTGAGCAACACCATCTTTAATCTGACCTAAAATCTTCTCTACTTCTTTATCTGAAACCGGAACAGGAATACCTTTTGTGCCTAAGAATCCACTTACTCTCTTTATGTTCTTAATCATGTGATAAATATTATTATCCATCTCACTTTTAATTAGTACATATCCAGGAAAGTATTTCTTTTTTCTTTGAACTCTTTTACCTCTCTTAACCTCAGTAACGTCATGAGTAGGCACAATAATCTCCTCAAACTTATCAGCAATTTTAGCTTTATCTGCCTCTTCTTTAATTAAGGAGGCGACTTTATTCTCAAAACTAGAATGAGACTGAACAATGTACCAATTTTTCATTAAATGCTCACTTTAAGTAAAAGTTCTAAGAAAAATTTCAAAACCTGATCTAAAAGAAGAAAAAATAAAGACATAACAACTGCCATAACAAAAACCATTAATGCACCTTGCAAAGTCTCTTTCCAAGTTGGCCAAGTAACTTTGAAAGCCTCCTGTTTAACTTCTTGTATAAATTTAATCGGGTTTTTCATACTTTTAATACTCAAATTGGCAGGAGCGGAGGGACTCGAACCCTCAGCCTCCGGTTTTGGAGACCGGCGCTCTACCAATTGAGCTACACTCCTATTTATAGAGTTACTCTATAATTTTAGTTACTACTCCTGCTCCAACAGTTCTTCCACCTTCTCTGATTGCAAAATTTAATTTTTCTGCCATAGCAATTGGTGTAATTAGTTTAACAGTAAATTTAGCATCATCACCTGGCATTACCATTTCTGTACCAGCTGGTAATTCTACTTCACCTGTAACGTCTGTTGTTCTAAAATAAAACTGTGGTCTGTACTTAGTAAAGAATGGAGTGTGTCTTCCACCTTCATCTTTTTTAAGTACATACGCCTGAGCCTCAAATTTAGTGTGTGGAGTAATTGAACCAGGCTTACAAAGAACTTGACCTCTTTCGATATCAGTTCTCTCAATACCTCTCAATAAAATTCCAACGTTATCACCAGCTTCACCTGAGTCTAAAAGTTTTCTAAACATTTCAACTCCAGTACAAACTGATTTTTTAGTTTCTCTAATTCCAACTATTTCAACTTCTTCTCCAGTTTTAATTACACCAGATTCTACTCTTCCAGTTGCAACAGTTCCTCTTCCAGAAATTGAGAACACGTCCTCAACAGGCATCAAGAATGGTTTATCAACTTCTCTAGCTGGTTGTGGAATATGTTCATCAACAGCTTTCATTAATTCTAAAATTGAATTTTTTCCAATTTCATCATCTCTTCCTTCTACTGCTGCTAAAGCTGAACCTTTAACTATTGGTGTTTTGTCACCTGGATACTTGTATGAGGTTAAAAGCTCTCTAATTTCTTCTTCAACAAGTTCAATCATTTCTTTATCATCAACTTGGTCTACTTTATTCAAGTAAACAACAATTGCAGGAATACCAACTTGTCTTCCTAAAAGAATATGTTCTCTTGTTTGGGGCATTGGACCATCAGCTGCATTAACAACTAAAATTGCTCCATCCATTTGTGCAGCTCCAGTAATCATGTTTTTAACATAGTCAGCATGACCAGGACAGTCTACGTGAGCATAGTGTCTTTTTTCAGTTTCATACTCAACATGTGCTGTTGAAATTGTTATACCTCTCTCTTTTTCTTCAGGTGCTTTATCAATCTGATCATAAGCAACTGCAGTTCCACCGCCTGCTTGTGCTAATACATTTGTAATCGCGGCAGTAAGGGTTGTTTTACCATGATCTACATGACCAATAGTCCCAATGTTACAGTGGGGCTTGTTTCGTACAAATTTTTCTTTTGACATTACGTTTTTACCTCAGTTTTATTTTTGTTTCTTCTAATTTTAATTTCTTGGAGCGGGTAAAGGGAATCGAACCCTTACATCCAGCTTGGAAGGCTAGCGTTCTACCATTGAACTACACCCGCACAACCCCAAGAGTAACACTCCATGTTATCAAAAATTTTATTAAATGGTGGAGGGGGAAAGATTCGAACTTTCGAAGACCGAAGTCAACGGGTTTACAGCCCGCCCCATTTGACCGCTCTGGAACCCCTCCTTTGGGGAAGTGTCCCCTTGTTCAATAAAGCTTCAAATAACATGCGTTTTATATATTTTATTTATGCAAATGCAACACGTGATTTAATAGGAAAATATTAAAAAAACCGTATAAAACAGTTATTAATTTATGAATAAATCATCTTTTTTCATTGTTGGTCAACATGCTGTAATTGAAGCGCTTAGAAACCCAAAAAGAAAGGTTTTAAGGGTGTTTTTGACTGAAGAATCTAAAAAAAATATTCACAGAAAAAACCCTAATAAGAATATTTTAGAAGATGTGAAAGTTTATTTTAAGTCTAAAAAAGAATTAGACAAATATACTTCTAAAGATCAGCTAATGCATAATGGTTATGTTGCAGAAATCGAACATTTAGATCAACCAGACCTAAAACAATTTATAAAAAATAAAAATAATTTAACATTTGTTTGTGTCGATGAAGTTAGTGACCCAAGAAATATTGGTTCATTAATCAGAAGTGCTGCATCATTTGAAATTGATGGATTGATAATTAAGGAAAGACATTTTCCACGTGATAGTAAGTTGATGTATAAATCAGCTAGTGGATGCATGGAGCACATCAATATATTTCAAGTATCTAATGTTAATTCTACACTTAAAAATTTAAAAGAAAAAAATTTCTGGGTTTATGGTTTTGATGCAAAAGGTCAAAAAGATTTCACTGACATCAAATGGGAAGGAAACAATATTCTTTTATTTGGATCAGAAGGATTTGGTTTGAGACAACATACAGGTAAATATGCGGATTTTTTTGTTAAAATTAATATCAATAAAGACATTGAAAGTTTAAATATCTCTAATAGTGCTGCTATAGTGTTTCATCACCTTAGTTATTTAAAAAAAAATAGTTGATTATTTTACAAATAGTTAATAATTATTGCACATGCCCTTGTAGCTCAGCTGGTAGAGCAATTGATTTGTAATCAATAGGTCCGCGGTTCGAATCCGTGCGGGGGCACCATCACTCAACAAAATCAACACATATTATTTTTGCTAAATTCAAAATAAGTAATTTGGTAGCAATAAGTGTTACCATAGTGTTACCACTTTTGTAGACCAATCAAGTAGTCGTTAATTATGGTCCTTTAATAATTGTTGTTTCATATTCGTTTGAAGCTGTTCCCCATCTTGAATAACATGTGAAGCTACTGGCAGGATCAGACCAGTTACAATTTGTTCTACCTACAACAGTTGGAACACTATTGTCCTGTTTAAAAGCTAGGTCGTTTTGATCGAAAGGATTTTTTCTACTTGTATCTTCAGTTAAACACATAAAAGCCCATTGACCATGTGTATGCCAATCGCTATTGGCATTAACTTGTTTACATGTTTTAGCGATAGAGTCCCATTGGGAAACCATCCCAGTTGACTCTGCTTTTATAATTTCTGATTGAATATATTTTGCAGCCATTTTGTGATTTGATTTTACAACAGCTTTCTTTGCACCACTTGTATATCCACTATAAGCAACTACCCCTACTGCAGCTAGGATACCTATGATTGCTACTACGACTAAAAGTTCTATTAGTGTAAAACCATTACGCTTCATAAAAAAACTTTATCACTGTTACCATATTGTTGCCAAGCCAGAATCTTTTTTCAAAAATTATTGACAAACAATAATTATTTGAAGTTTTAGAATTGATTTGTAATCAATAGGTCCGCGGTTCGAATCCGTGCAGGGCAACATATTTCAACTTTAACTCAAACTATAAAAATTGACGCCAATCATTAATCTATCAATTTTTCCATTATAAACTGCTGAGTGAATTCTATTTGCAGGAATTATAATAATAGTTCCATCCTTTGGTAAAATTTCCTCCTTTGGATTTTCTAAATTAAATAATCCTGGTTTTGATGAATTTTGATCGCCAACAGATACATAATATACAAGACTGAATTTATATTTTATTAAGTCATTATTTTTATCAAAAGGCATTATATGTGTGTGAGGAAAAGAACCACTATTCTGTTTTAGAATGTTTAAAAATGACTCAGCAATATGTATATCAGAGCCCACTGCCTCTTTCATAATTTTTGTTAAGTCTTTTTTTACAATATTCAAAATTTGATTGTTATTTTCAAATAATTGATAATTTGTAGTCTTACCGTTGCCAAATAATGGGCCTCCCTCTGTTTTTTTTAATTCAAGTGAATTTATTTTGTATAAATTTGAAATAAGACTTGCTTCAACCTTTCTTGTTTCAATATATGGATTTTTTAAAAGATTAATGTTGTTTTTTTTTGTAGATTTATAAAGATTAATCTTGTTAAGAATTTTTTTTTCTTGAAAAAGAAGATTTAGATTTTGTGTTGCTTTGAAATAATTTGGGTCTATTTCTAGAGCCTTATTATAATTCATTTCAGCTTCATCAAGTTTATTTAAATCTTTTAATGTATTTCCTAAATTATTAAAAACTACAGGTGATTTTGGATTAATTTTAATTGCTTTTAAATAATGTATTTCAGCATTCTTTAAATCATTATTTTTTTGATATATGGCACCTAAATTTACAAATGCTGAAAAATTATTTTTATTTAACTCTAAGACTTTTTTAAATGTTGAAATTGATTTTTCAAATTGACCAAGTTTAAAAAAAATCAATCCTAGATTATTTAAGGCTTTATAATCTGCAGGATCAATTTTAATTGCATTAATTAATGCCGCACGAGCTTCATTTAGTTTACCGCTTTCTACATAAATATTAGAGAGAATTTGCCAACTTAAATTATGTTTTGGAAATTGTTTTATCAAAACATTTGCCAATTGTTTTGTTTTTTTAAAATCTTTTTTTTTGTAATACGTTAGAAGGTTATTAATATTTGTTTCAAATGATTTTTCATTAATCATTAATTATTCCTTTTTTCTAACTAGTTTCTCTTCTTATTTGTTCAATTTTGATCTTTTTTTGTAGGCTTCTATTTTTATCATAAAGAAGATTTAATTTAATTTTAATATTAGTTTTTACAATAATTTGTTTAGCATTCCTTACTTCTTGATTATCTGCGACAGCACTTATTGGTCTCTTGGAAGGATTTAAATTTGTAATAACAATTTTTGATTTATCGTTAACAATTTTACCTTTCCATCTTCTTGGTCTAAACGGACTTATTGGTGATATTGATAATTTTTTTGAATGTAGACTTAATATAGGTCCATGAACAGAAAGATTATACGCAGTACTTCCAGCCGGTGTTGACACTAACACGCCATCAGAAACTAATTTTTTTATTACTTGTTTGGAGCCTTGCTTGATAGATAATGAGGCTGCTTGTCTACTTTGTCTAAGCACAGAAACTTCATTTATAGCTATAGATTTTTTGATTTGATTATTTTTGTTTTTAACAATCATTTCTAAAGGTGAAATTGAAACCATATTTGCTTTAGACAAGTTTTTAACAATATTTTTTGAAGAAAATTTATTCATTAAAAAACCATAATTTCCTGAATTTATTCCATAAAATTGTTTATTAGACTTTTTATTTTTTTTGAGAGTTTGGAGCATAAAACCGTCACCACCAATAACAATAATCAAATTTTTTTTGTAAAACTGTTTTGAGTTTATTTTTTCTAATAATAAACTTTTAATCTTTAAAGACTTTTTATTTTTATCGGAAATAATTTGGACTTTGTTCATTTAATGGTGCCCTCGGCCAGACTCGAACTGGCACTCCGCAAGCGGCAAGGATTTTAAGTCCTTTGTGTCTACCAATTTCACCACGAGGGCATTAATGAATTTCATGAGTGTTTATGCTAATATTTATAATTGAACAAGCTTAATATGTAAAATTGTTATTTATTAGAA
Source organism: uncultured Pelagibacteraceae bacterium (assembly GCA_902522115.1). GTDB lineage: Bacteria > Pseudomonadota > Alphaproteobacteria > Pelagibacterales > Pelagibacteraceae > Pelagibacter. The sequence goes on along the minus strand of CABYUV010000002.1, from coordinate 75,524 downwards.
ACTTTTATAAAGATCAATCAATGGAAAAAGTATTTAAAGTTTTGATATTTACTGATCTTGATGGTTCACTTCTTCATAGAGATACATTTGAGTTTGGTGAAATCAAAGACTATTTAAGACAAATAATTTCAAAAGGTATATTTGTAATACCTAACTCAAGCAAAACGGACAAGGAAATTCTAGATTTTGGTTACGATTTAGGTTTGAGTTTACCTTATATTTGTGAAAATGGAGCAGCTATACATGGTTTAGATTTATTAAATAAAGATTTACCCAAAGAATTAATTCTTAGTAGAGAAAAGGAAGATATAATAAATATTTTTAAAAATATAGTTCCAATTAACTTACAAAACAAATGTAATTGGTTATCCGAAATGGATGAAAAGAGGCAAAGTTTGATTTTTGGTTTACAAAATAAAAAACTTAAAATGGCTTTAGATCGCAAATACACAATTCCTTTTGTATTTAATGGAACTAAAAATGAAAAAAATCAATTATCAAAAATCATAAAAAAAGATGGTCTCTACTTACAAGAAGGTGGAAGGGTAATAAATTTAACTGATAGAATTAATAAAGCTAAAGCTCTAAGAGTATTTGTGAGATTTTTCAAAAAACATCACAAAAATGTACAAACAGTAGCTGTTGGAGATAATTATAATGACATAGATATGCTAAAAATAAGTGATATTCCTTGCTTAGTTTTCAATGACAAATTCACTTTAGATGAAATACCTATTAATAATTTAATTACTACTAACAAGCCATCCCCTGAGGGCTGGGCAGATGTGATTAAAATGGCCCTAGTTAAAATACAAAAACATTTATAAAAAAGAGTATGAGCGAATTTACACAAAATGGAATTATTTCTACGCTTCATGATTTTGGGACAAAGTCAACAAAACAAATAGAGAAAGAGCTTTTAAGTTTTTCAAAAGAGAGAAAAATGGAACTTATTTTGCCTTGTCTGTATAGTGAATTAAATGGAGATGCATTACCAAAAATAGTTTCCGAAATAGCTCAAACTAATTACTTGCATCATATAATAATAGGACTAGATCAAGCTAATGAAAAACAGGCCCAAAAGGCATGGACATTTTTTGAAAAATTAGAAACTCCATTCACAATACTTTGGAACGATGGTCCAAATTTAAAAAAATTAGATAAAGAATTACAAAAAAAAGCATTAGCACCAAATGAAAAAGGTAAAGGTAGAAATGTTTGGTACTGTATCGGAATGTCTATAGCAAGAAATAGTGCTAGATCTGTTGCTTTACATGACTGTGATATTAAAACATATGATCGAAGAATGTTAGCAAAATTATTTTATCCAGTAGTTAATCCATTGTTCAATTTTGAATTTTGTAAAGGTTACTATCCTCGGATAGCAGATAACAAAATGAATGGTAGAGTAGCCAGACTATTAGTGTTTCCACTATTAAATGCTTTAGAAAAAACTATAGGTAAAAGTGAGTATTTGGATTTTATGAAATCATTTAAATATCCACTAGCTGGAGAATTTTCTTTTAGAAGAAACATTCTACCAGAATTAAGAATTTCATCAGATTGGGGTATAGAAATTGGAATTTTATCAGAAATGCAAAGAAACTTTTCTCCACAAAATATTTGCCAAGTTGATTTAGCCGATACTTATGACCACAAGCATCAAGATTTATCTATTGATGATGAAAACAAAGGTCTGTCAAGAATGTCTATTGATATAATTAAAACCTTTATCAAAAAACTGGCTACACAAGGTCACTCATTTAGTAGAGAACAATTAAGATCTCTTAAAGCGACATATTATAGATCAGCCCTTGATTTGATAGACGCTTATCGTGGAGATGCTGAAATGAATGGTTTAAAATTTGACTCTCATTCAGAAGAAAAAGCTGTTGAGTTATTTTCTAAAAATATTATCAAAGCAGGAGAAGATTTTTATTTAAATCCAATGGATGCGCCATTTATACCTACTTGGAGTAGAGTTAAAAGTGCCATACCTGATTTTTTAATAAGATTAGAAAAAGCTGTTAATGAAGATAATAAAAATTATCTTTAAAATATTTTTAGCCCCATGTATCTTACCATCTCACTTTAAGCGCATTAATGAATTTAATGAGATTTATACCAATGTTCATATTTGGATAAGATCAATTAGTAAATTTTTTATAAACTAAAATAATTTAGTGCTAGCTTTTTGATAATCCAACAGTTTTGAGACCTTTTTGTATTAACTTAGGCTCAAATAAAATTGAAAAAATTCCTTTAAAAGAAATATACCTGCCCATATTATTTAATGCTAAAATAGAAAATGATCTAATAATTTTTTTTTTTTGAGTAAGTGTTCCTTTAAATCTAGCATTAACATTGAGAGTATCGATACCATAATCATAAGATAATAAAAAATGAAAAGACTCAGATGTCATTTCAATAAAACTGTCATCTGTTTTCTTCAATTGCCTCAAACCTTTATGCCAAGAAAAGGAATAAATTACATCTAGATCTGTAATTTTTATTTTTAGTGCAGGAATTATACTAAATAAACTTAAAATTTTTATAATTGTTAAATTATTTTTATCTTTTACTCTGATTATCATTTTTTCATAGACTTCTAATATTTCCTTCCTGTTATAAAACTTTTCTTGTCTAATCAAATTTCTTTTTAAAGCTGCCTCGTAAGCTTTATCCCAATACAACATACTGTCATCATTATTTTTATAATCTTTTCCATTCCATGTTTCATATGGTTTCATGAGAAAAGCTTTTGATGATGTGTTTGAATTGATAAATTCAACTGTTTTTCTTGGTGTATTAATTGAATCATTCATATATTTATTTTCTTCATGACAGAAACGAATCATGCTTGCAAAAGGTACAATAAATTCTGGACATAAAATTTCAGACTGTTTTTTTATCTTTTCAAGTTTTTTGTTCGCTAACTCTATTCTTTTGCTATTATTATAAGAACCTCCCTCAACCCAGTTTGCATATGAATACTGAGTAAAAAGAATATCGACTTTGCCACAATGATTTGAGATTCCGTGAATTTTATCTGGTGTTTCAAGTATACAGTCGTTAACATTAAGAATTTTTTTATCATTTAATTCAATTAGCGACCATGAGTCGTAAAAAGGGACTTGGCCGATTGTAACATAAAAATTGTCAGCAAGCTTATATTTATTCTTGTTAGGTACTTCTATTATTTTAAAACCATTATTTTTAACAAAGTTTTTTACTTTTCCGTCTTTAGCCTTTTGGTAAAGAATAGTTATATTTTTTCTGTTTTCATTTTTAATAGATTTTAAAAATTGAATAGAAAAATGATCAGGGTGTTCGTGTGAATAATAAATAAAATTTTTTTTTGTAAAATCAAATCTTACATTAATATCTTCTAAAATTAAATCCCAACCATTATTAAATGCTGTACCACTTAAATAGGGATCGCTTAAAAGGAGAACATCTTTATCTTCAACAGAAAAACATGCATGATTAAAGAATTGAATTTTCATTAAATTTTATATCAGATTATATTGATATTCTCTAGCCTCTACTACCTCTTTAGGTAAATTTAACTCTACATCTTCAATTTTTAAAATTTCATCCTTTTTTATATTTTTTTTTAAAATTGCTTGATCAGTAAGGCCTAAAGGTAGAATGTTTTCATTTTTCGATTTTTTAGAATTAATCAATTTTCCTCTAGCACAAAATCCACCTTCGCCATCAAGTTTTTCACCTTTTTTTAAATCTTTCTTTGCAATACTTGCAACCTCAGAATTATAATATTTTGTAAAACCAGTTGCTCTATTATCTAATGCTATAGAGTATATAGATTGAGCAAGTTCTAAACCTATATAATGATATGGCCTCCATATAGCAGAATAATTTCCTGAGGAATCTGTGACTATTCCATAATCCTTAAAACAATTTTTAACATATTCGTTTTTTGCTTTTAAAACAATGTAAACACCCCATCTTAAATCATTTTGAATATCTTTTTTTTCTAGGTCAATACTTGAAATTACCTCTACTTGCCCTTCACTATCTATTAAACCTCCATCTTTTTTAGGAATCATTTTCTTAGCAATATCATAGACACCAATTGGAGGAAAAGTTAAGCCATTGTTGGGACATTTTAGATTTGCAGCATTACTTACGGCACACATTTCTATTGCTGATTTATCACCACACAAGAAACTATTAAACATTTTTGGGTTCATGCCAGATTCATTTTCTGCTCTATCTTTGGTTAGACCGTAATGACCCCAAACAGTATCTGGTGTTGAGTATTCAAAACTTGGATGATACTTGGTTCCTTTTCCTGCACAGATTACTTGAAATCCATTTAATCTAGCCCATTCAATTTGTTCCAATATTAATGATGGTTGATCTCCGTATGCCATTGAACAAATAACATTTTTTTCTTTTGCAAGATCAGCAAGATATTTTCCACATGTAATATCAGCCTCTACGTTAACTAAAATAATATGTTTTTTATTTGTAATAATTTTTTTTGCGTGGACTGTTCCTATTATTGGATTTCCAGTGGCTTCAATAAAAATTTCAATATCTCTGTCTAAAATTTCGTCAAGAGAATTAGAAAAATTAATTTTCTCAATATTTTCTAAACTAAGTCCGCTATTTAAACAATTTCTTTTGGCTTGGTTAATATTAATATCAACAATGCTATCAATCTGTATTTTGTTTAAATGATTATATTGAGCCAAAAACATACTAACAAATTTTCCGCATCCAATAAATGCAATTTTAATATGATGTTTTCTGCTTTCTAATTTAGTATGTAAAAACATTTCATTTATATTTTAAAATTCTTACAACATACTCTTTTTAAGACATTATTTGTATTTTCTTCATATATAATTTTAACATCATCAAAAATAGTTTTTAAGTAGTTTTCATCGTATTGATTTTCTCCTATATCATAAATAAAGACTGTATTTTTTGTACAACAATTTCTAAACAATTTAATATATTTATTTATCGGGTAGTGATATCCCATTGATTTCAACGAAATAACTAAATCCATCTTTTTATTAATTTGAAATTCTTTTTCTACGTCAATTAAATATACACTGGTAATATCAATCTCATTTTCTAATAATATATTTTTAGTCTCATTTAAATCGTTATAACTCTCATAATTTAAACTAAATCCATACTTAATTTTTCTATCGATTCTATTTTTATCAAGTAAAAAAAATATAGGTTTTTTTTCAAAAACCTTATTTAAATAAATATTTATTATTCCTAAACCACACCCAATATCCATTATAGTATTTACAGAATTTGGAAGAAAGTTTTTGAATGTATTTAATTCTTTTAAAAAAAGTTCTTCAGTAATCTTCTCTAGGTCTTGATTTTGAAAATAATTTATAAAAAAATTAGTAAATAGAAATCTTCCAAATTTTTTTCTTATTAAATTTTGAGTTTTAGTGAGTAGTTCATTACGCTGCAAAAGTAATAATTTTTTTGATTTAGAGTTTAATTTTATCAATGCGATTATGTTTTAAGTGCTTTTATTAAAACTTTCTTATCAAGTTTGCAATCTTTGTATCCCTTTTTTACTACATTGAGATACCTCTCTGTTGGAAATTTGAAAGGTGTTTTTTTAGTCATTGTATATGTCATTACTTTTTTTCCATAATAATAAAAATAATATTTTTTATAAAGAATTGGAAAATCTTCATAAACATCTAATTTTTTTTCATCACTATTTGATATTTCAAATAATGCTCCTGGAACTACAGAGTTTTTTTTAGGCTCTATGTCTGCTGCTCTATATTTGCTTCTGAAAGTTAATCTAAAATTTTTTAGATTTATTTTTTTTAAAAAAATACTATCCTTACATCTGCGTTTCATTTGAAAGTGATTAAGATTACTACCGTATGCAAAATACAACATTAACGATCCACTATTTCTATATTTTTTTCATTAATGAATTTTAAAATTTGAGAGTTGCAATCATCAATTTTACTTTGATCTTCTGATCTTATCACTATTGAAACACCTAATTTTCCAGCATGAAAAAATGGATAACTTCCTATTTCAACATCTTGGTTATCATCTTGTACTTTAGTCAATGAATTTGCTATTTCACTTTCAACAGTTCTTAAACTTATTGTAAGACTTTTGATGGGTTTTCCACCAACTATACTGTTGGTTAATCCTCCTAACATGGATTTTAAAATAGATGGAACACCAGGCAAACAAAAAACATTATCAACATTAAAACCTGGAGCGCCACTAGTTGGATTTAAAATTAAATTTGCATTTTCTGGCATCCAAGCCATCTTTTGTCTACCATCGTTAAATTTACCTTTCTCATAATAAGCTTCTAAAATTTTAAATGCTTCCTTGTGAGCCTCATATTTTATTCCAAAAGCCTTAGATACTGATTGTGCCGTAATATCATCATGAGTAGGCCCAATACCACCAGTTGTAAAAACATAATCATATTTTGATCTAAGAAAATTTAAAGTATCAATAATTTTTTCCTCAATATCAGGAATTACTCTTACTTCAGCAACATTAACACCGATTGAATTTAACCATTTAGCTAAAGTGGAGGTATTTGTGTCCCGAGTTCTCCCAGACAAAATTTCATTACCAATAATTAAAATTGATGCATTAACTTTTGCTTTTTTATCCATATGAAATATATAATTTAGAAATGGAATTTACCAAGTCTTTAATAAAAGGCAAACTAATCAAGCGTTATAAAAGGTTTTTTACTGACGTCAAACTAGCCAAGGGAATTGTTACAGCTCACTGTCCCAATACAGGGTCAATGAAAGGTTTGTTAGATGAAGGTAATGAAGTTTATTTACTTCCAAATAATAATCCAAATAGAAAACTTAAATATGGGTTAGAAATTATTAAATCTAGAAAAAATTTAGTTGGTGTAAATACTCACATGGCAAATAGAATAGTCGAGCACGGTATAAAAAATAATTTAGTTAATGAACTTAAAAATTATGACTCCATAAAACCAGAGGTTTTTTTTAACAAAGAAACAAGGTTCGACTTTTTATTAGAAAAAAAAGGTCAAAAAATTTTTGTTGAAGTTAAAAACGTTACTTTATTTAGAAATAAAGACACTGCTGAATTTCCAGATGCCCCAACAGCAAGGGGAATTAAGCATTTATTAACCCTTATTGATGCCATAAAAAAAAGTTATAAAACTTACTTAATATTTTTAGTTCAAATTCAAAATATGAAATATTTTAAAATAGCTAAAGATATAGACGAAGAATATTATAATAGCTATTTAATTGCTAAAAAGGCTGGTGTAAATTTTTTAGCTTATAGATGCGATATAAATTCTAAAAAAATTTTTATAGATAAAAAACTAAAAATTATACATGACTGATTATAAAGAAAAATTTGAAAAAATGAGAATTGCAGGAAACTTAGCTGCTAGAACTTTGGATATGTTAACTGAGAATATTAAAGAAGGTATATCTACTGATCATATCGATAAACTAGGATATGAATTTATAAGAGATAATGGTGGCTACTCTGCTCCACTATATTACAGAGGTTTTACTAAATCTTTATGTACTTCTTTAAATCATGTTGTGTGTCATGGTGTACCTACAGATAGAATCTTGCAGGAAGGTGATGCTGTAAATGTTGATGTGACAGCAATCGTTGATGAACACTATGGTGATACTAGTAGAATGTTTAGCATTGGAAAAACTCCGGTAAAACTAAACAATCTTATAAATATTACTTACGAATCTATGATGAGAGCTATTAGAATTTTAAAACCTGGAATTAAATTGGGAGATATTGGTTATGAAATTCAATCTTTTGTAGAGGACAAAGGTTTTTCTGTGGTAAGAGATTTTTGTGGTCATGGAATAAGTACAAAATTTCATGAGCCACCAAATATTTTGCACTATGGTAAAAAAAATACAGGCATAGAATTAAGACCTGGTATGACATTTACAATAGAACCAATGATAAACGCAGGTAAATATGATGTAAAAATGTTGAATGATGGATGGACAGCTGTTACAAAAGATAAATCTTTATCTGCACAATTTGAACATACGGTAGGAATTACTGAAAATGGTTATGAAATCTTTACAGAATCTGCTAAAGGTTATGTAAAGCCTCCATACTTATAATTAATGATTAAAAGATACTCGCGAAAAGAATTAACTGATATTTGGTCAGAAGAAAATAAATATAAAATCTGGTTGGATGTTGAAGTTGCAGCTGCAGAAGCAATGGAAAAACTTGGTCATATTCCTAGAGGTGTTGCTTCAATAGTTAAAAAAAAAGCCAGAATTAATGTGAGCAGAATTCACAAAATAGAATCTGAAGTAAAACATGACGTAATAGCATTTCTCACCTCTTTAACAGAAAAAGCTGGAATTAAAGCACGTTACCTTCATCAAGGAATGACTTCATCGGATGTTGTGGATACCAGTTTTAATATTCAATTAGTACAATCAGGTAAAATCATTTTAAAAGATATAGATCAAATTTTAAAAGTTTTAAAAAGACAAGCTAAAAAATATAAATTCACACCATGTATGGGCAGAAGCCATGGTATCCATGCAGAACCAATTACTTTTGGTTTAAAATTAGCTTCGTTTTATGAGGAATTTAAAAGAAATAGAAATAGATTGAAAGTTGCTATAGATGATGTATCAACTTGCGCAATATCTGGTGCTGTTGGAACTTTTGCTAATGTCAATCCAAAAGTTGAGAAACATGTTGCAAAAAAATTAAATTTGAAAGTAGAACCAATATCTACACAAGTAATTCCAAGAGACAGGCATGCATTTTATTTTTCAGTTTTAGGTATTATCGCAGGATCTATTGAAAGAGTAGCAGTTGAAATAAGACACTTACAACGAACTGAAGTTTATGAACTACAAGAATATTTCTCTAAAAATCAAAAAGGATCTTCAGCAATGCCACATAAGAAAAATCCAATCTTAAGCGAAAATTTAACAGGATTAGCAAGGATGGTTAGGAGTGCAGTTGTGCCAGCACTTGAAAACATAGCACTTTGGCATGAGAGAGACATCTCTCATTCAAGTGTGGAACGGAATATTGGACCAGATGCCAATATAACAATTGATTTTGCATTGGCCAGACTTACAAATATTATAGACAACATGATTATTTACCCTAAAAAAATGCTTGAAAATTTAAATTTAACAAAAGGTTTAATTTTTTCTCAAGAGGTTATGTTGGAGCTAACTAAAACAGGATTAAGCAGAGAAAAATCATACAAAATGGTTCAATCTTATGCAAAAAAATGTTTTGTAGAGAATTTAAATTTAATTGATGTAATTTCATCTGACAGATTTATAATGAGTAAAATTTCGCCGAAAAAACTAAAATCTATATTTAATTATTCTAAACACTTTAAAAACGTGAATTTTATCTTTAAGAGAGTTTTTAAATAATGAAAAAAGGTAAAAAATTATACGAAGGAAAAGCTAAAATCATTTATGCAACAAATGATAAAAGTTTAGTAATTCAATATTTTAAAGATGATGCAACTGCATTTAATAATCAAAAAAAAACTACGATTGAGGGAAAAGGTGTTCTAAATAATAGAATATCAGAACACATACTCTCTAACCTTTCTCAAATAGGAATTAAAAATCATTTAGTTAAAAGATTAAACATGCGTGAGCAAATTATAAAGCTTGTAGAAATAATTCCGATTGAATTCATTGTGAGAAATGTTGCAACAGGTTCAATTACAAAAAGATTGGGTATAGAGGATGGTACTGTTCTGAAAGAACCTCTAATTGAATACTGCTTAAAAGATGACAAGCTTGGAGATCCATTAATATCTGAAGAGCATATTTTGGCATTTGATTGGGCATCAAAAATAGAAATAGATAAAGTTAAAAAGATGATTTTAAGGATTAATGATTTTATGATTGGAATGTTTAGGGGTGTTGGAATTAAACTTATCGATTTTAAATTAGAATTTGGAAGGATTAAAATTGATGGAAAAAATGAAGTTATTTTAGCCGATGAAATTAGTCCTGATACTTGTAGATTGTGGGACAGTATTACAGAAAAAAAATTAGATAAAGATCGATTTAGAAAAGATCTGGGTGATTTAATACCAGCCTATACTGAGGTTGCTAAAAGATTAGGTATTCTTCATGAACAATCTAATGTTTCAGCAGTAAACGTGACTAAATTATCTTCGGTTAAAAGGAAGAAAAAATGAAAATTTCAGTAATCATAACTTTAAAAAAAGATGTACTGGATCCACAAGGAAAAGTTATTCATCAAACCCTAGACGGAATGGGATTTGAAGATGTTAATGAAGTTAGACAAGGTAAATATTTCGAAATAGACACTAAAGAAACTGATAAAGATAAAGCAAAATCAAATGTTGAAGAAATGTGTAAAAAACTTTTGGCTAATCTTGTAATTGAAAATTATAAAATTCTTGATTCAAAGTAATTAATGAAATCATCAGTAATTACTTTTCCTGGTTCAAATTGTGACAGAGATATGGATGTTGCTTTGAAGAAATTTGGATTTAAAAATAAAATGGTTTGGCACGATGATGCTGAATTGCCAAAAAGTGATTTAGTTGTTTTACCAGGTGGATTTTCATATGGTGATTACTTGAGATGTGGAAGTATGGCATCTAAATCAAAAATAATGCAATCTGTAATTAATTTTGCAAATTCAGGTGGTATGGTTATGGGTATCTGTAATGGATTTCAAATATTAGTCGAAACCGGTTTGGTTCCAGGAGTTTTGCTTAGAAATAAATATTTGGAATTTATTTGTAAAAACGTTTTTGTAAAAATTAATGATAAAAAAAATAATTATTTTAAAAATGTTAGTAACGAGATTTTAGAATTTCATATAGCTCATAACGAGGGAAATTATTTTTGTACTAATGATCAATTAAAAGAAATTGAAGATAATAATCAAATAGCTATTAACTATTGTGATAAAAATGGAAAAATAGATGATCAATTTAATCCTAATGGATCCATAAATAATATTGCTGGTATATTTAATAAAGCAAAAAATGTTTTAGGAATGATGCCCCACCCTGAAAGAATGATTGACAAATCTTTATCAGGTGAGGACGGATCGTTATTTTTTAAAAACCTAATAAACAACCTAAAATGATTGTAAACGAACAAGTAGCAGTTGATCACGGTTTAAAGAAAGATGAATATGCTAAAATTTGTGAGCTACTCAAAAGAACTCCTAATATTACAGAACTAGGGATTTTTTCTGCAATGTGGAATGAACATTGTTCTTATAAATCATCAAGATTACATTTAAAAAAACTACCTACTAAAGGAAAAAAAGTTATTCAAGGTCCTGGAGAAAATGCTGGTGTTATCGATATTGAAGATGATGATGCCATAGTATTTAAAATAGAAAGTCACAATCACCCCTCATTTATTGAACCGTATCAAGGAGCTGCTACTGGTGTTGGAGGAATAATGAGAGATGTTTTTACAATGGGTGCAAGACCAATAGCTAACTTAAACTCAATACATTTTGGATCACCGCAACATAAAAAAACAAAAAATTTATTAAGAGGTGTTGTGCATGGCATAGGTGGTTACGGGAACTGTATGGGTGTTCCTACAATTGCTGGGCAAACAAGTTTTGATAGCTCCTATAATGGAAATATTTTAGTTAATGCAATGACATTGGGATTGGTCAAAAAGGATAAGATTTTTTACTCCAAAGCTGCAGGCTTAAATAAACCAGTAATTTATGTTGGGTCTAAAACTGGAAGAGATGGAATACATGGTGCAAGCATGGCTTCAGCTAGTTTCGATGAAAAAATTGAGGAAAAAAAACCAACAGTTCAAGTTGGAGACCCATTTACTGAAAAACTTTTACTTGAAGCTTGTTTGGAGTTAATGGCTGGAGATTCAATTATAGCTATACAAGACATGGGTGCTGCCGGATTAACTTCTTCAAGTATTGAAATGGCTTCGAAAGGAAACCTTGGAATAGAAATTAATTTGAATAAAGTACCTTGCAGAGAAGCCAAAATGACCCCTTATGAGATAATGCTCTCAGAAAGCCAAGAAAGAATGTTGATTATTTTAGAAAATGGCAAAGAAGAACATGCAAAAAAAATATTTGATAAATGGAATTTAGATTTTGCAGTAATTGGGAAAACTACTAAGTCAAAAAAAATAGAACTTTATTTTGATGAAGAAAAAGTTGCAGACATTCCAGTTAATACCTTAGTTGAAAATTCTCCTATGTATGATCGTAAATGGAAAAAAGCAAAACTTCCAAAAAAGAATAGAATTAAAAAAGACGACATTAAACACTTAAAAATTATTGATGTTTTAAAGAAAACTTTAGCTAATCCAAATGTATGCAGCAAAGAATGGATTTGGCAACAGTATGATCATACCGTAATGGGAGATACTATACAAAAGCCAGGTGGAGACGCAGGTGTTGTAAGAGTTCATGGTACAGATAAAGCTGTTGCTGCTTGTGTTGACTCTTCTGCAGTTTATTGTTGGGCTCACCCTTTAACTGGTGGAAAGCAAGTAGTTTGTGAAAGTTTTAGAAATCTTATATCTGTTGGTGCAAAACCAATTGCTATCACGAATTGTTTAAATTTTGGTAGTCCTGAAAATGAGGAAAACATGGGAGAGTTTGTTGAATGTGTTCAAGGAATTGGTGAAGCAAGTGATTATTTAAAGTTCCCAGTAGTTTCTGGAAATGTATCTTTCTATAACCAAACAAAAGACCAAGGTATAAAACCTACACCTGCTATTGGTGGTGTTGGGTTAATCAGTGATTATAAAAATATGGTTACTATGAATTTTAAAGAAGTTAATAACTTAGTATTAGTAATTGGAAAAACTGAGGGACATATTGATCAAAGTTTATTTGCAAGAACTATTTTAGATGAAAAAAATGGACCTCCACCTGAAGTAAACTTATTTAATGAAAAAAATAATGGAGAAACATTACTCAAATTGATTAATAATAATTTAATAAAAAGTGCTCACGATGTTTCTTTAGGTGGCATAATTACTGCAGTAGCAAAAATGTGTGTTAAAGGAAAAAAAGGAATAAATATTAAAAAACCAAAATATCTAATCAATGAAATAGAGTACTTCTTCGCTGAAGATCAAGGAAGATATATAATAGAAATAAACAAAAAAGATTTAAAAAAAGTAGCTGATATATTAAATAAAAATGCAGTCCATTATGATGAACTAGGTACAATTATTGAAAATGAACTGTATATTAATGATAAGACAAAAGTTACAATTGACGAATTATCAACTTCTAATAAAAATTGGCTTAAAAACTATATGAATAAATAATGGCAATGGACTTAAAAGAAATTGAGAATTTTATAAAAGAGGCAATGCCAGATGCAATTGTTGAAATACAAGATTTAGCAGGTGATGGAAATCATTATTCTGCTACCGTTACTTCGTCTAAATTTTCTGGAAAAAGTAAAATTGAGCAACATAAAATGGTTTATAACTCATTAAAAGGTAGAATGGGTAACGAACTTCACGCATTAGCAATTAAAACAAAGGAGAGTTAAATGGATCAACAAACAAATGATTTAATTAAAAACGAAATTGAAAACAACGAAGTTTGTTTATTTATGAAAGGTACGCCTGATGCTCCACAATGTGGATTTTCAATGGCTACTTCTAACATTTTAAAAGTTCTTGAAGTAAATTTTAAAGGAATAAATGTTTTAGAAAATCAAAATCTAAGAGAAGGTATAAAAGTATTTAGTGATTGGCCAACAATACCTCAACTTTATGTTAAAAATGAATTTGTTGGTGGATGTGATATTGTTAAAGAAATGTATGAGAGTGGTGAGCTAGCAAAACTTTTTGAAAGCAAGAATATAAATTTTAAAGCTAAGAGTTAATTATCTAGAATAATATTCAATTACTAAATTAGGTTCCATGACGATTGGATATGGAACTTCAGCAAATTTTGGAATTCTAACAAATTTTAATTTTCTATTTTTTTCGTCCATTTGAATATATTCTGGAGTTTCTCTTTCTTTATTTGCTAAAGCGATATCAATTATAGCTAATTGTTTAGATTTATCTCTTATCTCAATTGAATCCTCTTCTCTAACTAGATAACTTCCAATGTTTACTTTTTTACCATTTACTTTCACATGACCATGATTAATTAATTGTCTTGCTGAAAAAATTGTAGTTGCAAATTTTGCTCTATAGATCACAGCATCTAGTCTTCTTTCAAGTAGACCAATTAAATTTTCTCCAGTATCACCTTTAAGCATAACAGCTTTTTTATAAATATTTCTAAATTGTCTCTCATTAATATTTCCGTAATAAGCTTTTAATTTTTGTTTAGCTTGAAGCTGAATTCCATAATCGGATGGCTTAGATGTTTTTGTTTGACCATGTTGTCCTGGTCCGTAAGCTCTAGTGTTAAAAGGACTTTTGGGTCTTCCCCATAAATTTACTTTTAATCTTCTGTCAACTTTGTGTTTAGAGTTTAATCTTTTAGTCATTTGATAGTGGGCTTTATAAACTTACTCATCATTTTGTCAATCAACGTTTTTTACCTAACCTTGCAAATACCCCTGATAAAATACGAATTTCTTTGGTTGATAATTCCATCCTATAAAAAATATTCCTCAAGTTTTCGAGCATTATTGGCTTCTTCTCTTTTGATTTAAAGAAATTAATCTCTTCAAGATTTTGAATACACAGATTTGCCATAGAAACTATCTCTTTTTTAGATGCTGATTTAACTTTATTTGATTTTTTAAAAGAAGATATTTTTGAATTAATTATACTAGATACATATTGCGCAATTATTATTAAACTGTGAGATAAATTTAACGACTTAAAATCAGGATTAGTTGGAATTTGAAGAGTGTAATTGGCATAACTTATCTCATTATTAGATAAGCCTGATGCTTCTGATCCAAATAAAAAAGCCACTTTTTTTCTATAATTGAGTTTTTTTAAATCTTCCAACTGTATATGTTTGATATTTTTATTTCTAAAACGTACAGATGTTGCAATTACAATATCGATATTCTTTAAGGATTTTTCTAAACTTTCAAAATTCTTTGCTTTGTTGATTATGTTTTTTGCACCTACTGAGGTTGCTAAAATTTTATCATTAGGAAATATTGGTTTGGGATCAATAACAGTAAGTTTATTAAAATTAAAATTTTTCATTCCTCGTGCACATGCTCCAATATTTTCTGAAAGTTGAGGTTTGTGTAAAATGAAAGAAATATTATTTACAGACATTAATCTATGCCATGATTTCTGTTATAATTGGAAATGGCTGATGGTTTAATATCATTTAAATATTTTGGATCTACTGTCCAAATAGAAACTTTTAATGGATAACATTTTGCAACGTCAGATGAATGTTCAGATCCACAATCACCCCCTGGACAAGCGGAAAGAGCACCTAATAAATCCGTTTCAGCAAAAAACTCCAAATAATCACCAGGTCTAACAGGACTTGCTTTCATAAAGTATTGCTTAGTATCATTAGTAAATCCAGTTAACATAAAAACATTTAGTACATCATGAACTATTTTTTCTGCATGCTCTAATTCAACATTTTTTTCTTTTACTAAAGCTCTTGTTAAATTTGAATGACAACAATAATGATAATCAGTATCACTCAAAAGTTTTGATGTATAAGGATCACAACGAGTGCCAATTACATCATGAACGGATCCACCATCTTTATCATAATCATACCAATCTAAGGTATCCCATGTTATTGTTGCTAAGGATCTAAGATATGGAAAGCTGCTAAACATTTTATCTCCAACCGAAAGATGCGTTCCATAAATTGCTCTCGTTTTTCCTGAATAAAATTTTTCTTCTAAATTATTTAAATTAAATAAATTTAAATCTCCTACTTGAGGCCCATCTAAACTCTCAATTCTAAAAAACTCACCAAATTTAACTTCAAACGTTTTTGCATCTCTTGGAGGTATTATAACCTCATCTTTTTTAACCAAGTGTTCTCTGGCAGAATGTAAAATACTTAGATTTTTTTCTTCAATATTAGTATTTGGATAACAAACTATTGGTTTTGCCCCTACTCTACTATTAAAGTCAGATGGCTTTTCTGAAAATTTTTTAATTTTCATTTTTACAAACTTCCAGGAGCTTTATCCTTAAATAACTTATAATCTAAACTATCAACTAGAGCTTTGAAAGAAGCATCAATAATATTTGGTGACACTCCAATAGTAAACCAATTAACACCCTTTGAGTCTGTGCTTTCAATACTAACTCTTGTAACAGCTTCTGTACCAGTATTTAAAATTCTTACCTTGTAATCAACTAGTCTTAAATCTTTTAAATATTCTGAGTATTTAGCAAGTTTATTAACATTCTTTCGAATTGCATTATCCAAAGCATTTACAGGTCCGTTTCCCTGTCCCTCACACAGAATTTTATTTCCATCTACTTCCAATTGAGCTTTTGCGTAAGAAACAATTTCTCCTGCATTATCTTTCTTTACTGAAACATCATATTCATTAATTGAAATATATCTTGGAATGTCTCCCATTAATCTTCGAGCCAATAACTCAAAAGAGGCGTCAGCACCATCATAACTATAACCAATAAATTCTCTATCTTTAACTTCATCTAAAAGTTTTTTAATTTTTGGATCACTTTTTTCAACGTTTATTCCTATAAGATTTAATCTAGACATAATGTTTGATTGTCCAGATTGATCTGAAACAACTATATTTCGTGAATTTCCGACTTCCTCAGGATTAACATGTTCATAAGTTTTTGGATCTTTTTGAACTGCAGAAACATGCATGCCTCCTTTGTGTGAAAAAGCAGAAGCGCCAACATAAGGGAGGTGCTTATTTGGTTTTCTATTTAATAGTTCATCTAATAACCTAGAACATTGAGTTAGATTTTTTAAATTTTCACGTTTGATATTTAGTTCATATTTTTCGTAAAAATCTTTTTTTAAAAAAAACGTTGGAATAAGTGATACTAAATTTGCATTTCCACATCTCTCTCCTAATCCATTTAATGTACCCTGAACTTGTCTTACTCCAGCTTGGACAGCAACTAAACTATTGGCTACTGCATTTTCAGTATCATTATGGGCATGAATACCTAAATTTTTACCAGGAATATGTTTAATCACTTCTTTAACAATTTCATCTACTTCATGAGGAAGAGTCCCACCATTAGTATCACATAAAATAATCCATCTAGCACCATTACCATATGCTGCTTTTAAACAAGAAATTGCATATTCAGGATTAGATTTGTACCCATCAAAGAAATGTTCTGCATCAAACATGAACTCTTTTCCAGATTTAACTATATGTTTTGCACTTTCACTAATATTTGAGAGATTTTGATCATTTGAAATACCTAGGGCAACATCTACTTGAAAATCCCATGATTTACCAAACAAACAAACTGATGAACTTTTTGAATTTATTAATGCAGAAAGCATTGGATCATTATCAGCACTATGTTCAGTTTTTTTTGTCATGCCAAATGATGTTAATTTTGCAGATTTAAAATTATGATCCTTATTAAAAAATTCAGTATCTGTAAGATTTGCTCCAGGCCATCCACCCTCAATATAATCAACACCTAAAGTATCAAGAGATGATGATATTTTTTCTTTATCATCAAGTGAAAAGTCTACTCCTTGAGTTTGTGCACCATCACGTAGTGTTGTATCAAATATATATAAGCGATCTTTACTCATTTAAATTTCCAGATCGTTTTACCATCTTTATCTTCTATTAAAACACCTTTGTCTAACAGCTCATCTCTTATTTTATCAGCTTCCTTATATTTTTTATCTAATCTGGCTTGATTTCTCTTATTAATTTTTATTAAAATTTCATTTTCAGAAATTGATGCATTGCTTTTCTTAAATTTAAGCCAATCCTCTTTAGTTTCATTCAATAATCCAACAAAATTACATGCCGAAACAAATGATCTCTTATCTTCATCAGACCCTCTTGATGCTTCATCATATAATTTATGTAAATTGGCAATGTAGCCTGGTGTGTTAAGGTCATCAAAAAGGGGTTTAAGAATTTGATATGAAATTTTTACATTTGATTCATTATTTAAATAAACATTATACCATTTACTAATTGTATTTTCACAATCCTCCAAGAGCTTATCATTCCAATCAAGTGGTTGTCGGTAATGTGCGCTCATTAAAGCCAATCTTAAAACTTGACCACTTTTATTATTTCTAAAATCTTTAATTTTTAAAATATTACCTTGAGATTTTGCCATTTTTTCATTGGACATTGTGATGAAGGCGTTATGTAACCAATAATTTGCAAATACCTTGCTATCATTTGCACATCTAGATTGGGCGATTTCATTTTCATGATGAGGAAATAACAAATCAATACCTCCTCCATGAATATCAAATTCTTTTCCTAAATATTTTTTTGACATAGCTGAGCATTCTAAATGCCAACCAGGTCTTCCTTTTCCCCAAGGTGAATCCCATGATGGTTCCTCAAGTTGTGATGGTTTCCACAGAACAAAATCTTCAGGATTTTTTTTATTATCACTTACTTCAATTCTTGATCCTGCAACTAATTCATCTAATTTTTTATTTGATAACTGTCCATAATCTTTAAATTTTTTGACTTCAAAATAAACATGGTTCTTATTTTCGTATGCAAATCCTTTTTTAACTAATTCAGAGATCATTTCTATCATCTCAGAAATATGCTCAGTAGCTTTAGGCTCATGACTTGGTTTTTCACAATTTAGATAAATACAATCTTCATTAAAGTTTTGAGTAATTTTTTTTGTAAGATCTAAAATGGTAATTTTATTTTCCTTTGCAGATTTAATTATTTTATCGTCTACATCTGTTATATTTCTCACATAAGTTACATTTGGATATTCTTTTTTTAAAATTTTAAATAAAATATCAAATATAACTACTGGTCTAGCATTACCAATATGTGGATCATCATAAACTGTTGGACCACAAACGTACATTCTCACATTATTTTTATCCTGAGGAATAAATTTTTCTTTTTTTTTAGTAAGATTATTTGTTAAAAAAATATCCAAACTCATATTTGAAGAGATATACTTAAATTATAGATTTGTGAATCTATTTGATTAATTTGGAATTATGCATACAGGAATTGGCTCCATTTTATGCATATTTTGTTTTCTAATATTTTCGTATTTATTACGATTCGGAGAATTTGGATTCTCCATAGCCTCTTCTAATTCATTATATTTTAATCCAAGTTGACCTTCATCAGTTCTACCATCATCCCATAATCCATCAGTTGGAGGTGCATCAATAATCTCCTTTAAAATTCCAAGCTCTTTTCCTAATTCCCATACTTGAGTTTTATTACAATCAGCTATTGGTGAAATATCTACGCCTCCATCACCATACTTTGTATAAAACCCTACTCCAAAATCCTCCACTTTATTACCTGTTCCCACAACAATTCCTTTGTTGGCAGCAGCTACTTGGTAAAGAGTAGTCATTCTAAGTCTTGCTCTTGAATTAGCCATACCATGTTCACTATCAAATTTTGATAAACTAGCGTTAAATGCTAAAAATAATTCATCTAAATTAATTGTATGGGCTTCAACATTTTTGAAATTTTTAATTAACCAATCTTGATGTTTTAAACTCAAATCATGTTGATGAGATTTTTGTTTTATTGGCATTGATAAAACAATCGTTTTTAAACCAGTCATTGCACTAAGTGTACTTGATACTGATGAGTCGATTCCTCCAGAAATTCCTATTACTAATGATTCTGCCTTTGTTGGCATATTTTTTACATAATCTTTAATCCAATTAGAGATAAATTTTACTTTTTCAGAGGGTTGCATATTATTAGATTATTTATTATCTGTGATTTTACAATGTATTAAGATGCCGCTCTGTCTGCATTTTTTGAATATGAGCTATTCTTTTTAATCTCATCAGAGATCAAAAATGCTAGCTCTAATGCTTGATTTCCATTAAGTCTTGGATCGCAATGAGTATGATATCTAGAAGATAAATCTTTTTCTGATATCTTTTGAGCACCACCTATACATTCAGTTACATCTTGACCAGTTAATTCTATATGTAGACCACCTGCATAACTTCCCTCGCTTTGATGGCATGCAAAAACTTCTTTTACTTCTTTTAAAACACTATTGAATGGTCTTGTTTTGAAACCTGTAGCTGCTTTAATTGTGTTTCCATGACAAGGATCACACGACCAAATCACATTTAATCCCTCTTTTTTTATTGCTCTAATTAATTTTGGTAAAAATTTTGATACATTATCTGCACCAAATCTTGATATTAAAGTAATTTTACCTTTTTCATTTTTTGGATTAATTTTATTACAAAGATTAATCAAATCATCAGCTTTTAAAGTTGGTCCGCATTTAATTCCAATTGGATTTTCTATACCCCGGCAAAATTCAACATGTCCACCATCTAATTGTCTAGTTCTATCTCCAATCCAAACAAAATGAGCTGAAGTATCATGATTTTCACCAGTGGTGGAATCTGTTCTAGTCATTGACTCCTCGAAAGGTAATAGTAAAGCTTCATGTGATGTCCAAAAATTTACAGTATACAATCGATTATTAAAATCTGAGGTAATTCCACATGCTCTCATAAAAGCTATAGCATCAGCAATTTTGTCCTCAAGATCCTTAAATTTTTTAGCTTGTGAGCTTTGTTTAATATAATCTAAATTCCATAAGTGGACTTTGTTTAAATCTGCAAAACCTCCTTTGGAGAAAGCTCTAATAAGATTAAGAGTTGCAGCTGATTGTGAATAAGCTTTAAATAATCTTTTAGGATCTGGAACTCTTGCTTTTTCTGTAAATTCCATTGCATTTATATTATCACCTAAGTAGCTTGGTAGTTCTACACCATCTTTAATTTCTGTTGGAGCACTTCTGGGTTTTGAAAACTGTCCTGCTATTCTTCCAACTTTAACAACTGGTAAGGATGCTGAATAAGTCAAAACTAATGACATTTGCAACATAAGTTTAAATGTATCTCTAATATTATCTGGGTTAAATTCTGCAAAACTTTCAGCACAGTCTCCACCTTGAAGTAAAAATGCTTTACCATCAACAACTTCAGATAACTGACTTTTAAGATGTCTTGTTTCCCCTGCAAAGACTAATGGAGGAAATGTTCCTATCTTATCTAAAACCTTATCCAATTCTTTTTTATCTGGATAATCTGGTATGTGTTTAACCGGATACTTTCTCCAACTATTTTTTTTCCAATTTTTCATATTCAACTTGGAATTGTTTTAGCAGAGTTTATAATATATTCAACTATGATAGAATTTACTTTTACCCTTAAATTTGCTTAAAAAATTATGGATTTAAATTTTTTAATTAACAAAGCGGTCAAGTATCACGTTCAAGGTAGAATAGAAAAAGCAGAATTAAACTATAAAAAAATCCTAAAATTTGATCCAAAAAATGTATTGGTAAACAATAACCTGGCATCTATTTTCAATTTAAAAAAGAAATATGAAGAAGCACTAGTTATTTTAAACAATGTTTTAATTGACCAGCCTGATTTTGGTGATGCATTAAACAATAAAGGTATTGCTTTAGTTGGTTTAAATAGGTTTGAAGAAGCATTAAAACAGTACGATAAAGTTTTAGACATAAAACCTAATTTTTTAAAAGCAATAAATAATAAAGCTAATTGTCTAAAATTAATGGGTATATATGAAGAAGCGCTAAAATATTATAAAAAAGCACTTAGCTTAGAACCAAATTTTATTGATGCAATTTATAATAGAGCAATTTGTTTTTATGAAATAAATAATTTTGATAATGCAGAAAAACTTTATAATAAAGCAATTAAATTAAAACCTGATTTTGTAGAAGCAAATTATAATTTATCATTAATTAAGCTTTTAAAAAGTAATTACCTTGAAGGATGGAAGCATTATGAATGGAGAAAAAAAAGGTCTAGTTTTAAAAAATACCACTTTTCAAATAATGAAGTTGAATGGTTTGGTGAACAAGATTTAAATAATAAAGTTATTTATATTAGAAAAGAACAGGCCTTAGGTGATTATATTCAATACTGTCGGTATTTTCCTTTAATTGAGAAAATGGGTGCAAAAGTAATTTTAGATCCACCTGAGCCACTTAAAATTATGATAGATAATATGAATTTCAGTTATATTCATATAAATGATGCCAAAAAAATAAAAATTGATTATTATTGCTCATTAGCAAGTTTGCCCTTAGCTTTTAATACAACAATCGACACTATACCAAACAAAATACCATACTTATTTACACCAAAAGAGAAAAAAATTTTTTGGAACAAGAAACTTAATAATAATAAAATTAAAATTGGTTTAAAATGGTCTGGAAATCCAAAATATAAAGATGACAAAAACAGAAGTATGTCTTTAGAAAAGCTTAAACCATTATTTGAATTACCATATGAGTATCATTCTTTACATATAGAATATTCAGATGAAGATAAAAAAATAATGCAAAACATTCCAAATCTTTTTTGTCATAAAGATCATATAATAGGTTTAGATAACACCGCAGGTTTAATTGAGTCAATGAATTTAGTGATTAGTGTTGATACTGGTATTGTGCAATTAACTGGTGCCCTGGGTAAACAATTTTGGAATATGTTACCTTTTACATCAGACCATAGGTGGTTATTAAATAGAGATGATAGTCCATGGTTTCCTACGGCAAAACTTTATAGACAGACCAAAAAAGGAGATTGGGATACAATTATCAAAAAAATAAAGAAAGATCTTTTATCAATTAAATAATAATTTAATTTATTTTAAAATAATAAATTATTTATTCTACCGTTACAGATTTAGCTAAATTCCTTGGCTTATCAATGTCATAACCTTTTTTAAGTGCAGAGTAATAAGCAAGTTTTTGTAGTGGAATAGTTAGAAGAAATGGAAGCAAATCATCATTTGTATTTTCTACTTCTATAGTCTCCCAAATATTTTCTGAGATAACTTCGTCTTTACTTTTACTAGTTATTAATAATACTTTTGCTCCTCTTGCTATTACTTCCTGCATATTTGAAATTGTCTTTTTATAATAATTATCTCTCGGTGCCAAAACTACTACAGGCATACCCTCTTCAATTAATGCTAATGGTCCATGTTTCATTTCACCTGCTGGATATCCCTCTGCATGAACATATGAAAGTTCTTTAAGTTTTAATGCACCTTCTAAAGCTATCGGGTATGAGTAACCTCTACCTAAAAACATTGAACCTTTTGCCTCATTAAATGTTGAGGATATTGCTTGAATATCATTGTCATGCAATAATGTTTTTTGTATCAATTTTGGTAAATCTTTTAGGTCTTTAATTTTATTTTGATATTCTTTTTTCTCAATTTCCTTTCTTAATGATCCAAGTTTTAAAGCTAAAATATACAAAACAAGTATTTGACCTAAAAATGCTTTTGTTGAAGCTACTCCTATTTCAGGACCACAATGAATTGGTAATACAAAATTAGAGTCTCTAGCTATTGAACTTTCAATTACATTAACAATAGCGCAAGTTTTCATATTATTTTTATTACAAAGATCTAATGCTGCATATGTATCTGCAGTTTCTCCAGATTGTGAAACAAAAATATACAAAGTGTCACTTTTAAATCTATTTTTTCTATATCTAAACTCTGAGGCTATATCTATATTTATATCTAAAGAAGTAAGTTCCTCAAACCAATATTTTGCCATCAAACAAGAATGATATGCAGTTCCACAACCTACTAAAGTTATTGATTTAATTTCTTCAATTTTCCACGGAAAATTATAGATATTTATCTCATTATTTACGTTATCTATATATTCTTTAATTCCAGTTTTAATTGTTGTCGGTTGTTCTTCAATTTCTTTAGCCATGAAATGTTTAAAATCACCTTTGTCATAACTAGCCTCGTCTGATGATAATTCTAATATTTTTTTATTAACTTTTTTACCTTCATCATTAAAAAATAGAACTTGATCTTTTTTAATTACACAAAATTCTCCATCATCTAGATAAGTGATTTTATTTGTCATTGATTTTAAAGCATAAGAGTCTGAACCTAGATAATTTTCATTCGGACCATAACCAACTGCTAAAGGCGATCCTCTTCTTGCACCAACTATTAATTCTGGCATATCCTTGAATACAATTCCAAGTGCAAAACTACCGTGGAGTTGTTTTAATGTTTTTGTTATAGCTTCTTCTAGTTCTGAGGTTTTGAGATGTTCTGTTATTAAATGAACGATTACCTCTGTGTCTGTCTGAGATTTGAAGTTGTGCCCTTTGTTAATTAAATATTTTTTTAGTATTGTAGAATTTTCAATAATTCCATTATGAACTACTGATACGTTATGAGAGGAATGTGGATGAGCATTTATACTATTAGGAATCCCATGAGTTGCCCATCTTACATGTCCAATTCCAATATTTCCTTTCAAATTTTTTAAATCAAAATTACTTTCTAGATTATCTACTCTACCCTCTGATTTTACTTCGTAGATTTCACCATCTGAAAGTGTAGCGATACCAGCTGAGTCGTAACCCCTGTATTCTAATTTTTTTAAAGAATTAATTATATTTGCTGAAACAGATTTGTTGCTTGATATTCCAATAATTCCACACATATTTTATTTTTTCTTTCTTTTGTAATTCTTAATTTCTAATTGTTGCGTTCTTGTTATTGCTAAAGATTTTTTTTTAACATTCTTTGTTATTACTGATCCAGCTCCAATAATGCTATCGTCATTTAATGTAACTGGAGCAACTAAAGAAGAGTTTGAACCTATAAATACTTTATCTCTAATTTTTGTCTTGTTCTTTTTTACTCCATCATAATTACAAGTAATTGTGCCTGCTCCAATATTTACTGATTTTCCAATTTGAGCATCTCCCACATAAGATAAATGATTAACTTTAGATTTGATTCCCAAAATACTTTTTTTAATCTCTACAAAATTACCTATTTTAGATCCTTCTTTTAAAATTGTATTAGGTCTTATTCTTGCATATGGACCAATCTCAACTTTATTTTCAATCTTACAAGACTCTAAATGTGAAAAAGATTTGATAATTACATTGTTTCCAATTTTAACTTTAGAGCCAATGACAACATAAGGTTCTATGGTTACGTTATCTCCAATCTTTGTATCCTTTGAAAAAAAAATAGTTTCAGGTCCCAGCATTTTTACACCCAATTTAATAAATTTTTTTCTTAATTTTATTTGATCAGAATCTTTCATTTGGAATTTATTTACATTAAGTATATACCTTGATTAATTCACAATTTATTTCTTTAAAATACTTTTAAAATGAAACAAAAATTTACAATATTGTTTGATTTAGATGGTACTTTGGTAGATACAGCGCCAGATTTAATTCGAGCTCATAATCATGTAATGAAAAAATTTGGTTACCCAACTAAAACTTTGGGAGAACTAAAAAATGCTGTTGGCAAAGGTGCAAAAGCTATGATGGCAAAGGCTAATGGTCAATGGAAATGGTTTGATGAAAAAATTCAAAATAAAATGACTGATGAATTTCTATCTTTTTATGGAAAAAATATTTTACATGAAAGTAAATTAATTAATGGAGTAAAAGAATTCTTAAATTGGTGTAAAAATGAAAATATTTCTATGGCAGTATGCACTAATAAAACTGAACACTTGGCGGTTGATCTTTTAAAAAAAATTGGAATTTATAATTATTTTGAATATGTTGCGGGATTTAATACTTTTGAATATTGTAAACCAGATCCTCGACATTTAACAACTGTGTTAGAAATTTTAGATGGTGATAAAAACAAATCAATTATGATCGGTGACAGTGAGACAGATGCTAATGCTGCTAAGGCTGCTCAGATTCCAATAATTTTACTGAAATATGGATATACAGAAAAAAGATCTGAAGAAATTTATCACAATCACATAATTAAAGACTTTGTGGGTATTGAGAAAATAGTATCTGAATATATTTAATATTGATTAATTTATTTTAACTATTAAAACAAAATCACAAGTTAGGAGTTATTTTGTTTTTACATACAGTTAAAGTATATCCATCAAAAGTTAATCTTCAAAAGAAAAAACAGCTTGCTTGGAAAATAGCTGAAATCGCAAGTGATAATGCCAAATTAAATAAAGACTCAATTGAAATGGTTATTAATAGAATAATTGATAATGCATCAGTTGCTATCGCATCCTTAAATAGAAAGCCAGTAATCTCATCTAGAGAGATGGCTTTAAAACATTCACGAAAAAATGGTGCAACTCTATTTGGTATTAATTCAAAATTAAAATTTGATTGTGAATGGGCTGCATGGTCAAATGGAACAGCTGTTAGAGAATTAGACTTTCATGATACATTTTTAGCTGCAGATTATAGTCATCCAGGCGATAATATACCTCCTTTGATAAGTGTAGCACAGCAAAACAAAAAAAGTGGTTTAGATCTTTTAAGAGGTATAATTACTGCATACGAAGTTCAGGTAAATTTGGTTAAAGGTATTTGTTTACATAAACATAAAGTTGATCATATTGCCCATTTAGGACCTAGTGTGGCTGCTGGATTAGGTGCAATGCTTAAATTAAATACAGAAACAATTTATCAGGCTGTTCAACAATCCTTACATACAACCATTTCAACAAGACAATCAAGAAAAGGGGAAATTTCAAGTTGGAAAGCTTATGCCCCTGCTCACGCTGGAAAACTTGCTATAGAAGCTGTGGATAGAGCTATGAGAGGTGAAGGTGCTCCAAGTCCAATTTATGAAGGTGAAGACAGTGTAATTGCAAGAATACTTGATGGTAAAAAAGCTATTTATAAAGTTCCCCTACCGAAAAAAGGCGAGACTAAGAAAGCTATTTTAGAAACTTATACAAAAGAATATTCTGCTGAATATCAATCACAAGCATTGATAGATCTTGCAAAAAAACTGAAAACTAAAATTCCTAATTTAAATCAAATAAAAAAAGTTGATATTTTTACTAGTCATCACACACATTACGTTATAGGTTCTGGGGCTAATGATCCTCAAAAAATGGATCCTAATGCCAGCAGAGAAACTCTAGATCATTCTATAATGTATATTTTTGCTGTTGCATTAGAAGATGGTGATTGGCATCATGTTAAATCATATACAAAATCAAGAGCTAAAAGAAAAAGCACAATTAAGCTTTGGAGATCGATAAAAACATTTGAGGATAAAAAATGGACAAAGAAATATCATGACCCAAATCCAAGAAATAAGTCATTTGGTGCCAAAGTTGTTGTAACATTAAAAACTGGTAAAAAAATAATACAAGAATTGGATAGAGCTGATGCCCACCCTTATGGAGCTAGACCATTTAAAAGAGAAAATTATATAAATAAGTTTTTAATCTTAACTGAGGGCATCATAGGCTCAAAAGAGAGTGATCGATTTTTAAAAACAGTACAAAATTTAAGACAATTGAAATCAGGTCAACTACATAAATTGAATATTGAAGTAAGAAAAAGTAAAATAAAACAAAATAGTAAAAAAGGAATTTTTTAATGCACTTTATAGAGAAAGAACCGAGTCAAAAAAGAATAGATTTTGATCAAAAACTAAGGTCAAATAAAATATTAAGAGTTCCAGGAGCATACAGCCCATTGACAGCAAAATTAATTGAGGAAATAGGATATGATGCTGTCTATGTATCAGGTGGCGTTATGGCAAACGATCTTGGTTTTCCTGACATAGGTTTAACAACTTTACAAGATGTAAGTACAAGATCTTATTTAATTTCTAGAGCAACAAATTTACCAACAATAGTTGATATCGATACAGGATTTAAATCTTGTAAAGAAACAGTTGAAACATTTGAGGAATTTGGAATAACAGGTGTTCATTTGGAAGACCAAATTGAGCGAAAAAGATGCGGGCATTTAGAAAATAAAGAACTAATTTCAACTGATAAAATGGTTAAAAAAATTAAAGAATGCATCAATGCTAGAAAGGATCAAAATTTTAAAATAATTGCACGCTCAGATGCTAACAGTGTGGAAGGAATAAATAAAATGATTGAAAGATGCAAAGCATATATTGATGCTGGAGCAGAAATAATTTTCCCTGAAGCCTTACATGATGAAAAAGATTTTGAAAAAGTGCGCAAAGAATTATCGGGTTATTTATTGGCTAATATGACGGAATTTGGTAAATCAAAATTATTTAATTATAAAGAATTAGAAAATTTTGGATATAACATAGTGATTTATCCTGTAACCACACAAAGATTGGCGATGAAAAATGTTGAAGATGGATTGAGAGACATTTATACAAATGGACATCAGAATAACATAATTGATAAAATGCAAACTAGAAAGAGACTTTATGAATTAGTTGATTATGAAAAATATAATTCATTGGATGAAAAGATATTTAATTTTAGTGATGAAGGACATGAATAATGAGTGACGATATTAAAAAAGGTTTGCTTGGCATAGTTGTGGATGAGACAGAAGTTTCAAAGGTAATGCCAGAAATTAATTCTCTCACTTATAGAGGTTATGCTGCTCAAGATTTGTGTGAATATTGTAGATTTGAGGAGGTTGCTTATCTTATTTTAAATAAAGATTTACCAAACACTATTCAGCTTAGACAATTTGAAAAAGAAGAAAAAAATAATCGAGAACTCACTAAAAATTTATATGAAATAATTAAGCATATGCCTAAACGATCTCATCCTATGGATGTTGCAAGAACTGCTGTAAGTGTTATGGGGTTAGAGGACAAGGAAACAACTGACTCTTCACCTGAAGCAAATATGAGAAAGGCATTAAGGATTTTTGCGAAAACTCCTACTGCGCTGGCTGCTTTTTATAGAATAAGAAAAGGAAAAAAAATTATTAAACCTAAGAAATCATTAACCTTTGCTGAAAATTTTTTCTATATGTGTTTTGGGAAAGTACCACAAAAAGAAATAGTTAAGGCTTTTGACGTGTCTCTAATTTTATATGCCGAACATAGTTTTAATGTTTCAACCTTCACTGCCAGAACCATTACTAGTAGTCTTTCTGATATACATGGTGCAATTACGGGCGCGATTGCTAGTTTAAAAGGTCCTCTTCATGGTGGCGCGAACGAAGAGGTTATGCATATGATGAATAAAATAAAAAAACCAGAAAATGCACTAAAATGGATTAATAACGCACTTAAAAACAAAGAGGTGGTTATGGGATTTGGACATAGGGTTTATAAGTCAGGAGATTCAAGAGTTCCTACAATGAGGAAATATTTTGCAAAAGTAGCAAAAATTAAGAAAGACAAAAAATTTGAAAAAATTTACGATATTGTTGAGAAGGTAATGATTAAAGAAAAAAATATATATCCTAACGTAGATTATCCAACAGGACCTACTTATCATTTGATGGGATTTGAAACAGATTTTTTTACCCCAATATTTGTAATCTCAAGAATTACTGGTTGGTCTGCACATATAATGGAACAACATGCTGCAAATAAACTTATCAGACCTTTAGCGAGTTACAAAGGTAGTAAACACCGAAAAGTATTGCAGTTAAATCAAAGATAATATTATTATTAACTAAAAGCCTCTGCCCAAGTACCTTGAGTTGATGCTTTAGAGTATTCTGTTGCACGGCCTTCAAAAAAGTTCATGTGTTCAACAGCGTTAAGCATTGTATCAAGCCAAGTTAGTGGGTTTTTTTGAATGTCATAAATTGGTTCTAATCCTAATTGAATAAGTCGTCTATTCGCAATGAACCTAATATAACCTTTAACTTCTTGCGCAGTTAAACCTTCCATCGGACCCATTTCAAAAGCTAAATCGATAAAGGCATCTTCATGCTCAACAATTGTTCTACAAGCTTCATAAAGTTCCTTTTTAAGTTTAGGTGTCCAGATTTCAGGATTTTCTTTTATAAACTCCTTAAAAATTCTGATCATAGAATTGCAATGAAGTGTTTCATCTCTTACAGACCAAGTAACTATCTGTCCCATTCCTTTCATTTTATTGTGTCTTGGAAAATTTAACAAAATAGCAAAACTTGCAAATAACTGTAATCCTTCTGTAAAAGCACTAAACACTGCAACTGTCTTTGCAATATCCTCTTTGGAATTTACGTTGAAGCCCTGCATATAATCGTACTTGTCTTTCATCTCTTTGTATTTCATAAAAGCTGAATATTCTGACTCAGGCATACCGATGGTATCCAACAAATGAGAATAAGCAGCTACATGGACTGTTTCCATTGCAGCAAATGCTGTCATCATCATTAATACCTCTGTTGGTTTAAATACAGTTGTGTAATGTCTTAAATAACAATTGTTAACCTCTACATCAGCTTGAGTAAAAAACCTAAAAATTTGAGTAAGTAGATTTTTTTCTGGTTGTGAAAGATTTTTTTGCCAGTCTCTAACATCATCTCCAAGAGGAACTTCTTCTGGTAACCAATGAATTCTTTGCTGAGTTAACCAAGCATCATAGCACCAAGGATATCTAAAAGGTTTATAAACAGGGTTTTCAACTAGTAATCCCATTTTTTTTGGTTGAATAATTTCTTTATTTATTTTTTCTGCTACTGACATGATAAACACTCCTCGTACTCTGGCTCTTGGTTAGATGGTTGATTTTTAGATTTATAAACATTAGCCGTAATATCAGTTGATTTAGCATCATTAATATTTTCAGCTCTTTGAATTGATTTTGATCTACAGTAATAAAGGCTCTTTAAACCTTTCTTCCAGGCATCAAAATGAATTTTGTGTAGTTCTTTCTTATGGACATCTGCCGGCAAAAATAAATTTACTGACTGTGCCTGAGAAATAAATGGAGTTCTATCACCACTTAATTCAATTATCCAATTTTGGTTAAGCTCAAATGCAGTTTTAAATACGTCTTTTTCAAGATCAGTTAAGAAATCTAGATGATTAACTGAGCCCTGATTAGTAGTAATTGTAGACCATGTTTCATCATCATTTTTACCATGTGACTGAAGAATTTCTTCTAAATATCTATTTCTAACATTAAAAGATCCTGAAAGAGTTTTATGTGTATAGCTGTTTGCAGCAATAGGTTCTACTCCAGGTGAAGCACCTCCACAAATAATTGAGATTGAAGCAGTTGGTGCTATTGCTGTTTTATTTGAAAATCTTTCTTTGTAACCATACTCAGCTGCATCTGGACAAGCTCCTCTTTCTTCAGCTAAATCTTTAGAAGCTTGATTAACTTTTTCATGGATATTTTTAAAAATTTTCTTATTCCATGACTTAGCCATTACAGACTCAAGTGGAATTCTATTTTTTTGTAAAAATGAGTGAAAGCCCATCACACCTAATCCAACGCTTCTTTCTCTTTCCGCAGAATATTTTGCATCTTTAAATTGATCTGGTGCTTTTTTAATGAAATCGGATAAAACATTATCTAAAAATCTCATCACATCACTAATCATATCTGGATCATCTTTCCATTCATCATATTTTTCTAAATTTAACGAAGACAAACAACATACTGCTGTTCTATCTCTTCCATCTTTATCAATTCCTGTAGGCAAAGTTATTTCACTACATAAGTTAGAAGTTTTAACTGTAAGATTTGCTAGCTTGTGATGTTGTGGAATTTGTCTGTTAACAGTATCAATATAAATTATATATGGTTCTCCAGTTTCAATTCTTGCTGTTAATAATCTTATCCATAAATTTCTTGCAGAAATAGTTTGTTGAACACTTCCATCAGCAGGACTTTTTAATGCCCATTGTTCATCTGTTTCTACAGCTCTCATAAATGCATCAGAAACTAAAACACCATGATGTAAATTTAATGCTTTTCTATTTGGATCACCACCTGTTGGTCTTCTCATTTCAATAAACTCTTCTATCTCAGGATGATCTATCGGAAGATAACATGCAGCAGAACCTCTTCTTAATGACCCTTGGCTAATTGCCATAGTCAAAGAATCCATAACTTTTATAAAAGGTATTATTCCAGAAGTTTTTCCAACTCTTCCTATTTTTTCACCAATAGATCTTAAGTTACCCCAGTAGCTTCCAATTCCTCCACCCTTCGCTGCTAACCAAACATTCTCACTCCATAAATCAAGAATGCCTCCTAAGCTATCAGATGCCTCATTTAAAAAACATGAAATTGGTAAACCTCTTTTTGTACCACCATTTGACAAAACTGGTGTTGCTGGCATGAACCAAAGATTGCTTATGTAATTATAAATTCTTTGTGCGTGTAAATTATCATCTGCATATGTACTTGCTACTCTTGCAAACAAATCTTGGTAAGATTCATTTAAACCTAAATATCTATCTTTTAAAGTTGCTTTACCAAAGTCAGTAAGGTTTGCATCTCTTGATCGGTCAATTTTAATTATAATGCCTTTATCATTTTGAAATAATTCTGTTTCATTATTTAAGGAAAAAAGATCAGGCTTATTTATTTTAGAAGCTTCTTTAACTGCTGGGCTATATTCAGAGACAGCTTTTTTGAGGGCCTGAGAAAGAATCTTATTCATAAAAGTTTAATATATTTTGTTATTAATACGAAAACAACTATATGTTGTAGGCGTTTGTTGTAAATATACTAAATAAGTATTTCAACAACAGAACATTTATAGAACGCGACAATATGTTAATCAATAAAAAAATTAAATTTTTTTCAAGAAATTAACATAATAAACAGTAAGTAAATAACCAATGAGCCAAAATATAAAAATAGATCCCTATGGGTTCAGAGAATATGACGCTCGTTGGTTGTATGAGAAAGACATAAATTCAGCTGGAATAGAGAATCTTGGTAAAGGGCTTGGAACACAAATAAAAATTCAAACTAAAAAAGAAAATCCGAGAATCATAGTTGGCCATGATTATCGCTCTTATAGTGAGGAAATAAAAGCAGCTCTTAAAAAAGGATTATTGTCTACAGGTTGCAATATAGAAGATATTGGTCTGTCATTATCTCCAATGGTTTATTTTGCACAATTTAATTTAGATGCAGATGCGGTTGCTATGGTTACAGCAAGTCATAATGAAAATGGTTGGACGGGTGTGAAAATGGGTATCAAAAAAGGACTAACTCACGCACCTGATGAAATGAAAGAACTAAAAGAAATTACCTTAAATGAAAATTTCTCTAAAGGAGAAGGAAATGAAAAACAAATTAAAGATTTTGATAAAATTTATAAAAACGACTTAATTAGTAAAAATAAAATTAAGAAAAAAATAAAAGCTGTAGTTGCCTGTGGAAATGGAACAGCAGGCGTTTTTGCTCCAGATATTCTAAGAGGTATAGGATGTGAAGTGATTGAGTTAGATTGTAACCTAGATTGGAATTTTCCCAAATACAATCCAAATCCAGAGGATCTACAAATGCTTCATCAAATAGCTAAAGTTGTTAGAGAAAATAATGCAGATATAGGTTTTGGATTTGATGGTGATGGAGATAGAGTTGGTGTTATTGATAATAAAGGTAATGAAATATTTTCTGATAAAATAGGTCTTTTAATAGCTAGAAATCTATCAAATAAATATAAAAATTCTAAGTTTGTAGTCGATGTAAAATCGACAGGTTTATATTCAAAAGATAAAATATTAATAGAAAATAATTGTGAGACTATTTATTGGAAAACTGGACACTCACATATAAAAAGGAAAGTAAACACGGAAAAAGCTTTAGCTGGATTTGAAAAAAGTGGACATTTTTTCTTTAATCAGCCATTAGGTTTTGGATATGATGATGGTATAAATTCAGCAATTCAAGTTTGCCATTTATTAGATAGTCAAAATAAAAAAATTAGTGAAATTATTAGCGAATTACCGAACACGTTTCAAACACCAACAATGGCACCTTTTTGCAAAGATGAAGAAAAGTATATTGTTGTTGAGGAGCTAGTAAAACAAATTAAAAATTTAAAAGAAAATAAAACTGAGATAAATGGCCAAGTTATTACTGATATTTTAACTGTTAATGGAGTTAGGTTTTCATTCGAAGATGGTTCTTGGGGGCTAATAAGAGCTTCCTCAAATAAACCATCTTTAGTAGTTGTAACCGAAAGTCCTACATCGGATGAAAGAAAGAAAAAAATATTTGATTTTATTGATGATTTACTCCAAAAAAACTGGAAAAATTGGTGAATATGATCAAAAAATTTAATAGTTAACAAAGTTCATTTTCAACTAATAAGTGTTCATAAAAAAGTAAAGAATCACCTAATCTGAATACGTGAGGTGATGGAGGGAGACTGAAGTCACCTCTTTTTTTTTAAATTTTTAAATATTCGTAAAAAAATTTAATCGCAACTACTAGAAGAAATATTCCAAAAAACTTACTAATTTTGTTTTTATCAATACTGTGAACTGTTTTTGCTCCTATTCTAGCCATGAAAGTTGTGATTGGTATAAAAATAAGAAAAGCAGGAATATTTATAAAACCAATACTTAATGGAAGACTAGAATTTAAATAATTACCAGAAATTAAAAAACCTGTTGCTCCAAAAAGAGCAATTAAAAAGCCTATAGCTGCAGCACTTCCTATGGCTTTATTTATTGAATAGCCAAAAAACTTGAGGATAGGCACATTCATTACCGCCCCTCCTATGCCCATAGGGGCAGATATAAAACCAACAAGAAAACCAAGAATTACTTTTAGATGTAATTTCATTTTAATAATTATATTCTTTTCCTTTTCTTTTATTAAAAGTAAGTAAATTCCTAAAAATAATATCATTACTGAAAAAAATAAAACCAAGGATTTAGTTTTTAAAGATGCTGCAAAAGCAGTGCCGACGATAACTCCCAGCACAACAAAAAGACCGTAATTCTTAACAATATCAAAATCAACAGCTTTAAATTTATGATGTGTTAAAACTGAAACTGTAGACGTTGGTATTATAATTGCAAAGGAAGTTCCGACAGCAAGATGCATAACATATTGAGGATCAATTTCTAAAGAACCAAATATAAAATATAAAAAAGGAACAGTTATTAACCCTCCACCAATACCAAATAATCCAGCAACAAAACCAACTGGTATTGCTGTTAAAACCATTAACAAAATAATATAACTGTATTCGTTTGCTAAAATTGAATTAAGCAGAATACCCTACTCTAGTGTCAACATTATTGTATTTAATTTTATCCATAATGTGGTCAATTTTTTTCACATCAGCATCTCTTACACACATGTTTTCACTTAAATACCTTTTCCAATAACTTGCACCTGTTTGTCCATGAAATAATCCAAGAGTGTGTCTCATGATTTGATTTAATCTTGTTCCTTTTTTTAATTCTTCTTTCACATAAGGAATAAGTTGTTCAATTACATCTTGTCTAGTTGGTACATCGTCATTATTAAATATTTCCCTTTCAATATCTGCAAGTAAATAAGGAGTATGATATGCAGCTCGTCCAATCATTACACCATCTGTTTTTTCTAAAAGAGGTTTTATTTCATCCACTGAGGTTATTCCTCCATTAATTATAATCTCTTCATTCGGAAAATCTTCTTTTAATTTATACACGTACTCATATTTTAAAGGTGGGATATTTAAATTTTGCTTTGGAGTAAATTTACCCAGCATTGCTTTTCTTGCATGAATGATGAAAGTTTTAACTCCAGTTGCTTTTAGAGTAGAAATAAAACTGTATAAATTTTCATAATCTTCCACATCATCGTAACCAATTCTTGTTTTGATTGTCACTGGTAGTTTTGTAACTGATTGCATTTTACTTAAACAATCTGCAACTAAATTTGGCTCTTTCATTAAACATGCACCAAATCTATTTTTTTCAACTTTCTTACTAGGGCAACCTAAGTTTAGATTAATTTCATCATAACCAAAATCTTCACCTACTTTAGTTGCTTCAGCTAAAAGTTTTGGAGAAGATCCACCTAATTGAAGTGCTACAGGCTTCTCATTGATATTAAATTCTAATAACTTTTTTTTATCTCCTCTATTTATAGCTTCATCGACTATCATCTCGGTATAAAGAAGTGTATTTTTAGATATTAATCTAAGAAAATACCTTTCATGACGATCTGTACAATCCATCATAGGAGCAACTGAAACTTTCCTATCCATGATATAACTTTATATTATTTTTTTAAGAGTTTGAAGCTTCGGTGTCGTCTGAAGTTACGTCCACTTCTTGGTTTTCTGACTCTGATACTTCATCTAAAGAAACTTCACCTTGCTCATTCATAGTTTCTTCACCCACTGAATTATCAACATCTGCTGTAGCTGTCTCAGATAGCTCAGCCAAATCTTCTTTCGTTACTTGAATTTTTTCTGGAGTTTTTCTTGCTCTTTTTGAAGGTAAAATCGGGGTACCACTTTTTGAAATTTCACCTTTATATAGATTTTCAAAATCATCACCTATATCTTCATCATCTTCAGCTGTATCATCGACTTGTTCAACATGTTTTCTAAGTTTGTATACAGCGCTATCAGTTAGATCTGAAACTTTAATTTTTTCTTCAGCAATTTCTCGTAGTGAAATGACAGTATTTTTGTCGTTATCTCTATCAATTGTTGGTTCTATTCCTGCATTAAGTTGAGTAGCTCTTTCTTTAGCAACTAATACTAACTCGTAAGGGCTCTCTACTTTATCTATACAGTCTTCTACAGTAACTCTTGCCATGCGGAGTATCTACACAGTGAGTCTTTAAAAATCAAGGAGTATTTTATAAATAATTAGGATTTAGCTTATTTTTAACTAAATAAAGAAGAATAATTGAGCCAAAAATATAAGTTCCTGAAACAACGGCTATCTGTTCAATAGAAAATCCAATATCAATAAGAAAACCAAATAAAGCAGTTCCAAATGCTGTTGAAAATACCATCAATGCTGTTGTTAAGGCTTTTATAGATCCAATATATTTAACACCATAAATCTCAGCCCAGGTTGAAGAACCAAGCACATTTGCCAAACCATTAGTCACTCCAACTAAACCAAAAAATACAAAAGAAGATATAGGTGCATCAAAATAGAATAGAACTATAGTGCCAAAAAAAAGTGGGATATTCATATAAATCAATAATTTTCTGCTTGAAAATTTATCAATTAAAAAACCAGAAATGAAAAGAGTAATCACTGAAAAAATTGAGTAAGCCATAAATGATTGTGCAATCACATAAGGTCCCCACTCCTTAGAAGAAGAAATAAAAGACTGATAAACAAAAGATCCTGTTGCAATCCATGGCATGGCTAACATCGTCATACAAATGATGTAAAATCTATAATCTTTTAAAACTTCTATTCTTTTCCATTGTTTGATTTCTTTATTTTTCTCTTCTATTTTAGTTTCTTCTCGAGTATCAAGTTTAACCTCTTTAACTAAAATAAAAGTTGCTATAGGTAATACAATTATAACTAAAATAGAAATTGAAACCCAAATATCTCTCCACTCTATAAAAGTTAATAAAAAAACAATTAAAACAGGCATTATAAATTCAGCTAATGACAATCCTAACCAACCTGTGCTCAAAGCCCTGCCTCTGTTTTTTTCAAAAAAACGAGATATGGTTGTTGTAGCTGTATGACTTGATAAGCCTTGTCCAGCCAAACGCATTAAGAAAATTCCTACAAATAAAAAAATAACAGATGAAATTTTTGAAAATATGAAACAAGAAGCGGATAGAAAAATTATTACATAAGAGGCAAATTTTAATATATTTACATCATCAATTTTTTTTTCCAATCCAAACTAAAACAATACTACTTAATAAAGTTGCTGATGCATAAATTGAGCCAAATTGTCCATGTGTAATTGATAAAGCATCTCTTATACTAGAATTAAAAAGCCCAAGAAAAAAACTCTGTCCAAAGCTTGAAAAAAATGTAAAAATAAATCCAAATACAATTACTTTTAAACTTAAACTTTTAAACATAGAAAAAAATTATGACTTGTAATGTTGCTTTCATAGGTCTTGGGGTGATGGGCTACCCAATGGCTGGTTATATATCAAAAGCCGGACACAATGTAACTGTTTTTAATAGAACAAAATCAAAAGCTGAAAAATGGATAGCTGAATATAAAGGTAAAATGGCAAATACACCTGCGGAGGCTGCAGATGGTGCAGATTTCATTTTTACATGCGTTGGTAATGACGATGATTTAAGAGAAGTTGCAACTGGGGAAAATGGATTGTTTAACACAGCAAAAGCCGGTTCAATTTTTATTGATAACTCAACTGTATCTGCAGAAGTATCTAGAGAATTAAATAAAAAAGCAAATGATAAAGGGTTTAGTTTTTTAGATGCTCCAATTTCTGGAGGACAAGCTGGAGCTGAAGGTGGAATACTAACAGTAATGGTTGGTGGTGATGAAGAAGTGTTTAAAAAAGCTGAGCCTGTAATTGATTGTTATAGTAAAAAGGTTAAATTAATTGGTCCTTGTGGAAGTGGCCAGTTAACAAAAATGATGAACCAAATTTGTATTGCTGGAACAGTCCAGGGTTTATCTGAAGCAATCAATTTTGGAATTAATGCAGGTTTAGATATGGATAAAGTTATGGAAACTATATCTAAAGGTGCAGCACAATCTTGGCAAATGGAAAATAGATACCGAACTATGACAGATGATAAGTTTGATTATGGTTTTGCTATCGATTGGATGAGAAAAGATCTTAAAATTGCAATTGAAGAAGCAAAAAAAAATGGCTCGCCTGTTCCTATAACAGAAATTATTGATGGTTATTATGCTGAGGTTCAAGAGATGGGTGGAAATCGTTGGGATAGCTCAGGTTTGATTGCTCGATTAAAAAAGAAAAAATAATATTTGTGACGGATACAGTTCCTTATTACGAGGACTTTGCAGAGATCAAAAAGAAAATTTGGTCAATGCTAGACAATGCTGTGAAAGACAGAAGTTCTCCTTTTCGAATACCAGTATTTATTTGTGGAGATCAATCTGATCTAGATGGAAGAATTGTTGTTCTAAGAAAATCTGATCAATCAAATAATCTAGTGCAATATCATAGTGATATCAGATCAGATAAAATTGAAAAATTGAGAGCAAATAAAAATGCTGCAATGTTGTTTTATGATAAAGATGAAAAAATACAGGTTAGATTAAAAGTAGAATGCATAATTAATCATAATAATGAAGTAACAAAAGAGTCTTGGTCTAGAACCCAACATATTAGTAGAAAATGTTATTTGGTTGATAATGGTCCAGGAACTGAGTCAGATGTACCAACCTCTGGCCTAAAACCAGAATTAGATAATTTTGATTACACCAAAGAACAAAGTGAAGAGGGTTATAAAAACTTCACTGTTATTCAATGTAAAATCAAATCCATAGAATGGCTTTATTTAGCAGCTAAAGGCCACCGAAGAGCAAAATTTAATTTAGAAAATAATAAAGATACTTGGTTGGTTCCATAGATGGTTACTGGATATATATTTACAGCATTTCTAATTATTTTAGGATTAGCTGTAATGAGATTTGGGAGCATTCACTTTAAAAAATTTAAAGAAGGAAAAACAAGAATAAAAGCTCAATTAAGTGGAACAATTTCTTTTTTAATTCTATTAATTATTATTATAGGGTTGATAGTTTATTCGATTAACGATCTATTATTTAATTAAATAACTGACTATTTTTTTCATTTTGATATTTTTTTATCATTAAGCTTTGTCATTGCTCTCCCAGCAGAAAATGTATAATCATTGTCATCCATTAATTTTCCAGCTCCATCGTAAAGTTTCCAATTAAATTTTATTTTATCTTTTTGTTTTTTTCCTAGTTTTAAAATAGTTAATTCAATTTTTCTTGTCTTTCCTCCAGAGGATCCGTTAAATGTTCTTTTTTCACCTTCTTTCCAAACACCTAAAGGAAATTTACATCCATTTACAATTATTCTTCCACCACGCCTACTATCCCAAACTCTTCCAATACATTGTCCATCATTAGTAACAGTAAAAAGTTGGGTTTTTACTCCACTTTGACCTTTTCTTGTTCTTTTATAAACTTTAATTATCTCACCTGTATTTGGATTTTTCCAATCTTCAGGTCCTACTATTTGTTTTCTTTTCTTTTCTCCAAAGACCAAATTAGCTTTTGTAAATTTAATTTCTGTATCATCACGAATTTCACCACCAGTGAATAATTCAAGTGGTATAAATCTTTCGTTTGCTTGAGATAATTGAGAAATTAAAGAAATTATCAAAATTACTAAAAGTTTTTTCATTAAATATTTAATGATCTTTTGGATTTCTATTATACTCTCTAGAAGCTTGTTCGTTATTAAATAATTTCATAACCCCGGTACCATTTCTGTCCCAATAAGTAAACTTGCACCCAGATCCTCCGCTTCTATAATTCCACTTACCTTTTTTAAGATCACTTGCCTGTTTATCTCTAAGTTTAACAAGTTTTTTGTGGTTATATTTTCCCCACTCGTTTAGACAAATAAGTTTGAATGGATCATATGGGTCATTTGACGTAGGAGTTAAATAAACTGAGTCTTCTCCTTTTGGACAACCTTCGACATTATGGGCATAAGCTTTTCCAAAAAACATATGTTTTGCATCAGTATCTTGACCGCTTGAAAAATGAGCTTTTTTATTCATTCCTGGGACACAGGCAAAACCTCCTCCCATTGCATGGTGTATTTCGTGAACTGCTGTCTTAACCATATTATTTTTATTTCTATTATGTTTATTTTTAAGAAACATTGACGCCATTCCTACTCCACCTTCTCCTCCATCAACGCTAGTTACATCAGCAAAGGTAAAATAAACTTTTTTAGGATTATTAA
This sequence comes from uncultured Pelagibacteraceae bacterium, assembly GCA_902522115.1. Classification (GTDB taxonomy): domain Bacteria; phylum Pseudomonadota; class Alphaproteobacteria; order Pelagibacterales; family Pelagibacteraceae; genus Pelagibacter. The sequence goes on along the minus strand of CABYUV010000002.1, from coordinate 34,718 downwards.
ATCCATTTAACCAAAGGTAGCCTCGATAATTGTTATTTATATGTTTGTGAAGTTCTTTTCTTTTTTTATCTAATCTTATGAAAGTAACATCTAATTTTCCATCTTTTCGATAATCATACTTATACTTTTTTGCACCAGAAGATCCTTTTGTTTTTTTACTAAACTTTTCAACGAGAGCATTAATTTTGTCAGCATACTCCTCTATCTCACCATTAATATCTAACTCGTTATCTTTATCACTAGCTGTAAGCATGTAAATAAAATGAATTTGATAATCATCACTTACATCGGGCTGATCTTCAAAAAATCTTCCTGGTTTTTCATCAGATGCAAATGTTGGTAAGCTAAATAAGAATAGTATTAAAATTAAAAATAGTTTTCTCATTGTAAGAATTTATTGAATACCTTTAATTATTATATTCGTGCCTTCTGAATTATCCAATCTAATTTGTTTTATTGGCTTATACTCTTCAGAATTATACCACTCCAAAGCCTTCTCATAACTTGGAAATTTCAAAATGATTATTCTTGGAAAATTTGTCTCACCATCAAATATTTGATACTCACCTGCTCTTACCAAAAATTCTCCACCAAATTTTTTTACAATTGGATTAACTTTTTCAACATATTCTTTGTAGTTTTCAGGATTAGTTATTTTCAATTGTGCTATTACATATCCTGCTGGCATTTAACTCCTTTAAAAAATTGATTTCGAATATTTTTTCCAATTATCTTGATAATGTTTTGTGTTTTCAAACACTGCTTTTTTTTCTTCCTCTGAAACTTCTCTAATAACTTTACCTGGAGAGCCTACAACCAAAGAATTGTCAGGTATAACTTTATTTTCTGTAATTAAGGCCTTAGCTCCGATAATACAATTTTTTCCAATATTAGCTTTATTTAGGATGACTGCTCCAATTCCAATTAAACTGTTATCTCCAATGGTACATCCATGAAGCATAACTAAATGCCCAACAGTAACATTTTTTCCCACTTTTAGTGGGCAACCTGGATCAGTGTGTAAAACACTCCCATCTTGTACATTTGATCCTTCACCAATATGAATATTTTCAATATCTCCTCTAAGAACTGCATTAAACCAAATACTTGTATTTTTTTCTAAAGTAACATCTCCTATTATTGTAGCATTAGGGGCAACCCAATTTTCGCCAGAGTTTTTTGGTTTTTTATCTTTTAAATCATAAAACATAATCTATATATTTTACATTATGCCTATACAAACTCCAATATGTGATTTTGGTCAAAAAGCTATTCCATTTGAATTAAAATCTACTGATAATAAAATTCTGTCCTTAAATGATATCAAAGGTGAAAATGGAACTTTAATAATGTTCATTTGTAATCATTGCCCATATGTAAAAGCTATTACAAAAGAATTAGTTGAGGATTGTAGTGAATTGAAAAAAATTGGTATCAACACTGTTGCTATATGCTCAAACGATTCTGTGAATTACCCAGAAGACTCATTTGAAAATATGATCAAATTTTCAAATAAAAAACATTTTAATTTTCCTTACCTGCATGATGAAACTCAAGAAATTGCTAAAGCATATGACGCTGTGTGTACCCCAGATTTCTTTGGCTATAATAAAGATTTAGAACTTCAGTATAGAGGAAGATTGAGAGAACTTAAAAAGTTTATTCCAGTTAAAGATGGAGAAAGTGATCTACTAACAGCTATGAAACAAATAGCTCAAACCGGAAAAGGTCCTGAGAATCAAATACCTAGTGCAGGCTGTGGTATTAAATGGAAATATGATTAATGTATCTAATTGTAACTAGATCATTCCCACCTGAAGTTGGTGGTATGCAAAATTTAATGTGGGGTTTATCAAGAGAGCTATCAAAAAACTTTATGATAAAAGTTTTCGCAGATCATATAGAGGGTCATGAAAATTTTGATGAACAAGCCTCATTTACTATCGAGAGAGTTGGTGGAATAAAATTACTTAGAAAATATAGAAAGGCACAATTAATCAATGAATTTATTAAAGAAAACAAAATAGATGGCATTATTGCTGATCATTGGAAAAGTTTAGAGCTTATTAAATCTTCTAAGAAAAAATATTGTTTAATTCATAGTAAAGAAATTAACTATCCCAAAGATTCTAATCAAAATAAAAGAGTGGTCCGTGTTTTAAATAATGTTGAGAAGGTTATAGCAAATTCTCAGTTTACAAAAAATCTAGCTATAGAACTCGGTGTAAATAGAAATAAAGTAATTGTAATAAACCCAGGTGTTGACCCAGTGAAAGAATTAAACAAAAAAACATTAGATAAAGTTGAAAGTATACTTAAAGTAAAAAATCCTAGACTAGTTACAGTTTCAAGATTTGATAAGCGTAAAAATCACGAAAAAATAGTTATGGCTTTGAGAAATTTGAAACAAGTTTATCCTGATATTGTTTATATTTGTATCGGATATGGAGAAGAAGAAGAAAATATTAAGAAACTGGTAAAAGAACTCGATCTCGAAGCACAAGTTATGTTTTTTAAGAATATTAGTAATGATTTGAAAAATGCACTTGTTGCAAAATCAAATATTTTTGTGATGCCATCCATAATTCATAAAAAATCTGTTGAAGGTTTTGGAATTGCATATGTTGAGGCAGCTCAATACGGTATACCATCAATTGGTGGGAAAGATGGTGGGGCTGCAGATGCTATTGATCATGAAAAAACTGGTTTAATATGCGATGGTAACAATCTTGATGACATTTATTCTTCAATTGGTTCAATGTTAGAGAATAAAAAATATTTAGATTTTGGGAAAAATGCAAAGGAATTCGTCAATAAATTTCAATGGTCAAGAATAATTGAAGAATACAAGAAAATATTAAATTGATACCAAATAACAAATTAGCAATTTTTTTAATTATTTCCTCAGTACTATTTGGAACATTGATGCTTACATTTTTAAAATTAGCTCAAGAAGAAGTTAACGTTTACGTTGCGGGATTTTTTAGATTTTTGTTCGGATTTCTAATTATTTTGCCTTACATATTAAAATCCAAATTTACAGTATTTAAAACAATTCATCATAAAAAACATTTTGCTAGAGCTTTTTTAAACTTACCTTCTATGCTTTTATATTTCTCAGCTTTAGTAATGATGCCGATTGAAAAAGCTACAGCAATTTCTTTTGTAGTACCTTTCTTAGTAACAATATTAGCTGTTTTATTTCTTGGAGAAAAAATTTACTTATACAGAAGTTTTGCCCTAGTTTTAGGATTTATTGGTATGCTGATAATTTTAAGACCAGGAATAATTGATATATCTCTTGGAGTTTATATGGCACTTGCCTCCTCTTTTATGTGGTCAGTAGTTATTATAATTACAAAAAGTATCGCAAAAGATGATAGTTCAATCACAATTTTATCTTATGGATACACGTATATGACAATTTTTAGTTTCATTATTGCATTATTTCATTGGCAAACGCCTGGTTTACACACTTTGATTTATTTATTTTTTGGAGGTTTATTTGGTACATTGTTACATCTTTGCATTAATCACGCTTACAAATTAGTAGATGTTAGCGTGACTCAACCCTATTCCTTTCTAAGTCTCGTATTTGCATCTTTGATAGGATTCTATGTCTTTAATGAAACACCTGATCTGTTTACATGGATTGGTGCAAGTATAATTTTTTTAGGTGTTTTAATTATTTCATATAGAGAAATGAAATTAGAAAAAGAGATAATTAGGAAAAGTATAGATATTAAAAATTAATTTTTCTTCGTAAAAGTTTTGTAAATATGCCAAATTACAATTAATATTGTGGTAGCTAAAATACTTGCTGTTAAAGTTCTGTCCCATAAAAATTCCCAAGAACCGTTACTTAATAATAAAGATCTTCTAAGATTTTCTTCCATTAGTCCGCCTAGTACAAAAGCTAATATCAAAGGTGGCATTGGGAAATCATACAATCTTAAAAAGGTCGCCACTACAGCAATTCCAATCATCAAATAAATATCAAAGTTATTAAATGACATAACGTAAATCCCAGTGACAGAGAAAAACAAAATTAAAGGAATTAAATAATTTTTAGGAACCGCAAGAATTCTAGCAATATAGGGTATAAGTGGTAAGTTTAATATAAGTAAAATCACCATTCCAATATACATAGACATGATTATTGACCAAAAAATTTCTGGATTAGTCATATAAAGTCTTGGTCCAGGTTGAACACCAAAACCTAGAAGCGCACCTAACATTACAGCAGTAGTACCGCTACCAGGTATACCTAAAGTTAGCATTGGAACAAATGAACCTGAACAAGCTGCATTATTTGCAGTTTCTGGTGCAGATAAACCATTTACACTTCCTTTACCAAACTTTTCTTTCTCCTGATCGCTAACTACGTTTCGTTCCATTCCGTAAGCTAAAAATGATGCAATTGTTGCACCTGCACCTGGCAGTACTCCAATCAAAAATCCAATTACTGATGATCTTGGTATTGTTTTATACATCTTTGTTCGCTCTTCTCTATTAATTTTAATAGAACCTAATTCAGTTAATGAAACTTGTTTAGCAGCACTTGTTGGATCATTTCTTTTTAAAATAATTGTTAAAGCTTCACTCATTGCAAATGTTGCCATCACGACAAGTACAAAACTAATTCCATCAGTTAAGTTCATATTATCAAATGTAAATCTTGTAATATCAGACAAACTATCTTGACCAACTGATGCTAGCATCAAGCCAAGTACTACCATCATCATTGCTTTTAAAAATTGTCCTTTAGATGAAAAAGCAGCAATTGCTGTTAAACCTAAAATCATTAACGCAAAATAATCTGGTGATCTAAAAGATAAACTTACTTTTGATAAACTTGGTGCCATAAATAATAAATAAATTGCAGATAATGTCCCACCTGCAAACGAACTCCAAGCAGCAATAGCTAATGCTTTTCCTGCTTTACCTTGTTGTGCCATAGGATAACCATCGAAAGAAGTTGCAACAGTTCCAGGAACACCAGGTGCATTTAATAATATAGAAGAAGTAGAACCACCAAATACTGCGCCATAATAAACACCAGCCATCAAAATCAATCCTGTAGCAGGATCGAAACCATAAGTGATTGGTATCATTAATGCGATAGCAGTCATCGGACCAAGCCCAGGGAGCATTCCAATGATTGTTCCAAAAAAACAACCAACCATAACCATTAATACATTCTGGAAAGTAAGTGCTGTTGTTAATCCAATTAATATACCCTCAATCATCCCATAACTCCGATTGATTGTAAGAATGGATCTCTTAAATAAATATCAAGAATACCATGAAGCAAATACATAAAGGCAGCAACAAATGGAAAGGATAATAAAAACATTAAAATCCACCTTCGTTCTCCTAAAAAATAATATGAAGCAAATAAAAATAATGAAGTAGTTAAAAAATAACCAACTTTTAAAATTGTTGCTCCATAAATAATAGCAATAAGTATAAGTATACCTGTTTTTTTATATTCTAAATTTTTGTGATCAACTTTAATAGTATTTGGGTCTGGTAAAATAAGTTTTAATCCAGAAAAAAATAATCCTGCATAACCTAAATAAATTGGAAATGATCGAGCATTAAATGGTGCATTTTCGTCAAATGCAAAAACTTGAATTTGGTAAGCAGTATATAAATAAAATGCTGAAAATATAAAAAAGAGCAGTGATATAATTTTGGTAGTATTTATATTCACTGCTCTAATTTAAATAACCCTAAGGATTATATCACTCCTAGTTTTTTCATAAGAGCTGTCATTTCTTCAGTTTGTTTTTCTAAGAAAGAAACAAACTTACCTTCTGGATTATAAATATTAACCCAAGCATTTCTTGCTCTTACTGTTTCCCATTCAGGAGTTTTTTGTACATCGCCAAGCATTTTTGCAATAGCTGATTTATCAGCATTGCTCATGCCTGGAGGACCAAAGAAACCTCTCCAGTTAACGAATTGTACATCATAGCCTTGTTCTTTAAGTGTTGGTGCATCTGGTGCATCAGAAACTCTTGAAGGAGCAGTAATACCAATAATTCTTACTTGGTCTCTTGCTCCCATCAATTCACCTAAACCAGTTGAAATGATTTGAGTTTCTCCAGATAAAAGTCCAGCTAAAGCTTTTCCACCAGCATCATAAGGAATATATTGAACAGCATTTGGATCTGCACCTGCAGCTTGGAAAGCTAAAGCACCAATTAAATGATCCATACTTCCTCTTACTGATCCACCAGCCATTTTAACTGAGTTAGGATCTTTTTTATATGCATCAACTACATCTTGAAAATTTTTAAAAGATGAGCTTTTAGCAACTGCAATAGCGCCGTAATCACCAATTACACCTGCAATCGGCACAACATCTTTATAAGATAAAGTCCCATTACCTTTTACATAACCTTTGTGTCTAGTAATTGACCTTAGTACTAACGGTGTAGATTGAACTAAAACTGTATTAGCAGGTTTAGTATTAATCATGTATGCAAGTGCTTTACCGCCTCCACCACCTGACATATTTTCAAATGATGCACTTTTTAACATACCAGCTTTTGTTAAAGCTTCTCCAGTACCTCTAGCAGTTCCATCCCAACCACCACCAGCACCACCACCGATTACAAAGTGCAATTTATCAATTGCTACTGAGCTTGTTGTTGTTGCTGAGAATAATAGGATTGCTGAGAATAGTACTGAAAATAATTTTTTAATATTACTCATTATACCTCTCTTATTGTTTATTTTTAAATTTGTATTAAATAGTTAATATAAATTAGAGTCAATCACATAGATAAATGAAAATGAATTTATTAATCAAAAATTTTAAAAATAATTTATCTCAAATATTAACAATTAAATTTATTTCTGTTTTAATAATTTCTTTTCCTGGTGCAATTATTGCTGAATATTTAAATATTCCTATAGCGTGGTTTTTAGGACCTATGATTATCACGTCAATTGCTGCTTTATCAGGTTTAAAAATCATGATGCCTAAAATTGTGCTAAGCTTTATTTTAATAATTTTAGGTTTGCATATTGGAAATTACATAGATCAAAATCTATTTGACCAAATGATTAATTGGATTTGGACATCTCTAATTATGCTAATTTATATAATTATTTGTATTTTAATAGTTGCTAAGTACCTTCAAAAATTTGCGAATTATGGAAAAAAAGCCTCGATATTTTCAGCAGCTCCTGGTGCATTGGGTCCTTTGATGATTTTAGCTGAAAATGAAAAAACAGATCTATCTCAAGTCGCAACCTCACACTTAATTAGATTAATCATCATAATAACTGTCATTCCATTTATTATAGTCAATAATTCGGATAATAATATTTTATTAAATAATGACTTTAACTATATAGCTCAAAATCATTTAAATTTAATTTTACTTATTATTGCGTCTTTGTTTTTTATTTTTATTTTTGATAAAATTAGAATTCCTGCAGCTTTACTATCTGGAACATTATTTGCTAGTGGTTTGTTACAAATTACAGATATAGCCTCATATAAATTGCCAGATGAAACAGTAAATTTTTGTCTACTAATTCTTGGTTCCTCAGTTGGTTGTAGGTTTGCTGAAAAAACTGTTAAAGAGATAGCTAATAATTCTCTTCATAGTATTGTAGCTACAACTGTTTTGATTATCTTAGGGTTATTTGCATCTTATGTTGCAACATTATTTGTCGATACAAATATTTTAACCTTAATACTATCTTTCAGTCCTGGTGGAATTTATGAAGTAGCAGTTATTGCAATCGCGTTTGATTTAGATCCGGAGTTTGTAGCATTTCATCATATAATCAGATTACTTTTTATTCTCATTACAATTCCTGTAGTTTTGAAAATTTTAAATTATAAAAATTAAAGTTTTTTAAATTTTAAATAAATTTTAGCTTTTTCTAAATCCTCATTATTGTCTACAGCTAATGATTTATTTGACATTTTAATCATTTTAACTTTATAGCCCTTTTCTAAAAATCTTAGAATTTCAATATCCTCTAAAGACTCAATATTTGTTTTATTTTTGGTCTTATTAAAATCAAACAATGCATCTCTTGGAAAAGAATATGCACAAACTTGTCTCCAAGCTTTTTTAAATTCTAGTGCTTTATTTGAAGGTATAGGGCCTCTTGACATGTATAAAAGATAACCTTTTTTATCAAAAACTACTTTTGGTATTGAAGAACTAAAAAATAATTTTTTTTCTTTGATTTCTGTGTAACCATTTATTACTTCTTTTGGTTTTTTTTTAGCTTCTTTGATTAACATTTTTAAATCATTTGGATTAAAAAATGGTTCATCTCCTTGCACATTTATATAGAAATTACATTTAATTTTTTTTGCTACTTCAGCAACTCTATCAGTTCCTGTTAAACATTTATTTGAAGTAATAATAGTTTTTATATTATACTTATTACACACATTTTTAATTTTGAAACTATCTGTAGCTACAAGAATTTTGTCTTTGTTTACAACTTTTGCACATTGATTATAAGTCCTAACAATCATTGGTAATCCTCCAATATTTGCTAAAGGCTTTCCTGGTAATCTTTTTGACTTATACCTAGCTGGTATAACTACAACATATTTCATATAAAATTTAATAAATGAGTATTTTATTATTGGATTGATTTCAACCTTTCATATACTTTTTCTGGTGAAAGTTTTGACAAATCTTCTACTTGAATTGCTTTAAAATTTTCTCTTTCAATACTTACTTTAAATGGAGTTGTATGAGATCCAAATAAAGCAATTCCTTTTGATCCCAAGTGAGCTGTCATATGTGCTGGTCCAGTATCGTTTGCAACTACGAACGAACTATCTTTAATCAATGCAGCTAGCTGAGAGATATCTAAAGCTTTACCATTATCTAAAACGCAAAGTGCGTTAATATTTGATGCTTCTTTAATTTCACTCGGTCCAGGTGCAATAACTACTTTAAATTTGTTATCTGACTTTTCATTAATCATAGTAATTAACTCATTATAATAAGGCCATTTCTTTGAAGTTAAATGAGGAGAGCAGAAAGGAAAAAGAAGAATATATTTATCTAATTGATGGTAATTTTTTATTTGAGATATGTCTGTTGTGCTCCATGAAAAATCAGGGCTCAATGTATGATTTGTGCTTATACCCGAGCTTTTTAATTGATGATCAAATCTAGACAAAACAGTATCTTTATCAAAATCTTGTTTTGTAGTTCCATCTGGTAAAGTGGTTTCCGTAGATGACCAAGTATCCTTTGATGCTTTTGGGAATAAAATTTTTTTATAAAAAGCTGTTCTACCTGAGTTTTGAAGATCATAAATTTTAGAAAAATTATATTTTTTTATATTTTTCATTAATGAATATAAATAAATTAGGTTTAGTCTTGATAATCGCTTATCTAAAATAACATTAGAAATATGTGGATTTTTTTTAAATAAATCAAAATATGGTTTAGTTGTAAGCAAATGAATTTCATCTTCTTTATGATTCTCAGAAATATCTTGAATTGCTCCACTTGCTTGAGCTATATCACCCAAAGATCCATGTTTAATGATTAAAATATTAGACATATTTTTAACAATTTAACATAGTATAAAATTTAATGAATAAAATTATAGTAGAAGTATCTGTAGGTGAGCTTTTAGACAAAATTTCAATCTTAGAAATTAAAAAAGAAAAAATTAAAGATCCTGAAAAACTAAAATTTATATCGACTGAACATTCGATTCTTAAAGAACAGTTGGAGAAAAATGTGAAATCTGATGATAAACTAGATAAACTATTTGAGGATTTAAAAGAAATTAATGCCAAACTTTGGGTTATAGAGGACGACAAAAGAGATTGTGAAAAAAATAAGGACTTTGGAGAAAAATTTATAAAATTATCAAGAGATGTTCATTTTTTAAATGATGATAGAGCAAAAATTAAACTAGAAATGAATAATCACACTGGATCAAGCATTAAAGAAATTAAAGAATATACTAGCTACTAAAAACTTTAGGAAACCAATCATCTCTCATCGGATCTCCATTTTTTAAATTGATCCCATCAAATGGTGGTGAGGTTGGCCCTCCTCTATCAATATACTTAATATCATCTCCTATAAATCTCATCGAAAATGCTCTTCGAGATTTAGAAGTATTGTTTCCTGTTGAACCATGTACAGTTTTAAAGTTAAACAAAACAGCATCACCCAATCTTAGTTCTGGAATTAAAATATTTTTTTCAAATTCTTCCTGTTGAGGTAAATCCATAAAAGAACTATCATCATCATACCAAGATTGATTATTTGACCATTTTGTGGGTCTAATTAACTTCAACCATTTGTGAGAACCTAAAATCAATTTAATATTATTTTTCTTATCAACCTCATCTAATGGTATCCAAAAACTTCCAGTATCGTTACCATCAATACAGTAATACGGCATATCTTGGTGTAAGGGTGTTTCTTTGTGAGTACCTGGATCTTTAATAAAAATATGCTCATGAAAAATTTGAATAGATTTAGAATTAGTTGCTTCTGCAACTATTTGTGCTCCAGGTGAATTAAATAAACAATCCCTAAATTCTTTTATCCTCTCCCAGTTACAATAATCTTCAAAAAATCTTCCTTTATAATCAGTTACATTTTCTCTTCCATATTTGCTTGGATTATCTAAAACTTTTTGAAATCCTTTTCTAAGTGGCTCAATCCAGTCTTTAAATATATCCTTAATTATTATCACACCATTATTTTGATACTCTTTAATTTGTTGTTGAGATAAATACATTTTATTTATTACTGAAAACTATACTTTTTTTCTAAAAATTTAATAAGATTATGAATAATAAAAGTCATGAATAAATAAATTCCACCTGCAACAATAAAAACTTCAATTGGTTTAAAAGTTGTTGAAATTATATATTTAGCAACACCAGTTAAATCCATTAGAGTTACTGTGCTTGCTAAAGAAGTTCCTTTCATCATCAATATAATTTCATTTCCGTATGCAGGGAGTGATTGCCGGATGGCAATTGGAATTTGGATTTTGTAAAAAATTATTTTGTTTGATATTCCTAAGCTTTTTCCAGCTTCAATAATACCTGGTTTTATTGTTTGAAAAGCTGATCTTAAAATCTCAGAGGTATATGCACCTGTATTTAAAGTAAATGCTATTATTGCACACCAATATGGTTCTTTTAAAATTACCCATAGAAATGTTGTCCTTAAATATTCGATTTGTCCTAATCCAAAATAAATAATAAAAATCTGAACTAATAAAGGTGTTCCTCTAAATACATATGAATAGCCATAAGCAAATTTGTTAATAAATATATTTTTATTTATTCTTAAAATTGCAAAGAAAAGACCTAGCAACAGTCCAAAAAATAAAGATGCAGATAATAATTTTAATGTAACTACTGTTGCTGCTAAGAGTTTGGGGAAACTTGTTATCATTAAATCAAAATCCATTAATACCCCCTGCTATATCTTACTTCTAACTTATTAATTAACTTCATGCTTATGTATGTAAGCAACAAATACAAAACTGCTGCGAAAGAATAGAAGAAAAGTGGATCTCTAGTAGATCCAGCTGCAACATAAGATTGTCTCATTATTTCAACTAAACCTGTCACTGAAATTAGAGACGTATCTTTCAGAGTTATTTGCCAAACATTACTTAGATTTGGAATAGCTAATCTTAACATTTGAGGTAATATTATTTTATAAAATTGCCCAAACTTATTTATTCCTAGAACTTTTGCAGCCTCAAATTGACCTTTGTCTATTGACTGAATTGCCCCTCTAAATACCTCTGTTGAATAGGCTCCAGAAATAATTCCAATAGCCATTGAACCTGTAATAAAAGCATTTATTTCTATGTATTCATAATAACCAAAAATTGAGGCGACATACATTATTGCTCCGCTACCTCCAAAAAAGAATAGATAAATTACCAATAGTTCGGGTACTCCACGAATTACAGTTGTGTAAAAATTACCAACTAAATTCAAAGTTTTATATTTTGAGATTTTTAAAGGAGTAAAAATTAGAGCAAAGACGAAACCAACTAGCATTGCTGTAATTGATACAGCAATTGTCATTAAGGTTGCATAAAACAACTCATCTCCCCAACCAGTTTTGCCAAATGCTAGAAGTTCCATATAGATTGGCGACTATATATTATAGTCGCCAAATCTGAAATGAATTACATAGAAGCGTCGAAACCAAAGTGTTTAATAGCAAGTTTGCTAATAATTCCTTTCTTTCTAGCTTTATCAATTGCTTTATTGAAATCTTTTAAGATTTTGGCATCTCTTTTTCCAATAGCACTATCGCTAGCTTGTCTAATACCAACACCTACACCATTACCAAATGCACCGCCTGAAAAAGTTGGTCCAACCAATACGACTGCTTCACCTGATTTATCTGCATAATCTGTAAATGCTACTGCTGCAGCTAAAGCAACATCACATCTTCCAGAAGTTAGATCAAGGTTAACTTCATCTTGAGTTTTATAAGTTCTAACATTTACACTTCCAACATCACCTGACTCTAAAAAGTTTTGGTGAATTGTTCCTGTTTGAGTACAAACCGTTTTACCTGCAAGTGCACCAGTCAATGTTTTAAGAGCTTTTTTAACATCAGATCCACCTAATGATAAATTAATACCCTCTGGTGTATCCATGCCCTCTAAGTTTGAACCTTTCATTACCGCAAGTGAAGCTACTTCGTCAGCATATCCTTGAGAAAATGTAATTGTTTTTTGTCTTTCTGCAGTAATAGACATTCCAGCCATAATCGCATCAAATTTTCTCATAACTAGAGCTGGTATCATTCCATCCCAATCTTGTTCAACAATTGTGCACTCATATTTCATTATTGTACAAAGTTCTTTAGCAAGTTCTACCTCAAAACCAATAAGATTGCCTGATGCATCTTTTGAATTCCATGGAGGGTAAGCGCCTTCAGTTCCAATTTTTATTTTTTCAGCGGATACATTTCCAATGATAAATAAAGAAGCGAGAACTGTTAATATAGTTTTTTTGAATATATTCATTATTTTCTCCTTTAATAAGAAATAATTATTTCACAAAATTAAAAAAGAAAAAAGAAAAATTAGTGATTTATTGATGAAGAAAAGTTCCAAGAACAATCAAAACTAGGTATATAAACTCTAGATAATTTTGCATTTCCAAAATTTTGATTAAATACTTTTAGCCAATTTTCAACCTGTTGTGGTTTTTTATCCTGACTTCCTACTTGAGCAGTAATAACTCCTTTTGGTTTTAAAATTCTCACTAATGACTCCATATTTTTAGCAGCTAAATCTATACAAAATTGATCATCATTAAGATCTACAAATATATGGTCGTAAGTATCATCCCTTACTGATTTAATGCTTTCAAATGCATCACCCCAAACACATTTTACAGAATTTTTTTCGGTTGCTTTTTTTCCAATATCCCCAAGATGTTTATTGCAAACGTCTACAACCTCGGGATCCAATTCATACCAATCGATAAAGTTAAATTTTTTAGAAATACACTCTCTTGCAACTCCACCATCTCCACCACCAATTATTGCAGCTCTTTCATTGTCTTTATTGAGATCTAAACCAGAGCCAACAAATGTAGAACTGTATAAATGCTCATCTGTAGCAGCAACTTGTATTTCACCATCAATAAATAAAGATTTTCCAAATTGTTCTAAATCTAAAATTTCAATATGTTGACCTACCTTAGATTTAAAGTCCTCTAGAACATCATTTACTACATATGATTTTTGTAATCCTGGTGAACTATAAATGTCATGATAAAGAGATTTAGTATCTCTATTGAATTCCTTTTTAACTATTCTTGTGTGTTCAAACTCTTTTTTAATAATGTCTATCGCGACAGAGGGACTTACTTTTCCACAAGTAAAGAAATCAAAGCTAATAATTCCTTTTTCTGGAAAAGTATGAAAACTAATATGGCTTTCAGCCAGTAATGCAATAATAGTAAAACCTTGAGGTTCAAACTTATATTTAGATATATTTAAGATTGTTACTTTCGCAGCTTTTGCAATATCATGAATTACTTTTTCAAATATAGAAGGGTCATATTCTTTAGTGGTTCCAATTATATCTAGAGTAATATGTTCACCAACTTTTGTCATAATATGCTTTATGAAACCTTACTAATCAAATTTTTTGCTTCTTTCAAACAAAAATCTATTATAATACTTCGCTGAGGTTGTAACTGTGAAAAACAATTGGTCAAATTTAGAAGCAAAACAATACATAAAAAAGTATACAAAACTTGGTCATTCGAAAGATATGGCTTTAAGAGTTTATACAACCAGACTATTAGGAAGAAATAGTAAACTTGTTCTACATGGTGGTGGAAATACATCTGTAAAAACCTCAATTAAAGATATTGATGGCAAGCATTATGACGTGCTCTGTGTTAAAGGAAGTGGGTGGGACATGGCTGAAATAGAACCAGCTGGTTTACCTGCTGTAAAATTAAACCCACTTTTAGCTTTAAAAAATAAAAAATACTTGAGTGATGAAGATATGGTTGCATATCAAAAAAGAAACCTGATTGATATTAAGTCACCTAACCCATCTGTAGAAACTTTTTTACATGCATTTTTACCTTTCAAATTTGTTGATCACACTCATTCTGATGCAATTATGGACATAACAAATAGGCCAAATGGAAAAGATCTTTGCAAAAAAATTTTTGGATTAAAGGTAAGTATTGTGCCATATGTAATGCCAGGATTTGGTTTGGCTCAGAAGATAAATGAGGTTTACAAAAAAAATCCGAATATTAATTGCTTAATTTTATTGAACCACGGAATATTTACTTTTGATGATGATGCCAAAAAATCTTATGACTTAATGATCAAATACGTATCGATAGCTGAAAAAACTATTAAAAAATTAAAGAGAAAAAAAATTAAACAAATACAAAATTATAATTTTAAATTCAAGCCTCATGAAATTGCACCAATTTTAAGAGGATTATTATCAGAAAATAAAAATCAAAAATTTATCTTAAATTATAGATCAAATAAACATCTAAATTATTTTATTAATGGTAAAGATGTCAAAAGATACTCTAGCATAGGAACAGCAACACCTGACCATGTTATTAGGGTAAAACCATTTCCGCTAGTAATTAGCCCAAGAGAAAATTCTTCAATTGAAGATTTTAAAAAACTAGCTGAGAAAAGTTTTAATGATTATAGAAAAAAGTATGTGAGATATTTCGATACCAATAAGAAAAAGGTTAAAGGCAAGAAAACTATGCTGGATACTTCCCCGAGAGTAATTTTGGTACAAAATGTTGGTTTGTTTAGCGTTGGAGACAGTCTTAAGGCATCTAAAATAGCTGGAGATTTAACCGAAACAAATGCAAGAGTGATTTCATCTGTAGAGGAAACTACAAAATACAAGTTTATTCCTGCAAAAGATTTATTTGATGTTGAATATTGGTCTTTAGAACAAGCAAAAATTAAAAAAGCTAAAAAAATTCTTCAAGGAAACATTGTTGTAATTACTGGAGGATTTGGTGCAATTGGTTCTGCAACTTATAAACTTTTTAAAAGTTATGGAGCTGAAATTGTTCTCCTAGATTATGACGCAAAAAAAGTTATAGAAATGCAAAGAAAAATTTCAGATCTTTGTTTGCATTGTGATGTACGAAATAAAAATAATGTTAAAGCTGCTTTTAAAAAAATAAATGAAATATATGGTGGTGTTGATATTCTAATTTCCAACGCTGGAACTGCAATTGGTGGATCGATTGCTGAAGTGAATGATAAAATTTTAAGAGAAAGCTTTGAAGATAATTTCTTCTCGCACCAAAATTGCGCATCAGAAACAATTAAAATAATGAAAAAACAAAATATTCAAGGATGCTTATTATTTAATATTTCAAAACAATCAGTAAATCCTGGAAAAAATTTTGGTCCTTATGGTCTTCCAAAAACTGCTTTATTAAGTTTATGTAAACAATATGCCCTAGATTATGGTTCTTTTGGAATAAGATCAAATGGTGTAAATGCTGATAGGATTAGAAGTGGCCTACTTAATGATGGAATGATTAAATCTCGTGCAAAAGCCAGAGAAGTATCTACTGATGAATATATGAGAGGAAACTTACTTTTAAATGAAGTTAAGGCTGAAGATGTTGCTAAAGCATTTTTTCATTTAGCAGTTTCAAAAAAAACTACTGGTGCAGTTTTGACTGTAGATGGTGGTAATATTGCAGCTTCTCTTAGATAATTTATTTAAATAATTTTTTTAATCCCTTTGAAGAAGCTTTGGAAATACCTCTTTCAGTGATCAATCCAGTTACATATTTAGCAGGTGTTACATCAAAAGCTAAATTCATAGCCTTACTTTTCTCAGGGTAGATCAAAACTTTCTTAACTTGATTATTTTCATCAATACCCTCGACATGAGATAATTCCTCAGCGTTTCTTTCCTCAATTGGGATATTTTTTGAATCTTTAATATTCCAATCAATTGTTGAACTTGGTAACGCTACATAAAAAGGAACTTCATTATCATATGCAGCTAAAGCTTTAAGATAAGTTCCAATTTTATTACATACATCTCCATTGGATAAAGTTCTGTCAGTTCCAACAATGCACATATCAACTTCACCTCTTTGCATTAAAATACCTCCAGTATTGTCAGCAATAATAGTGTTAGGTATTTCCTCTTCATTTAACTCATATGAAGTTAGATTTGCACCTTGATTTCTTGGTCTTGTTTCGTCTACCCAGACATGGACTGGAATTCCTTTTTTGTGAGCATGATAAATAGGTGAAGTTGCAGTTCCCCAATTAATGGTTGCTAACCATCCTGCGTTGCAATGAGTTAAAATATTTACTGTACTTTTTTTCTTATCGTAAATTTCTTCAATTATTCTTAATCCATTAACACCTATATTTTCGCAAAACTTTTCATCTTCATCACATATTTCTTTAGCCTCTTTTAAAGCAATATTTAAAATTTGATCGCTATTGATACCTGATAATTTTTTCATCATACGATCTACCGCCCATTTTAAATTAATTGCCGTAGGTCTTGATTTAATTAATTCTTCAGCACTTTTGTGAATAAATTCTTTATCAGTGCTCTCTTGAATGGCTAATACTATCCCGTAAGCAGCTGTTCCTCCTATTAAAGGAGCACCTCTAACTTCCATAACTTTAATTGCATTGATTGCATCTTTTACAGTCTTTAGTTCTTTAATAATAAATTTATGAGGAAGTTTTGTTTGATCAATTATTTTTACTACATTTTCCTCATACCATATTGTTCTATATTCTTTTCCTTCTATTTTCATTTTAATAAATTTTATTTAAATAATTAATTATTTCATTACTTCTTGTATCCTCATCTGCAAAACATTTTGTTAAAGCTATTCCATGATAGTCGCCTAATAATTTTTTATTCTTACAATGTGTATCACTTAAATCAAAAAATTTAATATTATTAAACTCTGTCAAAAAACTTAAAGTCTTTCTTGTATCAGCCCAATCTTTATCATGAGTAAATAATATAACGTCACCTATCTGAGACCAATTTATAAGAGATTTTTTATAGTTTCTCCAATTTATCCAACCTCGATGTGGATTTTTTGCTTTTGCAAATTTACCTCCAAATCCTATATGTAAGGAAATTACTCCATTTATTATTTTAGGAAAATTTGATTTTAATATAAATGAACTATACGCACCTGCTGAATGTCCAGATAATACAATATTATTGAAACCTTTTTTTTTAAATTCATCAATTTTTAACTTCATTACTTTTGTTTTTTGAAAGTCTTTATATTTATCTATTAAAAGAATTCCATTTTTATCTTTAAGATTTAATACACTGTTTACATCTTGATTATTTTTATCGTAAATTTCCCAAAGTTTATCTTCTTCACTTTGAGTCCAGCCTTTTACACCAGAACACAATTGAAATGTTTTTATAGTTAAATCTTTTATTTGAGTTCCATCTAATTTATAGATTGCAGGAGGTATCTTGCTCCATCGCCTATTACATCCATTTAATTTTTGATTTCCACCCCACTGACCATGGGTATAAATTAAAATAATAGTTTTATCTTTGTTAATATTTTCGTCTAATTCATAAGTATTGCCTTTGTTATCTACAAAAGAATTTAATTTTGAAATTTTCTTCAAATCTCTTTCAAAACGTTTTTCGGATTTAGTTTGAGCAAAAGAAAAATTGTTTAAAAAAATTAATAAAATTAATATTAATTTAATTTTCATTTATACGTGATGCTATGTATTCTTTAATTGTTGGATTATAATATTGAAAACAATCAGCCTGGTTCATTTCATGACCTGGATTTTTCTGAGCTGAGATATTATTTTGCCAATCAACTCCTTTAACAACACAAGATTTTCCGTTTATTTTATAATTTTCAGAAATAACTATTCTTTTAACTCCTGGGACTTCTTCTAACCAGTCAGATAACAGACCTTCATACTTATCTTTTGGATGCGTAAAAGCTAGAACAGGAACATTTTCAGAATTTTTAATATTATTAATTTGTCTTGCTCTTAATTCAGCAGGGCCTGGGTATTTCTTAGCAAATTTTTCTAATGCCTTTTCAGGACCTACTTTTTTTACTTTATAACTTTTAGAAAGCTGACCAAAGCAAGCTTGCATATATGATATACCACCACCTACTTTTTTAGGGTGAGATGATAACAACATTAGGGTTAATAGACCTCCACATGAATGACCTGATATTATAATTTGTTTTCTTGGAACTCCCATGCTTATAAATTTTTCAACTAATTCTAAATTTTTTTCAACCCTTTTGTCTAACTTATGTTTACCTACATAAGAAGTTTTGGACTTCCACCAGTGTTTTTTTAATGACATGTCACCAGCAAAATCATTTGAGCAGAAATTATAAACCATAATTTTTTTACCATTAATTTCCTCATCAACTAATGAAGCTTGATTTCTTATTTGATTTACCCAGATACATTCTTTCTTGTGTGCTTTATCATTTGAATTTTGACCATGATTATAAATAATTATAATTTTGTTTTTTGGATCTTTTACGTCCATACCCTCCTTTACTGAAGCTGATTTAGTAAAAAATCCACTTTTTAAAATTTTACCATTAGCGTAAGCGTAATTTGAAATAATCAAAAATAATGTAATTAAAAATATTTTCTTCATATATTTAAAACCCTTCCTGCAATTGTTTTTAATTTATCTTTAGTTTTTTGTGTTCTTTTTTCTGGGGCTGTAATAATAGCCACATCTAAGCAATTATTAGTTGGGTCATTTGGATCTATATGATTTTCAAAATTATCAATTAAATTTTTAATCATAAGTTTTGCTTTTTCAGCGTTTCCTAATAATATTTTAATCACTTGTTGCACGTCAACATTTTCATGGTCTGGATGCCAACAATCAAAATCTGTTACCATAGAAACAGATGCGTATCTTATTTCAGCTTCTCTTGCTAATTTTGCCTCTGGCATATTAGTCATTCCAATTACATCTGCTTTCCATGATCTATATAAATTAGACTCTGCCAATGTTGAAAATTGTGGCCCTTCCATAACAACATAGGTTCCATTTCTTTGATAATCTATATTAGATTTTTTAATTGCTTCTTCGCAAGCATTCATTAATCCGTTAGAAGTTGGGTGAGCCATTGATACGTGAGCAACGATCTCGTCATCAAAAAAAGTTTTATTTCTTGCAAAAGTCCTATCAATAAATTGATCTACAATTACAAATTTTCCAGGCGGTAAATTCTCTTTTAGAGATCCTACAGCTGATACAGAGACAATATCAGTAACTCCTAATTGTTTGAGTGAGTCAATATTTGCTCTAAAATTAATATTAGAAGGAGAAATAAAATGCCCTCTTCCATGTCTTGGTAAAAAATAAACTTCCTTACCATTGTATTTAGTTTTTAAAATCTGATCAGATGGTTTGCCCCAAGGGGTATTTAAATCAAGTAATTCTCTATCTTTGAATTCCTCAACATCATAAAGACCGCTACCACCAATGATTGCTAATTTATTTGTTGTCATAATTTAAAATATATTTATTTATACTTTTATATTTGACTATTATGAATTTAAAAGACTATATTAGATCTATTCCTGATTATCCAAAAAAAGGTATTTTATTTAGAGATATCACTACATTAATTAAAGATGAAAAGGCATTTGCTGAAACAATTAATCAGATTATTGAAAGATCAAAAAAATTTAATTTTACTAAAATTGCAGCCATAGAGTCCAGAGGTTTTGTTTTTGCTTCAGCTGTTTCGTTTGTGCTTAAAATACCATTTATTATGCTCAGAAAAAAGAATAAATTGCCAGCAGATGTTCACTCGGTAGATTTTAAGCTTGAGTATGGAAATGCAACAATTGAAGTACATAAAGACTCTATTAATGAAAAAGATGAAGTTTTAATAATTGACGATCTCATTGCTACTGGCGGAACAGCAGAAGCGGCAGCAAAATTGGTTGAAATTTCTAAAGGCAAAGTTGCAGGATTTATATTTGTAATTAACTTATTTGATTTAGGCGGGTCAGATAATTTAATAAAAAACAACTATAAAGTTGAGAATTTAATTGAATTTCCAGGTCATTAGAAAATAAAAAACTTATCCACAGGCTACATATTGATTTGAAATTAATTTCTATGGTTATAACTTAATTATTCATGAGAATTGAAGAAGAGCTTAAGTTAGATTATTCAGATGTACTTTTTAGACCTAAAAGAAGTACACTAAAAAGCAGAAAAGACGTAAATCTTCTAAGAACATACAGATTTAAATACAGCAAAAATGAATGGTCAGGTATACCAATAATGGCGTCAAATATGGATGGTGTTGGAGAGTTAAGTGTTGCTGAAAAATTAAATGAATTTGGAATGATTACATCTTTAACCAAACAACATGATGTTAAAAAAATTAAACAAAATAAAAATATTAAAAAAATTTATCCTAATATTGCACTTAGTGTTGGTATAAAAAAAGAAGATTTTAAAAACTTAGATAAAGTATTAAAAGAATTTAGTTTTTTTAAATTCATTTGTATTGATGTTGCTAATGGATATACAGAGCATTTTACTAATTTTATTAAATCAGTAAGAGATAAATACCCTACTAAAACAATAATTGCTGGTAACGTAGTAACAGCTGATATGACTCAAGAATTAGTTTTAAGTGGTGCAGATATTGTTAAAGTTGGAATTGGACCTGGAAGTGTTTGTACAACAAGAATACAAACTGGAGTTGGATATCCGCAATTAAGTGCAGTAATCGAATGTGCTGACGCAGCACACGGCCTTGGTGCACATGTAATTGCAGATGGAGGATGTACATGTCCCGGTGATGTTGCTAAAGGATTTGGAGGTGGTGCAGATTTTGTAATGCTTGGAGGAATGCTCGCTGGACATGACGAGGGAAAAGGTAAAGTTGTTAAAATTAATGGAGAAAAATATATAGAGTTTTATGGATCTAGTTCTGAAACAGCTAACAAAAAACATTACGGTGGATTATCAAATTATCGTAGCAGTGAAGGCAGAAAAGTTAGAGTTAAATATAGAGGTAAAATTAACGATACAATTTTAAATATTTTAGGAGGTGTTAGAAGTAGTTGTACTTATGTTGGTGCACCTTCTCTCAAACAATTAAGCAAATGTACGACATTTGTTAGAGTATCCAATCAGTTTAATGATAGTTTAATTAAATAATTTATTTTTCAAACTTAAAATCTTTTATATTTGTAGTTTCATATTTCTCAAAAGGCATATGTATCCAAGGAGAATCTTTTAAAAAATCTACAGAGTAATCAGGTTTAAATTTTGAGGTTGATTTGTGCCATATGACTGCAGTTTTAATTTTTTCATCTAAATAAAATCCATAAAAATGCTCTAACCATTTAATACTTTTTATTAAAGTTTTCCCAGAATCTGCTAAATCATCAAGTAGCAAAACATGTGAACCTAAGTTTGGAGTAGTTTTTGCTAAATCTCTTGAAAAAGTAAACTGTCCTTGTTGGTTTTTAATATCATCACTATCACCATGATAAGACTCAACAGATAAGATGGCTAATGGGACATTAAAAAGTCTACTAAAAACATCACCTACTCTTAATCCACCTTTTGCAATACAAATAATTTGATTAAATTTTAAATTATCTTCATGTACTTTTTTAGCTAATTCCTCAATCTTTTGATGATAATCCTCCCAAGTTATGTAAATATCTTTCATAGTTTATGGTAGCGGGAAGTGGGATCGAACCACTGACCTCGGGCTTATGAGTCCCGCGCTCTAACCAACTGAGCTACCCCGCCTTAAATAATTGTTGGTTTATACTACTTTAAATTTTGTTGCAAACAAGTTTTGATTAAATTCATTATTCAATTGGAATTTTTAATGTACTAATTAGTTAATCAAATAGAAAAAATACCTATTAAGCCTACTGTAACAACTAAAAAAAATGTAAATAAGATTTTTTTTTGTAAGGTTTTTTTTCTATCTAACCTTACTCTGTTTAATAATATATTTATGTTCGTTGTTTTAATTTTTTCTGACTTAATATTTTTTTTTGCGACAAAATTTGTTTTTAAAGCAATTTCTTCATCGTAATTTTTCATATCGATATTTAAACAGGTAAAAATGAAAAATTCAAACTATTTACAAAGATCTAAATATTTTTGTAATGTCTAATTTTTAATGGTTCTCTGAGTATTTTAGCCTCATACTTGGTTTTTTCAACCTCTATATATAGAGTTTTGTGATTAAGTTCATTAGAAGGTATATTTTTAATATAGCCAAAAGACAGATTTCTTTTAAAATTAAATGAATAATTTCCAGATGTTGTTCTTCCTATAATTTCGTTATCTAGATAAATAGGTTCGTCATGAAGAAGTAAAGGTTTTCCTGGACTATTCTCTTTTAGAGAAAGCATTACGAATCTAGTATTTGGTTTTTTATTTTTAATTTTTTTTATTACATCTTTGCCAATAAAATCAATTTGTTTTTTATAACTTATAGTAAAATCAAGACCAGCTTGATACTGGTTCTCTTCAGGAGACATATCGTGTCCCCAATGTAAAAAACCACTTTCCATTCTCATTGTGTCTAATGCATGCATTCCACAATTAGAAATATTAAAATTTTTCCCCTCTTCTATAATTTTTTTATAAATATCCCTAGCATTTGAAGATTTTACATATAACTCATACCCCAGCTCACCAACATAAGATAATCTTTGAGCCCATATTCTTTTTTCATCGATTGTTATAAATTTTGATGTGGCAAATTTAAAATTTTCATTACTAAAGTCATCTTTGCTTAATCTCTGCATTAATAATCTGCTCTTAGGACCAAATACACCAAAAACACAATATTCATCCGTTACATCATTTAACTCTGTTTTTTCTGACAAATGTTTTTTAATATGAAATTTATCTCTTTCTCTAGTTGCTGCTGAACTTATAATTCTAAAATGATTTTCATCTAAACAAACTACTGTTAGATCTGTTTCTATCCCCCCATCTTTATTTAACATTTGAGTATAAGTACATTTTCCAATTTCATGTTTAATATTTGATGTACACATTTTTTGTAACTCTTCATGAGCCGAACTTGAATTAATTTCAAATTTTGAAAATGGAGTTAAATCATACAAACCTACATTGGTCATTGTATTGTTGGTTTCATACTCAACTGATGGATACCAATTTTGATAGTTATAACTGTATTCATATTGAGGTTTTTCACCATCGAGAGCAAACCACATTGGTCTTTCATAACCAGCAGAAACGCCAAAACATGCTCCAAATCCTTTAAGTAAATCGTGATGTGGTAAAGTTTTAATATTCCTTGAAGTTACATGTTGTTTATAAGGCCAGTGCATTCCATATAAATCCCCTAATGACTCCGTAATTCGGTTTTTTATAAAACCTAACTCTGAATGAAAATTTTGAAATCTTTTAATATCATAATTAAAAATATCTTCATTAATATGACCGGTCATCAACCACTCAGCAGTAACTTTTCCAACACCTCCTCCAGTACCAATTCCTACGCTATTTAATCCACAACTTAAAAATAAATTTTTAATTTCTGGGACTTCTCCTAATAGAGAATTGGTATCAGGAGTAAAAGATTCTGGTCCTGCAAAAAACTTTCTTATTCCTATTTTTTCTAAAATTGGAAATCTTTTCATTGACTTTTCTAAATATGGTTCAAAATGTTCAAAGTTTTCTGGAAACTCACCAAATGAAAAATCCTCTGGCACTTTATTTGTTTTATCAAATGCAGGAATAGATTTACCTTCAAAAATTCCAATTAAAAGCTTACCTGCATCCTCTTTAAAATAAACACTGCTATCGAAATCTCTTATCACTGGGAGTGATTTAGAAAGGTTTTCAATTGGTTCTGTAATAACATAAAAATGTTCTGCAGGGTACAGTGGAATACTAACACCGATTTTTTCACCTATTTGCCTTGACCACATACCAGTTGCTAAAACAACATATTCACACTCAATTTCTTTTTCATTAACTCTAACACTATGAACTTTTCCATTTTTTGTTAAAATTTTTTCTACTGAAGAATGTTCAAATATTTTAGCACCACCTTGTCTTGCTGCTTTGGCTAGCATATGTGTAACACCACTTGGGTCAGCAGCTCCATCGCCTGGCATTAAAATACCACCTTTTAAATCTTCAGTGTGCATCATTGGATAATTTTTTTTAATAGTTTCTTTATCTAAAATTTTTACATCTACATTGTATAATTGTGCTGTAGTAGCTTGTCGTCTGAGTTCTTGCCATCTTGCGTCTGTTTGAGCAATAGAAAGTGCACCGTTTAATCTTAAGCCAGCAGAATGATCAACTTCTTTTTCAAGCTTCTTATAAAGATCTAGAGTATATTTTCTAATTTTTGTTACAGAGGCTGTTGGTCCTAGTTGACTTACTAATCCTGCTGCGTGCCATGTGGTTCCTGATGTTAACTGGTCTCTCTCTAATAAAACCACATCATTCCAACCAAATTTAGTTAGATGATAAGCGACAGAACATCCTATAACACCGCCACCTATTACAACTACTTTTGAACTAGACGGATAGTTTTTTTCCATCTTTAATGTTTGATAGCTTCTCCAGGTTCTACATAATTATGCCCAAAAACATCAGCAACCGCTTTGTAAGTTACTTGACCTTTGTGAACATTTAACCCTGCTAAAAAATTTTTATCTTCACTAAGTGCTTTTTGATAACCTTTATTAGCAAGCTTAACTAAGAAAGGTAAGGTTGCATTATTTAATGCCAATGTTGATGTTCTAGGAACACCACCAGGCATGTTAGCAACACAATAATGTACTACATCATCAACTATATAGGTTGGATCACCGTGTGTTGTGGGTTTACTAGTTTCCACACAGCCTCCTTGATCTATAGCAACGTCAACGATTACAGAACCTCTTTTCATTGTTTTAATCATTTCTTTGGTAATTAATTTTGGTGCTTCTGCACCTGGGATTAATACTCCACCAACTAATAGATCTGCTTCAGCAACTAATTTATCTAAATCTGTTTTATCACTTTGCTCTGGTACAATTTTATCTCCAAATATTTCTACAAGTTGTTTTAATCTTGCTTCAGATTTATCTACAATATGAACTTTTGCTTGCATACCAGTTGCAATCACTGCAGCATTTTCTCCAACAACTCCTCCACCCAATATAACTACTGTTCCACCTGTTACACCTGGTGCACCTCCTAAAAGCAAACCTCTACCACTTTGGTTTTTTTCTAAACAATGAGCTCCAGCTTGTACTGACATTCTCCCAGCTACAGCGCTCATTGGTGCAAGTAAAGGCAATCTTCCATTGTCATCTGTCACAGTCTCGTAAGCAATATTAATGCTTTTAGATTTTATTAATCCCTCGGTTAATTCTTTTGCGGCAGCTAAATGAAGATAAGTATAGACGATTTGGTTTTCTCTAATCATATCAACTTCTACTTTTTGAGGTTCTTTTACCTTAACAATTATTTCTGCATCATTAAAAATGTCATCTGCTGTATCAGCAATTTTAGCACCGGCTTTTAAATATTGATCATTTTCAAAACCAGCTTCAAATCCACCATTATTTTCAACTAAAACCTCATGTCCTTCTGAAACCAAAGTTTTTACACTTTCTGGAGTTAAACCAATTCTATTTTCTTGTGGTTTTATTTCTTTAGGAACCCCAATTTTCATATATGAAAATTAATTCTTTTTACTTTTTGAGTAATTTGTTATCCCGGTTCGAAGCTTTTCAATTATCTCATCTATGTGTTTTTTCTCACAAATAAACATTGGGGCAATAATTAAACAATCTCCAGTAGCTTTAAAATTAACTCCAGCTTCGTAACAATGTTTGAAGCAAGTTAATCCTGCTGCACCTGGTTTTTTGTCCATAACAATATCAATACCACCCATCATTCCGTACCCTCTAATGTTGTCAACGACATCGATATCTTTTAAAGACATTAAACCCTCTTGGAAATAAGGTGATAAATTTTTAGCTCTATTAAAAATATCATCTTTTTCAATAATATCTTGTACTGCTAATCCAGCAGCTACTGAAATTGGAATACCTGAATAAGTATACCCATGAAATAATTCTATAGTTCCTTTTGGAGCATTTTCAGCAATAGCATCATAAATATCCTCCTTACAAGCAACTACTCCCATTGGACTAATACCGTTAGTGGTAGCTTTTGCCATTGTCATCATATCTGGAGTTACTCCATACTCTTGTGATGCAAATGGCGAACCAGTTCTTCCCCAGCCTGTAATTACTTCATCAAAAATTAAAAGTATTCCATGTTTATCACAAATCTCTCTTAATCTTTGTAAGTATCCTTTTGGTGGTACCAATGTTCCTGTTGATCCTGCAATAGGTTCTACAATACAAGCTGCAATATTCTCAGCGCCAAAGTTCATACAAATTCTTTCTAAATCTTCTGCTAGCTCTACACCTGTTTCTGGTTGACCACTTACAAATTTATGCTCTGGTAAATGTGTATGCCTCATATGAACAACACCTGGCATTAAAACACTTGCAAAAGTTTTAACGTTGTTAACCATACCTCCAACAGAAGTCGCTCCAATATTCATTCCGTGGTATCCTCTTTCTCTACCAACAAATCTAAATCTTTGACTATCTCCTCTTGCTCTATGGTAAGCAATTGCAATTTTAATTGCAGTTTCAACAGCTGTTGAACCACAAATAGTATAAAACATTCTATTTAAATTACCTGGCGTATGTTTTGAAATTCTTGTAGCTAATTCAAATGATCCACCAAATCCTTGTTGGAAAGGTTGACAATAATCTAATGTTTTTAATTGATTTGTTATTGCCTCAATAATTTCTTCTCTACCATGACCTAAAGGATTACAAAATAATCCTGAACTTGCATCGATTTGAGTTTGTCCTTGATGGTTTTTTAAATACACACCTTTTGCTTCAACAATTAATCTTGGGTTCTCTTTAAAATCCTTGTTAGATGTGAATGGCATCCAATGTTCATTCAAAGAATTTGGTATTGCTGTTTTATTTTGTGTGCTCATAAAAATTACTTTCTAAATATATTTTAAAATTAATCTTAAGGCCTCTTTAGACTAAAATAAATGGATTAACTACCACATTATTGACACAACCAGTGATTGTATAAGTTTTCTTTTTTGTTTTACTTCGGGCACAATTTGAATTTAAATATCGATAATTTAATTAATTAAACATAGGGGAATAAATGAAAAAAATACTAAGTTTTATTCTAGGATCTATTTTTGCACTTAACCTATCAATTTCAGTTGCTAATTCAGCTGCAAATGAGGTTAGAGTTGCATACTTTCTAGAATGGCCAAGTCCAAACCTAGAGGACATGATGAAGAAAAATTACTCAAAAGCTTTAGGAGTTCCAGTCAAGTGGACAAGCTTCAATACTGGTGTGGAAATGACAGAGGCCATGCTAGCAGGAGATATTGACATTTCTTACTCACAAGGTTTAGTGCCTTTTATCAACGCTGTAAAATCTAATGCACCTATCAAACTAATTGATATTGCAATGGAATACGGAATGGGTGGAACTACATGTGTTACATCTAATGCTTCTGGAATTACAAAAGCAAACGCTAGTGAATTAGAGGGTAAAAAAGTTGCAGTGCCATTAGGTACTATGGCTGATTATGTTTTTACTGCAAGTATGGAAATTGTTGGTGCCGATCCAAGCAAAATGACTGTTATTGATATGGTTCCAGAAGATGGAGCTGCAGCTTTAGTAAGTGGTGATGTTGCAATGGCATGTTTATTTGGTGGTAATTCAATTGCAGCAGCTACAGAAGTTGGTTCAAGATTAATTTCAGTTGAGGAAGCTAGAGCTGGAGGTATTCTAGGTATAGATATTACTTCTGTAACTAATAAGTTTATGAATGAAAATCCAGGTATGGTAAGAACTTTTGTTGAAGTTACTCATGAAGCTAATGCAAGATATAATTCGGGTAAAAGCGATATGAATTCTATGTCTAAAGCATCTGCGATGGAGGTATCAAAAATGAAGGGTACTTTAGATGGATTTAAATTCTTAACTCCTGAAGAAACTAAAAAATCTATGGAGAGTGGTAATCTAGCTGGTTTCTTGGATGGAATGGGAACACCAAAAGGAAACGTAGATACAAGTTTCTTACCTTTATAATTTTAAAGGTTTAAAACTTTTTAAATAGGCACTGATTTAATAATTAGTGCCTATTTTTTTTAAAAAATTTCAAATATAAGGGCACTATGAGTGATCTTGTTTCTCAAAATCTAAATATGATTTTTAAAACTCCAAAAGGAGAAACAGTTCATGCGCTTAAGGATGTAAGTTTTACTTTAAAAAAAGGGGAGTTGCTTACAGTTCTTGGTCCTTCTGGTTGCGGAAAAACAACTTTACTGAACATTACTGCCGGATTTTTAAGACCTACTTCAGGAAAAATTATATTAAATAATAATGAAATTGATGGGCCTGGTGTTGAAAGAGGAATGGTATTTCAACAAGGTGCTTTGTTTGAATGGTTAACAGTAGCTGAGAATGTAAATTTTGGACTTAGGATGAAAAAAGAAGATCCTGAAGTTACAGCTAATAAAGTTGAGGAATGGTTAGATATAGTTGGTTTGAAAGGATTTGGTAACACTCCTACTTATCAATTGTCAGGTGGTATGCAGCAAAGAGTTGCTCTTGCAAGATGTTTAATAAATGATCCTGATCTAATTTTAATGGATGAGCCATTAGGGGCTTTAGATGCATTAACAAGAGAAAAGATGCAGTCATTAGTTTTAAAAATTTGGAAAGAAACCGGAAAAACTATTATTTTAATTACTCACTCCGTGGAAGAAGCTCTCTTACTTGGTGAAAGATTATATGTTATGGCACCAAGACCAGGAAGAATACATAAAGAATACAATCTTCCATTTGCAGAAATGGGTCTTACACAAGATTTAAGAGAAATTAAAAAAAATAAAGAATTTTCATCTACTAGAGAAGAAATTTTATCCATGATCTGGAACATGGAAGAAGAAATAATGGGAAAAGATAATTAATGCTAACCCAAATTGTAACAATACTAATTGTAGTATCTATTATTGGATGCATTCTTTATGGAAGAAGATTAATTAAAACTGAAAAAGTTGATGCTGTATTTGGTAATCCAGAAAGATCTAAAGGAGGAACGCACTGGGTAATTGTTGGTAGTAGTGCAATATTAATGCTGTGGCTTTATTATTCATGGGATATAGCAAGAGGTTTTTATCCAAAATCTGCAAATGAATTGTGTCAAGTTGCTAAAATAAATGAA
The DNA here is from genome assembly GCA_902522115.1 of uncultured Pelagibacteraceae bacterium. GTDB lineage: Bacteria > Pseudomonadota > Alphaproteobacteria > Pelagibacterales > Pelagibacteraceae > Pelagibacter. The sequence continues at coordinate 4,840 of CABYUV010000002.1, read as the reverse complement.
TCATTATTAGGCTTAAAATATCAATTTCCTATTGAGGAGAGAGAGTTCAAAAGTACTTCAATTATAAAAATTGAAAATAAAAATCTTATAAAAATTGCAAATGAAATTAAAGGATCCACAGATCTAAACGATCAACAAAAAAAAATCCTTGTAAGTTATATTGATAGAACCTCTAAATTAATTCCATTGTTAACAAGTGAAGAATTAATAGAAATAGATACCAAAATAAAAATTCAAGAAATGACTGAGCAAATAAAGCAACTCAGTATTAATTTTCAAAAGGAAAATTATCCTTTTGAAACAGACGCTCAAAAAATTGAAAGACAAAAACTTGTTGATGAACAAGGTGGTTGGGGAATTGTCACAATAGACTCTGGGAGTGGTTCAATAGAAAACACTATTGAGATACCAACTGCTCCTCAGACTATTAAAGGTTTAAAATTTCATGCAGCGGCAAAAGAACTAAGTTTAATAAATGATAAGTTTTTTAAATTAAGAAATCACAATCCATTATTCAAAAGCACAATAAAACAATTAAAAGATGATATTAAAGCTTATAGAAAAAGTTTAAATGATAGTGAAGAGATAGCATCTGACTATGCAAAAAATATCGTTAAAATTGCAAGAAGAATAGAATTTGCAAGCATTTATCCTCCTAATGCATTAAACGAAATGCAAGAAGCCATCTTAGAGTTTGATGAATTGCAAAAAAAAGAACAAGGTGGATTAAGATTAATTGATATCCTTTTGTTTCCTTCAGGAACAATTGTAGCAAGTGGAGCAACTTGTTCTGAGCAAGGTTCAGGTAGATGGCTGCCTAAACCATCTGATACATTTAATAAATTTGTGGAACTATCAAAACCAAGTGTTGGATACAAAAATGTTCCTCTTTTATGGATTGAAATGGTTGATGTCAGTAAAATGATAGGCTTCATTTTACCAGATTGGATAGCAGATATATTGCCTGGTGAATATCCAGTTCATACAAAAGATGGGATTGTAAAAGAAAACTTTAAAAGTAATGTTTTAAAATTTGTAACAGGTGACTTTAAATTACTGAAAGTTCCCGTTCCGTACGGACATATCTGGGACTCATTTATGAGGGTGTTTTTAGGATTAGTTTTTGGAATTATTATTGGTGTTCCATTGGGATTATTTATGGGTCTAAACAGATTTGCCAAAGGTTTCTTTGATCCGTTAATTGAACTTTATAGACCGGTCCCTCCTCTTGCATGGGCACCTTTAATTATTTCTGTGCTTGGAATTGATAACTCTGGAAAAGTGTTTTTATTATTTATGGTCTCGTTATCTATTATGATTATTTCTGCAAGAGCCGGTGCTTCAGGAACACAACTCTCAAAAATCCATGCAGCACACTCATTAGGGGCTACTAAAAAACAAATTTTAAGACATGTAATTTTCCCAAATTCACTTCCTGAAATTCTTACAGGAATTAGAGTTGCTGTTGGTATGTGTTGGGGAACACTTGTTGCTGCAGAGTTTCTAGCAGGTACGACTGGTATTGGTTTTGTTGAAAATGTTGCAAAAAAATACTTCCAGTGGGAAGTTATTTGGATAACGATAATTATTATGGGTCTACTAGGTCTTTTATTTGATATTACATTAAGAAAAATAATAGATAAAACTATTCCTTGGAGAGGCAAAGGTTAATAGGAAACATTATAATAAGATTAGACCTTCTTTATAAAACCAATGGCAGCACCAATGGTAGTTAAAAATCCAGCTAAAGGTAGGATAGCAACTGCATATTTTTTGGGCATATAATTCGGTTTGAACTCAATACCTTGCATGCTAATTTCTAAATACCACATTTCCCAATACTTTCCTCGCATACCCTCTACAAGTTCAATTCCATAAATTATTAAGACTACACCAATTATCATAATCATAATTTTCCAGAACTGGCGTATGTATAATGAAACTCTCTCTGGTAATTTTTCATAAATTAAATTTAATGCTACGTGTTCATTGTCTCTTGCTGTAAGAGAAAGTGCAATAAACATCAACCAAATATTACTTAATACTGTTAGCAAATCTCCCCAAACAGGAGGGTTATTAAAGACATATCGCATTGTAACATTGTAAAGAGTAAAACCAACCATTGCAGCCAACAAGAGTGAGCACATAGCTTCCAACGTACGGTGAATAAAACGATCAATACTGTTTAAAAATCTTATCATTTCATTAATTGCTCAATAAGTTTGGAAGAAACATTGTTAACTCTGGTACAATAAGAATAAAAAATAAAAGTAAAAATAATCCAACGAGATAAGGAATTAACGCTATAGCAACCTTTTCAAGACGGACTTGTGCAATTGTTGCTGAGGTAAAGTAGGCAACACCAACAGGAGGAGTTACTGATCCTATCAAGAAGCCAACTATTACGACCATAGCCGCTTGTACTTCAGGAAATCCAGCTTGAGACATAACATTTACTAATACTGGACCAACAATGATAATATTAACTGCGGAGTCCATTACTGTTCCAAGAAGAAAAATGAATAGTATTAAAGCTAAAATAAATAATATAGGGGAATCTGCTAAACCTAAAAGCCAAGTTTCAAGATCACCTATTGCACCAAGAGATGTAAGCAACCAACTGAAAGGTCCTGAAGCAGCTATTATAATAAAAACCATTGCTGAATTACGAAATGCTCGACGAAAAGCGCCTGTACAATCTTTCCATTTAATAGTTCGATAAACAAACACTCCTGTAAATAACGCAACCAAAGCCGTAATAGCTCCAGCCTCAACAACTGATGCTACCCCACCCATAACTGAACCTACTAAAACTAAAGGTATTAAAAGGGCAAATGAGGATCTATATAATTCTTTTCCTGCTCGACGTACTGAAAACGGATCATCACTTCTTTCAAAGTTATATTTAACTGCGAAATAATGGTTGATTAACATTATTACAACACCAATCAAGATTCCTGGAATAATTCCAGCTGCAAATAAAGATGCAATTGAAATCTCAGTTGCATTAGCAAGCACAATCATCATGATACTAGGTGGAATGATACCCCCTATTGTGGAACTTACCCCTGTGACCGCAGCAGAAAATGCAGCAGGATAACCTGCTTTCTTCATTGCTGGTAAAACTAATGCTCCGACTGTGGCTGTATCAGCTACTACAGAACCATTCATGCCAGCAAAAAACATACTCACAAGAACATTCACTTGGGCTAATCCTCCTCGTATACGTCCAATTAATGCCCTGCTCAAAGCTACTAACCGGTCTGTAATCGTGGCACTTGTCATTAATTCACCTGTCAACATGAAGAATGCGATTGCAGTTAATGGAACTGAGTCAATGGCTGTAAACATTTGACTAGGGATTAAAACAAGAGGAACAGCATCTGTTAGAAGAATATAAACAAACGGAATCAGTATTAATATAAAACCAATTGGAGCACCTAATAAAATTAGAAAAAGGAGTACTACAAGTAAAATAATACTTTCCATAAATACTTATAAGTTATGATTTGTTTTAGGTAAAGACCACCTAATTCTTTAGAATTAAACGGTCTTTACACAATTTTTTCTTAAACGAATTATAGAGCGCCAGCTGCTTCCAACTGAGCTACAAATCCATCCATACCTTGTTCTAGAAGTACTCTTTTAGCAACCTCTGGTTCAAAAGTACCCTTAGCGTCTAGCCATGCACCAATTGCACCTGCTCTCCACTTAGTCATTTCCGCTTCTGTTGGTACATACCACTCTTTAGCAGATGCTTTAATTGCATCTTCACCATTTTTAATCCAAGCGTTATCTAACTCGTTTACTTTCTCTCCATAAGCATCAGCTGCTTCATGTAACCATTTTCTTTGTTGGTCAGTCAAAGCATTATACTGTTTAGCATCCATCGCTAAAATATTTCCAGACCACATTCCTCCGATCTCAGTGAAATATTTCGCAACTTCATGAAGTTTTGCTACATGCTGCCATGGACTAGCAACATACTGACCTTCAACTACACCTGATTGAAGACCTTGGTATAATTGACTCCAGTCATAAGGTGTTGGTGTTGCACCCCAATTTTTAACTAGCATGAACTCAACTGGACTTTTAGTAGTTCTCCATTTAAGTCCTTTCATATCATCTGGTTCATGAACAGGTTTAGTTGCATTTCCAAGCTGTCTAAATCCTCCACTTGAATATACAGAAAGGCAAATGTGACCAGCATTCTCAAGAGCTAGTTTACACTGTCTTTCAGCTAACCATTCATCAGATATTCTTTTTGCATCCTCTAAAGATTTAAAAATAAATGGCAAATCGAAAATTGCTAATTCTGGGCCAAAGTTACCGTAGTTTGCAGTAGAACTAGTCCACAAAGCTATAAGTCCTTGGTTAGCTTGTTCACCACATTTTTGTTCTGCGCATAAGCTTCTTTGATAATGAGGTTCAATTTTCATTTTACCTCCATCTGGTATGCCAGCTTCTTTTCCAATTTGAGCAACTCTTATTGCGGTAAGAGGAGTGTCCTCTGCTGGTTTGATTATTACCGAACAACCTGCTGCAAGAGCTGGTGCCATTTTCCACACTGCCATCATTAAAGGAAAGTTCCAAGGAACAATTCCAGCAACAACTCCAATTGGTTCTTTAACAATTAAACTTGTAATAGATGGTTCTGTTGGACCAACTTTTCCAAATACTTTATCAATTAATTCTCCATACCACTGAAAGTGCATTGGGGCATCATTTGCAACTTCATTAATACAATCAGTTATAAGTTTACCTGTATCAACACTTTCTAAAACTGAATTTTCTTCACCATGTTTTCTAAGTAATTCAGCAAATTTTAATAAAACTTCTT
>CABYUV010000001.1 GCA_902522115.1 uncultured Pelagibacteraceae bacterium | reverse complement strand
AAATTAAAAATAAAATTTGGGTTTTAAATGACAAATCTTAATCAGCAAATACTTAAATTTGATTACGATCAAAATTTTAAAGATCAGGATTTTTATGTTTCAAACAGCAATGAACACTCTTTTAGCCTTTTAAATAGTTGGCCAAAATGGGATAAAAATTTTATAAATCTAATAGGTGAAAAGTTTTCAGGAAAAAGTCATTTAATAAATATATTTTTAGAAAAGCATAGAGGAATTAAAATAAATGCAGAAGATATTAATAATGAATTTCTTCAACAAATTAAAATTTATGAAAATATTATTGTTGAGGATTTAACTGAAAAAATAAATGAAAAATTATTATTTACACTTATAAATATAGTAGATCAGGATAATAAATATTTAATAGTAACCTCAAAAATACCAATAGTTGATTTTAAATTTAAGTTAAATGATCTTAATTCAAGATCTACTAATTTTATTTTATCTCAAATTGAAAAACCTGGTGACGATTTAATTTATGCACTAATATTAAAAAATCTTTCTGATCGTCAAATATCAATAGACCAAAAACTTATTGAATTTATAATTAAGAGAATTGATAGAACTTATGGCAAAATTTCTGATTTCATATATAAAATCGACGAAATTAGTTTAAAAAGAAAGAAACCAATCGACTTTAAAATTATAAAAGAAGCATTAGAGGTATAATTGAATAAATACAGAACACACAAGTGTAATGAATTAAGAAAAGAGGATGTAGACAAAAAAATTTCTCTTTCAGGCTGGATAAATAAAAAAAGAGACCATGGGAATTTATTGTTTATTGATTTGAGGGATAATTATGGAATTACCCAATGTATAATTGATAAAGATAATAAATATTTTTCTGATTTAGAAAAAATGCAATTAGAGACTGTAATTAAAGTTGAGGGAAAAGTAGTTAATAGATCTAAAGAAACAGTTAATTCTGAAATAGACACAGGTGAAATAGAGATTGTTATTGAGAAGCATGAAGTTTTAGGGACTTGTAAAGAGCTACCTATGCCAATCTTTAGTGATCAAGAATATGCAGAAGAAATAAGATTGAAATATAGATTTTTAGATTTAAGAAGAAAAAAAATTCATGAAAATATTATTTTAAGATCTAAAGTTATTTCATACATCAGAAATGAAATGATTAAATTAGGTTTTTTAGAATTTCAAACACCAATTTTGACTTCATCTAGTCCAGAGGGTGCTAGAGATTTTTTAGTACCTAGTCGTTTAAATCCTGGGAAGTTTTATGCATTACCTCAAGCTCCTCAACAATTTAAACAATTAATAATGGTCTCAGGTTTTGACAGATATTTTCAAATTGCACCTTGTTTTAGAGATGAAGATGCAAGAGCAGACAGAAGTCCTGGAGAATTTTATCAATTAGATTTAGAAATGTCATTTGTTGAGCAGGAAGATGTATTTAATGTAGTTGAAAAATTAATGGTTAATACATTTAAAAATTTTTCAACAAAAAAACTGATGTTTGATAAATTTCCAAAGATTTCATACAAGGAAGCAATGCTTAAATATGGTACTGACAAACCAGATTTAAGAAACCCGCTCATTGTAAATGATATAACTGAAATTTTTACAAGAGAAGATGTCTCATTTGAAATATTTAAAAGATTAGTAAAATCTGGATCTAAAGTAAGAAGTATTATTACAAAAAATACGAAAGATAAGCCAAGAAGTTTTTTTGATAACATTGATAAATGGGCAAAAGAGGAAGGTGCTTCTGGTTTAGCTTATTTTACTATTGAAAAAGATAAAGATATTTCAGCAAGAGGCCCTATAGGAAAATTTTTTTCTCAAGATGCATTGGCTGAAATCATGAAAAAAACAAACTGTGAAATAGGGGATAGTATTTTCATGGCTTGTGGAAAACAAGACGAATTAGAAAAAATTACTGCACTAGCAAGAGATAAAATCGCAAAAGATCTAGATATAATTGATGAAAATGTTTTCGCATTTTGCTGGATTGTAGACTATCCAATGTTTGAAAAAGATGAATCAACAAACAAGATTGAATTTAGTCACAATCCATTTTCAATGCCTCAAGGTGATTTAACTGAAAAAGATTATGAAAACCCATTAGATATACTTGCTTATCAATACGACATAGTTTGTAATGGTATAGAATTATCTTCAGGGGCAATTAGAAATCATAAACCAGAACTTATGTATAAACTTTTCTCCATTGCAGGATATGATAAAAATCAAGTAGATGAAAAATTTAGTGGTATGATTAATGCACTTAGTTATGGTGCACCACCACACGGAGGAATAGCACCTGGTATTGATAGAATCGTAATGTTACTTGCTAATGAGAAGAATATTAGGGAAGTTACTATGTTTCCAATGAACCAAAACGCACAAGATTTAATGATGAATGCACCATCTGAGGTAAATCCAGATCAATTGAAAGAATTAAATTTAGCTTTAAAAATTAAAAAATAACTTATTTTTTACCTTTTAAACTTATTTTTACATCTGAAAGATCAACTAGATTTTTTTTATAATTATTTCTCACAAAACCTTTACTTGTAATATCTTTTACAATTTTTAATAATTGATTTTGATCCTCAGAACTTTGATCTTCTGTATTAATAGTATCATTTCCTCCAATAGCTGGAGTGTGGGCCAGATCTTCTCTATTTTGGTATGAAATAGCTAATTCTCTAAAAATATAATCCAAAATTGAGGTAGCACTTAAAATTCTATCATTACCATGGACTTTGCCAGATGGTTCAAATTTTGTACCAACAAATGCATTTATAAACTCATCTAATGGAACACCATATTGAAGACCTAAAGAAATGGCAATTGCAAAGTTATTCATCAAGGCTTTAACAAGTTCACCTTCTTTACTGGTATCAATAAATATTTCTCCAATTTTTCCGTCTTCATATTCTCCAGTATGTAGGTAAACTTTGTGGTCACCAATAGTAGCTTTTTGAATATAGCCTTTTCTTCTGTCAGGCATGCTAAATCTTTTGCCTGACTTTTCGTTAGTTGTATTTATACTTGTTATTATACTTTCTTTATTTATTGGGATTTTTTTATCTGTTTCAGTAACTACTTCTACTTTATTTTTTTCAAAGACTTTTTTGTTTTTAGGGTCTAGGCTTTTTGTTTTTCTGTTATCAAGTTTTACGTCTAAAACTTCAAATTTTCCATCATCTCTTTTTTCTAAATTTTTTAACTCTGCCTCGTTAATATCATCTAAATAATGATTTACTTTAAAAGTACATGTATAATAAGTTTCAACTAAATATTTCGCCATTTGACCTCAATTTAAATTTTAATTTGAATATTGAATCAATTAATTTATATACATATTCATATTTTAGTCTAATTTAAATTTTACAATTTTTAATTGAATAAATAAAAAATTATTATGTTGACACTTTTAAGAAAAATTTTCACTTGGTGGAATCAAGATACTTTTGGAACAAGACTAAAAACTATTTTTTTTGGAAAACTAGTTGGTACTGATGAGCTGGGCAACAAATACTATGAGAGTAAAAAAGGAAAAAGGTGGGTTATTTATTCAAACACAATTGACGCATCAAAAATTCCTGTTGAATGGTATTCTTGGATACATTTTACCCCAAATAAAATTGAGAAAAAACATACCTTAGAAAAATATGAGTGGCAAAAACCGCATCAAGAAAATTTAACCGGGACTGACGCAGCATATTATCCAAATAAAAATCAAGATGGTATTAAAAAGAAATACTCAAGTTGGAAAGAATAATTTTAAACTAATCTATTTAGTTTTTTTATTTTATTTTTGTTCATTATTAAACTCAAATTCAAAAAGTAATTTAGAGGGAACTTTTACCAATATAAAAATTTTGGATAAAATAAGCTCTAAAAACACCTCACTTAAACTTAAAAATGGAGAATTAATAAAGTTTAAAGACTTATCAATTAAAAGTTTAAAATGTAAAAATTCAGAATTTGATGATAATCCAGAAATTACTGCTTATATACAAGTTCGAGATTTAACTAATAAAAATAATGATGAAGTTTTCGTTTTTAATGGTTGGATGTTTTCATCAAGTCCATCAATTGCACCTTTTGATCATCCTGTTTACGATGTGTGGCTTGTAAATTGTTATTAAACAATTGAATCTTTATCTAGCCAACTAACATTAAAATCTGAGTTTATAAATTTTTTATGATTAAGTAATTTTTTATGTAGAGGTATTGTTGTGGTTATACCCTCAATTACAAATTCATCTAAAGATCTATTCATTCTTTGAATTGCTTCTGTTCGGTTTCTCCCATGACAAATTAATTTACAAACCATACTATCGTAATAAGGTGTTACCTTATAGCCTTGAAATATTGCACCATCCACTCTGGTTCTAAAACCAGATGGTTGATGACACATAGTAATAACCCCAGGTGAAGGCTGAAAGTTTTTACTAGCATCTTCAGCATTTATTCTACATTCAATCGCATGTCCTCTAGGATTTATATCACTTTGTTTCAAAGCTGTTTCTCCTGAAAAAGCTATCCAAATTTGTTCTTTAATTATATCGATACCTGTTACCATTTCTGTCACTGGATGTTCAACTTGAACTCTTGTATTCATTTCAAGGAAATAAAATTTACCATCTTCATATATAAACTCAACAGTTCCAGCACCCATATAACCTATTTTAGCTACCATTTTTACTGTCCTCTCAAATAAATCTTTTCTAATGTCATTATTTAAAACCGGACTTGGTGTTTCCTCTATTAATTTTTGATGTCTTCTTTGAACTGAACAATCTCTTTCATGAAGGTGAACTACTCTATTTTTTCCAGCTAGTATTTGAACCTCGATATGTCTTGGATTTTGAAAATATTTTTCAATATAAACTTCATCGTTACCAAAGTATTTTTGTGCTTCGGATTTAGCTGTTGAAAACAACGTTTCAAATTCTTCTTCCTTAAAAACTATTTTCATACCTTTACCCCCACCTCCACCTGAGGCTTTGATTAAGACAGGAAAACCAATTTTTTTACAAAGTTCTTTTGCTTCAGAAACATCTTTTACACCCCCTTCAGACCCTTCAATAACGGGTAATCCATTTTCTTTAGCTATTTTTTTTGCTTGAATTTTATCACCCATCATTTCGATATGTTTTGATGAGGCTCCAATAAAATAAATTTTGTTTTCTTCTAAAATTCTCGCAAAATTTGAATTTTCAGAGAGAAAACCATAGCCAGGATGAACAGCATCAGCACTTGTAAGTTCTATTGCTGACATTAATGCTGGAATATTTAAATAACTATTTACTGGTTGATGAGAACCAATACATACGCTTTCATCAGCCAATCTTACGTGCATGCTATCTCTATCTACATCTGAATGAACAGCTACTGTAGATATTCCCCATTCTTTACATGCTCTAATAATTCTAACTGCAATTTCCCCACGGTTTGCAATTAAAATTTTTTTAAACATTATTTATTCTAGAATAATAATAGTTTGACCAAATTCTACAGGCTGTCCGTCTTCAACACAAATTTCTTTTACCACCCCATCTGCCGTTGAAGGTACATGATTCATTGTTTTCATTGCTTCAACGATCATTATTGTATCACCTTTTTTAATTTTCTTTCCAACATCAACAAACTTTTTAGCACCAGGTTCTGGAGCATGATAGGCTGTTCCAATTATAGGTGAAGTAATTTCAGTACCTGATTTAATATTTTGAGTTTGAGCATTTGTCGAATCTGTTTTAGGTGATGAGGGTGAAATAACTTGAGGTTGGTTACTTATTGAAACATTATTTTTTGATACTTTAACTTTTGTATCTTTTTCAGTTATCTCTATTTCAGTAAGATTAAATTCTTTTAAATAATCGCTTAATTCTTTAATTATTTTTTTATCTATCTTCATTTTGCAAAGTCTTTTGTAATGAAATTATGGCCAAAATATATCCTTCGGCACCTAATCCAAATATTCCTCCAGTTACGACACCACTTATAAGTGATTTATGTCTAAATTCCTCTCTTTTATAAATATTAGATAAATGTAACTCGATTTTTGGTTTTTTAAATAAATCTAGAGCATCTCTTATGGCTACAGAGGTATGAGTAAATGCAGCAGCATTTATAATCATACCATCAAATTTTTTCCTAGCATCTTGAATTATATTAACAAGCTCTCCTTCAACATTAGATTGAGCAAATTCAACATCAAGCCCAATTTCTTGTGCTTTTTTAGAACAATTCTCTTTAAGCTGGTCAAAAGTAGTTGATCCATATTGTGATTGTTCTCTTTCTCCTAATAGATTAAGATTTGGACCGTTAATAATAATTATTTTATTATTCATTCAGCACTTATATACGATGAAAAAAATAAAAAAAATAAAAATCAAAATAAATGGCAAAATCAAATCTATAATTCAAGGTTCTAATCTCTCCATGGTGTTAAAAAATCTAAAAATACCTCTAAATAAAGTAGCAATTGAGCTTAATGAGGAAATAATAAATAAAAAAAAAATTAATAAAATAAAATTAAATAAAAATGATAAAATTGAAATAGTTCATTTTATTGGAGGCGGTTAATTTGAAAAAAGATAATCTAATTATTGCAAATAAAAAATTTAATTCCAGATTAATTGTTGGAACAGGAAAATATAAAACTATGTCTGAGTGTGCAAAAGCAATTAAACTTTCTGGAGCAGAAATCGTAACAGTTGCTGTAAGAAGGGTTAATATTTCAGATAAAAATAAGCCTTTGCTGATGGATTATATTGATCCAAAAAAAATTACATATTTACCCAATACTGCTGGATGTTTTAATTCAAAAGAAGCTTTGAGAACTTTAAGATTGGCCAGAGAAATAGGTGGTTGGAAGTTAGTTAAATTAGAAGTTTTAGGAGATAAAAGAAATTTATTTCCTGACATGATAGAAACTCTAAAATCAACAGAGGTTTTAGCTAAAGAGGGTTTTAGTGTTATGGTTTATTGCACTGATGATCCATTAATGGCTAAGCGTTTAGAGAATTCAGGTGCTGATGCAATTATGCCCCTAGCTGCACCAATTGGATCAGGTCTAGGCATTCAAAATAAAATCAATATTCAAATAATTAGAAAACAAACCAAACTTCCATTGATTATTGATGCTGGTTTAGGTCAAGCATCTGATGCAACAATAGCAATGGAGCTAGGATGTGATGGAGTATTAGTTAATACAGCAATTGCAAAAGCCAAAAAACCTTTTGAAATGGCGCTTGCTTTTAAAAATGCTGTTATTGCTGGTAGACAATCTTACAAGTCAGGAAGAATAGATAAAATTTTGATGGGTAATCCATCATCTCCATCAAAAGGAATTATTTAGTTTTTTTATAATATCTTTTTTTCTTATAAGTTTTTTTTTTTATTATTTTATTTTTTTTTTCAATAAATTTGTCTTCTTTAATTTGAATTTCTAAATTTTTTAATTTTTCATAATATTCTATTAATTCGATTGTTTTTTTCGATTTGTTCTTAATATCTATTTTGTACTCAGGAATAATTAAAGAATTATCGCTAATAATATCTATTGTAATTTTATTTTTTTTTTCAAAATAAGTTAAGTCGTTAACAAAATTTTCTTTTAGAAAATCTGAAACTTTTTCACAAACCCTTAATTCAACAAATTTTGCTTTGTTGATAATAGCTTTAAGCTCAACAATTTTTAAAAGTTTTTGAGCAAAAGATTCATCTGTTAACGTAACTTTCCATTTAATCGCACTTTCTCTAAGTCTTTGTCTAGACATTTCCAGAAGACCAAAATTACTTATTCTTCCGATTTGAATTCTTGCTCTATCTGATCTACATTTTTCTTTAAGTTTTCTCTCAACTAATCTTCTATTTCCAAAACTAAGCATATCAATAAAATCTATAATGATTAAACCAGATAAATCTCTAATTTTAATTTGTCTTGCAATTTCTTCAGCCGCTTCAATATTTGTATCAAGGGCAGTGCTTTCAACATTTTTTCCTTTAATTGAACTTCCAGAATTTATATCTATAGAAACCAAAGCCTCTGTTGGATTGATTACTAAATATCCTCCCGACTTAAGTTTAATCTCAGAATCAAAAATTTGATTTAATTTTTGTTCAATATTTTCTTGTATAAAAAGTGGAATCTTACCTCTATATTTTTTTACTTTTCTCACACTAGATGGCATCATATTTTTCATGAATGACTGGGCTTTTTTGTAGCCATCATTACCTTCTACTATTATATTTTGTGTATTATCGTCAAACATGTCTCGTAGAGTTCTTTTAATTATTTCACTTTCTTGATGTATTAAAGAAGGAGCGATAGAGTTGATTGCATTGTCTTTAATTTGAGCCCAAGTATTAATCAAAGTTGTTAAATCATTATTTATTTCATTTTTTGTTTTATTGCTTCCAGCAGTTCTAACAATTAAACCCATCTCTCTTGGTATTTCTATCTCATTAAGAATTGTTCTTATTTTTTTTCTGTCAGCTGGATTAAATATTTTTCTAGATATTCCACCACCTTTCGGAGTATTAGGCATTAAAACTATATACTTACCTGCAATTGAAATAAAAGTGCTTAACGCAGCACCTTTCTGACCTCTTTCATCTTTAATAACTTGAACAAGAATTACTTGATTTGGTTTGATTACTTCCTGAATTTTATATCTTTTAAGTTTAAATTTATGCTTATTTTTTTTTTCTTTTTCTTCAATAAAATTTTCCTTAGAAAAATTTCTTTCTTTATCAATAGAGTCTTCTTCTATTTGTTCATTAATTTCTTGTTCAATAGGATCGTCTAATTCTATTTTACCTTCTTCTATATTTTCATCTTCTTTTGCTTCAACTTCCCTGGAAAGTTCTTCTCTTACTTTTTCTTCCTCTTCTTTTATTTTTTCTAAATCTCCTTTAGGAATTTGATAATAATCTGATTGAATATCATTAAAAGAGAGAAATCCATGTCTGTCTCTTCCAAAATCAACAAATGCTGCTTGTAAGGATGGTTCTATTCTACTAACTTTACCTAAATATATATTATTTTTAATTAAGTTATTTTTTAAACCTTCATATTCGTAATCCTCAATATTTTCACCTGATTTGAGAACGACTCTTGTTTCATTAGGATGCGATGCATCAATATATAAATTTTTTTCCATAGTTTTATGATTATTTTTTTCATTAATTGTTTAATTATTAAAAATTTTGTTTATTTCATCTGCCATATCTTTAACAAATTCCGACGTATAATGATATTAAAATGAATAAAATTATAAAAAATATTCTTATTTTATGTTCAAGTTTTATTCTTTTATCAGGAATTTCGATAATTGTTATATTGTGGACATATTCCAATAATCTTCCTGATTATAAATTTTTAAATAACTATAAACCCTCAGTTTCAAGCAAGGTTTATTCTGGCAATGGAGAGGTAGTCTCTGATTTTTCTAAAGAAAAGAGAATATTTGTTCCTTTTAACTCTATTCCAAAAAATGTGATTAATGCTTTTTTGTCTGCTGAGGATAAAAATTTTTTTTCTCATCCTGGAGTTGATGCCAAAGGTGTAGTTAGAGCGGTAATAAATAATATTTCAAATATACTATCTTCCAAAAGACTAGAAGGTGCATCAACGATTACACAACAAGTTGCTAAAAATTTTTTATTAACAAATGAAGTAAGTTTAAACAGAAAAATTAAAGAGGCAATTCTTGCATTTAGAATTGAAAGAGCATTAACTAAAGAAAGGATTTTAGAACTTTATTTGAACCAAATTTATCTAGGAAGTGGTGCATATGGTGTTGCTGCTGCTAGTCTGGAATACTTTGATAAATCTATCAGAGATTTAAATTATTCAGAGGCAGCATTATTAGCAGCTTTGCCTAAAGCACCAAGTAAATATAATCCTTATAAAGATTTAGAAGTAGCAAAATTTAGAAGAAATTTAGTATTAAAAAATTTATTAGAAAATAATTATTTGACAAAAGAATGGTATGAAAAACTTAAAAATGAGGAAATAAAATTAAAAAAAACAAAAAAAATTTATTTAGAGGATGCTCAATATTACATAGAAGATGTTAGAAAAAATGTAGTTGAAACCCTAGGTTATGACAAAGTTTATAAACAAGGCTTCAATATAAACATTCCTATGGATCTAAAACTACAAAAAATAGCAACAAAATCTTTACGAGAAGGGTTAATAGAATATGATAAAAGGAAAGGTTGGAGAGGCTCGCTAACTAATAAAGATTATAATTCTGAATGGAATAAAGGTTTAGAAAAATATAGATTAGAAAATTCAATTAATTGGAAATTAGCGATAGTAAAAAAGCTAAATAAATTTTCGGCGGAAATAGAAACTCAAGATAACATGAGAGGCATTATTGAATACAAGAGTATTTCATGGACAAAGAAAGAATTTAATAAATTGTTAAGACCAGGTGATATAATTTATGTAAAAAATATTAACGAAAATATTTATAGTTTAGAGCAATTACCAAAAGTTAATGGTGGAATTGTAGTGATGGATCCATTTACTGGTAGAATTTTAGCATTAAGTGGTGGTTTTAGTTTTAAGCAAAGTGAATTTAATAGAGCAACTCAAGCAAAAAGACAACCTGGATCAGCTTTTAAACCATTTGTTTATGCATTAGCTTTAGAGAATAATTTTTCACCAACAACTTTAGTTTTAGATGCTCCTTTAGTATTAGATCAAGGCGAAGACTTGAAAATGTGGAAACCAGAAAATTATGGAAAAAAGTTCTATGGACCATCTACTTTAAGAGTAGGTTTAGAAAAATCCAGAAATTTAATGACTGTTAGGATTGCTCAAAACTTAGGTTTAGAAAAAATCATTAACTTTTCAAAACAACTTAATATTTACGAAAATCCTGATGAATTATTATCTATTTCTCTAGGTTCAGCTGAAACTACATTATTAAAACTTACATCTGCATATTCAGTTTTTGTTAATGGAGGAAAAATTGTTGAACCTATATTAATTGATAGAATTCAAGATAGTGAAGGGAATACTATTTTTAATAATGAAAAAAGGAAATGTATTAACTGTAATGAAATTTCGTATCTAGGTTCTGATTTTCCAGAAATTAAAAATAACTATAAACAAATTTTCTCTGCTGAAACAGCTTATCAAATGACTTCAATACTAGAAGGAGTTGTTCAAAGAGGAACTGCAAAAAAATTAAAGGATCTAAATTTAAATTTAGCTGGGAAAACTGGAACAACAAATAAAAATACTGATACTTGGTTTATTGGATTCACATCAAATCTTTTAGTTGGTGTTTATGTTGGTTCTGATAATCCTACTCCTTTAGGAAAGTATGAAACTGGATCTAAAACAGCTTTACCAATTTTCAAAAAATTTATTAAGGACTCGGTTAGGAAATCTGATGCAAGACCTTTTAAAGCTGCTAAAAATACAGTAATGATGGTTGTTGATCCTTTAACTGGGCAAAAAGCAAAATTTACCTCAAAAGATACAATTATTGAGGTATTTAAAAAAGAAAATCTAGCCAATGGAAAAGTTCGTCAATCAGATTCAGATAGATTAGATGCAAATAATAATATATTAAAGTTTTATTAATGGATGATAATTATCAAAATTATAAAGACGAAGTGGTAAAAATAAATCAAAGAATAAAGGAGTATCTTTGAAAAAAATGAAATCCAATTAAAACTTCAGTCTTTAAATTCTCAAATGCTAGAAGCCAATTTTTGGCATGATAAAAATAATTCCCAAAGAATTATAAAAGAAAAAAAACTTTATGAAGGCTTAATTAATTCATTTGAAAATTCTGATAAAAAACTTAGAGATTTAGATGATTTGATTGAACTAGCTCTGGAAGAAGAAAATTTAACAGTTCAAAAAGAGATATTACAAAATATAAAAGATCTTAAAAAAGAGGTAAAAAAAAATGAAATTAAATGTTTTTTGTCTAATGAGGCTGACTCATTAGATTGTTATATCGAAATACATGCAGGAGCAGGTGGCACAGAAAGCCAAGATTGGGCAGATATGCTCAGAAGAATGTACTTAAAATGGTCTGATAAAAAAAATTTCAAATCAAGTTTAATTAGTGAACACAGAGGTGATGAAGCAGGAATTAAATCTGCAACAATAAGAATAGATGGAGACTATGTATTTGGTTGGTTAAGAAAAGAGTCAGGGATACATAGGCTTGTTAGAATATCTCCCTTTGATTCTGGCGCAAGAAGACATACAAGTTTTGCAAGTATCTGGATATACCCAGTAGTAGATGAAAATATTAATATTGAGATATTAGAAAAGGATTTGAGAATTGATACTTATCGTTCTAGCGGAGCAGGTGGACAGCATGTGAATACAACAGATAGTGCAGTAAGAATAACTCACCTTCCATCAAAAATTGTTGTTCAATGTCAAAATGAAAGATCTCAACATAAAAATAAAGAAACATGCATGAATATGTTGAAAGCAAGATTATATGATTATGAAACTAAAAAAAGAGAGGAGGAAAGTCAAAATGTTGAAAGTTCTAAATCTGAAATAGGGTGGGGCCATCAAATTAGATCATATGTTCTTCAACCTTACAGACTTGTAAAAGATAATAGAACTAACTTTGAAAGTACTAGTCCTGACAAAGTATTAGATGGTGATATCGATGAATTTTTGGAACAATCGCTTTATAAATTAAATGAAAAATAATATTTTAAAATATTTTATCCTAATTCTGTCAGTACTAGTTATTTTGACAGTTTACCTTAGCACTGTTGGTATAGAGACAGATAAATTTAACGATCAAATTAAAAAAAGAATTTCACTAATAAATAAAAAGATAGATATAGATCTAAAAAAAATTAAATTAACTCTAGATCCTTTGAAACTAAAAATTTATGCAGAAACAGTCGGAACCAAAGTTTACTTTTCAAAAAGATCTTTAGCATTAGAAAGTATTAAAACACAAGTTTCACTTAGTTCTCTTATTAAAAATAATATTTCATCTTCAAATATAGAGGTAACAACTAAGTCAATATTATTAAATGATTTTATTAAATTAATTCGGACTACAAATAATAAACCTGAATTATTTATATTAGAAAAAATTGTAAAAAAAGGCCATGTAATTATAGATCTGAGTTTGAACATCGATCAAAATGGTAAACTTAAAAATGATTATATCATTAAAGGTTTAATAAAAGATGGAAGTATTAATTTTTTAGACAGGGCTAATTTTAAAAATATAAATTTTAATTTCAATTTTCAAAAAGATAATTATCATTTTGATGAAATAAATTTTAAAACAGAAGAAGTAAATTTTATTTCAAAAAAACTTAACGTAAAAAAGAAAAAAAATAGCTTTTTAATTGATGCTATTGTTGAAAATGATCAATCAAGTTTAAATTCAAATATATTAAATATATTAAATTTAAGTTTTGAAAATATAATTGTTGATGATGCTAAATTTAAAACAAATAATGAATTTTCTTTGGAAATAGATGAAAAATTCAAAGTTAAAAATATTATTTTAAATTCTGATATAAATATTACTCAACTAAAATATAAAAATTTAAAAATAATTAATAAATATTTTCCAGAAGTTGATGATCTAATTTTACTAGATAATCATAAATTAAATTTAAAATATAAGGAAAAAAATTTATCAATTAATGGTGAGGGAAAAATTCAATTAAATACTGGAGAAATAGATGAAATTAAATATATTATAAATAAAAAAGATAAGGATTTAAGCATAGATTCAGAATTATTTTTAAAAAATATAGTTTTAGAACAGCAAGATTTTTTAAAATTTTTCTTCCCTCAAACAAATGAAAATATAAATTTTAATAATCAAAAATTAAAAATTAATTTTAATAATAATAATCTAACTTTTTCAGGTTCTGGAAAATTAAAAATTGATAAAGATTTTGAAGAAATTGATTATTTTATCCAGAAAAAAGAAAACAAAGTAAGTTTTAATACTAACTTAAATATAAAAAATACTAAATTTCAAATTGATAATATTAATTATAAAAAAAAGGATAAAAGTGAAATGTATCTTCAAATTAATGGAGAACTAAAAAAAAATAAAAATCTTCATTTAAATAATTTTATTATTAATGAAGAAAATCAAAACATTAAAATCAAGAATTTATTTCTTAACGATTCTAATCAAATAATAAAAATTGATCAGGCAAATTTTAATTATGTAGATACAGAAAATAAAAAAAATAATTATAATATAAAAAAATTAGAAGGCCAAAATTATTTAATTGACGGCACTTCATTTAATGCAAATTCTTTAATTTCTAATTTGCTTGATGCCAACGATAAAAAAGAAAACAATCTTTTTGAAAATAACTTAAGTATGGACCTAAATTTTGAGGAAGTTTACCTTGATAAAACATATTTTGTTAAGGATTTAAAAGGAAAGATAAATATTATTGATAATAAAGTAGAAAACGCAGATATTTTGGCATTTTATAATAATTCACAAAATGTGAAATTTACAATTAGAACAAATGATCTAGGTGAAAAAATCACCACCCTTTTCTCATCTAATGCAAAACCTTTTGTAAATAGGTATAAATTCATTAAGGGTTTTGAGGGAGGTAAGCAAGGATATTTAGACTTTTACTCTTTAAAAAAAAATGGGGTTTCAACTTCAAAATTAGTAATTGATAATTTTAAAGTCAAAGAAATACCAGCACTTGCTAAGTTGTTAGCTCTTGCATCTCTTCAAGGAATTGCAGACTTGCTTACAGGTGAGGGGATTAGATTTACAGATTTTGAAATGAATTTTACTACTAAAGATAAACTTATGAAAATCCAAGAGTTATACGCAATTGGTCCAGCAATATCTATTTTATTGGAAGGATACATTGAGGAGAATAAATTAATCAGTTTAAGAGGAACCTTGGTTCCAGCTACAACAATTAACAGATCTATTGCTTCAATTCCTTTGCTTGGAGATCTATTGATTGGAAAAAAAGTAGGTGATGGTGTTTTTGGAGTCAGCTTTAAAATTAAAGGTCCACCTAAAGATTTAGAAACTACTGTAAACCCTGTAAAAACTTTAACACCCAGATTTATTACTAGAACTTTAGAAAAAATTAAAAAATAGTTAATTTAATATTATTTTAATATGTCTTTTTTTACCTAAGGAAAGTTTAAGATAGTTATCTTTAAATAAGTTTTGGTTAATTTCAAATTTTTCATCTGAAATAATATTATCATTTATTTTAACTGCATTGCCTCTCAAAAGTCTTTTGATTTCGCTTTTTGAGTGCTCTAATTTAGATAACAAAACAAGGTCTACTATATTTATTTTTTCTTCAATTTTGGTCAATTGAATGTTAACTTTTGGCAAGTTTGAACCTAAGGTGTTTCCAGAAAAAGCTTCTTTAGCTGCTTGCTCAGAATTTTTAGCTGCCTCTTTTCCGTGTAACATTTCTGTTGTTTTGTTTGCAAGTAGTATTTTTAATTCATTTATATCTTTGTCCTTAATCGTTTCTATTTCATTAATTTCAATTTCAGTAAACATTTTTAAAAATTTTATTACATCTCTATCATCAACGTTTCTCCAAAACTGCCAATAATCATAAGCTGATAAGTATTTTTCATCTAACCAAATAGCTCCATTTTCAGTTTTCCCCATTTTAGCACCAGTTGCCAATGTAATTAAGGGTGTCGTTAAACCAAAGGTTTGATTATTAGAATATCTTTTTATAAGTTCAACACCATTAACAATATTTCCCCATTGATCAGAACCTCCAATTTGTAAGATGCAATTTTCTTTTTTATTTAATTCAAGAAAATCATATGCTTGTAAAATCATGTAATTAAATTCCATGTAACTCAGTGACTGCTCTCTATCCAACCTAAGTTTTACACTATCAAATGTTAACATTCTATTTATTGTGAAATGTTTTCCTATATCTCTTAAAAACGAAATATAATTTAAATCTTTAAGCCAAGTATAATTATTTACAAATATTGGTTTTGTATTTGGATTATCATTATCTAAAAATTTTTTTAAAATATCTTTAATATTTTTAATGTTTTTTTCAATTTCTTCTTCACTTAATATTTTTCTAGTTTTATCTTTACCAGATGGATCTCCAATTCTAGTAGTTCCTCCACCAAGTAAAACTATTGGTCGATTTCCATTTTTTTGAAGTAGTCGCAAACACATTATTTGCAATAAGCTACCTACATGTAAGCTTTCAGCTGTACAATCAAAACCTATGTAACCTTTGATCTTTTCTTTATCTAATTTTTTAGATAGTTCATCTTCACTTGTACATTGATAGAAAAAACCTCTATCTTTAAATTCTTTTAAAAATTTATTCATAAGTTTATAGTTACAATATACAAATTTTTTTTAAAAAACATATCAATGAAAAAAAAATTATATACTTCAATTGGATTAATGAGCGGGACATCCATGGATGGTGTAGATTTATCTATAATTAGTTCAGATGGATACAATGAGTTTTCAAATATTTTAGATGATTATTTTGAGTACGATAAAAATCTTCGGGACCAATTAATTCTTTTAAGGAACTTAGTAGAAACTAAAGAAGATTTATCAAAAAATATAGTAAATTTAAGAGAATTAGAGCGAAATTTAACTTTATTTCATGCAGAAGTAGTAAATCAATCATTAAAAAAATATAATGGTCCAGTAGATTTTGTTGGATTTCATGGCCAAACAATTTTTCATAATCCAAAAGAGAGAATTACTAATCAATTAGGAGATGGAAATTTATTATCTCAGATAATAAAAAAAAAAGTTGTTTATGATTTTAGACAAGCTGATATTAATAATAATGGTCAAGGTGCTCCATTAACTCCAATTTTTCATTATATTCTATCAAAAAAAATTCATCAAAATTATGATATAAATTTTCCAATAGGTTTTTTAAACATTGGTGGTATAGCAAATGTTACTAAAGTTACTGATTGTTTAGACAATTTTCAAAATAATTTATCTGCTTTTGATATAGGTCCTGGCAATTGTTTAATAGATGAATGGGTACGAAATAACTCTGATAAAAAATTTGATAAAAATGGTGAACTAGGCAAAGCGGGTAGAGTTGATCAATTAATTCTTAATCAAGCAATAGATAATTTTATAATCAATTCCTATTCTCAGTCATTGGATATTAAAAATTTTGATGTATCATTTGCAAGAGGCTTATCATTAGAAGACGGTTGCGCTACTATAACAGATTTTACTGCATATTTGATTTCACAAGGGTTAAAACATATTAGTCAGAAAAATAGTATTAAATTTTTAATTTGTGGTGGTGGAAGGAAAAATAGTAATTTAATTAATGGTATTAAAAATTATTTAGTTAATGAAAATTATATTGATTTAGAAATTGTAGATAATTATAATCTAAATGGTGATTATATTGAGTCTCAAGCATTTGCATTTTTAGCCATAAGATCATTTCTAAATTTACCAATTTCTTTTAACTCAACAACTGGGTGTAGAGAATTTACAGTTGGAGGGAAACTGGTAGAAAATTTTTAATATAGTGCTGTTTCTTTTTTTATATATTTATCAAGCTGTTTAATTAAATTATCACTTGATTTTGAAAAGAAATGATTAGCTTCTGAAATAGCTTCAAAATCTACTTTAATACCTTTTTGTGAACTTAATCGGTTATTTAGTTCTTCTATAAATTCTAAGGGTACTAATTCATCTTTTTTACCATAGACAATCAAACCAGAAGTTGGACAAGGAGACAAAAAAGAGAAATCATAAACATTTGGTTGAGGTGAAATAGCTATAAATCTGTTTATTTCTGGTCTTCTCATCAGCAATTGCATAGCTATTAACGACCCAAATGAAAATCCTGATACCCAACATTGAGAATTATCAAAATTTTCTCTTTCTAACCAATCTAAAGCTGCTGCTGCATCAGCAAGTTCACCTTGACCATTATCAAATTCCCCATCACTTTTACCAACACCTCTAAAATTTACTCTACAAACTGAGAAATCGTTATCCACAAAAGTATGAAAAGTATCTACTACAACTTTATTATTCATGGTTCCTCCATATTGAGGATGTGGCTGTAATACTAAAGCAATTGGAGAAGTATTTTTTTTACTTTTAAAATATTTAGCTTCTAGTCTTCCTGCAGGACCTGGTATAAATATTTCTAAAATCTTATTATCCATAAAGCGATATTGATTATTATTCTCAAAAAAAATGTACGTTTATCACAAGTCAGCGACAATATGTGAGTTTTTTTTTAAACTCTAAACTTGACCATTTTGGTCAGGTATGTATAAAAACCCACAATTTAAGGGTAAAATATGAAACTTACATCAAAAGGTAGATATGCTGTAATGGCATTAGTGGATTTAGCTAGGTTTGATAATATCAATCCAGTGTCCCTAAGAGATATATCTTTAAGACAAGGTATATCCTTAGATTATCTAGAACAAATTTTTTCTAAATTAAAAAAAAACGAAATAGTTAAGAGTATTAGAGGAACCCAAGGAGGATATGTTCTTAATAAAAACCCGAACGATATCAAATTAACAAATATTTTTAATGCAGTAGATGAAAAAGTAAAAACTGTTCAGTGTAAGAAAGAATCTAAAAAAGGATGCAATGGCAAAGCCACAAAGTGTGTTACTCATAATTTATGGGATGAATTAGAAGTTCACATAAATACATTCTTTGAAAATAAAAGCCTAAAAGATTTATTAAATAACAATAAAGAAACAAGAGTTTAGAATGGATAACAGACAAAAAGAAATAAATAATTTAAAAGACTATAAATATGGATTTTCAACAGATATAGAAAATATTCAAGCTCCAAAAGGTTTGAATGAAGATGTTATTAAATTTATTTCTAATATTAAAAAAGAACCGCAATGGATGCTTGAGTTTAGATTAAAAGCTTTTGAAAGATTTAAAGTATTAAAAGAACCAGATTGGCAGAAACCTAAATTTCCAAAAATAGATTATCAAGATTTATATTATTATTCTGCTCCTAAAAGTATGAAAGATAAACCGAAGAGTTTAGATGAACTGGATCCTAAACTATTAGAAACTTATAAAAAGCTTGGAATTCCTTTGCAAGAACAAGCAAGATTAAATGGAATAGCTGTTGATGCTGTATTTGACTCAGTTTCAGTTGCTACTACTTTTAAAGATGAATTAACCAAACAAGGAATAATATTTTGCCCTATATCAGAGGCAATTCAAAATCACCCTGAATTAGTCAAAAAATACTTAGGTTCAGTAATTCCGACGAGTGATCATTTTTTTGCAACATTAAATTCAGCAGTTTTCACAGATGGTTCTTTTGTATACATCCCAGAGGGTGTTAGATGTCCAATGGAACTATCAACTTATTTTAGAATCAATGCATCAAATACAGGCCAATTTGAAAGAACTTTAATTATTGCAGACAAAGGAAGCTATGTTAGTTATTTAGAAGGATGTACAGCTCCGATGAGAGATGAAAATCAATTACATGCTGCTAATGTAGAATTGATTGCACTAGATGATGCAGAAATAAAATATTCAACAGTTCAAAATTGGTATCCAGGAGATAAAGATGGTAAAGGTGGAATATATAATTTTGTGACTAAAAGAGGTTTATGCAAAGGAAAAAATTCAAAAATTTCATGGACACAAGTAGAAACAGGTTCTGCGATTACTTGGAAGTATCCTAGTTGTATTCTAAAAGGAGACAATTCTGTTGGTGAGTTCTATTCAATAGCTATTACTAATAATCATCAAAAAGCTGATACAGGTACCAAAATGATTCATCTAGGCAAAAACACTAAAAGTAAAATAATTTCAAAAGGAATATCAGCTGGAAGTTCAGATATGACTTATAGAGGTTTAGTTGATATTTCATCAAAAGCTAAAAATTCAACTAATTATACTCAGTGTGACTCTTTATTAATGGGTAATAAATGTGGAGCTCACACTGTTCCTTATATTAAAAATAAAAATTCTGAGTCTAATATTGCTCATGAGGCAACGACATCCAAGATTAGTGAAGAGCAGTTGCATTATTGTCAGCAAAGAGGATTAAATCCTGAAGAAGCTGTTGGCTTGATTGTTAATGGTTTTTGTAAGGAAGTATTACAACAATTGCCCATGGAATTCGCTGTAGAAGCCCAAAAACTTGTAGGTATCAGTCTGGAGGGAAGTGTAGGTTAATATGCTTAAAATTAATAATTTAAATGCAACTATTGATAATAAGTCTATTTTAAATGGGCTATCCTTAAATATAAATCCTGGTGAGGTTCATGCAATTATGGGTCCTAATGGATCTGGAAAAAGCACGTTGTCAAATATACTTTCTGGAAAAAAAGGTTATGAGGTTTCAGGGGAAGTTCTTTTTGAAGATAAAGATTTATTTGAACTTGAAACTGAGGAAAGAGCACACAAAGGTATATTTTTAGCTTTCCAATATCCTCTGGAAATTCCAGGTGTAAATACAAATATATTTTTAAAAACATCTTTAAACGCTGTTAGAAAAGCGAGGGGTGAGAAGGAACTTGATGCTATTGAATTTCTTAAATTGGTAAAAGAGAAATCTAAAGAACTAAAATTTGATGAGGAAAAATTAAACAGACAATTAAATGTTGGTTTTTCTGGAGGTGAAAAAAAGAAAAATGAAATTTTACAGATGTCATTGCTTGCTCCAAAACTATCAATTTTAGATGAAACTGATTCTGGTTTAGATATTGATGCTTTAAAGATTGTTGCAGATGGAGTTAATACATTAAGAGATAATGATAACTCATTTTTAATTATTACACACTACCAAAGATTGCTTGATTATATAAAACCTGACTTTGTTCATGTTTTGATGAATGGAAAAATTATAAAATCCGGTGGTCCAGATTTAGCTATAGAATTAGAAAAAAAGGGATATGAAAATTTTAATTAAATGAAAGAACAATTACAAAAAGATTTTAATAATAGTATAAAAAATTTAAATTTATCTCAAAAAGATATTGAAATAAAAAAATTTTGTTTATCTAATTTTATAGATAAAGGTTTTCCAAATAGAAAAGAGGAAGATTGGAAATTTTCAGATCTTAATCAAATAATAAAAAATAATATTGGAGAGCTTAGTTTTTATAACGATCAAGCATCTACTAACAAAGTAGATACATCTGTATTTGTAGATGGATTGGAGCATAATAAAATAGTTTTTATAAATGGCAGAATTGAAAAAATTGATTTTGATTACGAAAAAAAAGATCAAATAGAAATAATTGATCAATCAGAAACT
Organism: uncultured Pelagibacteraceae bacterium; assembly: GCA_902522115.1. Lineage (GTDB taxonomy): Bacteria > Pseudomonadota > Alphaproteobacteria > Pelagibacterales > Pelagibacteraceae > Pelagibacter. The sequence goes on along the minus strand of CABYUV010000001.1, from coordinate 146,199 downwards.
ATAAATGAATTTAAAAATAGCAATTCATTATCAGACTTGAACAATGCCTTTACTAATAAATGTTTTAAAATATTGGTAAAAAAAGGTTATCAGTTAGTAAAACCTCTTATTATCTATCATACAACAAATTCAAAAATTTGGTCTAAAAACATTAACTTACGGCTTAATTTTGAATTAGATAAAGATAGTTCATTAAGAATAATTGATTTATTTAATGATACGTCTGAAAAGAATTTTTTAAATATATTTTATAACTTTGAATTAAAGGAAAATGCAGTTTTAAAAAACTATAAAGTAGATAGGTTTGAGAATAAAAACATTAAATATTCTTTTAATAATATTAATCAAAATAAGAACAGTATTTCTGAAACATTCATTTTATCCTCTGGATCAAGATTTTCAAAAAATGAAATTAATTGTAATTTAAATGGAGTTTATGCATCAGCTTTTGTGAATGGAGTTTTTTCATTAAATAATGAAAAACATCACGAAATCAGATCAATAATAAATCATTTAACCGAAAAAACAAAAAGTTATCAATTAATTAAAAGTGTTTTAGATGAAAGATCCAAAGCTGTGTATCAAGGAAAAATTTTTGTGAACTCAGAAGCTCAGAAAACCGATGGATATCAACTTAGCAAAGCAATATTACTAAATAAAGAATCGGAGTTTAATGCTAAGCCAGAACTAGAAATTTATGCTGATGATGTTAAATGTTCGCATGGTTCAGCTTCAGGTAGTTTAAATGAAGAGTCTATATTTTATTTAATGTCTAGAGGTCTAAGCAATAAGCAATCAAGAGAGCTATTAATCAATGGTTTTTTGCTAGATGTTGTAGAAAAAATTACTGACTCGGAAATAAAAAATTTAATTAAAAATATGATTGGAATTAAAGAATGAATATTAATCAAATAAAAAAAGAATTTCCAATATTTGATGAAAAAATTCAAAATAATGATCTGGTTTATTTAGATAGTGCGAATTCATCTCAAAAACCTAAGATAGTAGTGGATAGAATAAATGAATTTTATACCAAACAATTTTCAAATGTTGGTAGAAGTGTTCATTATCTTGCGGTTGCTGCTACTAATTTATATGAAAATACAAGAACTTCTGTTCAGAAATATATTAATGCCAAAGATAAAAATGAAATTGTTTTTACAAAGGGTGCTACTGAAGCATTAAATTTAGTTGCTAATACATTGGGCCAAAGTTACTTGAAGGAAGGCGATGAAGTGTTAATTACAGAACTTGAGCATCATTCAAATTATGTTCCATGGCACTTCCTAAGAAAATCAAAAAATATAAAAATTAATTTTGCTGAAATAAATGATGAAGGTGAAATTACTCTTGAAGAAATAGAAAAGAAAATAACCCCAAAAACAAAATTAATTTCAATTACTCATTTGTCTAATGTAACAGGTGCAATTTTACCAGTAAAAGAAATTACCCAGCTTGCACATTCAAAAGGAATAATTGTAGTAGTTGATGGATGCCAAGGTGCACCGCATTTAAGATTAGATATGCAAGATTTAGATTGTGATTTCTATGCAATTTCATGTCACAAAATGTATGGACCTACAGGTTTAGGAGTTCTTTACGGAAAGAAAAAATGGTTAGAAGAATTACCTCCATACCAAGGTGGTGGAGGAATGATAAATGAGGTTAAAAAGGATAGAATTTCCTATGGTGAATTACCAAATAAATACGAGGCAGGAACTATGGCCACAGCACAGGTAATTGCTTTTGATCAATCAATAAAATTTTTAGAAAGTATTGGTATAGAAAACGTAATGAAACATGAAGCTGACTTAGTTAATTATGGGCAAGAACTATTGCAAAAAAATAATTCAGTTAAACTCATTGGAAATCCAAAAAATAAAGGAGGGGTGTTATCATTCACAATAGAAGGAGTTCACCCACATGATATTGCAACCATATTGGATGAAGATGGAGTTGCAATAAGAGCAGGACATCATTGTTGTCAAATTCTTCATGATAAATTAAATATTCCAGCAAGTGCCAGAGCATCAGTTGGTATTTATAACACAAAAGAAGATTTAGATCAGCTAAATGATTCGATAAACAACTGTAAAAAAATATTTAATCTTTAATGAATTTAAAAGAACTTTATCAAGAAATTATACTAGAACACGGTAAGAACCCTAGAAATCTTAGAAAGGCAGAAGGTTTTAATAAAGATGCTAAAGGTAACAATCCTCTTTGTGGTGATAATGTTCATGTTTATTTAAAATTAAATGGACAAAAAATTGTAGAAGATGCATCTTTTGAAGGGAGTGGTTGTGCTATTTCAATGGCTTCAGCCTCTATAATGACTGATTTGATCAAAGGAAAAAATGAGCATGAGGCTAAGGAAATTGTTGAGGATTTTTTAAGCATGATTAAAGAAAATCCTGAATTAAAATCTGATTATTTGAGTGAAGATGAAAAAACTAAACTGATGTGTTTATCTGGTGTTAAGCAATATCCAATGAGAGTTAAATGCGCAACCTTATCTTGGCACACAATGGTTTCTGCTTTTGATGAAAAAACAGAAGAGGTAAAAACAGAAAATTAAATTATGTCTAAAAAAGATCAGATAATTGAAGAAATAAGAAAAATTTATGATCCAGAATTACCTGTAAATATCTACGAATTGGGTTTGATTTATGATATTAAAGTAAAGGATGAAAAGTTTGCAATTATTAAAATGACTTTGACAACTCCAAATTGTCCAGTTGCAGAAAGTTTACCAAAAGAGGTAAAAGAGGGCGCAATGCAGGTAGAAGGTATCGAGGATGTAGATCTCGAGCTAGTTTGGGATCCACCATGGAACAAAGATATGATGTCGGAAGCAGCTAAATTGGAATTGAATTTGTAATGAACCCTATAATTAAATTAAGTAATAACGCAGCATCAAGAATAAAAGAGATAATGGCTAATGCTGAAAAAGATTCTATTGGTGTTAGAGTATCTGTAAAATCTGGTGGTTGCGCAGGGATGTCATATGTAATGGAATATACAAAGGAGTTAAATCCTAATGATGAAGTTATTGAAGATAAGGGTGTAAAAGTATTCGTTGATTCAGCTGCTATTATGTATCTGCTTGGAACTGAAATGGATTATAAAAAAGAAGAATTGTCCTCGTCATTTGTATTTAATAATCCAAATGAAACTGAGCGATGTGGCTGTGGAGAATCCTTTAAAACATCATAGGTTGTATTATCCTAATATTTGCATATCTGAATTGCATTTTATGCATATCTAGTGTATAGATTCGTTATGAATAAATTTGAGTTTAAAAATCTGGTTAAGAACCTAAAAGATTCTTTAAAAGAAAAAGCTTTCTTTAAGGATTTACGAAAAGAAGTTGAAACTGGTGCTAATGGTACCCAAGATTACGTCGTAAAAAAAGGTATTAACAAGAATACAATTGCAACAACAAAACAGTAGCTAAATATTTAGCAGCTGTAATACATCTCAAACTCAACAGGATGAGGTGCATGTTCAAATTTATGAATTTCCTCGAACTTTAGAGCAATATAAGCATCAATTTGATCATCAGTAAAGACACCACCTTGAGTTAAAAATTCTCTGTCTTTATCTAAACTTTCCATTGCTTCCCTTAATGATCCACATACAGTCGGAATAGATTTAACTTCCTCTGGTGGTAATTCATATAAATCTTTGTCAAATGATTCACCTGGATGAATTTTATTTTTAATTCCATCTATTCCAGCCATTAACATTGCTGCAAAAGTTAAGTAAGGATTTCCTGAAGCATCAGGGAATCTAATTTCACATCTTGCGCCTTTTTTACTTAAAGTAATAGGAATCCTACATGATGCTGATCTATTTCTAGCTGAGTAAGCTAGTAATACTGGAGCTTCAAAACCAGGAATTAATCTTTTGTAGCTATTTGTAGTTGCATTTGAGAATGCATTAATTGCTTTTGCATGTTTTAAAATTCCACCAATGTAATGCAAAGCTGTTTCTGACAAACCTGAATAAGCATCACCAGAAAATACTGGTGTATCACCTTTCCATATTGATTGATGAGTATGCATTCCAGAGCCATTATCACCTGCAACTGGTTTAGGCATAAATGTTGCTGTTTTCCCAAATGAATGAGTTACCATTTGAACAACATATTTGTATAACTGAACATTATCAGCTTGATCAACTAAAGTTCCAAAATACATCCCTAATTCATGCTGACTTGGGGCAACTTCATGGTGATGTTTTTCAACTTTAATACCCACTTCTTTCAAATTTTTTAAATATTCACTTCTCATATCCTGTTCGCTATCTACAGGCGGAACAGGGAAGTATCCTCCCTTTACACCAGGTCTATGACCCATGTTTCCATTTTCATATTCCTTCCCAGAATTATAGGGACCTTCTTTACTGTCTAGGACAAAGCCACACTCATTCATATCATTTTTAATTCGTACATCATCAAATACAAAAAACTCAGGCTCTGGACCAAAAAATGCTTTATCGCCGATTCCAGAGGATTTTAAATATTCCTCTGCTTTTTTTGCTATACCTCTAGGATCTCTCTCGTATGGTGTTTTCTTTATAGCATCAAGAATATCACAAAACAAAACTACTGTATTATGAGACGTAAAAGGATCCATAAACATTCTTGAAGTATCAGGCTTTAAAATCATGTCAGATTCATTAATTGCTTTCCATCCTGCTATAGAAGAACCGTCAAAAAACACTCCTTCATTTAACATTCCCTCATCAACTACCGATGAGTCCATTGTTAAATGCTGAAGTTTACCTCTTGGGTCTGTAAATCTTAAATCTACAAATTCTGCATCTTTTTCTTTGATGTATTTTAAAACGTTCGCTGCACTCATTTTGTCTCCTATGTAATTTTGTTTGGCCTAATTACCAAAAAAATAATGGAAAATATTGCTTATTTAATAAATAACACCTATGCAATTTTCACATAAGTAGTGTAATTAGTCACTGAATTTTTAAAGAAATTAAAACAATGAATTCAATACTATTTAAAGAGCCGGTTAAAAGAGCAGAAAAAGCAATTAAAGAATTTAATCCTAATCTGAGAGTTATAGTTTTAGAGCAAACAGCAAGGACTGCACAAGATGCTGCTACAGCTTTAGGTTGTAAAGTTGGAGCAATTGTAAAAAGCTTACTTTTCAAAGCAGAAGAAGAATTTATTCTTTGTTTAGTTTCAGGAGACAAAAGATGTTCTTTGAATAAGTTAAAAAAAATCTTAAATGAAAAAGACGTTTCTATGGCTAATCCTGAAGATGTTAAAAAAGTTACAGGTTATACAATTGGGGGTGTTTCTCCAACAGGTCATTTGATAAGAGTAAAAATATTTATTGATGAAAATTTAAAAAATTATGACTCTATATTTGCAGCAGCTGGACATCCTAATGCAGTTTTTAAAATAGATTTTGAAAGTTTAAAATCATTAACTTCAGGTGTAACAAAAGAGATAACAGAATGAGAAAACCTAAGTTAGTTGATTATTTGTTATTGACTATATTATCTTTAATATGGGCTTCAGCTTTTTTTAATATTAAAATTGCAACATATTCTTTTGGACCTATTACAATAGGTTTTTTAAGATCTTTTTTAGGCGCTATGCCTGTTTTAATTTTATGCTTTTATAAAAATATTAAAATCGAAGCATTTTCAAAAGATTGGAAGTGGTTTGCAATTATAGGATTAGTAAACCTGGCTATACCTTTTATGCTAATATCGTATGGAGTGAATTACGTCCAAAGTAACTTAGCTGCTATTTTAATGTCTACAACACCTTTAAGCTCAACAGTTTTAGCTCACTTTTTTTTAAAGGGAGAAAAATTTAATTTATTAAAAACAATAGGTTTATTGATAGGCTTTTCAGGAATAGTATTTTTATTTTCAGATAATTTTTTAATTAATGAAAATAATTTTATAGCTGCACTTTTAATTTTGCTTGGGTCTACTTGTTATGTGATAGGGGGAGTAATTACTTTAAAAATTAGCGATAAGAAAAATGAGAATGTTACAGCTTCCATATTAATTTGGTCAACAATTTTACTTTTTCCATTTACCGTAATTTTCGAAAAACCTTGGATGTTGAACCCTTCAACAGACTCAATTATGTCAGTAATATATTTAGGCATATTTCCTACCGGAATAGCATGGTTATTGAGATTCAGAATTTTAAAGACAAATGGTCTTATATTTCATTCACAAGTTTCATACATAATTCCAATTTTTGGAATTATTTTAGGATACATATTTTTGAATGAAATAATTACCTCAAAAATTATAGTTGCATTAATTGCAGTATTTATTGGAATATATCTTGCAAGAAAAGCAGATTATAAAAATGTTACTTAATTTTTGCGATTGCCTCAATATGTGAAGGATTTGTTTCACAACATCCCCCAAGAATAGTTGCTCCAGCGTCTTTAAATTTTTTAGCGATTTCTTGAATTCTAGTTGGAGTCAAATCCTGTCTTTTTCCTAAAATTTCATTTGGATTAGATTTTTTACCTAAAAAAACTGTTGTATAACTTTGTTTTAGTTTAGTGGTAACAAAGCCATTCAATTTAAAACCAAAAGGTATGTTTAAACTTCTTAATTCTTCCAAATTTTTCTCAAAATTTTCAGGAGACACGCATGACAACATCACTCCCAGAGCATTTTCATCAATTATATTTTTTATATCTTTGATCTTTTCCCCACTTGGTAAAGTAGTTCCTTCAGATATATGTAATCCAACTAAATAAGGTTTTTTAAATTCTTTCAAAGCCTCTATCCCACATTTAACCTCTTTAATACTACTCCAAACATCAAAGTAAAAAAAATCAACATATGAATCTAACGTCTTTGCCTGACTATGAAAATTTTCAATAATTTCAATTTCATCTCTATCATCTGCTTCATATGTTAAATTTTGAGGAGGTATACCACCAGCAATATAAGTATTGGGAAAATTTTCTTTTGCAGCTTGCGCAATTTCACCAGCTTTTTGATTTAAATACTCAAATTTATCTAAAAGTTTATTCTCCTTTAAACGTTTTTGTCTTGTTGCAAAAGTAGTAGTAACAATAATTTCTGCACCAGCTTTTATGAAATCAATATGTGTGTCTAAAACAAGCTGATGATAATTTTCATCTAATATTGCATTAGCACTCCATAAAGTTGAATTTGGCTTCATTCCTCTTGCAAGTAATTCTTGACCCATTCCTCCGTCTAATATTCTAATTTTTTTAAAAAAATCTCTATTAATCATTATTTTTTAAAAATGATTTTAGCATTAAAAGAAAAGGATCTTCTTTCAGCATTGATATTAAATGGATAAGCAGTATGCATTAAATAGTTTGGAAAAATTATTAAGTCTCTTTCTTTGGGGGCAATATTATAAATACTTCTGCTCAAAAAACCTCTTTGTCCGTTAATAAAATCAATTGTGCCGTTAGTCTTATCTTTTTTATTTTTTAAAAACTTATTTTTAGTCATATTTTTTGGAACTTTTAAATAACCAACGCCTGATATATCTCCATCATGATAATGTATTGGGTTATATTCACCTTTAAATTGACTAACTACCCATAAATTTAATATCTTTATATCTTGAACTTTTTTAATTTTTTCATTTTTAAGAAAATCTTTGATATTTTTTTTTAATTCTTTTTCAAAATTTTTTTTTATAAAGTTATTTGAAATTTTGATTTCTTTTTTAATCTGACTTGCTAATTTAGAACTATAATCGTTATTTTTTGTTAAAACTTTATTATCAATCTCTTTATTCAAGATATTTAAAAATTTCTTTGAAATTTTTGTCTTTCCTAATGATGGACCAAAAGGTTTTATATTTCTCATACAATTTAAATATCTTAAAAGCAAATTTATTCAATATTAAGCAACAAGTTTAATTCCCATTCTTATTGCGACAAAAATTACAAGAAAAGAAGTTAGTAGAGCTAATATTTTGTTTGATAAGAATTTAATGTTTAATAAGCTACCAATTTGTCCTCCAACAAGTACTGCAAAAAATAATGGCCAATAGCTAATAACCTGATCTAAAGCCTGATCTTTTGTCAGTTGTCCAGCAACTCCAAAGATAGAATTAACTAAAATAAATAAAGATGCACTACTGGTGATATGTATAGGATATCCAGCTTTCATTAAAAAAAGAATAGGGCTTAAAAAAATTCCTCCACCAATTCCTACTATACCTGACATAAAGCCAATTATCGATCCAATAGAAATTGATAATAATTTTGGTATTTGATTAATTTTAATTTGCTCTTTATTAAAAGATTTACTTTCAACTAATAAAAAAATGCCTGCAACCAACAAAATACAAAATAATAAAATTTCAAATAAACTTTTTTCAATTGCTATTGATCCTCCAATAAAGGCACAAGGTATAGAGCCTATTAAATAAGGAAATAGTAAATTAAAGTTTATATTTTTAGATCTTATAAAATTAATAGAATTACCAGATACAACAATAATATTGCATACTAGGGCTATAATAGGAAATATTGTATAAGGTACACCCCAAATTAAAAGTATTGCAAGATATGTTGAGCCTCCTCCAAAACCAATGCTTGAGTATATTAATGCAGTTACAAAGAAAAGAATTGATAATATAATCATTTTTAAATTATGGATGTAAATATAGCTTTATTAACTGTAACAGATACAAGAACATTTGATAATGATAAATCGGGTGCAATCTTGGTTGAAAAAATTAAAGAAGCTAAACATGAATTAATTGATAGAAAAATTTGCAAAGATAATAAAGAAGATATTGTAAAAATTTTAAAAGAATGGACAAATCAAAAAGATATAGACGTCATAATCACTACTGGAGGAACAGGTCTTACAGGAAGAGATATAACTCCAGAAGCGATTGATGAAATTGCAGATAAACATATACCTGGATTTGGAGAAGTTTTTAGAACAATTAGCTTAAAAACAGTTGGCACATCATCAATTCAATCTAGAGCATGTGCCGCTTTATCAAATGGAAAATATATTTTTGCATTACCTGGTTCCTCAGGCGGTGTAACAGATGCATGGGATGAAATTTTAAAACATCAATTAGATATTAATCACAAACCTTGTAATTTTGTTGAATTATTTCCAAGACTTAAAGAAAAATAATTACTTTTGATATTTTTCTTTCCATTCAGAATAAGGCATTCCATAAACATGCTCTCTAGCCTCTAAGTCCGACATGCTTACTCCGTTTTTTTCACCTTCTTCTCTAAACCATCTTGATAAACAATTTCTACAAAAACCAGCAAGGTTCATAAGATCAATATTTTGAACATCTTTTCTTTCATCCAGATGTTTTAATAGTCTCTCAAAAGCTGCTGATTGAAGTTCTTTTTTTTGATTATCATTCATGAACAAAGTATTAATCACAAAAACGATCAACACAATAAATAAATTTATATTTACTTTTTATATTTTTCGGAAACCAGTTGTGAAATTATTGATAACGCTATTTCAGAGGGTGATTTTCCTCCTAACTTAATGCCAATTGGTCCATTTATTTTTTCTAACTCTACTTTTTTAAAACCAGCTTCTACCAATCTTGAGCATCTTTTTTCATGTGTTTTTTTACTTCCTAGGGCGCCAATATAAAAAAATTTATTTTTTAATGCATACTGTAAGGCAGGGTCATCAATTTTTGGATCGTGAGTTAAAGTAACCAAAGCAGTCTTTGTATTAGTTTCTATTTCATCAAAAGCTTCATTGGGCCATTTATTAATGATTTTTGTATCTGGAAACCTTTCTTTGGACGCAAAATATCCTCTTGGATCAACGATAATAATCTCAAAATTTAAATTTTTAGCGAAATCAATTAAATACATTGAAATATCAACAGCTCCTACAATGATTACTTTAATTGGATTTTTATATGTTTGAACAAATATTTCTGTATTTTCTATTATACCATTTTTATTTGAATGAAATATTTTTTCTATTTCCTCTGAATACTTTGAAAACATTCCACTAGGATTATTTCCAGGAAAAAATATTTCACTTTCTCCATTAATTAAATTTGTTATGAGTGCAAATTCTTTATTTAAAGATTTATTTTTTAAAGTTTCTCTGATTATTTCTATTTTCATTATTTAATTTCTTCAATATAAATTGAAATATCACCACCACAGGCTAATCCTATTTCCCACGCATTTTCATCCGAGACTTTAAAGTCTATTTTCTTACAAATTTTTTTAGTTTTCATTAAAGATATACATTCCTCAACGACTTTAGCTTCTACACAGCCTCCAGAGACAGATCCTAAAAAATTTCCATCTTCACTTACTATCATTCTACTACCAATTCCTAATGGTGATGAACCCCATGTTTGGACAACTGTAGCTAATGAAACTTTTTTATTATTTTTTAACCAATTATCTGCTTCTTCAAATATTTTTTTTTCAATAAAATTACTCATTTTTCAAATATTCTTTTAACTTTTATTCTTAGAATTAGTAAAAATGTTATAAGCACAAAGTAAATTAAAGGTTTAAAATATATAGTTTTAGATAGCCAAATAAAATGCAAAGAACCTAAAATTGCAATAACATATATTAGTCTGTGTAATTTTTTCCAATTTTGTTTAAGCAATAACATCATCTTTTGTGAAGAAGTTATTGTTAGTGGTATCAACAAAATCCAAGCAGCAAAACCAACAAAAATGTATTTTTTTTTAACAACATCATCAAAAATTGGTTGCCAGCTAAATCTATAGTCTATGCCAATATAAGTTAATAAATGCAATGAGGCATAAAAAAAAACAAACAATCCCAACATTCTTCTTATTTTTATCCAATAATTTAAATTAGTAAATTTCTGTAATGGACTCATTGACAATGTTAAACATATAAAAATTAAAGTCCATTCTCCTGTAAAATGAGTTATTTCTTTAACTGGTTCTGGTCCTAATTTATTAAAAAAAATTTTATAAGTTATAAATAGAAATGGAATTGTGCTTAATATGAAAATGCTTGGCTTAAAATACTTTATCATTAAAAGTATTTTTTTAGATCCATACCAGTATATAAATTTGCTACTTCATCACCGTAGCCATTAAACATCAAAGTTTTAATCCTTGGAGCCCACACACCTTCTCCAATTACTCTTTCAGTTGCCTGTGACCATCTTGGATGATTGACATTAGGATTAACATTTGAGTAAAATCCATATTCTCTAGGCGAAGCCCACATCCACGAAGAAGTAGGCATGTTTTCGACAAATTTAATTTTAACAATTGCTTTGGCACTTTTAAAACCATATTTCCAGGGAATAAAAATTCTTAGCGGTGCCCCATTTTGATTGGGGAGTTTTTTACCATACAAGCCAGTTACAACTGTTGTTAAAGGATGCATTGCTTCATCAATTCTTAAGCCTTCATTGTATGGCCAATTTAAAACAGGGTATCTTTGACCTTTCATTTGTGCGGGATCGTATACACTTTCAAATTCAACAAATTTCGCCTTATTAGTTGGATTAACCTTTGAAAGTAATTCGCTTAAAGAAAAGCCCATCCATGGAATAACCATTGACCAACCCTCAACACATCTTAATCGATATATTCTTTCTTCAGAAACAAACATTTCTGAGATTTCCTCCATAGATAATTTAATTGGTTTTTCAACTTCCCCCTCAATAGTTATTTCCCAAGGAGTTGTTTTAAATGTTTGAGAATTTTTATAAGGGTCACTTTTTGATGTTCCAAATTCGTAATAATTATTATAAGTCGTTATATCTTTATAACTTGTTAATTTATCTCTTTCACTCGCTGAAGATTTATTGGCAAAAGGTATTGCGGATATCGCTAAAGAGCTTGCACCAAGACCTATAGATTTAATGAAAGATCTTCTGTTTATATAAATATTTTCTGGTGTAATTTCTGAATTTTTAAATTTTATCATTTCAATTATTTATAGATATCCCTTTTAACCATTCACTTTCTTCATTTTTATAATGTTCTTTTTTCCAAATTGGTGATCTTTTTTTAATCTCTTCAATTATATATCTAGATAATACAAATGCTTCATCTCTATGTTTACAAGCTACACCAATAATAATGCTTTTTTCTTTTAAATCTACATATCCTTTAACATGCTCTATAAATACTGATTTCTCTTTTATATTTAATTTATTATCTGCCTCTTCGTAAATTTCCTCAAAACTTCTTATAACCATACTATCTTTGGCGTCATATGTAATACCAGTTACTATCTTATTTTCATTTAAATCTCTTACAGTTCCAACAAAATATATTACAGCTCCAAATTTAGATTGATTTAAAAATTTTTCTGCTTTTGAAATTTCAATTTTTTCATTTTTTGAAGAATCAATAATTTTAATATGTAGCATTAACCGCCTCCTATAGGAGGTATAATGCTAAAGTTTTGTTTTTTAAGTATTTTATAATTGTCTGAGACAATTTTATCATCTGATGAACAAAAAGCTGACGATTTGATAATTTTTTTGAACGTTTCATTTCCTTTAAAATTTAAATCAATAAAGTTTATCATATGGTTTCTAAGATCTTTAATTGAGGAATTTTCAATTAAATCAAAGTCTAAATGTGATTTATTACTTAATTCTCTAGCCGCGCCAAATAGTTCAACTGATATTTTCATAAAAAATATTTTTTAAAAAATCTGGAAGCCCATCAGGGTTTTTCCACAATCCACTTTTTCCACCTTCTTTAATTAACAATTTTATATTATCAATTTTAAGATGTGGATTTACTATTTTGCTTAAATCGTAAATTGTTATCAATGCAGAGTTAACACCCATTATAGCTTCCATCTCAACACCTGTTTTTGCCACCGCTGAAACCACACAAAAAACTTCTAATGAACTGTCTATTTCATTCATAATTATTTTGGTAGCTGTATGGTCAATAGGAAGTGGGTGACATAAAGGAATAAGTTCACTTGTTTTTTTTACACCTAGTACAGCTGAAACTTCTGCTAATGTAATAGGGTCTCCCTTAGGCATCTTTTTATTTTTAATTAGATCAAAAACTTCTTTTCCTACATAAATTTTACCTGACGCAAGCGCTCTTCTAAAAGTTTCTTTTTTTGAAGAAACATCAACCATGTTGAAAGAATTTTTTTGAAATACTTCTTTCGCCCAATCTTTAAGTTCCTCTTGATTTATAATTTTTAATTTAGACATTAACCACCCGTAGTAGATAAATTTTTAGTTAAACCAGTTTCACCAAGCTCTAAATAGTGGGTTTCTTTTTTAAACTTTATTTGTCCCATTATGAGATCTTGCAATTCATCTATTTGATCATCTTTTTGCAACAAATGTCTTATACTTATTCCAGTATTACCAAATAGACATAATCTCAGATCTCCTCTAGATGTAATTCTTAAACGATTACAGCTTCTACAAAAATCTTTAGAATAGGGCGCTATAATTCCAAATTTCCCTTTGTATTCTGGATTGATAAAATTTAGTGATGGTCCTGAATCCTTGCCTAATGTTTGAAAAATCCAATTATTTTTATTTAAGTATTCTTTAAAAATTTTCGAAGATATATGGTATTTTTTAAAATAATCTAAGTTATCTCCTGTTTGCATTAATTCTATATATCTAAAATCAATTTTGTTCGCTTTAATAAATTCTGCCCAAGTTTCAAAATCTTTATCAGATGAATTTATTCCATTTAAAAGCACGGCATTAATCTTGATATTTTCAAAATATAAATCTTGAAGATTTTTTATTCCTTTTAAAATCTCGGGCAGTCGATCATGACCTGTAACTTTTTTAAATATATTTCTATCCAAACTATCAATACTAATATTAATACCATTTAAGCCACTATCCACAAACATCTTTGCTTTTTTATCTAAGTGATAACCGTTTGTCGTAATTACAACTTTTTTTATTCCAGCTTCATTTTTTAAGATCTTGATTATATCAAAAAAATCTTTTCTTACCGTTGGTTCGCCACCTGTAAGTCTTATTTTACATACACCTAATTTTGAAAAAACTTTTGCTAAACGTTTAATTTCTTCCAGGTGTAGAAATTTTCTGTTGTCACTTTTATCAATTTGATAACCATTAGGTAAACAATATCCACATTTAAAGTTACATACATCAGTAATTGAAAGCCTTATATATGGAAAGGTTCTACCAAAACTATCTCTTAAAATTTTCATTATAGTTAAAGATATCATAATTAACAAAATTAATCATGATTGAATTAACTTAAAAATTATGAATAAATACTTAAAAACAATATTAACTCAAGATGGCAGAGATAAATATTTCGAATATAAATAAATCTTTTGGGTCTACACATGTAATCAAAGATGTATCTCTAGAAATTAAAAGTGAATCTTTCACTGTATTTGTTGGGCCAAGTGGCTGTGGTAAGTCAACAATGCTAAGAATGATTGCTGGTTTAGAAGAGGTTAACTCAGGAACAATTTCAATTGACGGAGAAGTTATTAATGATCTTCCACCATCAGAAAGAAATATAGCAATGGTCTTTCAATCATATGCTTTGTATCCACACATGACAGTGTTCGATAACATGGCTTTTGGTTTAGAGATTGAAAAAAAATCTAAAGAAGAAATTACAGAGAGAGTTATGGAGGCTGCTAAAATTCTTCAAATTGAGGAATACTTGGAGAGAAAACCAAAACAATTGTCAGGAGGGCAAAGACAAAGAGTTGCAATTGGTAGAGCAATTACAAGAAAGCCAAAAGTATTTTTATTTGATGAACCTTTATCTAATTTAGATGCAGCTTTAAGAGTTCAAATGAGAGTAGAGCTTGCTAAATTACATGATCAATTAAATGCAACGATGATTTATGTTACCCACGATCAAACTGAAGCAATGACTCTTGCAGATGACATAGTTGTATTAGATCATGGAATAGTATCTCAAAAAGGATCACCTTTAAAATTATACAATGAACCAGAAAATTTATTTGTTGGTGGTTTTATTGGTTCACCAAAGATGAACTTTATCAATTCTAAAGTTATAAGCTCTAATAGCTATGGAACCGAAGTTGAAATTTCAGGACAAGGAAAAATTATTGTTCCAAAAACTTCAGATAAAGCTTCACCTGGTGATAGTGTAAAGATTGGTATCAGACCTGAACATATCTTAATAAATTCTGGTGAAAAATGTTGGAATAGTAAGGTATTTGTGATTGAAAAATTAGGTTCATCTACATTTCTATATTTAGAGAAAGAAGGAGAACCATTAGTTGTTCAAACAGATGGTGAGAATTCAGCTAATATTGGAGACAATTTAAGCTTAAGTTTTGATCTAAATAAATGTCATTTATTTGACGAAAATAATTTAGCTTTTAAATAATTTATCTTTTTTAATAAGTTTTTATTTAGATTTAATTAATTAAAAATCTAAAGGAATTGAATTTTGTTCTACAAGTTTTTTAAAAAAATAATATGATTTTTTAGGTGTTCTTTTTAAAGTTTTAAAATCAACATGTACTATCCCAAATCTCTTTTCAAAACCTAACGCCCATTCAAAATTATCCATAAATGTCCATGCAAAGTAGCTTTTAACTTTAGCTCCATTATCAATTGATTTTTTTACAGCACTTAAATACTTCTTAAAGTAATCAATACGATCGTTGTCGTTAATTTCTCCATTTTTTTCAATTAAATCTGGATATGCTGCACCATTTTCAGTTAGATAAATATCCGGATTTCCATAATTATTTTTTAAATCCATAATTTGATCATAATAAGCATCTGGAACAATTTCCCATCCCATAAGAGTTAACTTTGCATCTTTATCATCAATACCAAAAGGTAATTCATCATTGAATGCTCCTCTTGCTTTAAGTAAATTTTTATTATCAGCTTTAATTCTAATATGCTGATAATGATTTAATCCAATAAAATCATTTTTTTGAAAAATAGTTTTCATATCATCTTGTTGAATATATTTTGAGACATCATTAATTAGTAATTCAGGATATCTTCCAAGGTACATAGGGTCGGCAAATGATCTATTCCAATAAGTATCGAATAATTTAGTTGCATGAAGATCTCCACTTGATTTTGTGGCAGGAATACATGGCGCCATATTTAAAGTACAGCCAATTTTTATATTATTATTTAAAGATTTCATTGCTTGAAAAGCTGTACCATGTGCAACATTAACATTATGTATTGATTCAAAGTATTTTTCTAAATCCTTATATCCTGGAGCCATGTAACCATCTACATATCCATGAATAGTAAAAACTTGTGGTTCATTAAATGTGATAAAATGATTACATCTGTCTCCAAAATTTTTAACAATAGCCTCTGAGTAATCTGAAAATATATTTGTTATATCTCTATTTGCCCAACCCCCTTTATCTTGCAAGGATTGAGGAAGATCCCAATGATATAAAGTTATGAAAGGCTCAATATTTTTTTCCAAACACTTGTCTATCAACCTTGAATAAAAATCTACTCCTTTAGGATTTATTTTACCCATCCCCTCTGGAATAATTCGTGTCCATGCTAAAGAAAATCTATATGAATTTAAATTTATATTAGCCATCAGCTCAATATCTTCTTCATATCTATGATAATGATCAACAGCAGTATCTCCGTTTTCATTATTTTTAACTTTTCCTGGTGTATGTGTAAAAGTATCCCAAATACTTTTGCTTTTTCCATCTTTATCTGTAGCACCTTCTATTTGGTAACTTGCTGTAGCCGTCCCCCAAAAAAAACCATTAGGAAATTTATTTTTCATATTAATTAAATACTGGTATCCAATTTTTGTGAGCTATTAATAATTCATCTACCATAGAACTAATTTGATCTAAACTTAGTACAGAAGAAGTAAGTGGATCCAACATAGCTGCATGATAAATAGTCTCCTTTTTTTTTGTCTTTAAGGCTTCAACAGTCAACTGTTGAACATTTATATTAGTTTTCATTAAATTTGCTAAATGCATAGGTAAATTATCAACTTTTTGTGGATTAATACCTTTATTATTTATTTTGCATGGTACTTCAACACAACAATCTTCTGGTAAATTAGAGATTAATTTATTATTTATGACATTTCCATTTATTGTGTCTTCTTTGCCGTCTACAATTGATACAATTATTCGTGATGCATATTCTAAAGATTTTTGACAAACAAATTTTTCCCCATTTAATAAACTTTGTTCTTGTTGATCCCATTCTTTAATTTGTTTTTTACATCTTCGAATATATTCATTAATTGGAATGTTGAATTCACTTAATAAGTCGTCTCTGTTATTTTTAATAAACCACGGTGTATATTCTGCAAAGTGTTCAGATGATTCAGTAACAAAATATCCAAGTTTTTCTAAAACTTTATATCTAACTTCATTTGTGCATCCATCCCAATTAGTTCCGAATGTTTTTTCTTTTCCAGCTTTAAAAATTTTAGGATAAAGATTTTCTTTTGTTCCATCAGAGTTAATCTTTTCAAATTTAGTAAAAAAAGACATATGATTAATACCCGAACATTCATAACTAATATTTTTAATGTCTTCACCAATATCTTTTGCTAAATCTTCAGCAGTTCCTTGTACAGAATGACAAAGTCCAACATATTTAAGTTCAGGTGCAAATTTAGATAATGCCAAACAATTTATTGCCATAGGATTAACGTACTGTAACATTATTCCACTTGGACAAACTTCATTCATATCTTTTACAACAGACAATAAAGCAGGGACAGTTCTCAACCCTCTCATGATTCCACCTATACCTAAAGTGTCACCAATAGTTTGTTTTAATCCATACTTTGCTGGAATTTCAAAATCAATAACTGTAGAAGGCTCATAACCACCTATTTGAAACATTAAAATTACAAAGTCAGCTCCTCTAAGTGCTTTTTTTTGATTTTTTTCAATTATAATCTTTGGATTAGCACCTATTGATTTTGCAACTTTTTCTGCTACCAAATTTGAAGTTTTTAATCTTCTTATATCAATATCTTGTAAAACTATTTCACAGTTGCTGAAATTTTTTTCAAGCAAAATATCTGTAAGTATATTTTTCATAAATACAGTACTTCCTGCTCCAATAAAAGTAACTTTAATCATACTATCCTTTAGTTGCTCCAAGAGTTAATCCAGCAATAAAATGTTTTTGCATTAAAAAAAACATAATAACAGGAGGTATCGCAGCAACAATAGATCCAGTTGATAATAAGTGATAAGCTGTAATCCATTGACCATTTAATGATTTTAATCCAGCAGTAATTGGCATTGCATGATCACCTTGAATTAAGACTGTTGCCCAAAAATAATCGTTCCATATAAATGTAAAAATTAATACACACAGCGCTGCTATAGCTGGCCTAGTCAAAGGTAATATTATCTTCCAAAATATTCTAAATTCAGATGCTCCATCCATTCTCGCAGCCTCTATTAGCTCTTGAGGTAACGCTTTAATAAAATTTCTCATAAAAAGTGTACAAAAACCTGTTTGAAAAGCTACATGAAATAAAACCAATCCTGTAATAGTGTTGTAGAGACCAATTTTAAAAGTCAGATCTCTTACAGGTATCATTAAAATTTGAAATGGAACAAAGTTTCCAGCTATAAAAATAAAAAATATAATTAAATTTGTCCTAAACTTATAATTTGCAAGGGCAAAGCCAGTCATACAACTTAAAGCAACCGCTCCTAACATTGTTGGTATAGTTACTTTAAAACTATTTAGAGTGTATTTGATCATTGGAGTGTTAGTGAAAACATCATGTAAGTTTGAAAAAAGTAAAAATTCACTTGGTGTTCCCCACATATTTCCAGCAGTAATATCTCCCAAGCCTCTTATTGATGTCATTAAAATACCAAAAATCGGTATCAACCAAATAATTAATGAGATAGGTAAAAATATTTTATAAATATATTGATTTATGATTGGTCTTTGATGAATAGGAGTAGGGAACATTTAGTTATTATCCTCCCTTTCGTTTCGATACATTCTGTATATAAAAAACAAAATATAAAACATCATTATTGTGAATAAAACTGTTGCTATCGCTGAACCGTATCCCATTCTGTAACCGTATTCACTTAAAGCTTGTTCAAACATGTAATATGCTAAGACATTTGAATAGCCATAAGGTCCACCTTGAGTCATTATTGCCACCATATCAAAACTTCTAAGCGCACCAATCACTGTTACTACAATTGCTAAAAAGGTAGCGTGTCTTAGTTGTGGAAGTACTATATTCCAAAATAAATGAAATCCTTTGGCGCCATCCATTCTTCCAGCCTCAATTTGTTCAGGGTTAATATTGTTAAGTCCTGTTAAATATAAAATTAAACAATAAGCAATTTGTGGATATAGACCTGCAAATATTATCCCATAAGTAGCAGTATCTTCATTTGCAAGAATTGAAAATCCCTCTAATCCAATTAAATCTAAAAAGGGTGCAATAACCCCATAATTTGGTTGGTAAAACCAAGTAAAAATAAGTCCAATAACCACTTGAGAAATAACAAATGGAAAAAAAAACAGAGATTTAATCAATCTAATTCCAAAAACAATTTGATTTAAAAATATTGCTAGTCCTAAGCCAATAGGAACCGCCAACATAAAAAATATTAACCATTTAACATTATTCCAGAGCGAAATATAAAAATATTCATCATCTAAAAGTTCAATGTAATTTTGAAGACCAACATATGTAGATGGAGATAATCCATCCCATTGATAAAAAGAAATACCAATAGATACAAATATAGGGGCTATTACATAAATAGAAAAAAATATTAATCCTGGGGCGAGAAAAATCCATGGGCTTATTTTAACTTGATTTTTTTGCCACCAAGTAATTCTTTTTGGTTTTGAATTATTTAGTTCCATATAATTCTTCTTTAAAAATTGATGAAATTTAATTTTTAACTGAGGGGCCAGTAAGCCCCACAGTTAAGCTAAAAGTTTATTTATAAACTTTTTGACGTACTTTTTCTAATCTTTCTAAGATTTTTTGTCTTCTGTCAGGATTAGACATATATTCTTGAAAGCCTTTCATACCCTCTGATGCCATTTGAGCTGGAGCATCTCTATCGTAGAATTGTGCCATTGCATAAGCATTATTTAGCATATTCAATCCTGCTGCTAAGAATGGATCTCCCTTTTTAACACTAGAGTTTTTGTTAATAGGAAGCTGACCTAATATTTTATTGATCTCTTCTTGCACATCTGCTCGAGACATAAATATTAAGAAACGTTTAGCATCAGTTTTATTTTTAGCTTTAGAAGGTATGTGCACAGTGTCCGTAGGTGCTTCTTCAGCCATTGGAATACCTGGTGTGATTTCAGGGAACTGGAAGAAACCTAAATTAGAATCTCTTAAGCCAGCCTCTTTTAAAGGAGCAACAGCAAAGTTACCCATCACATACATTGCTGCTTCGCCGTTTACCATAGGAGTTAAAGCTTCTTGCCAACTAAGTGCTGCATGATTTTCTAAGAAGTAACCAGGTTTCACAAGCTCATCCCATTTATCAAATACCGCTTGCACTTTTGGATCTGTGTAAGGAACCTTGCCTAGTGTTAAATCCATATGGAACTCATAGCCATTTGTTCTCAGATTTAAATAATCAAAAACACCAGCTGTTGTCCAAAGATACTTTGATCCAATTGTAATAGGTGTAATGCCTGCAGCTTTTAAAGTAGCGCATGCAGCTACAAAATCATCCCATGTAGTTGGTACAGATATTCCATTTGCTGTAAATAGATCTTTCCTGTAATACACCCCCCATTGATAATAAGTGTAAGGAATTCCCCATTGCTTACCACCAATCGTCATTGATTTTTTAGCATGCTCCATATTTTCAGAAAGGTTTCCATCGACCCAACCTGAGTCTTTCCAAATATCAGAGACATCTTCAAACAAACCTGCTCTTACAAATGGTAGCATTCTATTTCCAGCATACCAGTTTGCAACATCAGGTGGATCAGTGTTTAAAAAATTTCTTATGGATTGTTTATAACCTTCATGGTCAAAAACATTCCATTTTACTGTAACGTCTGGGTTTTCTTCTTCAAATTTTTTAATAATATATTCAAAAGCTTCTTTAGGTGCTGCATCAGACGTATCTGTGTTTATCACTAAAGTACCAGCAAATGAAGTTGAAGAGATTATTCCAAACATCATTATTAATGAGATAATAATCTTTTTCATTTATGCTCCTTTTTTAATTTATGATTTATAGATTATGTATTTTTAAAATTGATTACAATTAAAAATTATCCCCAGAAATTATTGATAATTAAATTAATAAATAAATATATAGTTATCTTATTTATAATTTTTTTAAAATTTAACCAGGTGTATATTTTCTTTCAGATTCTGGATCTTTTGTTGAGTAAGGTAATTTTAAAACTTCATCCCAAAATTTTTCTGGGATACTTGTTTCAGCCCAAGATAGGTTTTTTTCAATACTCTGAACACTAGTGACCCCACATAAAGTAGAGGTGACTCTTTCATCTTTCATTGAAAACTGTAAAGCAGCCGCACCCATTTCTACATTATACTTTTTACAAACTTTTTCTATTTCTATAGCAGGCGCAAGTTTTTCTTCTGTAACATCTTGATAAGTTATTTTTTTAAAGTTACTTGGACCTTTTGCCAAAACACCACCAGCGTAAGGAGCAGCATTGAAAATAGATATATTTTTACTGTGAGCGTAGCTATACATTTCATCAGCTTCTCTGTTTAATAAAGTATATCTGTTATGATTAATTATCACATCAAAGTCCCAATTTTTTAAAATAGGAAACATTATATTTATTTTTCCCATAGCTAAACCAACTGCCTTAGCCAAACCCTCTTCTTTTATTTTAAATAACTCATCCAATGCCCCATCTTTTTTAGTGACTTCATTTAAATCTTTTACATATTCTGGATCATGAAGAAATAAAATATCGACAGAATCTACATTTAAAGTTTTTAAACTTTCTTCGATAGACTCTCTTGTTCTTATCTTATCAAGAACTAGAGTATCCATATTTCTATCAATTTTTGTTGACAAGACAAAGTTTCCTGGCCAACCACCATTTTCCTTTATTGCTATTCCAATCCTTTTTTCACTTTCGCCCATCGCATAATTTCTTGAAGTATCAAGCATATTTACTGGACCTTGAAAAAATCTTTTTAACGTTTCTTGAGCTCTTTGCTCTGGTACTTCATAACCATAAGTATCTGGCATACTCCCCAAAGAGGATGTTCCAAAACTTAATTCTGTAACTTCCAAACCAGTATCTCTAATTTTATTTTTTTTCATAAGTTAATTTTAATTCGGTTCACTCACCCAAAATACTATCATCTAACACCTTGGTGTCATATGCTGAATAAGAATGCCATCCCGCAACTGTTTGATCAAAGTCAACAATGCTACCAGTCATAATTCCTGACTCATCTGAGCACAAGAAAGCTAGTATCTTTGCAACATCTATAGGTTTGTTTAATCTTTTAAAAGGAACTTTTGCTTCAGTTTTTTTTAACCAATTATCATCTGCATTGTGAAATTTTTTCTGAATGACTGTTTCTGCCGGTGTATCTGTCCAACCTAGATTTACACCATTCACTCTTATTTGATGACCTGAAACTGAGTTTGCAACATTTTTAATCATTACTGCTAATGCTGCTTTAGAAGAACTGTAAGCAGTTAAGAAAGGCATACCACTATATCCGGCCATTGATAAAATATGAGCTATAGTTCCTTTTTTTTTATCTCTAATCATTATTTTTATAACGTCTTGCATCATAAAGAGGGGAGCTTTTACATTTACATTAAAATTTTTATCATAATTTTCCTCTGTTGTGCTTAAGATCGTTCCTCTTTCAGTAAAAGCAGCAACATTTATAAAAGAATCTACTGTGTTAAATTTTTTATCAGTTTCAGAAACTATTTTTTTACAGTCTTCAAGTTTTTCTAAATCTGCTCTAACGTACAAGCATTCTGCACCTATGCTTTCTATTTCAGATTTTACCTTGTTTCCTTTTTCATTATTTCTTCCACAAATAGTTATTCCTTTAGCTCCTCTGTTTGCAAGTAATTTTGCAGTCTCAGCTCCACTTCCTTGGGTGCTTCCTGTTACAATTATTATTTTGTCTTTAAATTGATTGGTTTGTTCAGATATATATTTATTAGACATTTTATAATTTTATATCTATTACTTTACCACTTTCAAATGATTCATATGCTGCATTAGCTATTATTAAAGCGTTTCTACCATCTTCAAACCCTACTAATGGTTTTGTTTTATCTTCAACGCATTTTACAAACTCATTAAATTGATCTCTGTAAGCTTGCTCATATCTTTCAATAAAAAAGAAATGTATAGTTTCCTTTTCATTTGTTGATGAGCTTGTATATCTTTCTAAAGAGGTAGGAGTTTGATTATCAGAGATTACCATTCCTTTACTGCCAAATACTTCAACTCTTTGATCATATCCATAAACAGCTCGTCTAGAGTTATTAATATGTATTAAAACACCATTTTTTGATTTTAAAATAAACATTGCGGTATCAAGATCTTTTACATGTTGTGAATTTTTATCAAATAAAGCAGCCCCAAATGCTGATATTTGTACTACAGGATCATCTCCCAATATAAATCTAGTTAAATCAAAATCATGAATAGTAGTATCTCTAAAAAATCCACCAGCAGCTTTTAAATAATCAATTCCAGGAGGTTCAGGATCTCTACTAGTAATAACAATCATTTCTAATTCACCAATTTCTTTTTTTACTCTTGCTTGTTGTGCCTTTTTATGACTGGCATCAAATCTTCTATTAAAACCAATTTGAATAGGAACTTTTGTTCCTTTAATATTTTCCATACACTCATTTACTTTGTTGATATCTAAATCAATTGGCTTTTCACAAAAAACTGCTTTTCCTGCTTTTGCTGCCATTGTAATAAATTGAGTATGAGTTGGAGTAGCAGATGCTATAAGAATTGCATCCACATCATCTGCATTAATTGCTTCTTCTGGTGATGATGCAATTGAGCAACTTGTTGATTTTGCTACTTCTTCAGCAAATTGTGAATTAGGATCATATATATATTTTAATTTTGCTTTTGGATGTGCTGCTATAAATTTAGCATGCATTTTTCCAATCCGTCCTGCTCCCATTAAAGAAAAGTTGATCATAATAATATAGAACAGAATTAAAAAATAAAATCAAGAAACAATTTTTATGATGAATTAAACATTAAATGAAAATATAATTTTCTTGATGCAAATAACATCATCATTTAAAAATGTTTTAAGTTTTTAATAAATTTTGTATGTCAGTAAAATTAGGAATAGCACCAATTGCATGGAGTAATGATGATATGCCAGAACTGGGTGGTGATACCCCTTTAGAACAATGCTTGTCTGAAGCTAGTCAGGCGGGATTTATTGGAATTGAGTCTGGTGGTAAATTTCCAAAAAAATCAGAAGAATTAATTCCTAAACTTAATGAGTTTAAACTGAATCTTTGTTCAGGTTGGTATGGAGCTAATTTAAGAACAAATAGTGTAAATGAAGAAAAAAAAGTTATTCAAGATCAACTTAAACTTTTTAAGGATTGTAATTCACCTTGCATGGTTTTTGCTGAAGTTTCTGGTTCAATTCAAGGAGATCCAGATCGAAAATTATCTACAAGGCCTCAAATGGGTCTTGAAGAGTCTAAAAAATATTATGAAAAAATTTCAGAGATGGGAAAATATCTTGAAGATGAAGGTATGCCACTTGCTTATCATCATCATATGGGCACGATAATAGAGACCGAAGAGGATACAGTAAGATTGCTTGAAAATACACACGACAGTGTAAAACTTACATTAGACACTGGTCATATGTTATTTGCGCAGGGAGACTCTTTAAAAATATTAAATGATTTTAGCGAAAGATTAATTCATATGCATTGTAAGGATATAAGAAAAAGTGTTTTAGAAAAATCTTTAAAAGAAGACTTGAGTTTTAGAGAAGCATTTTTAGAAGGCGCATTTACAGTTCCAGGTGATGGATGTATTGATTACAAACCATTATTTGATGTGTTGAAACAAAAAAATTATTCAGGATGGTTAGTAGTAGAGGCGGAACAAGATCCAGCAAAAGCTAATCCGTTTGAATATGCAAAAATGGGATACAAATATTTGACTGAAACTTTAGATAGTAGCAATATAGATATATACAATAACTGACTTCTGTAGATAAAACTTAGCTAATTAATCTCTTAGGTAAAAAAAATTTAAAATAAAATTATTTTTATATTATAAATTTACAATCTTAGATTTTTGTAATTTTCTATCAAAAAAATCAATAATATTTTGAATTGTTTCTATTCCCATTCTGGTCATACATTCCTCTGTAAATGCAGCAGTATGTGGACTTAAAAATACTTTATTATTTTTTAGCAAAGGATTATCTGGATCAGGTGGCTCAATCTCAAAAACATCTAAACCAGCACCAAGAATTAAATTTTCATTTAAAGCTTTATCTAGATCGATTTCATTTATTACTCCACCTCTTGCAGCATTAATTATAATGCAATTTTTTTTCATGTTTTTTAGTAAATCATAATTAATAATATTCTTAGTTTTTTCACTAAGCGGTACATGAAGTGATATAGCATCCATATTTTTAGATGCTTCCTCTAAACTATCGACTTTAATACCACCATGCTTTTCAATTATTTCTTTAGATACAAATGGATCATAAACAAAAACTTTCATTTCAAATCCATGACATCTTTTTATCAAAGCTTGTCCAATACGACCAAATCCAGCAATCAACATATTTTTATTCCACAATTCAACTGTTTTGGGTAATTTATTTCGATCATTGAATTTGCCGCTTTTAACAGTTTCATTATACATATTTCCTTTTTTGGAAATATTTAGTAGCATAAACATTACATGTTCAGCTACTGCTACTGCATTTGCAGTTGCTGTGATTGCAAGTGTGATATTATTTTTTTTAGTGCTCTCCAAGTCTATATTATCATAACCAACACCATGTCTTGAAATAATTTTTAATTTAGTTGAACCTTCTATTACTTCACCGGTAAGTTTTGCAGTTCTTATGGAAATACCATCGCAATCTTTTATTTTGGATTTTAAAAATTTATTATCTGTATTTTCTACTATTTCAAACTCATAATCAGAATTATCTTCTAATAGTTTTATACCCGCATCATGAATAGGCTGAATAATTAAAATTTTTTTTTTACTACTCATATTTATGTTTGATTAACGACTTTTTAATACGAAAATTAATTAAAAATGTAAATTACTTTTTACATACCCCATCTCATAGCTGCTGTATGAACAGGCGCATCCCAATTTTTTAAAATTTCTTCATCACATTTAAGAAGAGTTATGGACGCTCCTTGCATTTCAAGTGATGTGCAATAATTACCTACCAAACTTCTTGTAATTTCAATACCTTTAGATTTTAAAATTTCACAAGCATCGTCGTATACTAAATATAATTCAGTAAGAGGAGTTCCACCCATACCATTTACAAATAGAAGTGTTTTTTCATTTTTTTGTGGTTTTAAATCATCAAGTATAGCTTCCAACATGTTATTTACTATTGTTTTTGATGGTTGAATTTTTTCTCTTTTTCTTCCAGGTTCACCGTGTATACCTACTCCAAATTCCATTTCATCATTTCCAATATCAAAAGTTGGTTTGCCTGCAGCAGGAACTGTGCAACTTGTAAAAGCAACGCCCATAGTTCCTGAATTTTTGTTTACTTTTTCGCCAAGTTTTTTACATTCTTCTAAGGAACCTCCATTCTCGGCAAGTGATCCAACTATCTTTTCGACCAAAACTGTTGCAGCCACACCTCTTCTACCAGTTGTGAAGGTAGAGTCTTCAACAGCTACATCGTCATTAGTAATAATACTATCATTTTTACCTGAGTACATTTCAGCACCCATTTGAAAATTCATAATATCACCAGAATAATTTTTAACTATGAACAGAACACCAGCACCACTATCTACATTTTCAGCAGCTGCTTGCATTTGATCTGGAGTAGGTGCTGAAAAAACAAAACCTGGACATGCTGCATCCAGCATTCCATGACCAACAAAACCACCATGCATTGGTTCATGTCCACTCCCTCCACCCGAGATTAAAGATACTTTTCCTTCTTTAGTTTTTGTTTTTCTGGAAATAAAGTTTGGCTCAAAATTTACTTTGATTATATCTCCATGAGCTTTACCAAATCCATTAAGACTTTCTTTTAAAAAGTCGTCAACATTATTTATAAATTTTTTCATATTTCCTCCTATTTATTAATTAGTGATTTGCATATTGTATCTATTATAAGTTGTGATGAACGAGCCCCTGGATCTATATGACCTTTTGCACGTTCTCCTAAAAATGAAGCTCTACCTTTGGTAGCAAGCATGTCTTTTGTTGCTAACATTCTATCTTCGGCAATTTTTATTATCTCACTTAACCCTTCATTCATATCCGTATTGCTATTTTTTAATTCATTTAGTTTTTCTGATACTGGAATTAAAACATCCATCATTGTTTTTTCTCCAACATCCGCTTTTCCTCTTTCCTTCATTGCATTAATTCCTGTTATAACCATTTCACATGCTTTGTTAAAATCTATATTTTTATCTAGATCTGGTGTTTTAGCCATAGACATAAAGAAAGTTCCAAACAAAGCTCCAGAGGAACCACCAATACCTGACAACACTTTCATTGCAATCATATTTAAACCTTTTTGCAAAGGTAGGTTTTTAATATCATTTTCAAGCTCAACTACTAACTTAAGACCTCTTTGCACATTAAATATATGATCCCCATCTCCAATATTTTGATCTAGGGCTTCAATTTCTCCTGCATTTTCATTTATGACAATTTGAATATTTTTTGCTTGAGAAATTAAAAAATTAACGCTCATATATTCTTTGGTCTCCGTTATCAAATTTTAAAACTTTATTTGCATTAATGTCAAAATTAATTTTTTCATTAATTGATGATTTATAACTACCCTGGATTGAAGCTAATATTTCATTGTCCTGAAAACTAATAGCTACAACAGTCTCTGAACCTAAATTTTCTATTGACACAACCTTTCCCTCGTATGGTCCATCACCTAACTCTATATTTTCTGGTCTAATTCCAATTTTTGGTATGTTGTTATCTATTTTAAATAAAGAACCAGGTAAAATATTTATTTTTGGTGAACCCAATCTTTGGGATACATAAATTGAATTTGGATTTTCATAAATTTCTTCAGGAGTTCCAATTTGAACTATTTTACCTTCTTTTAAAACTCCAATTTTATCTGCCAAAGTTGTTGCTTCAGCCTGATCATGTGTCACATACAAAATAGTAGCGTTTAGATTTAATTGAATATTTTTTAATTCAACTCTAAGAGTTTCTCTTAGTTTAGCATCTAATGATGAAAGTGGCTCATCCATCAAATAGATATTTGGTTCACGAACAAGAGCTCTACCAATAGCTACTCTTTGCATTTCTCCACCTGAAAGTTGAGTTGCTTTATTTTGTAATTTGTTAGTAATTTTCAGCATTTCAGCAATTTTCTCTACTTTGTTTTTTATTTCTTCCTCAGGAAGTTTTCTCATGGGTGACCTTAGTGGAAAAGCAAGATTTTCATAAACAGTATAGTGAGGATAAAGAGAGTATTGTTGAAAAACGAAAGTCACATCTCTCGAAGCAGGTTGATCATTAGTTATATTTTCATCATTAAATAGTACATCTCCTGAATCAATTTTTTCTAAACCGGCTATACATCTAAGTGTTGTTGTTTTTCCAGCACCAGATGGACCTAGTAATACAAAAAATTGACCATCTTCAATTGTGAGATTTATATCCTCCAAAGCTTTAATGTTTTTATTATAAGTTTTAAATAATTTTTTTAATTCTACTTTTGCCATTATTTTATAAACTCACTGTTTAAAGATTTGTCTGTCTCACCGTCAAAAATAATAATATTATTATTTGAAGGTTTTACCTGAACATTTTCATTCAATTTAACTTTAACAGAAATATCTGTTTTAACTTTAATCTCACCTAAACTTGTTTTAACTGTAATTATTTTTCTTGATCCTAAATACTCCACTCCAAAAACCGAACCTTTTAGACCCTCATTATTATCTAGAGTTAAATTTTCTGGACGTATGCCAAAAAAGTTTTTACTTCCTCTTGACTCCTCAAGTTGTTTAGGAATATCAAATTTAGCACCTTCGATATTTACAAAAGATTGATCTTTAGAAATTCCTTCATGAACTTCAAAAAAGTTCATACCTGGAGATCCTATAAATGAGGCCACAAATTTAGTTTTAGGTTTATTATAAATAACATTAGGCTCATCAGCTTGTAATATTTCACCACCATCCATAACTGCAATTCGGTCAGCTAATGACATTGCTTCTAACTGATCATGAGTTACATAAACTGTAGTTGCCCCAATATCTAAATGTAGTTTTTTTAATTCTAGACACATTAATTCTCTAAATTCAGCATCCAAGGTTCCTAATGGCTCGTCCATTAAAAATGCTTTTGGTCTTCTAACTAGTGCTCTTCCTAAAGCTACCCGTTGTCTATCTCCACCCGAAAGAGAGGAAATATTAGAATTTAAAATGTGATCAATTCTTAAAAGTTTTGCTGCTTCTTCAACTCTATTTTTGATATCACTTTTTTTATATCCCTGCATTTTTAGAGGAAATGATAAGTTGTTTCTTACATTCATGTGTGGGTAGAGGGCAAACAATTGAAAAACAAAAGCAATATCTCTTTCTGATGCTCTTAACATTCCTACCTCTTCATCTCCAAGATATATTTCACCAGATGTCGGTAATTCTAATCCTGCAATCATTCGAAGTGTTGTAGTCTTTCCACAACCAGATGGTCCAAGTAAAACAAAGAACTCTTTATCATTAATCGTTAAATTAGAATTTTTAACTGCAGTAAAGTCACCAAATGATTTTTGCAAATTTACTATTTTAATTTGAGACATATTAATCTGGAAAGTGACTTGTGATTATGAAACCTATAGTTCCTACTAATATTACAATAAAAGAATAAGTAAACATCCACATTGCAAATGGTTGTAACAACATGAAAACCCCAATTAAAATTAATATTGTCGAAAAGTTTTCCCAGTAAACTCTTCTAAATATTTTTCTCATTAATGATTTTTCTTCTTGCATTATTTCCTTACTGCTCCAAAGGTAATACCTCTTAAAAGATGTTTTCTTAGAATTATTGTAAAAATCATAACAGGTAATAGAAATAAAGTTGTTCCTGCCCCAATTGCTGGCCAATCTAGACCACCTTCACCAATGATTGTAGGAATAAATGGTGGAGCTGTTTGTGCATTGAATTGAGTTAGCAAAACAGCAAATGCGTATTCATTCCATGAAAAAATCATACAAAAGATTGCAGTTGCAGCTATACCTGTCATTGCTTGTGGAAGAACAACTTTAAAGAAAGCTTGAAGCCTTGAATATCCATCGATCATAGCTGCCTCTTCATATTCTTTAGGAATTTCATCCATAAATCCTTTTAATAACCATACTGCCAAACTTAAGTTTACAACGGTATACAATATGATCATTCCAAGGTGAGTATCCCCAAGACCTAATTTTCTGTACATAATAAATATAGGAACAGCCACTGCTATAGGAGGAAACATCCTGGTTGAAAGAATAAAAAATAATAAATCATCTTTTAAAGGAACCCTAAACCTTGAAAATGCATATGCAGCTAATGCTCCTAAAAATACAGATGCAAAAGTTGAACCAAATCCAATAATCATTGAATTTGAATATCTACCCAAAAATTTAGATGGTCCTGTTATAACCATCTCTCTACTTCTAACTAGTTCTTCATACCAATTTTCTGGGGGAGGTAATGAATCAAGGTATTCTTGTGATTGTCTTGACCTATTAGTAAATAAGTTAACATATCCTTCTAGTGATGGTTCAAACAGAACTTCGGGTGGATATGAAATTGCGCTATCAACATTTTTAAAACTCGTCATCACCATCCATGATATTGGTATCAAAGTAATTACAGCGTAAACTATGATAATAGCTGCAGCCATTTTTTTTGAAAATGACGAAGGTTCTAAATATGATCTAGAAGTATCCATCAGCGTTCTTTTATTTTGTTCATTACTTTTACGTAGACATTCCCAAAACCAAATATGGTAACAAAAAGAATAACAGCAAATGCTGAGCTGTAACCTGTTTTCCATTTTTCAAATGCTTCTCTTTTTAAGTTAATTGAAGCAAGCTCTGTAGCAGAGCCAGGACCACCAGAGGTTAGCTCAACAACCATGTCAAACATTTTGAAATTCTCAATCCCTCTAAAAAGCAGAGCTAGTAATAAAAATGGTAAAACAGAAGGTAATGTAATATATATAAATTGCTGCCATTTACTGGCTCTATCAACTTCTGCAGCTTCATATAAATAATTTGGAACAGATCTTAGACCAGCTAGGCAAATTAACATTGTAAAAGGTGTCCACATCCATGTATCAACAATAACAATAGCCCAAGGAGCAAGAGTACTTGAACCAATCATGTCAAAGCTTCCTAAATCATAGAAAAAATTAACTACGTAATTAAATAGACCAACTTGAGGATTATAAAGATAAGTCCAAAATACACCTACTACAGCAGGTGATAACATCATGGGTAAAACAATTAATGTGGTTAGTAGTTCATTACCTTTAAATTTCCTGTTTAGAAGTAAAGCTAAACCCAAACCTATAATTGCTTGAAGTAACAAAGTCCAAAACATAAAGCTTGCTGTAACTTGCATTTTTTCCCATATGGCTTCTTTGTTAAGGACTTTAATGTAATTTTTTAAACCAACGAACTGAGGTTCTCTTCCAATTTTATTTGCGTAAAAATTTGTAAAAGACATTTTAATTGCATAGACCAATGGATAAATATTTATAGCCAGTAGCAGAAGTACAGTTGGTCCAATAAAAAGCCATCCTACAGCTTTATCGGAAAGTCCTTTAAATTTTTTCTTAACGTTCATATGAATTTTTAATAAAAAAAGGGGAGGTTTAACCCCCCCTAATTTTTTAATTTCTTAACTATTAATGTTAAAGTTTTCCGTCTGCTTCGAACACTTCAACCCACTCTTCGATAATTTTATCTAGAGCTTCTTTAGCAGTTCCTTTTCCATTAACAACATAGTCGTGAATTGCTTCTTGCATAGGAAGCATTAACTCAACGAAAGTTGGTTCTTGCCAAAAATCTTTGACAATTCCCATTGAGTCTAAGAATCCTTGTGCGTAAACAGTCGATGTTGGAAATGATGGTGAATTTAAAACATCATTATGACATGAGTATCCACCTAGATCCCACCATTTTTGTTGAACATCTGGTCTTGCAAACCACTTAATGTATTCAAGAGCAAGATCTTGCTTATCTGAGTATTTAACAACAGATATACCCTGTCCACCTAATGTTGCAGCTGCAACATTTTGTTTAGGATTTGCAAAGAAGCCGCTAACTCTTCCATCACTGTCTTCTTTAGAAACGCCAGGCCAGAAAGCATACCAGTTCATTTGGAATGCAACTTGTCCTGATTTGTAAGCATCTAAATTTGCAACCATGTAAGCATCAGAGTGTCCTGGAGGTGCGCAGTCTTCATATAACTTTCTATAAAACTCAACTGCTTCTACAGCTTGTGGTGAATTGAAATATCCTTCCATATCGTATGGTTTGTTAGGATTTTCATATTCCATACCCCACGCATACATAGCAGCTGTAACACCCATTGTTATACCTTCTGATCCACGCTCTGTGTTAATTGCAGCCCCATATCTTTTTTGACCATCAATTTCTCTTCCTTGGAAGAATTTACACATATCATGTAATTGATTCCAGTTAGCTGGAACTCCTAGATCATATCCATGTTTCTTTTTGAACTCTGATTTAAGTTCTGGTCTGTCAAACCAGTCTTTTCTATAAGCCCAAGCTAATGCATCTCCCATAGCTGGCAATGCGTAGTAATTTTCACTACCCTTTGGCCATGTCGAATATGCATAAACTGTAGCTGGTGAGAAATCACTCATTGAAATTCCCTCTTTATCAAAGAAGTCATTCAACTTCACGTAATGCCCATAAACAGCTCCAGCACCGATCCATTGTGAGTCACCAATTAATAAGTCAAATGTTTTACCTTTGTTGTTAAGTTCATTTAACATACGGTCAGCAAAATTTGGCCACGGTACAAACTCAAAGTTAACTTCTATTCCAGTTTCAGCAGTAAATTCCTTAGTTAACTCTTGCAAAGCATTCGCTGGGTCCCAAGCGGCCCATCCTAATGTTATAGATTTTGCATTTGAATTTACAGAGAACGAAAATAGAGAAACAAACAATAAAATCATTATTTTTTTCATTTTATCTCCTCTTAGTTTATTTTTCTTAAGAATAGTCTACCCAAGATGAGTTGTGCCTGCTAGTATTTTTTTATAAAAAAAAATTGTTGATAAATTCAAAGAGAGGGGGAGATTATGAACAATATAAAAGGTCCTGCAATTTTCCTAGCACAATTTGTAGGCGAAGATGCACCATTCAATTCTTTAGATAATATTTGTAAGTGGGTATCTTCATTAGGTTATAAAGGTGTTCAAATTCCGAGTTGGGATGCTAGATTAATTGATCTGAAGAGAGCATCTGAAAGCAAAGATTATTGTGATGAAATCAAAGGCGTAACAAAAAAATATAATCTCGAAATCACAGAACTATCAACACATCTTCAAGGACAGTTGGTTGCAGTGCATCCAGCGTATGATACAGCATTTGATGGATTTGCAGCACCTGAGGTTAGAGGCAATCCAAAAGCAAGACAAGAGTGGGCAGTAAATCAATTAATGATGGCAGCTAAGGCCTCAAAAAATCTTGGGCTAGATAGACATGTTACTTTTTCAGGAGCACTTGCTTGGCCTTATGTTTATCCTTGGCCACAAAGACCTGAAGGATTAATTGAAAATGCATTTAATGAGCTTTCAAATAGATGGAAACCAATTCTCGATCAATTTGATCAAAATGGAGTTGATCTCTGTTACGAAATACATCCAGGTGAAGATCTTCACGATGGTATTACATTTGAAATGTTTTTAGAAAAAGTTGGTAACCATAAAAGATGCAATATGCTTTATGATCCTAGTCATTATGTTTTACAGAATTTAGATTACTTGGCTCATATAGATATTTATCATGAAAAAATAAAAATGTTTCATGTTAAAGATGCAGAGTTAAATCCCTCTGGAAAACAAGGAGTGTATGGTGGTTTTCAATCTTGGGTTAACAGAGCAGGTAGATTTAGATCCCTTGGTGATGGACAAGTAGATTTTAAATCAATTTTTTCAAAATTTACTTCATATGGTTATGATGGTTGGGCAGTTCTTGAATGGGAGTGCTGTTTAAAACATCCAGAAGATGGCGCAAGAGAAGGAGCTGAATTTATTAAAAATCATATTATCAACACTACAGAAAAAGCATTTGATGATTTTGCAGGAAGTGGCGCTGATATTGAAGCTAATAAAAAAATGCTAGGTATAAATTAGTGCAAAGAAAAATCCGTATTGGAATGGTCGGCGGAGGAGAAGGCGCTTTTATTGGAGGTGTTCACAGAATAGCGTTAAGAATTGATGGTTATTACGAATTAGTAGCAGGATGTTTTTCATCTAATTTTGATAACTCAAAAGAAACTGGAAGAAAAGTTGGATTGTCAAAAGAACGTATCTATAAAACTTATCAGGAAATGGCAGAAAAGGAGTCTGTTCGTTCAGATGGAATAGATGTTGTTTCTATTGTAACTCCTAATCATCTCCATGTGCCAGTAGCAAAAATTTTTGCAGAAAAGGGTATTCACATTATTTGTGATAAGCCTCTTGCCTTATCAAGTGAAGAAGCAAATTCTCTAAAAGATATCATAGAAAACAAAAAGGTAATTTTTGCCTTAACACATAATTATACTGGGTATCCAATGGTAAGACATGCAAGATCTCTTATAAAAAAAGGTGATCTTGGAAAAATAAGAGTTGTACAAGCAGAGTACCCTCAAGATTGGTTAACCACAAAAGCAGAAGACACTGGTTTAAAACAAGCTGAGTGGAGAACTGATCCTAAAAGATCAGGAGGAGGAGGTTGTATAGGAGATATTGGAACTCATGCATTTAATCTTATTAGGTTTATTACTGAATTAGAATTAGATGAGTTATCAGCTGACATTCACACTTTTGTAAAAGGTAGAAAACTAGATGATAATGCACAAATCATGCTTAGATTTAAAGGCGGTGCAAAAGGCGCAATATGGTCTAGTCAAGTTGCAGTTGGCAATGAAAATAATCTTAAAATAAGAGTCTATGGTGAAACAGGTGGGTTAGAGTGGAAACAAGAAGATCCAAATTATTTGTATTTTACAAATTTTGGAAAACCTTCTGAAAAAATAACAAGAGGAAGTAGCAGTTCTAGCAAAGAAGCTAACGATGTAACAAGAATTCCACCAGGTCATCCAGAGGGATATTTGGAAGGTTTTGCAAATATTTATACTGATGTTTCTAAAAAATTAAATGCTCAAATAAATAATGAAAAATATGACGAGTTAGACGACTGTTACCCAACTATTTATGATGGAGTCGAAGGGATGAAGTTTATAGAGACTGTTTTAGACTCAAGTAAAAACAACAGTAAATGGATACAGTTTAATAAGTAAAATTAAATTAATTTTGATAAATCTCTTTTATTTGTTTTATAAGTTGGGAGTGGATATTTAAAAGCATATTTCCCAACACGACTTTCTTTGGCCTTTTCCCAAAGAGCCAACCACTGTTTGAAATTTTTTATTTGAATATTTTTTTTATTTTTACTTCTCACATAGAAATTTGGAAGAGGTTCTCTGCCAGAAGGTTGTCCGGCTATATTATATCTGAGGTCAGCACTTATTCTAAAGTCATCAGATCTATTTGGTAAAGAACAATGTATAGAGTGTTTGTGCAATAATATTACATCACCAATATTTGCTTCCAAATAAACATGCTCCATATTATCAAGTAATTCACTATTTTTTAATTCAACTTGTCCTCTATATCCAGATATATGATTTAACAATCCCATTTTATTTATTTTTTTTACTGTAATCATGCATCCATTTTTCTTAGTTGTTTTAGTAAAAGGTATCCAAACAGTGACCATATCTGTTAATTTTTGTCCCCTAGAATTTAAAACAGCCGCATCTTGATGCCAAGGTGTTCTACCACTTAAACCATCATGAATTGATCCTTTTGGTAATTTTTTCTCTGGTTGTTTAATTCTAGTATTTTGAACCGGGTTTGACATTATTTCTGTCCCTAAAATTTTTTCTACAACATCTAAAATTTTTTTATTAGTAATTAAATTCCATAATGATTGAGTAGCAAAATAATCGCTATCTTTTCTTACGTGGTCTCTTGGTAATCTTGTATTAAAATATTGATCCAAATCATAGATATTAAGTTTTGAAATAAAAGAATATTTTTTTCTAAAATCTAAATTAAGAACTTTTTTGACTTCTTTTCTTTTAGCATATTTTTGTATGAGGCAATCCATTACAAATTCCATATCTTTAAGAACTGGTTTTAAGTCTCTCTCAAAGTTAAGTACATTTTTAATAATTAAATAACCATTCTCGTACAATTTTTTTTGAAAATTATTTATCATTATTTAAATTTATTTTATCATAAAGATAATTTCAATGGTTTGGTGGTGTGGTTAAATAGTTCGCGTCATGAAAAGAAGTAAGCATTTTTTTTTTGTTGCTAACTATATGAGGATAATATGATATCCCTTTGTAATTCCATATTACTGGTTTATTTAAAGCATAACTTCCATAAATAAAAAAACGTTTTGGACAATTTCTCTCTGTAAACCTCTTTACTCCATGATAAGAATTTGGAGTAGATTGAAAAAAAACGACAGTTCCTTTTTTAGGCGTAAAAGACTTGACTATCTCAAGTTCAGTTATTTTTGGAAATCTTCTAAAACTCTTTCTTAAATTTTTTTTTGCTTTTTTTCTGTAGATAGTAAGAGAGCCACCATTTTTTTTTGGTATGTCATTTAAATAAATTAAGAAATTATATAATCTAGTTATATCATCTCTGTGAGGTCGTAATCTATATCCTCCTTTTGATACTGAAAAGTCTATATCTAAATTTACTTTAGGATTAGAATAATTATTACCTAACATTTTTTTTAATTCATTTGAATTTAATTTTTTTTTAACAGTAAACTTATTAGGACTAAATGATTGTGGTTTATATAAATTGACCCACGATCCATCCTTAAAATTTTTTATAAAAAGATTTTCAATTTTTTTATAAAAAGATTTACTATTAAAAAGTTTAAAAAGTTTTGCGGAGTTAACTGAATTTTTGATATATAAATTAAAATTTTTTGAACCTTTGTTAATTCTGCTTCTACCTCCCATAATCATATCATCAAATGATTTTGAGTTAATGATTTCTTTTATTAATAAATTACAGATATTTTTTGAAACAACGTTGTTTCCAACTAAAACAGGAAAGTTGCTTTTGATTTTTTTTAATCTATTTGTACTTAGCATTTAGCTGTACATACCTTCTTTCACTTTGATCATTTTATACATAAGATCATTTAATGGGGTTTTAACACCATGTTTTTTACCTATTTTTGAAACTGCACCACTAATAAAGTCTATTTCAGTTTTTCTCTTGTATTGAACATCAAAAGCCATTGATGACTTGTTAGTTTGCATCGAATCTACAATTTTATTAAACATAAATAAGCACTCATCTTCAGAAACATTAACACCATCAGCAAGTGCAACTTCTCTAGTTTCTAAAATTATTTCTTTACCTAAACCGCGAGATACTTTATTTGCTTTGTTGTTTATATATAAGTCAGTATGGTGAAGATCGAAAATTGCAGACAAAGGACCAATTGCTGTTAAAGCAAAAAGTTTCATCCATTTTCTTTTTTTTACATCTTCTGCAGCAATCATTTCAAGGTTATGAGCTGTAAAAGTTTCTGCTATTTCTTTAATTCGATCAGAAATTCCTCCCTCGTACTCACCAATCCAAGATGGCAACGAACCATGATTCATTATATGTCCTGGTCCCAAAATATTTGAAGCCTGTGTAGTTGTTCCACCTATCACTTTTTCATCACCCACAATACTTTGAATAATTGCTTCATGACCAATACCATTTTGAAAAGACATGAATACTGTTTTATCTCCTATAATATTTTTAATACTATTTAATGCTGGATCTAAAGCTGTTGCTTTACACATAACAATTACAGCATCTACTTTGTCTAAAGAAGATGGATCTGAGGTGGCTTTGACTTTAATTATTCGATTACCTCCATGTCCGTCCATTTTCAAACCATCTTTATTAATTGCATCTACATGTTCTTTCCAAACATCAATTAAAATTACACTTAAACCTTTTTCAGCAAGTAAACCGCCAAATAAGCAACCCATTGCTCCTGCACCAAGCACAGCTACTTTTAAATTTTTATTAATCATCGATATTTTATCTCAAATTATTTATGTATAGAAATTATATATATTATCTATAGACATTATGCAAAATAAATAATAGCTTATTAAGATCATGCAATTAAAAATAGAAAAAGGAACTTTTAAAGAATATTCATTAGAGAATATTTCAGATTCATTAAGAAAAGGATTGTCTGAAAATTTCAAAAAAGTTGAAATAGAAGTGGTAGATTGTCCTAATCTTAGAGATTGGGATTGTCCCTCAGAAGGAATCAGTGGAAATCAAAAAATAATAGACGTTGGTGGAGAGCCTTATATGCATGATCCAAAATTTATTGGTGCAGAGTTTGACTATCAAGAAATATCTAAAATGATTGGCTCTGAAAAATCTTATGCTTTAGGAGCTGGATCAGGTGCAATGTCATGTTTAGATGGTCACTGTGGTGAATTAATTATTAATGAAAATTTAATTACTGATGAGTCTAAATCAATAATTGCAAGAGTAAGTCCAGAAAAAAAATGTATTGTTGAAAAATATTCTGCAAAAAAACATGGTGGACTTGGAAACATTTATTACACAGATGGTAAAAAAGGAAAAGTTATTAAAATAAAAATTAAAGGTAGAAAAGGAGAACAAGGATCTTTACCTCAAGCAATGAGGTCTTCATTATCAAAAAATTTAAATATTAAAAATAACGAGCATATGTCTCTCTCTGGTGTATTTAGAGTGTTAGATGGAAAAATAAGATCACATGTTCAACCAGATTATAAAGATATTAAGTATGAGTATTACGATCCAAAACAAATGAAATGTGTTAAAGATTTTCTTCAATTCTATGAACCAGTTGGACCAAAATTGCAGTGTTATACAGTTCTTTGGACTGGCGATCCTACAGGAGGAAAATTAAATTTAAGAGAGTCTGGTGAGCATACTCACTTTCATTCTTACGAGCACCATAGAGATGCTGGTCATTATCATTTTGACGTGACACCTAATGAGATAGAATATGAAGGATATTTCAACACTGCAACGGAAGTACACAGAGTAAACAATATTTATAAAGAACTAATAAATAAAAATAGTATTGAATAGAAAACTGAATGTGTTTAAATTTATTTAATGAAAAGACAGTTTAAATACCCAAAACACTTCGAAGAACAAAAAAAAATTCCAAAATTAACTCAAAAAAGAATTCAACTAGCAGAAATTTCACTTGGTGATTTTGAAGGAAGATTAGCCAATGAATTATTGAATTGGTTTTCTTTAACCCCGCAACATTGGATAATGTTACATATGGTTATGCTTGCTTATTACAAAAATAAATCAATTACTAAAAATCAACTACTTAAAGTAATTGAGAAATCATATTTGACTTCAAACGTCTATATCGATACAGCCATTAAAAAAGGTTATTTTAGAATTATTAGAAATGAGAGAGACAAAAGATCTATTTTTATCTTGCCCTCTGTAATTACCATTAAAACCTTTGAGGAGTTTATTGATAGAAGAGATATTCTTTACAAAGGAATCAAATGAAGAATATCTATACATGGGCTGCTAAACCAGCAAAGCGAACTTTAACTGTTGGAGACTTAAAAATAGCTAAGGGTAAAAGAAAATTTACGCAAGTTACTGCGAACAATATTGAAGAAGCAGAGGCAGCAGAAAAAGCGGGATTTGACATGATTATATCAAACGCAAAAAATGTAATTCCTGTAAGAGAAGGTTCAAAAAATTTATTTTTAACAGCTGCTTTAGTATTGAATGAGTTTGTAACTGCAGAGGATATTATGCGTGGAGCTTTTAAAGCTTTAGAAAATGGTGCAGATGCAGTTATGACTCCTAGAAGTATGGATATAGTTGAAATGCTAGCTAAAGAAGATGTACCAGTAATGGGGCATTTAGGTTTGGTTCCAAGAAAATCTACTTGGATTGGTGGTTTGAGAGCAGTGGGCAAAACTGCTGATGAAGCATATGATCTATTTAAAAAATTTAAAAGATTAGAAGATGCAGGTGCTTTTTCTGCAGAGTGTGAAGTTATACCAGAAAATGTAATGGGTGAAATTTCAAAGCGCACAGATATTGTTACTGTTTCATTAGGTTCAGGAAAAAATGCTGATGTAATGTATTTATTTATGGAAGATATTTGTGGTGATACTAAAAATCCTCCAAGACATTCTAAAGCATACGGAAATTTATTAAGACTTAGAGATGAAATTAAAATTGAGAGATTAAAAGCTCTTAAAGCTTTTAAAAAGGACTCAATTTCTGGTAAATTTCCTGGAAAAAAACAATCATCTAATTTAGAAAAAAAACAATTTGAGAAATTTTTAGATCAAATAGATTAGTAAGTAGCGTTATCGTCTTTTTTTGACAAAGAACCTTTCATTTTATCAACTGTAGCTTTTGCACCAGCACTCAGGGCTCTTAAATCAGATGCTATAGTTACAAAATTAAATCCTTTTTCAATCATCTTGGTTGCATATTCTGTGGTACCATTATGAATTCCTGCAAAAATATTATTTTTTTTTGCATGTTCTAAAATTCTTAAAATTTCTGAATAAGCTTTTGTAGACTCTGGTCTGTCAAACCCAGGTTTTTCTCCTATAGCTAAACTTAAATCTGCTGGTCCAATGTAAATCCCGTCGACACCAGGTGTAGACATAATTTCATCAAGATTTTCTAGGGATTCTTTTGTTTCTATCATTGCTAATTTAAGTATTTCATCATTAGCGTGATCTGCATAATCAGCTCCACCGTAAATTAAACCTCTAACAGGACCAAAACTTCTATAACCATCAGGTGGATACATGCATGCTTGAACAAAGTTTTCTGCCTCTTTTTTATTGCTTACCATTGGGCATATAATTCCATAACACCCAGCATCTAATATTTTCATTATTTGACCTGGTTCATTCCAATTTACTCTTGCCAAAGGAGTTACCTCTGTTGTAGATATTGTTTGCATCATTGGTAGTGCATTACTGTAATCAACTAAACCATGTTGCATATCCACAGTTAGAGAATCCCAACCTTGATGAGCCATAGCTTCAGCAGATGCAGTACTTGGAATTGCACACCAGCCATTAATGACGGGTTTGCCGTCTTTCATCATTTGTTTAACCTTATTTTTTCTCATTAATTTAGATTTTTAATCCCATGTGAGTGTATTTTACATTTAAATAATCTTTTATTGCGTTTGATCCTCCCTCTCGCCCGTAACCAGTTTGTTTTATTCCTCCAAATGGTGCTTCTGCGATTGCAACAACACCAGTATTAACTGCTACACAACCAGATTCTAATTTCTCAGATCCAATATGAGCTTTATCCATAGAGTTAGTATATAAATAACTACACAATCCTAAGTCATTGTCGTTAGCTCTTTCAATTACTTCATCAAAAGTTTTAAAAGTTAATATCGGAACAAGCGGACCAAAAGGTTCTTCCTTCATTATTGTAAAATTATCTTTTACATCGTCAAAAACTGTTGGTTCATAATAATATCCTTTATTGAAACCAGAAGGTTTCTGTCCACCCATCAATACTTTAGCTCCCTCTTTTTTAGTAGTTTCAACCAGTTTTTCTATTTCCTCCAATCTCTTAGCTGTAGTTAAAGGTCCTAAATCAACACCTTCGTCCATACCGTTACCAATTTTTAATTTTTTTGCTCTTTCTATGAAAGCATTAACAAACTCATCTTTTCTATTTTCTTGAATATAAAATCTATTCGGCGAAATACAGACTTGTCCATTATTTCTAAATTTACCAGTTATTGCTATATCAGCTACTTTGTTTATATCCACATCTTCACATACAATAAACGGTGAGTGCCCACTTAATTCCATAGTAACTCTTTGGACTTTATCAGCTGCTTTTTTTAAAATAATTTTACCAACTCTAGTTGATCCAGTAACTGAAACTTTTTTAATAATATCAGATTCCATTAATTCATTTGATATTTCAGCAGGATCACCCGACAAAAGACTTACAACTCCATCTGGTACCCCAGCTTCTTTGCAAATGTTAACTAATTCCATCACAGCACCAGGAGTAATTACGTCAGGTTTACAAATTACAGAACATCCTGCAGCTAAAGCAGTAGAAATTTTTCTTGATGCTAAGACTATTGGAAAATTCCAAGGAACTAAAGCTGCAACAACTCCTACGGGTTGATAATAAACATGAACCCTAGTATCTGGAAATCTACTTTGTTGTGTTTGACCATAAATCCTTTTTGTTTCCTCAGCATTCCACTCAAAAATATCAGCTCCACCACCAACTTCTCCAACCGCTTCTGTTAAAGGTTTTCCAACTTCAAGAGTTAACCATTTTGCAATAACATCTTTTTTTTCTCTCATCATGTCTGCAATTTTTCTAAGCACGTAAGCTCTTTGCCATGGAGCGGTGTTTTTCCAAACTTCCAAACCTTTTTCTGCAGACTTTAATGCTTTTTGTACTTCAATAGATGAAGCTTTCGATGCTTTTCCAATCACTTCCTCGGTTGCAGGGTTGATTACATCGTAAGTTTCTTTTTTTTCAGCTTGCTGCCATTTACCATCAATGAATTGTCCAAATTTTTCGTACATAGAATTTATTTTTAAGTTTACTTAATTAGGTTTTTTAATTTATAATTAAAATTATATATAAACACTATACATATTAAAAGATAAACATATTTATGAAAAAAATTACCCTTACATGTGCTCATGCAATAGTTAAATATTTAATTGCTCAGAAAATATTAATTAACGGCAAAAAAGAACCTTTATTTCCAGGTGTCTTTGGAATTTTTGGACATGGAAACGTAGCTTGCTTAGGTCAAGCATTAGAGGAAAATCAAAAAGATCTTCCAACATATAGAGGTCATCATGAGCAAAATATGGCTCTTACAGGAATTGGTTATGCAAGAGCAAAAAGAAGACAACAAATTTTTGTAGCGACATCATCTGTTGGACCTGGAGCAACAAATATGATTACAGCTGCTGCGGTTGCTATGAGCAATAGATTACCAATTTTATTTTTACCTGGTGATACTTATGCAAATAGAATGCCAGATCCAGTATTGCAACAAGTTGAACAATTTAACAACCCAAGCACAACTGCAAACGACGCTTTTAAACCAGTTACGAGATATTTTGATCGTATCACAAGACCCGAACAAATAATTCAATCATTTCCAATAGCAGTTCAAACAATGTTAGATCCAGCTGATTGTGGCCCAGCTTGTATTTCGTTGAGTCAAGATATCCAAGGTCAAACTTTTGATTATCCATTAGAATTTTTTCAAGAAAAAGTTCACACAATTCGAAGACCAAGACCAGATGAATTTCAAATAAAAGAAGCAGCTGTTAAAATTAAATCTTCAAAAAATCCAATAATAATATCTGGAGGTGGAGTATTTTATTCAGACGCAATGGAAGAATTAAGTCAGTTTGCAATTAAACACAACATCCCAGTTACACAAACTGTAATGGGCTACTCAACAATGAAGAGAGACCATTCTCATTTTGCAGGTCAAATTGGAGGTCTAGGAGGAAAAAATACAAATACATTAGCTAAAGAAACTGATCTTGCTATTGCAGTTGGAACAAAACTTGCTGATTTTACAACTGGATCATGGGCAAATTTTGAAAACGAAAATTTCAAATTAGTTTCTATCAATGTATCAAGATATGATGCTAATAAACATTTAGCACAAGCAGTTGTTGGAGATGCAAAAGTTTCGTTAACTGAACTTTCTAAAGCTTTAGGTGACTGGAAAGTAGGAGAAGATTGGAATAAAAAATCTCAAATTGAGCTTAAGTCGTGGAATGAGCATATAGATAAAGAGAGTGCTCCAACTAATCAAGAAGTTCCAAGTTATGTTCAAG
This sequence comes from uncultured Pelagibacteraceae bacterium, assembly GCA_902522115.1. GTDB lineage: Bacteria > Pseudomonadota > Alphaproteobacteria > Pelagibacterales > Pelagibacteraceae > Pelagibacter. Next base: position 101,784 of record CABYUV010000001.1, on the reverse strand, counting down.
CAATTGGTGCAATCTATAAAAATTCTGATCCAACAGATATTGCAGTTACAGCTGCAGGAGGTTTAGTTGGTGAGGTAATTCAAGTTTGGAGACCAAGAGAACTAAATACTCATGAAACAGAATGGGGTTTTAGTTGTATGGGTTATGAAATTTCTGGAGCTTTGGGAATCAAAATGGCAAATCCAGATAAAGAAGTAATTTCTTTTGTAGGAGATGGATCTTATCTATTAAATAATACCGACATTTATTCTTCAGTTATCACAAAAAAAAAATTGATTATAATTGTTTGTGACAACGGAGGCTTTGCAGTTATTAATCGATTACAATTATTTAAAGGTGGTAAAGAGTACAACAACTTATTAAAGAGTTCTAACGCACCTGGCTTAGTTGATGTAGATTTTGCAAAACATGCGGAAAGTATGGGTGCAAAATCTGAACACGTTACTTCAATTTCAGATCTTGAAGCTGCATTTAAAAGAGCAAAAGCATCTGATGTGACTTATGTTATTTCAATTAAAACTCATGCTTACAAATGGGTTGAAGGCTCATCTTTTTGGGATAGTCCAACTTTAGAAATTTCAACCACTAAAGAAAATGAAGAGGCTTTAAAACTTTATAAAGAAGGAAAAGGTAAACAAAGACAAGGTGTATAAACCTTTATGAATAAAATTTTTAAAGTCGGTCTTATTGGCTGTGGGCATATTTCAGAAACTTATTTTAGAGCACAAGAGTATTTCAATAATATTAGGATAGTTAAATGTGCTGATATAAATATGGATGCGGCAAAAAAATGTGCAATACACTACAATATTGAAGCTGTAACTGTTGAGGAAATTTTGAATGATAAGGAAATTGAAATAATACTCAATCTAACAATACCTGCAGCACATTTTGAAGTTTCTAAAATGGCTTTAGAAAACGGCAAACATTCTTATGCTGAAAAACCTTTGTCAGTTGATTTTGATGATGGAAAAAAATTAATAGAGATTGCTTCAAATAAAAATTTATATCTTGGGAATGCGCCAGATACATTTTTAGGAGGAGGAATACAAAAAACCCGAGAATTAATTGATAACGGAGTTATTGGAGATATCAAGTTAGGTAATGCTATTTTTGCTTATCCAGGAATTCAATCTTATCATCCAAATCCAGAACCATGGTTTGCTAAAAATGAAGGTGGACCAGTTATAGATATGGGACCATACTACTTAACAGCATTAGTAAATTTAATTGGTCCAGCAAAACAGGTTCAAGGAAGATGTACAAAAGTTTTTGAAGAAAGAGAAATTGGAATTGGTCACAAAAAAGGTCAAAAATTTAAAGTTGATACTCCAACAACTTATTTAGCAACTATACAGTTTGAAAATGATTGCATAATTCAAATAACTTTATCATTTGATGTGGTAGCACATCAAAGAAACCATATTGAGCTTTATGGAAACAAAGGATCAATTATTGTTCCAGATCCAAACATGTTTGGTGGCTCTGCTTTTGTCTCAGTTACAGCTGGAGGTAATTGGGGAGAACATAAAACAGATATGATGCCTTTAGGAAAGATTAATATAAAGAGTCAAAGCTCCAGAGCAAACGAATCACCAACTAATGCAAATTACCGAGGGGTTGGATTATCAGAAATGGCGTATGCAATTGAAAATAATTTAGAGCATCGATGTAACGGAGAGTTATCACTGCATGTATTAGATATAATAGACTCTACAATGAGAGCTTCACAAACTGGAGTTCCTCAAGAAATAAAAACCACATGTAAAAAACCAAAACCTTTTACACTTGAAGAAATTAAAAAAATATTAAATTAAAAAATAGTTAAATTTTAATTAATAGATTTATTTTTATTCTCAGCCATAGACAAAGCAATTTTAAAAGAATTTAAAATTGGTGCTAAATTAGCCTCATTTTTTCCTGCAATAGCAAATGCAGAACCATGAGCTGTAGTAGTTACTGGTACAGTTAATCCTCCTTGAACTGTTACGCCTCTGTCGAAGCCAAATGCTTTTAGCCCAGATTGAAGTGCATCATGATACATGCCAACCATACAATCATGATTTTTATTTTTATATGCAACCACAAAAGATGTGTCACACGGTAAAGGACCATCAACATTGTAACCAAGTTTTTTTGCTTCCTCAATTGCTGGTATAATTTCATCTTTTTCCTCTGTACCAAACTCAGCGTGTGGATTAAGTGCCTGAACAGCAATTCGAGGATTTTTTACACCATTCAACTCCATAACTTCATTTATAAGTTTTATCGGCTTCATGATATTTTCTTTTGTAATATGTTGAGCAACTTCTTTTATTGGAATATGGGAAGTTACTCTTGCCGTCCAAAAATCATCTATGACATTAAATTCACAGCAAAAGCTATCTACTCCAAGCTTTTCAGCCATTAACTGCAACTCATCAGAATGCTTGTTTCCTCCAAGTTTTAAACTTGTTTTATTCATTGGTGCAAAATTGATTGCATCTATTTTTTTTTCTTTAGCGAGTGTTAAAGCTAAATATAAAGCTTCTAATACACTTTCACCAGATTCTTTGGAAGGTACAGCTAATTTATATTTATGATTTTTTCCTTTTGAAATATCTAATAAAAATCGATTAGATTTATTAAAATCTATTTCATCAAAATTTTCAACAACATCTAATTTATGAAAAATACCAGTAATATTATTTCCGTTTTCAAATACTTGTTTTTCACCAATGATGACTATGTTTGCTTTTTTAGTAATATCATCATTCAAAAGTTTTGAAATTAACTCTGGACCTATCCCCGCAGGATCTCCTAGCAATAAAGCAATTTTAGATTTGTTTTGAGTCATTTTTTTCTTTACGTCTTGTATCAGATTATGTTTAATTTATTAAATATAAATTAACTTAAGAGGGAAATAATGAAAAAAAGTTTTAAACTATTTTTAGCAGCTGCTTTTTTAGTAACTGAATTTTTTGTTGTAGCTCTTCCATTAATGATCACATCAGCTAAAGCTGATGGACATCCAATACAAGCAATTACTCATGCTGGTTTTGGTGGTGGAACAGACGTTACTACTAGAATGATGTTATTAAGAGCTAGAAGAGTTCTTAAGCAGGATATGCAATTAGTAAACAAAAAAGGTGGTGGTGGAGCAGCATCAATGGATTATATGATGTCTTTACCAGCTGATGGAAATCATACTTTAACATGGACTACTGGTCATGCTGTATCGATGGCTTTAGGAAAAACTAAAGTTAAATTAAGTGATATGCAGCCTTTAGCAAGAGGTACAGATGATCCTCAATTATTTGTAGTAAACTGTAATAATGAAATTAAAGATGCTAAGAAATTCATTAGTGCACAAAAATCAAAATCATTAAAATATGGAACAACACATACTGGTGGTATTGATGACGTTAGTGCAATTGCATTTACTAAAAAAGGTGGATTAACAGATCCAACTATTGTTGCTTACAAAGGTGTAGCACCAATTAAAACAAACCTAATCAAAGGTGATATCGATGTAGGTGTTTTAAACTTAGGTGAAGCATTGACTGAAATAAACGAGGGTAAACTTTGTGTATCAGTTGTGTTAGCAAATGAAAGAATGGCTAAAATTGGAGATTCTCCAACAGCTAAAGAATTAGGAATTCCTGTTTCTTTATCTACTGTTAGAGGTTTCGTAACTAAAAAAGGTGCTCCAGCAGACAGAGTAAAACAATTAGAAGCTGGAATGCTTAAAGCAATGGGCCACAACTATTACAAAAATTTCTTAACAGAAATTGGTCTAGATGACAGTAGTGTAGTTGGTGCTGACGAGTGGGGTAAGCAAATGGAAGAAATGCTTACTGAAATGACTGCTCAGCTTAAAGCTTTAGGTTATATTAATTAATCTAATTAAAAGTACATTTGCATATGAAAAATGTACAGAAGCAAAAAAGGGCAAACAAAAGTTTGCCCTTTTTTTTTAGAGACGAATTTAGAGTTTCTTTAATAATTATTTTAATATCTTTAGCATTATTAATAACCACTTTTACTTTCGATATAGTTCCTCCTATTTTAAATAGAGGAATTCAACCAGCAGCATTTCCAAAAGCTCTTTTGGTTTTAATAATAATAATGACTTTATTGGTTTATTATTTAGCAACTAAAAAACCTTGGAAGGTTCAAAAAAAATTACCAAAATCATTCTTTTTAACACTTCTAAGTTTTTTAATTTTCGTTGTGGTTTCAAAGACTTTGGATTTCTTTTTGGGAATTTCAGCTTTATCTATTTTTGTTTCCTATTACTGGGGGGAGAAAAGAATAATTTATTTATTGCTTGTTGGAATTATTTTTCCAATTATCGTATTTATTTTTTTTGAAACAATTCTGGGTTTAAGATTTCCACCTGGAATTTTAACCAATATTTATTATAGCTAAATGGACAATTTATTATTAATGATGGCTCCTTTATTTAGCTCAAAGCTGTTGTTAGTTTTATTTTTTGGAACTTTGTTTGGTTTGATATTAGGTGTTCTTCCTGGTTTGGGACCAACAACCGGTGGAGCATTAATTTTACCTTTTACAATGACGCTTGATCCATTATCAGCAATAGTATTGTTAACCTCAATTTACTGCGCAGGTACTTATGGAGGTGCAATAACTGCAGTTCTAATTAATACACCTGGAACTCCAGCTGCTGCAGCAACTTGTCTAGACGGGTATCCTTTAGCACAAAAGGGAGAGGCTGGAAGAGCTTTAGGAATGGCAACTGTTTCTAGTACAGTTGGGGGTATTTTTAGCGTTATTATTCTTGTCTTCTTCGCTCCTATGCTGGCTAAACTTGCTTATGAATTTGGTCAACCAGAGTATTTTGCATTAGCTATTTTTGGTTTAACTATGCTTGCATCAATAGGAGAAGGAAGTCCAATTAAAAATTTAATTGCAGGTGCATTTGGAATTTTAATTTCAACAGTTGGTAAAGATTTTATGACTTCAATTGATCGATTTACTTTTGGAATTAATGAATTAACAGAAGGGATTGGTTTCATACCAGTAGTAGTTGGTTTATTTGCAATGAGTGAAATGTTAACTCAATCAACTTTAATCAACCAAGTATTTAATAGAATAGCTTTAAAGGCAATAAAGCTTCCAAGTAAAGAAGATTATAAAAAAACCTGGAAAACAATTTTAAGATCCAGTGGTATTGGTTCATTTATTGGAGTGTTGCCTGCAGAGGGAGGAACGGTTGCCTCTTTAATTGGATATTCAGAAGCAAAAAGATTTTCAAAAAAACCAGAGAAATTTGGAAAAGGTTCCATCGAAGGTATTGCTGGTGCAGAAGCTGCAAATAATGCAGCAACAGGTGGAGCAATGGTTCCAACTCTTGCACTTGGAATTCCTGGGAGTGCAACAACAGCTGTTATTTTAACAGGATTAATTATACATGGGGTTAGACCTGGACCTGATTTGTTTAGAGAACAACCTGATTTTCTATATGGAATTTTTGGAGCAATGCTTATTGCTAATGTTTTATTTTTTATATTTGGTTTTTTTGGTGCAAAAATCTTTGCTAGAATAACGTTGGTACCTAATAAAATATTATGGCCAATGATCTTCGCAGTTTCAGTTTGCGGAACCTATTCATTAAATCAATCTATCATTGATGTTTGGATAATGTTATTTTTTGGTGTGCTTGGTTTCTTTATGAGAAGATACGGCTTCTCAGTTGTACCTGTTATAATTGGACTAATTTTAGGTGAGCTAGTTGAAGGTACCTTAAGACAATCTCTAGTTATATTTGATGGAAATTGGTTAATGTTTTTCACAAGACCAATAGCTTTAACATTCTTTATTTTATCTTTAATTGCTTTAGCTTTTCCTTTAATAAGAGCAAAAAAAATTAAAAAATAAAGATGATTAAATTTGATTTAAATAACAGAGTAGCAATTGTAACAGGTGGAGCTCAAGGTTTTGGGTTAGCTATTACTGAAAGATTTATTGAGTCTGGTGCCAAAGTAGTAATTTGGGATATAGATGAAGGGGAAGCAAAAAAAGCTTTAGAAAAAGTAAATTCTGAAAATTTAACTTATCAAATAGTTGATGTAAGCAACTATGAAACAATAAATTCAAAATTATCTGAAGTTGAAAAATCACACGGTAAAATTGATATCTTTATTAACAATGCGGGTGTAGCTGGTATGAACACCACAGTTGCAGAATATCCAATTGAGGAGTGGAATAAGGTAATTAACTTAAATTTAAATGCTGTTTTTTATTGTTGCAAAGCAGTTGTTCCATTTATGACAAAGAATGATTATGGAAGAATTGTTAATATTGCGTCTATTGCAGGTAAAGAAGGAAACCCAAATGCAAGTGCTTATAGTACATCTAAGGCAGGTGTTATAGGTTTAACAAAATCCCTAGGTAAAGAACTTGCGCAAAAAAATATAGCTGTAAATTGTGTAACACCAGCAGCAGCTAAAACTAGAATTTTTGATCAAATGACTGAGGAGCATATAAATTATATGCTATCAAAAATTCCGAGAAACAAATTTGCAAAGGTTGAAGAATTAGCATCATTGGTAACTTGGTTAGCTAGTGAAGAAAATTCTTTTTCAACTGCAGCTGTTTTTGATCTTAGTGGAGGAAGAGCAACTTACTAATAATTATGCAAGTAGGTATAGACGTTGGTGCAACTAAGATAGAGACTGTTTTGCTTGAACAAGATGGACAAGAAAGATTTAGATCCAGAATATCATGCCCAAAAAATTACACTCAGATTATTACTTCAATAAAAGATATTCATAAAAAATTAGAGCAAGAATTTAAACAGGATCTTCCAATCGGTGTTTGTCATCCAGGAGTTCACTCTCCTCAAACAGGTTTGGTCAAAAATGTTCCCAATATAAGTTGGTTAGAAAAAAAACCTTTTCAAAATGATTTACGTAAAGCACTTGGGAAAGAAGTATTTTGTGAAAATGATGCAAATTGTTTTGCCCTTTCAGAGTCGATAGATGGATCGGGCAAACATTATAAAATTGTTTATGGCATAATTCTTGGCTCCGGAGTAGGGGGTGGTTTAGTGATTGATAAAAAAATAGTGAGTGGTCCTAATGGTGTTGCAGGAGAATGGGGGCATAATCAAATCCCCTATTTTGCTGCTAAAAAAGAAAATTTCGACTCAAGTAATCCTAGAGAAGCAGAGATTGAAAGTTTTTTATCTGGCTTAAGCTTGGCTAAAAGATTTAATAAGCTTTATGGAAAAAATTTAAAAGCAAACGAAATTTTTGAATTGAATAGAAAACATGATTTAGATGCTGAAAGATTTATAGATGATTTTAAAGTAAATCTAGCAATGTCTCTATCAAGTATTATAAATATTTTAGATCCTGATGCATTTATTTTTGGAGGTGGAGTTTCAAATGAAATAGATTTTTTACATGAAATAGATTCACTAGTTAGAAAATTTGTTATTGGTAGAGAGTACGAAGGAGTTTTTTTAAAACCAAGATATGGTGATGCTAGTGGTGTTCGAGGTGCCGCAAGATTGGGAAGAAGTGCGACATACTAGAAAATTCTATTCATAATTTAATTTAAAAAAAAAAAATTTTTTTAAAAACAACCAAAACAAACAAAAAATTATAAAAAAATTAAAATCAACCATAGGTTGAACTCAAAATAATTTTGCAAAGTCAAATTATGTTTAGATATTATATATAAAATAAAAATAAAATTTTTATCACTTTTTACTTTACGAATTACGTTTGAGTATGATTATATTCACACTAAATTAATATATATTAATTCAATTAACTTAAGAGGGAAACAATGAAAAAACTTATACTTTCGATTGCAGCTCTTGCATTATTTGCAACTTCTGCGTTCGCTGAAAGATATGTCATGATTACTCATGGTGAAGGTAAAGATCCTTTTTGGCCAGTAGTTCAAAAAGGTGGTGAGGATGCAGCTAGAGCAATCGGTGCTGACTTTGAATATATCTATAACCCTTCTGCTGATATGGCTGATATGGCAAGCTCAATTCAAGCTGCTGCAGCTACTCAACCAGACGGTATGGTAATTTCTTTACCAGATCCAGATGCATTAGGCCCAGCTATTAAAGCTGCTGTTGCTGCTGGTGTTCCAGTAATTACAATGAACTCTGGTTTAGAGTCTTCTGCTAGCCTGGGTGCTTTAATGCACGTTGGTCAGCCTGAATTACTTGCTGGTCAAAAAGCTGGTGAAAGAGCAAAAGCTGAAGGTGCTACTAAAGCACTTTGCATGATTCAAGAAGCATACAACACAGCTCTTGTAGACAGATGTGAAGGTTACGGTGCAGCTGTTCCTATGCAAATGACTGATACTACATCTGACCCTGCAACTATTCAAACTAGAGCAACTGCTGCTTTACAAGCTAACACTGATATCGATGCGATCCTTTCAGTAGGACCACACGTATGTGAAGCTGTTGATAAAGCTTTAGTTGATCTTGGTATGACAGTACACCACTCTTGCTTCGACTTGAGTCCTGCAGTTATGGACTTAATCGGATCTGGAAGAGTTTCTTTCACTATCGATCAACAACAAAGATTACAAGGTTATATGCCAGTTATCGTATTACACTTGTACAATAACAGTGCTGGACTTTTACCAGGAGCTAACATCCCTTCAGGACCTGGCTTCGTTGACAAGTCTAACGCTTCTTCAGTTGCTGCTTTAGCAGGTATTGATAGATAGTCTGTAATAATTTAAAGGGTCGATTATTCAATCGGCCCTTTTTTTTTTAACACAATTAATAAGTCTTTTATAAATGAATACATCAACAACAAAAACACCAAGACAAGAGTCAGACCGGCAAGGTGAAAAAAAATGGTACTCTGCATTTACGTCTCGTCCAGAGGTTGGACCTTTTGGAGTGATGCTTTTACTTTTTTGTATGTTGGGATACTTTTCAATTCCTGAAGGGCAATTTTCTCTTAATCCTTTTTCTGGTGAAGGGTTTAACGCTTTAGGAATTAGAAATAATTTTAGGGTAATTGCACAATTAGGGATAGTTGCACTTGCTGCTGGAATGTTAATTATAGCAGGTGAATTTGATCTTTCTGTTGGTTCAATGATTGGTTTTGCTGGTGGTTGTATGGCAATGATACTAAAATGGGGTTTTGCTGTTGTTATTCCTTACATATCTTTTGAAGGAGGTTTTCATTTTGAAGGATACACATTATTTAAAATTAAAGATGTTTCACCACTACTAGCAATATTAATTACATTATGTATGACGCTATCTTTTGGATGGATACAAGGATGGATAATAGTTAAAAGTGGTATAGCATCTTTCATTGTAACGCTAGGTGGACTTTTCTTTTTACGAGGTTTAACAGAAGTTTCGTATAGAGCTTTTAATAGAGCTCCTGATCAAACTGCTGGATCAACAACTGTTACAGATTTACCAGATATTAAAAACATTATAAATGTTCCAGGTCATGGAGAAATGGAAAGAGATGCGGCTAAAGCTTTACCAAATGACCAACTATTAGAAATTCTTAACACTGTGCCAGCGAGCACGGTAGCAAAATTAACTGAACGACTAACATATATAAACGAAAAAGTTGCTACTTACAAAACGGAAGCAAATGCTGAAAAAATGATTGCAACTTTAGAAAAATCTTTAGCTGGAGCAAAAAAATCTGGCAATGATTCAATGGTGGAAATTTTGACAAAGAAAATAGAAGCTGGAGTTAATGTTCCTGATGTTGCTGCAAAAGCGGTTACTGATATTGATATAGCAAGAGCTTACATAGATACAATAGTTACTGCAAGACCGGTTGCTAATTTTTTTGGAGGCGACATTATGGAGCCAGTATTTAATTGGTTATATTATACGGCAGATTGGAATGTAAATAACTATGGAAACATTTTTGCTAAAGGGATGTATTCTGCATTAATGATTTGGGGACTTATAGCGTTTATTTGTTATTTAATTTTGAGTAAAACTCAAGCAGGTAACTGGATTTATTCAACTGGTGGAAACCTTAGTGCTGCAAAAGCTAACGGTGTGCCAACTAATAAAGTTAAGATTTCATTATTTATGTTTACTGCGTTCTGCGCAACTATGTTTGCTGCGTGTCAGGTATTTGAAGTTAATACTGCGGATACAGCAAAAGGTAATTTAAAAGAATTAGAAGCAATTGCTGCAGCGGTTATAGGTGGTGTTGTGCTAACAGGTGGTTTTGGAACAATAGGTGGAATAATTCTCGGCACAATTATTTTTGGAATTGCAAAAGAAGCCTTCTTTTATATTCCTGGGATTGATGGATCGTTCTACAGGGTTTTCCTTGGAGCAGTTCTTGTTACTGCTGCCTTAACAAATGAGAATATTAGAAAACGAATTATGGGAAATATCTAATGGATAAAAAACCATTAATTGAAATAAAGAATTTAGTAAAAAAATTTGGAACATTTACCGCTTTAAATGGTGTTTCATTAGATGTTTATCCAGGCGAAGTTCACGCGCTTTTAGGTGACAATGGTGCTGGAAAGTCAACTTTGATCAAAGTATTATCTGGGGTTCATCCAATGACAAGTGGAGAAATAAAAGTAGATGGAGAAATTGTTAACTTTACTACACCACGTCAAGCATCTGATGCAGGCATTGGAACAGTTTATCAAGATTTGGCACTCAATGCTTTAACTTCAGTAACAAGGAATTTTTTTCTTGGACGTGAATTAATAAAAGGACCTAGCGGATTTGGCTTAATGCAAATGGATGAGATGGATAGAATAACAACAGAGGAAATGTCTAAAATTGGAATTAGTATCGCAAACCCTAATCAGCCAGTTGGGACAATGTCAGGTGGACAAAGACAAACTTTGGCTATTGCAAGAGCAATTTACTTTGGTGCAAAGATACTAATATTAGATGAGCCTACTTCAGCATTAGGTCAAAAGCAGCAAATGGAAGTTTTAAAAACAATTAAAAAAGTGCAAAGTTTAGGAAATATTGCAATTATACTTATTACACACAATGAAATTCATGCACGTCTTATAGCTGATCGATATACTTTCTTAAGTTTAGGAGAGGTAATTGGTTCAGGATTGTCTTCAGAACTTGGTAATGAAGATGTGAAAAGATTGATGGCAGGTGGTGCTAAAATTGGCGATCTAGCTAAAGAATTAGAGCATTAATTTTTTTTATTTTTTTTTAATTTTTTTTCACTTAAAATTTATCTATGCGGAAATTCTCAATAAATAACTTTAATATTATTGAAGCAATAAACGAATTAATGCATGAGTCTGGAGTTATAGTTATTGAAAATGCATATAATTTAAATGATATCAAAGAAGCAAGAGAGATTGTTAATTATTTTGCAGATACTCAGGAGCAAAAAGAAACCCACTTTAATGCTGAGGCTGAAGCATCTGACAAAATTAAACTTCAGCAAAGGATATGGAATTTGTTTGGTAAAGGTGAGATTTTTAGTAAATTAATAACAAACGATATTATTTTTAGCTTAATGTCTAAACTTTTAGGTTCAGAATTTTTTTGTGGATCTTACTGCGCAAGTAGATTGCTACCAGGATCTATAGGTCAAGAACTTCATATCGATTATCCGTATTGGGATTTTTATAAAAGCGAGACTTTTCCCATGGGTCTTAATAGTTCATTTGCACAAAACTGTCAGGCTACTATACCTCTAGATATTTGTTCAGAACAATCAGGAGCAACTGCATATATACCTGGATCACAGAAGAAATTACACTATCCGAATGAAAATGATGATTTTTCAAATAAACAACAAATGATTGCTAATCCTGGAGATTTAGTTTTTTTTAATGGTAACTGTTGGCATGGAGCATCATCTAATAAATCAAATCATCAAAGAGCAGCATTACTGATAGAGTTTCTTCCTAAATATATAAAACCAGTTGAAGATTTAGTCACTTATTTATCTGAAGACTTTAAAAACAATTCAAATCCAAAAGTACGACAGCTTTTAGGATTAAATTATGAATATCCAAAAATTATGGATGCAAGTAAAAAAACAAATAATATTGGTTTAGGTTATAAAGCTAAATAAAATCTATATTTTTAATTTAAATTCTTTATAAATATTAAAAAAAAATAGAATTAAAAATATTAAGTTAATAGAATTTGTAAACATTATGATTTTAAAAACAAAAGAGTATTTATAACAGGCGGAGGAATAGGAAAATGAAAGTAAAATATTATGATCTAGAAAATAAAAGAGTATTTATTACTGGCGGAGGATCAGGAATTGGAGCTTCAATTGTTGAACATTTTTGTGAACAAGGTTCTGAGGTTTACTTCATAGATATTAAAGTGTCAGAAGCTGAAAAATTAATTGAGGATATAAAAAATAAAAAACATTCAATACCAACTTTTTTTGAATGTGATTTGTTAAATATAAAACAACTTCAAAAAACAATTGCAGACATCATTGATCAAAAAGGCCCAATTGATATTTTAATCAACAATGCTGCTAATGACACAAGACACAAAATTGACGATGTTACAGAAGAATATTGGAACGAAAGAATGAATGTAAATTTAAGACATTATTTTTTCACAGTTCAGTCAGTTAAAAAATCAATGATTGAAAATAAAGGTGGTGTAATTGTCAATATAGGATCTTCGTCTTGGATGGTCGGACAAGGTGGTATGGCTGCTTATACAGCCGCAAAATCTGGAGTAGTTGGTTTAACAAGATCATTTGCAAGAGATTTAGGTGAATTTAACATTAGAGTTAACTCAGTAGTACCAGGCTGGGTTTTAACACAAAGACAAATTGATCTTTGGTTAAACGAGGAATCTGAAAAAGATTTGATGAAAAATCAATGTTTAAAAGAGAGATTGTTGCCACATGAACTTGCTCAAGCAGTGTTGTTTTTTTCATCAGAACAATCAGGTGGATGCACAAATCAATCTTATATTGTCGATAAAGGTTGGTTGTAATAAGCTTTGTGAAGGTACAAAGCTCAATTATAGAAAATAAATATCTAAGAGTTAAATCAATTAATATCGGTGCTTGTTTGTATGAAGTTTATGATAAGAAAAAGAGGATAAATTTAATCTTAAATCTTGGTTCTACAAAAAATTATAGCAATAAAAATTTTTATGTAGGTGCTACTTGTGGAAGGTACGCAGGCAGAATTTCAAATTCAAGATTTAAGATTAAAAATAAGATTTATAAACTTGATGGCAACGAAGGAAGAAATACACTCCATGGAGGAAAAATAGGATTTGATAGATTAGAATGGAAAACTAAACATCATTCAAAAAATAAAATTATCTATCAATTGTTATCTAAAAATTTAGACCAAGGTTTTCCAGGTGATCTATATTCAGAGTGTATTTTTGAAATTAGAAATAAAAGCTTATTTATAAAATATCAATATAAATCAAGCGAATTAACTCATGTGAGTTTAACTAATCATAGTTACTGGAATTTAAATAAAAATAAGAAAGGTGCAATTTTCAATCATGATTTAAAAATTAATTCAGAAAAATATCTTGAAGTAACTAATAAATTAATCCCAACTGGTAAAATTAAAAAAGTTAAAAAAACCATTAATGATTTCAACATATTCCAAAATATTGGAAAAAAAATAGACATTATTAAAAACAAAAAAATAAAGAGAGTATCTAATACAATCAATCAATTGGGATTTGATTTAACATATTGTATTAAAAAAAATTATAAAAATTATGTAGCCTCTCTAAAAAATAAAAAAACTAATATTCAATTAGACTTTTATTCAAATCTTCCTGGTGTACAGCTCTATACTAGTCAAGGTTTGAGGTATAAAAATAAACTTGCTCCTTACCAAGGGGTTTGTTTGGAAACTCAGCACTACCCAGATGCACCAAATAACAAAAATTTTCCAAGTACTTTAATTAAACCCAAAAAACTTTATAAGTACTTTACAAAGATAAAAATTTCATAAAATGAATAAAAAAATAAATATATCAATTGTTGGAACAGGATTAATGGGTTTGCAACATATAAAAGCTATTCAAAAATCAAATAAAGCAAATTTACATTCGATAGTAGAGATTGGTCATAACGCTAAAAATTTATCTAAAAAATTTAAGATCCCATTGTATTCAAATACAGATGAACTGTTAAATTCAAAAAATTTAGATGCAGTGATTGTTGCTACTCCAAATCAACTTCATGAAAAACATACAGTCAGTTTTTTAAAGAAAAAAATTCCGGTATTATTAGAAAAACCTATTTCAGATAATATTAATTCAGCTAAAAAAATTATTAGAAGTGCTAATAAAAATAAAACACCATTATTGATAGGTTATCACAGAAGGCATAACTCAATAGTATCAAAGGTAAAAGGTCTTATTGATAAAGGAAAATTAGGAAACATCGTTTCAGCAAATGTATTGTGTTGGCTTTATAAACACAAAGCTTATTACAAAGAAAAATGGAGAATTAGTAAAGGAGGAGGTCCTCTAGGGATTAATTTAGTCCATGATATCGATATGATTTGTTACTTACTTGGATCTATTAAATACGTTCAAGCATTTACAACTAATAAAACTAGAAAATTTGCAGTAGAAGATACAGCTACAATAAGCCTGATCTTTAATTCAGGGGCACTTTGCTCACTAAATTTGTCAGATACAATTGTTGCACCTTGGAGTTATGAATTAACTGCTGGAGAAAATCCTGCATACCCAATTACAAACCAATCCGCATATATGATTGGAGGCACAAGAGGTTCTTTACAGTTCCCCAATCTTAAATATTGGTTCTATAAAAAAGAACGAAGCTGGTGGAATAAAATTTTTGTTAATGAAGATAAATACAAAAAAGATGACAATACATTAGTAAATCAAATTGACCATTTTGCTGATGTAGTGACTAAAAAAGCTAAACCAAAAGTGAATGGTCATGATGGTTTAATTTCTCTCAAAATTTTTGCAGCAATAACTAGAAGTGCAAAAACTGGTAAAAAAGTAAGAATATAAAATTTTTATTAAAATTTAAATCATTCATTGTTTTGACATATTTTTTTTGTTAAATTTTTATATGAAAAAAATTATCTTACTTGCTTTTTTTAGTTTGTTATTTTTTACAAATTCAAATGCTGCATGTGATGATCCTTTAACAGAAGGTGTAGATTATTCTAATTGTAGATTTTCAGATTCTCAAGACTTACAAGGAAGTTATCTTCCAAATTCAAATCTTTCTTTTGCAAGTTTTATTCAAGTGAATTTTGATAAAAGCATTATGATGACATCAAATCTGTCATTTGGTACGTTTCCAGAATCTACATTTGTAAGAGCTAATCTTTATGAATCTATTTCGATTGGTGCAAATTTTGAAAAAACTAACTTTACTGGGGCAAACCTAACTAGAGTTGATTTTATGGGTGCAACTTTAATCGAAGCAAATTTTCAAAATTCTAATTTAATGGAAGCAAACTTTACATCCTCTAATATTACAAATGCTAATTTTGATGGTGCCAATTTAACCGGAGCTACTTGGACCAATGGTCAAACTTGTGGTCAAGAGTCTATAGGTATTTGTAAACAATAATTAATGAATACTTCAGTTAATACTGATGATGTTATTTTTAATTTTTTCAAACAAATTTGTGATGAAAAAGATGATCAAAAGTGTGTTGAGCTAGGAAAAGAGTGGATTAAAGCAATGGAAACAAATTTGTCTAGTATGGAAGCAAATTTAAATGGTGCTGATTATATTAAGCATAAAGACGATATACAAAGTAACCGAAATCACCTTAATAGCTTAAAAAATAAAACTTCATCCGAGTGGAGAGAATATGCTACACAATGCATGGTCGAAATAATGAACCACAAAAATCTAAAATAACAAAATTTTAAAAAGTCTTTCCATAACAAAAAAAATATACTAAATATACTTACAAGGGGTGTCTTAACAGACTGAGATCATACCCAAAGAACCTGTCCGGTAATTCAGAAAGGGATAAATGGATAAAACATATTTTTTAACTCAATCATCGTCATTAATATTAGTTATCACAATTAGTTTAATATTTGCTTTCTTGGGAATTTTTCATTCTAAAAAATTTAAAGGCATTAACAATTATTTAACTGCAAATAGAAACATTGGTTTATTTTCACTTACGACAAGTCTTGTAGCATCTGCTTTAGGAGCTTGGATTTTATTTGGTCCCGTCGCAGCTGCAACGTGGGGCGGAGTAGGCGCCGTTATTGGTTATGCATTAGGTACAGCTTTTCCAATGATTTTCTTAATTTATTTTGGAAAAAAAATTAGAAATGAGTTTCCAAAAGGATCTTCTTTAGTTGAGTTTATGAGAAAAAAATTTAGCAAAAGTCTATTTAAGTTAATTTTGTTAATGACAATCTTTTATATGTTTATTTTTCTTTGCGCAGAAGTAACTGCAGTTGCTGTATTAATTAATTATATATCTGGAACAGAATTGTGGATTACAGCATTAATAGTCCTGGTAGCTACCTTAAGCTATACTCTTTATGGGGGATTAAGAGCTTCTATATTTACTGATAATATTCAAATGATTGTAATTGGTGTTTTATTAATTATTTTGATTTCAATTATTAGTTCATCTTCAGGAGGTAATTTTTCTTTTTCTTTAATTAATGAGAAAAACCCTCAATTATTAAGTGCAAACTATATTCCAGGATACACAGCTGGATTAACTTTTTTTATAGCGGTTGCAGCAACTAATTTATTTCATCAAGGAAATTGGCAAAGAGTATATGCAGCAAAAGATTATCAAACATTAAAAGGTAGTTTAGTAATTTCTTTCTTTATTGTTGTTCCAATAGTTTTCTTAATGGGTTTTATTGGAATGGTTTCATTTTCAATGGATCCATCGGTTAGACCTGATTTAGGATTTTTTAGTTTATTATTAAAAGATCAAACAGAAATTTTGTCTTTATTGATCGTTATCCTTGGTCTTGCATTAACAATTTCTACTGTTGATACTTTGGTTAATGCTATTTCCAGTTTATTTGTAGTTGATGGTAAAGCAACTTTTAACTTTGATAAAAAAACTGATTACTTAAAAATATCTAAATATTTCATTGTAATCTTGTCTGTAATTGCTTTTGGCGTTGCTTCAAAAGGATTTGATATTTTATATTTATTTTTACTTGCAGATTTATTTTGTTGTGCGTTTGTAGTGACTGTTTTTTATAGTTTCTATAATAAAGTAAATGAAAATACTGCTTATGTTTCAATTATAATTGGTCTAGTTGCTGGATTTTTAATGTTTCCATTTCCAGATTTTTCCAAAAGTTTATTAGTGGGAGTATTTTTGTCTAAAGATTTATTTTCACCTTTTATAGCTCAATCTTTATTATTTTTATCTTTTTTGATGGCAACTTTCTTACCAGTAATAATTTTGAAAATTAAATTTATATAGAGGAATTTAAAGCGTCATAAATAAGTTCTTTAGTGGTCTCACCAATACTTCTATAAACCTCTTTATTATCTTTAAATATTAAAAGTGTCGTTTGATATTGAACATTAAAAAATTTTGCAATTTCTTTATTTGTTACATCAAAAGCAAAATATTCCATATTATCAAAATCTTTTTTTGCCTTTTTTAATACTTCCATTTGACCTGCGCACGATGTGCAATATTTAATCCAAGAACTTACCACAACAACTTTTCCCTCTGATAAAGCTTTATCAAATAATTGTTTGCTGTAAGTTGTTTCTTTACCAGTTGCTTTAGAGCTCAAAGTTAATACAAAACAAACAAATAATAAAAATTTTTTCATAATTAGGGTCTGTTAAGGTAAATTTTAATTTATTGTAATAGAATAAATTGTCTCTATATATGTTTATCAAATGTCTAGCGATCAAATTACCATAAATAACTTATCAAAAGTCTATGACAATGGATTTGAGGCATTAAAAAACATTAATCTTAACATTAAAAGGGGTGAAATTTTTGCGATGCTTGGACCAAATGGCGCAGGAAAAACGACCCTTATAAGTATCATCTGTGGGATAGTAAGACCATCTTCCGGAAAGGTTAGTGTAGACGAATTTGATATAATTGATGATTATAGAGAAACAAGGTCAAAAATTGGTTTAGTTCCACAAGAGCTTACTTTGGAGCAATTTGAAACAGTATTTAACAATGTTTCCTATTCCAGAGGTTTGTATGGAAAGAAACCAGATCCAGAACATATAGAGAGAGTTTTAAAAGATTTGAGTTTATGGGACAAAAAAGACTTAAGACTCAGACAATTATCTGGTGGAATGAAAAGAAGAGTTTTGATTGCAAAAGCATTATCACATGAACCGACTATTCTATTTTTAGATGAACCAACCGCTGGTGTAGATGTTGAGTTAAGGCAAGATATGTGGAAGGTTGTTGAGAGTTTAAGAAAAACTGGTGTAACAATAATTTTAACTACGCACTACATAGAGGAAGCAGAGGCTATTGCAGATAGAGTGGGGGTGATCAATCAAGGAGAAATTATAGTTGTTGATAAAACAAAAGAATTGTTAAAAAAAATGGGTCATAAAAAACTTACAGTAGACTTACAGGAAGAAGTCAAAGAAATACCAAGTAGTTTAGAAAAATATAATCTTGAAATTGGAAAAGATAAAATTTCAATTGATTATACTTACAACGTTCAAGCAAAACAAACAGGTATCACAAATTTACTTCAAGATTTAAAAGATGCAGGATTTAAACTGAAGGATTTAAAAACAGAACAAAGTACTTTAGAAAAAATTTTTGTAAGTTTAGTAAAGGAAAATAATAATGTTTAATTATTATGCATTTAAAGCAATTTATCTTCATGAGATGGATAGATTTAGAAGAACACTGATGCAATCCTTATTATCACCAGTTTTATCTACCTCTTTATATTTTATAGTTTTTGGCTCAGTAATTGGAGGATATGTTGAAAATATTGATGGCATCAGTTATGGGTCATACATCGTACCTGGTTTGTTGATGCTTACATTATTAACCCAATCAATAAGTAACACTTCTTTTGGTATTTTTTTTCCTAAATTTAATGGAACAATTTATGAAATTTTAGCTGCACCAATTTCAACTTTAGAAATAGTTCTTGCATTTGTTGGCGCTGGAGCAACCAAAACTTTAATTGTAGGTTGTATGATATTTATCACTTCAACTTTTTTTGTTGAAGTTGAAGTAAAATTTCCAGTATTAATGATTTTTCTTTTGATATTAGTTTCATTTACTTTTGCATTATTTGGTTTTTTAATTGGATTGATGAGTTCTAATTTCGAACAAATGTCAATCATTCCTACGCTTGTTATAACACCAATGGTTTTTTTAGGTGGAAGCTTGTATTCTCTAGACATGCTTCCAGAGTTTTGGCAAATAGTTACATATTTTAATCCGGTAGTATATCTGATCAATGGATTAAGATTTTCATTTTATGGGGTATCAGATTTTAATATATGGATAAGTGTAGGTTTAATGTTAAGCTTTTTGATTATTTGTATAGTGATTGTAACAAGTCTTCTTAAAAAAGGTTATAATATAAAAGCGTAAATAATGATTAAGTATATTCTTCCAGCTATCATTATTTTTTTGATTGTTTTGTTCTGGGAGAAAATTACTGAATTTGTAGAAAAAAAATTCAATATTAAACTCAATTATATTGTCGTTAGCTCCATTATTGCTGCAATAGGGATTATTCTTTTACTCTTAAATTACTAAGATTTATGACTACTTTGGAGGTTTCTAATTTTGAAATTGATGAAACTGAGGGTGTTTTTACTTTTAAAAATGAAAATACAACAATAGGCTTTGTTAGATTTAATGAGTTTGGTGAGGTAGAGTATATTTTTGTTAATCCAATTTTTAGAAAACAAGGGTTAGCAACTAAATTATTACGATTAGTAAAACAAAAAACTGGAAAAGAAATAATACTACAAGAACCAATTAGCCCCTTAGGATCGAAATTATTAAAATCATTAAATAAATGGAAATAAACTTATTATTTTTTTTTACCGTTGTTCCAGCCATAATTTTATATGGTATTGCTAAATCAGGCTTAGGCGGATCCATGACTTTAATTTCTGTTCCGTTAATGACAATAGTGATGCCACTAAATCAAGCTTTAGGAATTATTTTACCAATTTTAATATTTTCAGATTTTATTGCTGTTTATAAATATAGAAAAGAATTTGATTTAGGAACTTTAAAACTAATGGTTCCATTTGCAGCTATTGGAATAATTATAGGATCTTTAACCTTTTCATATTTTTCAGAAGATTTATTAAAATTTATAATTGGAGTAATGGGTTTTTTGTTTGCAGGTCATTATTTTTTTTTTAAAAAAGACAAAGAAAAAAAATCAGAGAAAAATTTTCTTAAAGGTGGAACATGTTCAGTGGTTGCAGGTTTTACAAGTTTTTGTGTCCATGCAGGAGGGACACCAACTAGTTTATACTTACTTCCGCTTAGAATGAAAAAAGAAATCTATGTTGGAACAAGAATATTTTTTTTCACTTTTGTGAATTTAATTAAACTTCCTTTATATATTAATTTGTCTATGACAAATTTAGATACTTTTAAACATTCAGCAATATTATTTCCAGTTGCAATATTAGGAATATTGATTGGATATAAATTACTTAAAATTATTGAAGAGAAATTATTTTATAATATTTTATATGCTTTAATTTTTGTTACTAGTGCAAAGCTTTTGTATGATTATCTGCTATGATTTAATAACACATTCAAAATTAAAAAAAATGGTAGATAATCATTATTAAAATGAATAAAAAATTTAACCCAAGAATAAAAGCAAGACTAAGAAAAAATAGACAAGTTTTAAATAAAAATATTGATAATTTTTTTGGTTGGGTTAAAGGTGCAAAGCTTGTTGAGCTTAAAGAGTGTAATCCTGAAGAAGATCCTGTTAGACCAGAGTTGGATAATAAGTTTAGAACAGGATATGGAAGAAAAATTTTTGGTGTTGAATATCAAGGTGAAATTCATGCTGTAATGTGTTTTGCTTATACAAATGAAATTCCAAAAAGTGTTGAGGAGTTAGAAAAATTAAGCACTGATGCATTTCTACAAACAGCTATGAGAGATCAATCAGGTGGTCAAATAGCTGTAGCTTATACTGTATGGTCCAAAAAAAAGGGCGGAGGAAAATTAATTGTAAAAGAAGTGTTTAAAAATATAAAAAAATCCAATCACTTAAATAGATTAGTAACTCTTTCACCACTAACAGAAATGGCAACTAACTTTCATGAAAGAAATGGTGCTAAATTAATTCAAATTAATGAAACTACACAAAATTTTGAATATAAAGTTATGTAACAATGAGATTAATTAAACTTTATTTTATAGTATTTTGTGCTTTATTTATTTTACCGTATTCTACAGTTATGGCTTACGAAGAAGCAAATTATGAAGTTTTCTCAAAAAATGAGGTATATGAGATTAGAAAATATTCTGATCGTTTAGCAGTAGAAACAATGACAACTGGAATAGATAGTAATTTTAGAAAATTATTTAATTATATTTCAGGCAGAAATGATACTCAGGAGAAAATTAAAATGACAACTCCTGTTACTCAAGTTGAGAAAAATGGAAATATGAGTATGCAATTTTATTTACCTTCTAAATTTAATTCAGAAAATGTACCAAATCCAATCAGGAAAGACGTTAAAATAGTTAATATTGAAGGGGGATACTACGCAGTGTTGAGGTATTCTGGTCGAGCATCAGATGGAAATTTTCTTAAACATAAAGAAATTTTAGAAAAAGAGTTAAAAAAAAATAGCATTTCAATTATAAGCTTACCTATTAGAGCAACATATGACAGCCCATTTACCCTACCAATGAATAGAAGAAACGAGGCTATGTTTAAAGTGGAATTAAATTGAAGAAATCAAAATTTAAAGCAATGGTATTATCTTGTATAGATCCAAGATTTCAAAATATAGTCCACAATCATTTACAGAAAAAAAAATTAATAGGTAAATACAGTGCTTTTACAATTGCAGGTGCAGCTGTTGGGGTTACACATAATAAATTTAAGCAATGGCATAAAACGTTTTATGATAATTTAGGAACCTCTATTCAATTACATAAAATAGAAAAATTAATTGTAATTAATCATAAAGATTGTGGTGCAGCAAAAATAGCTAATGGAAAAAAAGAATTTAGCCCAGCTATTGAAAATAAAATACACAGAGTTTCGTTTTCTAAAATTAAAAAACAAATAAAAAAAAAATTTCCAAAATTAAAAGTTGAATTAAATCTAATTTCTTTAGATAGTAAAATTACTAAATTCTAATTATTGATTTCTTATTAGGGGATAAACTTTAGGATTTAGATATTTTACGTTTGTTAGCAATATTAAAATTAAAGTAACGAAACCAATTGAAAATCCTAAATAAATTAAAACTTTGAAATCAAACATCCAAACTAGCTCAAAAATATTTTCCATAATAAATTTTGAACCAATCACTGCAAATAATATTGCAATTAAAATTACAGATTTAAAAATAATAATGAATTCAATCAACGATGATAAAACAATTTGTTTTTTTGAAAAACCTAGGATTTTAAAGACTAAATTTTGATATTCTTTTACTTTTCCTTGAACCATAATTGCACTTGAAATTACAATTAAACCAATAATAATAGTAACAGCTGAAATTAAAGTAACTGCAATAAATACTTTATTTAAAACAGCTGTAACTTTAGATAAGTAATCTGCAATTTTTATAATTGATAAACTTGGCATGATCTGAACCATTTCAGTTTCATCAAATTTATCTGAATTAAATTTTGCAGTGGCCAAATATTCATGGGGCATTTTTTTTGCAAATTGAGGATTAAACAACATTGCAAAGTTGATGCTTAGATCTCGATAATCTACTTCTCTAAAATTAATTACTTCACCTTCAATTTCTCGTCCATAAACATTTAAAGTAAAAATATCTCCTAACCGGATATTAAAATCTTTAGCAACTTTTGCATCTAGAGATATTTGAAGTTGATTTGGGTTTGATAAATCCCACCATTTACCATCTAAAATTGCGTTATCATCAGGTATATTTTCTACCCAAGAAGATCTTCGTTCACTACCAATTACCCAGTAACTATCATTATCTGGTTTAATATAAGTGTTAGGATCGACACCATTAATTTTTACAATTCCAGAGGATACCATTGGCACGATTTCAATAGATGCGTTTGGATCCATATTTAAAATACCTTTTTTAAATTTTTCTCTTTCTCCTTTTTGAATACCAACAAAGAAATAATCAGGCGCAATATCAGGAATAGATTTAGCAATTTCTCTTTGAAAATTTGTACCTACTAAGGCTAGGGTTAGTAACAAAGTGACACCTAAGCCAAGTGACATAACTGTAATGGGAGTTATACTTTTTGTTTGTGTAATATTTTTAATTGAAATTTTTAAAGAAATTATTGGACTAGATTTGAATTTTTTTAGAAAATAAATGATTAATTTTGAAAGTAAGAAAAATACAAATAAACACACAAAAAAAGCAGCAAAGTAACCTAAACTATAAGAAGGCTGTTCAGACCCAACTGTGAATAATAAAATTAAAATAGATAATAAAATAAAGCTTAGAACAACTGATCTCTTTGAATAATAAAATTGAAGGTTTTGAAATACGTTTCTAAATAAATTAGATGCTTTGACTTGGTCAATAGAACTGATTGTTGGGATAGAAAAAATTACAAGTACCAATAATCCTACTAAAAATATTTTAAAAAAATTAAGAATTGAAAATACTGGATAAACATTTAATCCCAATCCATCAGATAAATATTTATCTACTATTGGTACAATTAAGAAACTCGATCCATAAGCTACAACAGTGATAATAAATAAAAGTATAAATAACTGTAGGTAATATAGTGTTTTAATATTTCCTGAATAAAAGCCAACTGCTTTCCGAACAGCTATCGACATGTTGTTTTGATTAATAAAAGAAAGCAAAGTATTTGCTATTCCAATTCCTGCAATCAACATTGCACTAATAGATACTAAAGATAAAAATTGAGAAAAATTACTAATAATTCTTTTTATTCCACTTGCAGAATTTTCAGGATATCTAAGTTTTACTTTTTGATCGTCTTTAAAGATTTCTTCAATTCGTAGTTCAATTTCTTCTGGTTTATCATTTTCATTAAACTTAATTTTGTATTCATAGTTTAAAAAGCTTCCAATTCCGTTTAGTTTTAGAATTTCTAAAGTTTGTTTCCCTGCTAAAGCCCAATCGCCGAATGCAACAAATCCACTTACATCTGGTACTGATTTAATAATTCCAATTACTGTAAAATTTTGATCTTGAACTTTTACTATTTCATTAATTTTAATATTAAGGGTTTTTGATAAACTTTCATTGATCAGGATAGTGTTAGGTTCTTTTTGCATTCTTTCATAAGCACCAATTGGCTCATACACAACATTTCCATACAAAGGATATTTTTCATCTACAGTTTTAATTCTAGTGAATAATGATTTATTTTTTTCTCTGCCAATAGTTGAAAGCATAGTGCTGAACTCAATCATTTGAGAAACAGTTGCAAACTCTTTTACTTTGTTAACTAGATCTAAATTTCCTTGATTACGATTGTAATCAATCTCTAAATCTCCACCCAAAAGAGCTTTAGCATTATCATTTAGTTCTTTTTTAAGACTATCTTCAATTGTGAAAATAGCACTTAAGATAAATAAACTTATAAAGAGCGTTAGAATGATACTGGAAATTTTATGATAATTTCTGCTTAAATCTTTTAAAGCGTATTTAAACATCAAACTAAATTCTGAAGGATTATTTAATTTTTCCATCTTTAATTTTCACTTTTCTTTTAGCCCTGTCAGCAAGTTTGGGGTCATGGGTTACCATGATTAAAGATGAACCTTCTTCTTTTACATATTTAAATAAAATATTTGCAATCATGATAGAATTTTCAGTATCTAAGTTTCCTGTTGGTTCATCTGCTAAGATTAGTTCAGGTTTCATAGAAATTGCTCTAGCAATAGCAACCCTTTGTTGTTCACCACCTGATAATTGACTTGGTAAATTATTAAAACGATGTTTCAAACCAAAACGATCTAATAAAATTTTTGCTTCTTTTTCTGGATTTTTAAAATTATTAAGTTCAAGAGTTAAAGCAACATTTTCAACTGCTGTGTAATTAGGAATTAAATAAAAAGACTGAAATATTATTCCAATATTTTTCTTTCTTATTTCAGATACTTCGTCTTCAATAAGGCCTGTTATCTCTTGATCATTAAAAATTATTTTACCAGAGGTTGGTTTTTCTAAGCCCCCAATTAACATTATTAAACTTGTTTTCCCTGAGCCACTTTCTCCAACTACTGAAACAGTTTCTTTTTTCTTAATATTTAAATCAATATTTTTTAAAACATTTATACTATCTTTGCCAGTTTGGTATTTGAGATTTATTTTTTTTAATTTAAGAAGAGTGCTCATGAATAAAAGTTTATTTACAAAAATTTTGATAATCTTTCTAGTGAACATAAACGCAAGTGCAATAGAAAAGGTAGTTTTATTTGGTGATAGTTTGATGGCCGGTTATGGATTACCTAAAGAACAGCATTTATCAATAGTTTTAGAAAACAATCTTAATCAAGCTGGGTTAAATATTAAAGTTATTAATGGAAGTGTCTCTGGTAGCACGTCATCAGGTGGATTAAATAGGGCTGATTGGAGTTTATCAGAGCCAGGTATTGATTTAATTATTTTAGGATTAGGTGCTAATGATATGCTTAGAGGAATCCAACCAGAGGAAACGGAAAAAAATTTAGAACAAATAATAAAAGTTGCTCAGAATAAAAAAATTAAAATTATTTTAGCTGGAATGATGGCACCAGATACTCATGGGGAAAAATATAAAAAGGAGTTTGATGCTATTTATCCAAAGTTATCAAAAAAGTACAATTTACCACTAATCCCATTTCTTCTTGAAGGTGTGGCACTTAATCCAAGTTTGAATCAACAAGACGGTATACACCCCAATAAAGATGGAACAATTAAAGTAAGTGAAACTATAAAAAAAAGTATTATTAATATAATTAATTAAATGAAAATTTTTCTATCTATATTTATCTTATTATGTTGCATTAGTTTTGCTCAAGCTCAAAATACAAATATTACTCAAAATTCTGATTTGAACTTAAATTGTAAATTTGAAAAGGTAATTTTAAAAAATCCAGACCATAATTTTGAGTCTTTCACAAAAGATCAAATTAAAAGAAAAGATATTAATAAGTTAATAATACAGTCTAAAACACCAGACGTTCTAAATGTAAAAAATTTATCGGAATTTTTTAATAAAATTGATTTAGAGGTTAAAATTTCAAATAAGGATATATTCTTAATTCAAGCATTCGATAAAGAAAGGAATTATTCTGAGTCTGCAGTCTATACTAGAAAAACAGGTGAACTTATTCACGAAATCACAAGTAATATAAAACAAGAAGAAAAAGAAAAAGACATTTCTTTTTATAGTTGTAAAAATAACAATAAAGACACTTAAGACCAAAGACTCTAATTCTAATATTTGATAACATCTAACTATGAAGAAGGTATTCCTAGTAATTTTGTTTTATTTACTATCTCAAGTTAGCCTTTTAGCAAATGAAAGGGATGTTAGACTGAACCAATTGTTTAATGAATTAAAAGTAAATAAATCAAAAGTAGCTTTTATAATTGAACAAGAAATTTGGACTTTATGGAGCACCCATCCAACAGATGAAAAACTTACTGCAAGATTAGAGGAGGGTTCTCAATTTGTGAGAGATCAAAATTATATAAAAGCAAAAGATATTTTTACTGAAGTAATTAATCTTGATCAAAGTTGGGCTGAGGCATGGAATAAAAGAGCAACAGTGCTTTATATGCTAGGAGAATTTCAAAAGTCACAAGATGATATAGATAAAGTATTAGCCTTGGAACAAAGGCACTTTGGAGCTTTAGCAGGGCAGGGTTTAGTAAATATTCAACTTAAAAATTATGAAAAAGCAATAAGAAGTTATGAACAAGCACAAGAAATTTATCCTGCAATGAGATCACCAAAAATTATGATTAAGCAAATAGAAGAATTAATGAAACAGCAAACAATATAATGTGTGGAAGATACGTAGTAAAAAACCCGGTAACAAAAACTAATAAGTTAGTAAAGTCAGCAATTCAGGTTGAAGATACTGAAAACTATAATGCTCATCCATATCAAAAACTGCCTGTCATAAAAAAATATAAAAATGGAAATACTTTAGAAAATCTTCGATGGGGTTTAGTACCTAGTTGGGCTAAAAATAAAGATTTTAAAGCTTTAATTAATGCAAGGTTAGAGACCATTGATGAAAAGGTTTCATTTAAAAAACTAATAAAAAACAATCGATGTGTTGCAGTTGCAGATGGTTTTTATGAGTGGAAAAGGGAAGAGAAAGAAAAAACTCCCCATTATTTTACTCGTGAAGATGCTAGTCCTATTTATTTTGCTGGCATCTTTGAAAATGATCAGTTCTGTTTGATTACAGAGGAAGCAAAAGAAAATATAAATGAAATTCATAACAGACAACCTGTTATTTTAAATCAAGCAGATATTAATCGCTATTTAAATTTAGAATTGCAAGGTTCAGCATTTTTAAAAGAACGCAAAATACCTGATTTGACTTTCTATGAAGTTTCAAAAGATGTTAATAAACCTACAAATAACAGTGCATCTTTAATTCAGAAACTCTAATTAGTCTCTAAAATTAACAAAGTCAGTTGGAAGTCCTATATCAATTGCTTTAATTGCAGCGATAGCTTCTTGAAGATCATCTTTCTTTTTGCCATCTACTCTTAGTTCGTCACCTTGGATTTTAATTTGAATTTTAATCTTGAGCTTTTTAATATCAGCAATAATTTTTTTAGCATTTTCTTGGGTAATACCTTCTTTCAGTTCACTTATTTGTCTAATTGATCCTCCCGAAGCTCCTTCTGAATTTTTAAATTCTAATACTCTTGGGTCTACTTTTCGTCTAACTAAATGCGTCTGCAATAAATCATTTACCTGTTTTAATTTTAACTCATCAGGCGCATTGATTGTTACCGTTTTATCTTTTCGTTCAATAGTAATATGTAGGCCTTTAAAATCGTAACGATTACTTATTTCTCTTAAACAATTAGCTAAAGCATTATCAAATTCTTGATAATTTACTTTACTGATTACATCAAATGAAGGCATATTATATTATACAATATTTAAGATCAAAATTTAAACTAAATATAAAATCTATTAATATTAAGGCATTTTATCTTATTGAGTTAATTATAAATATAATTATATTTAACACATGCTTACTTATATTATTCCTTTTTTAATTCTTATTTTGGTAGTTGTTTTTATACACGAATATGGACACTACTATTTTGCTAGAAAATATGGAGTAGGTGTTACAGATTTTTCAATTGGTTTTGGTAAAGAGTTATTTGGTTGGAATGATAAATCAGGCACAAGATGGAAAATATGTGCAATCCCTCTGGGTGGATATGTAAAATTTTTTGGAGACAGAAATGTATATTCTCAGGCCGATCATCAAGAAATTTTAGAGAAATACAATGAAGAAGAAAGAAAAAAACTGTTTACATTAAAACCCTTATATCAAAGGGCATTAATTGTGTTTGGTGGCCCTTTAGCTAATTTTTTATTAGCTTTAGTTATTTTTTTTTGTCTTTATACATTTGTTGGTAAAGATTTTACTCCTGCTGTAATCAGCGAAGTTCAAGAAAACAGTCCTGCAATGATTGGTGGACTTAAAGATCAAGATATAATTTTAGAAATAGATGGAAATGAGGTTAAAAGTATTATGGAAGTTTCTAAATTTATAACCTTGTCTACTGGTGATTTTATAGATTTCAAAGTTAAGCGTTCTTATGATGAATTGATATTAAAAGTAAAACCTAATGTTGTTGAAGGTGATGATGGATTAGGTAACAAAATAAACAAAAGAATGGTTGGTATAAAATTGTCAGCTTATAATGATAAGATTAATCATGTTAAATTAGGACCTGCAAAAGCACTTTATCACGCAGCAAATGAAGTTTATTTTGTAAGTGTTTCCTCACTAAAATACATTGGAGGGATGATTTTAGGTAAGGCAGACACTTCTCAATTGGGAGGTCCAATTAGAATTGCAAAAATTTCTGGACAAGTTGCAACTTTTGGAGTGTTGGCATTTATTAGCATGATGGCTTATATTTCAATAAGTTTGGGGCTTATAAATCTATTTCCAATACCAATGTTAGATGGGGGTCATTTAATGTTTTATGCATTTGAGAAAGTTTTAGGCCGACCTTTGTCTCAAAAAACTCAAGAAGGTTTTTTTCGAATCGGATTGTTTTTGTTGCTATCGTTGATGTTTTTCACCACATTCAATGATCTAAAAGACCTAGGTTTATTTAGATAATTTAAATTTTAAAAAGTTCAAAAAGTTAATAAATTCAGGGTTTATTTAAGTTTTTACAAGATATTGTGTATTCTAAAAAAGTGAACACTAAAAAAAAGCTTGATTTATCAACGTTTATGACAAATATAAATATTAACCAACAAAACCGGAGCTAAAATGAACAAAAAACAACTAATTGCTAAGCTTTCTGGCTCATTAAATTTGAGCAAAGCAGATGCTGAGCGAACTTTTGATACAATTACTAACACTATTTTAGATGCTCTAAAAGGTGATGATTCAGTAAAAATTGCTGGATTTGGTACGTACAAAGTCGCTAAGAGAAAAGCAAGAGTTGGGAGAAACCCAAGAACTGGTGAGCAAATTCAAATCGCTGCTTCTCAAAAGGTAAAATTCTTACCAGCAAAAGCTTTAAAAGAAGTATTCAATAGATAATATTTTTTTTTAACAGCCCTAACGTATTTTAAAACACGTTCAGGGCTGTTACTATATGCAAAAAATGCATAGCCACTTTTCCTAATCAGCGTTACTTTAAAATTTTATTAAAACTATAAGACATCATTTAAACAAGTGGAGGTCTTATGACTAAATTTATAAAAAAAATGTCTGCACCAGTTCTTAGTTTAATATTTTTATTAAACATGAGTAGTGCAGGTATGGCAGAGACGACAGTTTCTGCTGAAGTTCAAGCTATATTCAATTCACTATTATTTTTAATGTGTGGTTTCATGGTCATGTTCATGGCAGCGGGTTTTGCAATGCTAGAATCTGGTATGGTAACTTCTAAAAGTGTTTCTGTAATCTGTGCAAAGAACATTGGTCTTTACTCAATTGCTGGAATTATGTTTTGGTTATTTGGATATAACTTAGCATATGGTATACCTGAAGGTGGATATATAGGTACATTCACACCTTGGTCAGATGCAAGTTCAGTTGATACTGGATATGCTGATGGTTCCGACTGGTATTTTCAAATGGTTTTTTGTGCAACAACAGTTTCAATTTGTTCAGGAGCAATGGCTGAAAGAGTAAAACTTTGGCCCTTCTTTCTTTTTGCAGCTATCTTATCTGGAATTATTTATCCAATCGTTATGGGTTGGCAATGGGGTGGAGGCTGGTTAGCAGAACTAGGCTTCTCTGATTTTGCTGGTTCAACATTAGTACACTCAACAGGTGGTGCTGCAGCTTTAGCTGGTATTATGTTGCTAGGTGCTAGATATGGAAGATTTGGAAGCAAAGGTGAAGCAAAAGCTATTAAACCTTTCGCTGCTTCTTCAATTCCATTAGTAACTATTGGTGTATTTATTTTGTGGTTAGGTTGGTTTGGATTCAATGGTGGATCTCAACTAGCTATTGGAACATTTGATGATGCAGTTGCTGTATCAAGCATTTTCATTAATACTAATCTTGCTGCTGCCGGTGGTGTAATGGCTGCTGCAATCATTACAAGATTAATGTTTGGTAAAACTGATGTTATTCAAATGTTAAATGGAGCAATTGGTGGTCTTGTGGCTGTAACAGCTGAACCATTAGCACCATCACCTTTAGCAGCAATATTTATTGGAGCTGTAGGTGGTTTAATCGTAGTTTTTGGAACTAAGTTATTATTTAGTTTCAAACTTGACGATGTTGTAGGTGCAATCCCAGCTCACATGTTTGCTGGTATATGGGGAACATTAGCAGTGCCATTAACTAATACTGATGCTTCGTTTAGCGCACAATTAATTGGTGTGCTATCAATTAACATTTTT
This sequence comes from uncultured Pelagibacteraceae bacterium, assembly GCA_902522115.1. Lineage (GTDB taxonomy): Bacteria > Pseudomonadota > Alphaproteobacteria > Pelagibacterales > Pelagibacteraceae > Pelagibacter. The sequence goes on along the minus strand of CABYUV010000001.1, from coordinate 70,578 downwards.
GTATTTGTGGTGTCATATATCGTGTTCTCAATTATGAAGGCTACTTTTGGAATTAGGTTAAGTAAAGAGGCTGAAGCTAAAGGTACTGACGTAACAGAAACAGGAGTAATAGCATACGCAATAAGAGACTAATTGCATGCAATATAGAGGCTCTTCGATCTCCATGTCGTTATCTCATTGAAGAGCCTCTAATAAAAAGAATTAACTATAATCTCTCTCTAGTTAGTTAACCAAAGGCCCCTTAGAAATAAGGGGTCTTTTTTATTTTTTAACAATATTTTGAAGAGTTTTTAAGACTTCTTTAGCATGGTCTTTTACTTTAACGTTTTCCCAAAATTTAAGTATTTTGCCTTTTTTATCTATTAAATAAGTAGATCTAATTATTCCCATAAATTCACGGCCCATAAATTTTTTCTTACCCCAAACTTTATATTTCTTAAGAACTTTTATTTCTTCGTCAGAGAGTAAATCAAATTTTATATTGTATTTATCTCTGAATTTATCATGACTTTTTAAACTATCTTTTGATAGCCCATAAACTTCACAGTCTAACTTTTTAAACTTAGATAGGAGTTTATTAAAATCATTAGTTTCCATAGTACATCCAGGAGTATCGTCTTTTGGATAAAAGTACAAAACAACATATTTTCCTATTGAATCTTTTAATGAGTATTTATTTTTTGTAGTTGATGTAACTGTAAATGAAGGAGCCTTGGAATTAATTTTAAGCATAATTTGATAGCAATATAATATTTTTCAGGTAATTTAAAATAAATTATGAGTGTAAAAACAATTCAAAATTTAGTTTCTGAAGCTATGAGTGAAATTAAAACAATTGATGCTGGAGAAGCTTATCAAATGGTCCAAAATAAAAATTGTAATCTTATTGATATAAGAGAAAGTAATGAGTTAGAGAACACAGGTAGTGTTGAGGGAGCAACTCATATTCCAAGAGGAATGCTTGAAGTATATTTAGATCCCAATAGCCCAATATTTCAAAGTGGAAAAATAGACCAAAATAAAGAATTTGTTTTGTTTTGTGCAGGAGGTGTAAGATCAGCTTTAGCTGTAAAATCATTAAAAGATATGGGGTATCAAAAAGTATCACACATTGATGGAGGATTTGGCTCTATAGCTAGCAGCAAATTTAAAATAATTTAGTTAGCACCGATTTCTTCTAAAGCATATTCGAGTCTATCTTGTCCCCAAAAAATTTTATTATTTACTCTAAAAGTTGGAGTTCCAAAAACTTCTTTTTGAAAAGCATCAGTAGTTAATTTAATCAATTGATCTTTAACAGATTGTTCTTTTATAGATTGAAAAAATTCTTCACTATCAATATTTAAATTCCTTATCAATTTAGACATATTATTAATATTTGATAAGTCATTATTGTTTTTCCAATAAGCATCAAAGAAACAATTTAAGTAATCGTTTTGCTTATCCTTACTAACACTAATATACCCTCGCATTATATTTAAAGAATTTATAGGAAAATTAGCATTCCATTTGAATTCAATATTATTTTTTGCAGATACCAAATTGCAATCATTTATATTATTTTTCAATTTATATTTATTAAATGCAGGCGAATCTATCCCAGCAAGTTTATGAAGACCTCCTAAATAGATGGGTTTATAATTAAAGATGACATTTTTATATTTAAGAATTTTTTTATGTGCAATATATGCATACGGGCTAATTATATCGAAATAAAAATCTATATGATTACTCATATAAACTAATTCTTTTTGCGTAAAAAATTCTAATTATCCAATATAAAAGCAAACCTATTGGACCAATTAAATAAGTCACAATTAATGGCACAGCCATCAAAACTTTATTTATAGAAAACTTTTGAGAGTCTTTAACAATCCAGCCACCAATAAATAAGTTTATTGCTATAAAATGAGTCCAAAATATCATTATATACAAATGATCTTCAAACAATCTAGATAGCTCACTTAGACCCAAGTAAAGAGTGAAATTACTGTCAAAATCATACCCAATTAAATAAGATTTATATAAAATAAAGATATACACACCGCTTAATATGAAAAAGGGAAAAATTGATGTTACAAATATTCTACTTAAATGTGATTGAGGAAACACTATTAAGATAAACCAAAAAGGTAGAACTCCAAGGTTGATCCACATGTAAAGTATCTCAATTGTGAAATAAGTATAAATTTGTTCAATCATTTAGATATATTATATTAAATCTAACAATGATTCCTATAAGAAATAGAAAAAAAACCCTCCAAGTAACTGTTGATGAGATGCGTAATTTTGCCTTTGCTTATGTTGAAAAGTACGCTCCTTCAAAACAACAACTCAAAACTTATTTATTAAAAAAATATATGAAACTATCATCATCAGATGTCAGAAAAAAAGATGTAAATAAACTGATTGATATTGTTCTATCTGATTTAGAGAAAAATAGATTTATAAATGATCAATTTTATTCTGAAAGCAAAGCTAAAAGTATGATTCAAAGAGGAAACTCAATTAATAAAATTAGAAATTATCTGATTGGAAAAGGAATTAACGAGACATTTATCAAAGATACTGTAAATAAAATAAAAGAAGACAATTCAGATCAAGATTTTTTTTCTGCTATAAAATTATGTAAAAAAAAAAGAATTGGTCCAGCTAGAGCAGAGGATAATAGAACTTTATTTTATAAAAAAGATATATCCTTGCTTGCAAGAAACGGTTTTGATTTTGAAACATCTAAAAAGGTAATGGATATAGAAAAAGATGAATATCTGAAAATAATAAATTTACTCTGACTTTTTATCTTTTTCTTCTTTAACAAGCTGATTTATTTTACTTCTTATATAGTTTTTTACGAAAACAAACACTAACAACCCAAAAATTGAAACAGAAACAATAATTATCAGTATTATTCTTAATTGTTCATCCATTATAAAATATTTTTATTTTTCAAAATTATACTTGGATTTTTTAAATCTTTTTTACCATACAAAATTTCATTTCCCTCAAAATCTGTTACAGTTCCACCTGCATGTTCTAAAATTGCATGACCAGCTGCTATATCCCATTCATGTGCCCTAGGTTCAGCAACATATCCATCGTATTCACCAGCAGCAACAACACAGAATTTCAAAGAACTTTTCATTCTAATATTTTCTTTTACCCCTAAATCATCATAAATTTTTTGAATTTCAGGTTTTATTTTATTTGAGTAAGAAATAAATTTTAAATTTTCTTTTTTCTTAGAAGGTAAATCAAATAAGTTAATTTTTTTACCGCTACTAAATTCAAAAGCATTACCTTTTTCATAAGAATAAAACATCCTTTTTTTTGCAGGAGCATTTATCAATCCTGCAGCAGGCCTGTTGTTTATTATTAAACCAGCGTTAATGGTAAATTCTTCTAAATTATTAATATAATCATAAGTTCCATCAATAGGATCAATAAGCCAGAAATCTCTCAAATTTTGATTGTCTTTATTTTCAGAAGTTTCCTCTGAAATGATAGGTAAATTAGGAGTTACCTCAGAAATTTTGTTTGATATAAATTTATTTACCTCCAAATCACCATTACTGACAGGTGTATTGTCTGATTTTATTTTTTTAACTAGACCCTTTTCTCTTAATTGAATAGATAAATCTCCTGCTTCTAAAAAATTTTCAATTAAACTTTCTACAATCTCTTTTAAGTTTACCTTCATTTTCCTAGTTTTTTTAATTCAATGTTTTTTGCGTTAATTACTTTTTTTCCAGCATTTTCAAAATTTACTGTTACTTTATCTTTAATTATAGATTGTACTTGCCCAATCCCCCATTCTTTTTTTTGAGGGTTAGTGACTTTGTCACCTGGTTCATAATCTAATATCATTTAATTTAACTTATATTGTAAATCAGTATAAATACCACCATATGAATAAAGACTTAAATTCTATAGGTTTAGATAAAAAACCTTCAGATACAACTGTAGTTGTTGCAATGTCGGGTGGAGTAGATTCTTCCACCGTTGCAGGTATCATGAAAAAAGAAGGATACAATGTAATTGGAATAACTCTAAAACTTTATGACGATGGCAAAGAAGTAGCTGCATCAAAACAATGTTGTTCAGGTCAAGACATAATGGATGCTAAACGCGTTGCACATAAGCTAGGTATAGAACATAAAATTTTATATTACCAAGACAAGTTTAAGCAAGGCGTTATAGATAATTTTGTTGAGAGTTATTTAAAAGGTGAAACTCCAATTCCATGTGTTCAGTGTAATCAAACTGTAAAATTTAAAGATTTATTTGAAGTTTCAAAAGAACTCAAAGCTGATGCATTAGTTACTGGTCATTATGTAAAAAGTGTTACAGAAAATAAAACTTCAAACATGTATAGAGCTATAGATGAAAATAGGGACCAAAGTTATTTTTTGTTTAATACAACTAGGGAGCAATTAGATTATTTAAGATTTCCATTAGGCGGAATGTTAAAAGACAAAACTAGAGAAATTGCAAAAAAGTTAGATTTAAACGTTGCTGATAAACCTGATAGTCAAGACATATGTTTTGTTCCAAATGGTGATTATGCTTCAGTAATACAAAAGTTTAAACCAGACTCCTTTCAGAAAGGAAATATAAAAAATTTGAATGGTAATGTAATTGGTGTTCATGATGGAATTATTAATTTTACAATTGGACAACGTAAAGGTATTAAAGTTTCAGATAAAGAAGCTCTTTATGTGCTTAAGATCAATTCTGATAAAAATGAAATAATCGTTGGACCTAAAGAAAAACTTGGAAAAAAAATAATATCTTTAAAAGAAATAAATTTGTTAACTAAAAAAGAGGATTTAGATAAAAAGCTCTTTGTTAAAGTTAGATCCACAGGAAGTCTTTTAGAGGCAAAAGTCGATTTAATAGATAATAATAATGCAAAAGTTCATTTAACACATCCAGAGGATGGTATTTCCCCTGGTCAAGCATGTGTCTTTTATCGTGAAGACCAATTTGGTCACAAAGTGCTTGGTGGTGGATGGATTAAAGAATAGTAGAGAAATTATTTCTTCTTGTTTTTTCTTTTAGCTCTTCTTTTTTTTGACCCTTGTTTTCTTCGGCCTCTATGTTTTTTTGGGTAACTCATTTAATCCTATTTTAATTATATTGACGTTTTTCATGGGATATAGCATTGTCTTAATAACATATCAAATTTATTATGGGTAATTCCTTAAAGACTTTTCTGAAACATACAGCTAAAGATTTTCATAATCAGTCAGTAAATCCTCCAGTGGTAAGAGCTTCTACTATTATTTTTAAATCTTTGCAGGATATTAAAAAGACACAAAATAAATATCTTAAAAATCCAGTAAGTGGAAATTTTGATTATGGTCGACAGGGAACGTCCACAACATATGCATTACAACAAATTTTAAGAAAAATTGAAGAATGTTACAAGGTTTATCTAACACCTACTGGTTTTGGTGCTATATTTCTTGGAGTGTTAAGCGTTGTCAAGCCAGATGATGAAATACTTGTTACAGACTCTGTTTACTCACCTTCAAGACTATTAACAGAAACTTATTTAAAAAAATTCAACATCAGAGCAATATTTTATAATCCAAATGATTTGAACGACCTTAAAAGCAAGATTACAAAAAAAACAAAGCTTATTTTTGTTGAAAATCCTGGAAGTAACACCTTTGAATTTCAAGATTTATCTAAAATAGTCTCATTGGCAAAAAAAAATAAAATTTATACAGCCATAGATAACACTTGGGGAACACCTTATTTTTTAAAACCAATAAAATTAGGTTTTGACATGTCAATTGTTTCTGCAACAAAATATTATTCTGGGCATTCAGATGTAATGGGAGGTAGTTTAGCAATAAGTAAGAGAGTTTTTAAATTGGTTGAACTAACAAGTAAAGTTTCAGGATTAAGGTTAGGTCCAGATGATGCATATTTAATTCTTAGAGGAATTAGAACTTTAGATGTAAGATTAGACAAACATCAAGAAAATGCCCTAAAAGTTTCACAGTTTTTATCAAAACAAAAAAAAATTATTAAAGTTTTCTATCCATATAAAAAAGGAAGTCAAAATTATAAACTGTGGAAAAAATATTACTCTGGAGCTTCGGGTTTATTAGGATTTAAAATTAAATCAAAAAACAAAAATTCTGTATTAAAATTTGTTAATTCACTAAAACTTTTTGGTTATGGTTTTAGTTGGGGTGGTTTTGAAAGCCTAGCACTTTATCAAACACACCAAGCATTAGGTAAGAGACAATTTACACATATAAATAAAGATGAACATATAATAAGGATGCATATTGGACTTGAAGATCCTAAAGACATAATAAATGATATAAAACAAGCATTAAAATTTATAAAATGAGTTCAGAAAGTTTTACTATTACCAAAAAAGCATTAATCACTTTAATTGCTGCTTCTATAGTTGTAATAATTTCATTAGGAATCAGACAGACGTTTGGATTATTTTATTTTGATTTTAACACAGATTTAGATATTTCCATTTCTCATTTTGGTTTTGTTATGGGATTACAGTTATTACTTTGGGGAGTATTCAGTCCGTTATTTGGTGTACTTACTGATAAATACGGAGGAGCGGTTTCAATATTTATTGGCTTTGCTTTTTATTTAATTGGGGTTTTGCTTTTTTATTCTGGCTATAATACTGGAGGTTATTTTACTTTAACTATAGGAGTGATGATTGGAATTGGTCTAGGCTCCACTGCAATCGGTATCCCAGTATCAGTAGTAGCTAAACATTTTCCAGCATCTAATAGAACTATTGCAACTGGAATTGTTACATGTGCAGGTTCATTTGGATATTTTGTATCACCGTTACTTGTAAGATATTCCTTAGTTGAAACAGGTTGGGAGAATACGCTTTTATACTTTTCTCTTCTTTTAGGATTAGGATTGGTTATAGCTTTGTTTGTTAGTACTCCAAAAATACCTGTAGGAGTTAATGAAGACAATAATCAAACAGCAAGAGAGGCTCTAAGAGAGGCATTTGCCAACAAAAGTTTTATTTATCTTACTTTGGGTTTTTTTGTTTGTGGTTGGCATATTGCTTTAGTAGCAACACACATTCCTACTTATATGGCAGATAAAGGTTTGCCTGATTGGACACCTGCAATGGTTTTAGCTTTAATTGGTGTATTTAATATGGCTGGTACTATTACAAGCGGTTATTTGGCAACAAGGTATAGTAAGAAAAAAATATTAAGTGCCATTTATCTATTAAGAGGAGTTTCTATAATTTATTTTATTTTCTTACCACCAAGTATCTTTAATTCAGTAGTATTTGGAGTTACTTTTGGTTTTTTATGGTTATCCACAGTTCCTCCAACAAATGGAATTGTTGCACACATATTTGGTACAAAATATGTTGGACTTTTATATGGAATAGTTTTTGTAAGCCATCAAATTGGTTCTTTCCTAGGAGCATATCTAGGTGGTGTATTTTATGAATTAAACGGAAATTTTGATTATGCATGGTACGGATCTATCGCATTATCATTATTTGCAGGTCTGATACACTTACCTATAATAGAGAAAGCAATTGAAAGAACTCAGCCAGCATAAGTTTAAATTTAACCCATATTTAGAGGATCTGTATCAATCAGATAAACCTTTAATAATTTATAAAATAGATGATGGGTATAATATTTATACCGATTTTTCTAAAAAAATTATTCTAACAAAAAAAAATATTAATAAATTTCTAAATTCATTAGAGAAGAAAAAATATAAAAAAGAAACAGATTTATATCTCGGTTTTTTTGGTTATGAAATTTTATGTAATTTAATTGGTATTAACTTAAAAAATAAAAAAAGAATCAATTTTTATAAAGGAATATTTTATAAACCTGAGACTATAATTAAAATTAGAAAAAATATTAAAATTATATCTAATATAAAAAAACATTCGTTCAATTATCAGTTCAGCAAAACTCAAATACTAAGTCCTTTTAAGATTAATATTTCTTATACAAAATATAAAAAAATATTTGAATTATTCTCAAAAAAAATAAGAGAAGGTGAAACCTATCAAATTAAAATTTGCACAAAATACAAGAATAAATCATTAATTGATCCTATTAATTTTTTTTGGAAATTAATGCGTGTTAATGCCTCCCCAGAATCATTTATGATAAAAGATAAGGATTACTCTATAGTCAGTTGCTCTCCTGAAACATTAATTGATAAGAAAAAAAACAAAATAATAACTAAACCAATAGCTGGAACTTTTAAGAAAAAATTATTATCCAATAAAAATATAGCTCTTAAATATTTTAAAAATAACGAAAAAGAAACCAAAGAACATAACATGATAGTTGATATGGAAAGAAGTGATTTATCTAAAATTTGTAAACCTGGAAGTGTCAAAATATTCAAAAAAAAATATGTCGAGGAATACAAACATCTTTTTCATTATGTGACTTCAATTGGTGGAATATTAAATAAAAATACAAAATTGATTGATATCATTAAGGCAATGATGCCCGGAGGATCTGTAATTGGTTGTCCTAAAATTAGAACTTTAGAACTTTTAAACAAACAAGAAAAAGAAAGTAGAAATATTTTTACAGGAAGTTTTGGATTTATTAAATTTAATCAAGATATGAAGTTTAATATAATTATTAGATCTATATTAAATTATAAAAATCAATCGGAGATCTCTGCAGCATCTGGTGTAGTATTAGATAGTTCACCAAAGAAAGAATTTAATGAAAATTATATTAAAGCAAAATCTTTATTGGAGTTATTTAAATGATTTACATTATAGATCATCAAGATTCTTTTACCTGGAATGTTGTTCATCAATTCGCAAAATTCGATAAAGTAATTTGCTCAAACTATTATGATTTAAAGGATCAATTGCTTGATAAAAGTAATGTAATCGTTTTGTCACCAGGACCCGGATCACCAAAGGATTACCCTACTACATCAAGAATTTATAAAAAATATAAAGGAAAGAAAAAAATAATTGGAATTTGTCTTGGCTATCAAATGATTTTACATAATGAAGGTGGCAAAATTATACAACAAAAAAAAATTTATCATGGCTTTCAATCCAAGATAAAAATAAACAATGAAAGTAAAATTTTTAAAAATAATAAACAGTTTAAGGTTGGAAGATATCATTCATTGAAATTAATGGAGCCATTTAAATCAAGCTCTATTAAAATAACCATGAGATGTAGCAAAACAAAAATACCAATGGGACTTGAAGATAATCAAAATAAAATATATGGATTTCAATTTCATCCTGAATCTTTTTTAACAGAAAATGGCAACACTCTTATTAAAAAAATCTTATCAGCTTAGTAATCTTAAAGAAGTTACTTTCAAAGACCTCTGGGGATCTAGAGGTGTATTTACAACAATGCGTATGGTCGGAAAACCTCCTAGGTTAATACTTTTAAAACCACATATAGAAAACTTGTTAAAATCTACAAAAAAATATGGAATAAGAAAAAAAAATTTAAAAAATATTGTTAGAGATTTAATAAATAAAAACACTATATACAAAGGTCCTGATAATTTATTTCGTATAGCGTTAAATAAAAAATTAATATCGGTCTCAATTAGAAAAAGACCAAAACCAAAAGGTAATTTTAATCTTTTATTGTTTAAATATATACGAGTAGAGCCGAATTATAAAAATCTATATTATAAAAAAATATTAGCAAAATTAAACAAAGTTGACTCAACTAAATTTGATATCGCTCTAGTCGCAAAGGATAAAATTTTAGAAACTGGTACTTCAAATTTGGTTTTTGTGAAAAATGGAAAGTTTTTTTCACCTAAAAAAAATTGTTATTTTGGAAACACACTTAAATTTATAAGCAAAAAAATTAAAATTAATTTTAAAGATATTTCTATTAAATCAATTAATGATTATGATGAAGTAATTCTTATTGGATCTGGCAAAGGAGTAACATCAGTTTCAAATATAAACGATCTTAGATGGAAGAGAAGAAGCACTAATTGTTACACGAAGTTAAATAAAATTTATGACTCTCTTGTTTAAATATGAAAGATCCTAACAATCCTTGTATATTATGTAAAATCAGAAAAGAAGAGTTTGAGTTTGAAAACCAATTAGCCTATTCATCTAAAGATAGTTACCCTGTCTCAGAATTTCATAGTCTTATCGTTCCTAAGAGACATGTAGAGACATACTTTGATCTTACTGAAGAAGAAATTCAGGCATGTAATAATTTAATTTTAAAAACTAAAGAAAAAATTTTAAAACTAGATTCTAGTGTTAAAGGTTTCAATATAGGTACAAATGCAGGAAAAGTTGCAGGCCAATCAATTATGCATTGTCACATTCATTTAATACCTAGAAGAGAGGGTGATGTAGAAAACCCTCAAGGAGGTGTTAGGTCAGTAATACCTAGCAAACAACACTACAAACGCAAATTCTAAGTTGTTATTAAAGACAAATTGACCAATACTTTTGGTTGAAGTCTTTAAATAACTAGATTAGAAAACTTTAAACTAATTCAAAAATATTTTAAGAGTATTAAATGTTCACTACCAATCCTTTTTCAGTTTTAGCAGAAACAGTTCCATCTATAGTTATGCAAGGATTTGTGGTGTTAATGATTTTATTGATTGTAACAGGAACTCTATTAGACATAATTCACAAAAAAAATGTTAAGTATTTTTTTGAGAATGCAAAAAAAGCAAAAAAAAATGCAACTAAAGAATTATCAACAAGTGAGAGGATAGCGGTCGTTTCAAAAACAATTGCATACGATATAGGAACCACATCAGAACTAGGTGCAGGAAAAAGAAGAATAGCACATGTTCTTGGTATGTATGGAACTATACTATTTTGGGTTGGATCTGTAGTTATGATTTTTGCTTATTCATCAACAAATATAGAAACACCAGCTATATGGCCTATGATCTGGCATATTGGGGCTTTAATGACTGTCTTGGGTGGATCATGGTTTTGGTTTTTTCTAAGAGTTGATGTTTATTCAGAGGCTCAACCTTGGTATAGAATTATTAAAGCTGATTTATTTGTATTAGCATTGATTGCAACCTCTTTAACAGGATTTATCTGGTCATATCTTCAAAGTTTAAATCTAGAGGGTAGATGGGATGCTAATTTATTTTTAATATTATTTGTAATTTCAAATTTTGTTTTATTTGGAGGAGTATACTGGTCAAAGTTTGCTCACATGTTTTATAAGCCTGGAGCAGCAATTCAAAAGAATTTAGCAGAAGCAGATGGTTCAAGAGACAATTTGCCTCCTCCTGCAGATGCGCCTGAACAATTTGGTTTAGGTATTAAAAGAGAGAAACCTAAACACTATTAATTAAAATTAATTATGATAAAAACTATAGAGGAGAAAAAATAATTATGTCAACTTTTGTTTATATGACTAGATGTGATGGATGTGGTCATTGTGTAGATATTTGTCCGTCAGATATAATGCACATTGATGAAAATATTAGACGAGCAAAAAATATTGAACCAAACTTTTGCTGGGAATGTTATTCATGCGTTAAAGCGTGTCCTAATCATGCAATTGATGTAAGAGGTTATGCTGATTTTGCTCCAATGGGTCATAGTGTGAGAGTTAGAAGAGAAGAAGAAAAAGGAACTATTTCTTGGAAAATTAAGTTTAGAAATGGAACAGAGAAAAATTTTGTATCTCCAATAACAACTAAACCATGGGGAAAATTTATTCCAAAACTTGCAGATGGTGAAAAAATCAAACAAGGTGAATTAAATTCTCAAAGATTATATACGGAGCCAGAAGGTTTAAACATTGATGGAGAACTTCCATCTGTGCCAAAAGATTCTTTTAAAAAAGGAGTTTATTATTAATGGCTAGTCACAAAACACACTACGAAGATTGCGATATACTAGTTGTAGGTGGAGGAATGGCTGGAACTGGAGCAACCTTTGAGGCAAGGCACTGGGGCAGAGACATGAAAATTATTTGTGTGGAAAAAGCCAATATAGATAGAAGTGGAGCCGTTGCTCAAGGACTTTATGCTATCAACTGCTACATGGGAATGCAATGGGGTGAAAACCAGCCAGAAGATCACGTTAGATATGCAAGAAATGATTTAATGGGAATGGTTAGAGAAGACTTAGGTTATGACATGGCACGTCATGTAGATTCTACAGTTCATATGTTTGATGAATGGGGCCTTCCAATGATGAAGAATGAAGAAACTGGAAGATACTTGAGAGAAGGTAAGTGGCAGATCATGATACATGGTGAAAGTTATAAACCTATTGTTGCTGAGGCGGCAAAAAAATCTGCAGATAAAATTTATAATAGAATAATGATAACTCACCTTTTGATGGATGAGTCTCAAGAAAATAGAATTGGTGGAGCAGTTGGATTTAATATGAGAACTGGTGATTTTCATGTATTTAGAGCAAAAGCAGTAATTGTTGCTGCTGGAGGAGCTTCGCATATCTTTAAACCTAGAGCAGTCGGAGAAGGAATGGGTAGAACTTGGTATGCTCCATGGAGTAATGGATCTGCATATGCATTACCTATTGCTGCAGGTGCCAAGATGACTCAAATGGAAAACAGAATTGTGTTATGTAGATTTAAGGATGGCTATGGTCCAGTTGGAGCATATTTTCTTCATTTAAAAACATATACACAAAATGCTAATGGTGAAAATTATGAGAAAAAATGGTATGATCAAACTAAAGAGTTGGTTGGTGAATATATTGATCATCATCCAACACCAACTTGCTTAAGAAATCATGCATTTATTCAGGAAGTAGCTGCTGGCGGTGGACCAATCCACATGGTAACTACTGAGGCTTTTCAAGATCCACATTTAGAAACAGTAGGTTGGGAAAATTTTTTAGGAATGACAGTTGGTCAAGCTGTTGTTTGGGCATCTCAAAATATTGATCCAAAATATACAAATCCAGAGTTAACCACATCTGAGCCTTATGTAATGGGTTCACATGCCACTTGTTCTGGAGCTTGGGTTAGTGGTCCAGAGGATTTATCACCACCAGAATATTTCTGGGGTTATAACAGAATGTTAACTATTAATGGTTTATTTGGTGCAGGTGATACAGTTGGTGGAAGTGCTCACAAGTTTTCATCTGGATCTTTTACAGAAGGTAGATTAGCTGCAAAAGCTGCTGTTAAATATATTGAAGATAAAAAAGCTGAGGGTGTTAAAGTTTCAGATAAACAGTGTGAAGAATTCAAGACAGCGGTTTACAAACCATTAGAAAACTACACAGTTGCTAGAAATGAGATTACCGGTGGAACAGTTTCTCCTAGCTATATATCTCCAATTCAAGGTCTTCAAAGATTACAGAAAATTATGGACGAATATGTAGGTGGAATTACTTCAAATTATATGACAAATGGTAATATGTTGAAAAGAGGGCTAGAGCTATTGGATTGGTTACAAGAGGACTTAGAACATGTTGGTGCTGAGGATTATCATCAGCTTATGAGAGCCTGGGAATTAAAACATAGAGCTTTGACTTCACAGTGTGTAACAGAACATACATTATTCAGGGAAGAGACTAGATGGCCAGGCTACTATTACAGAGGTGATCATATGAAGCTTGATGATGAAAATTGGCATTGTTTAACAGTTTCAAGAAGAGACCCTAAGACTGGTAAGTTTAGTATGGAGAAAGTTCCTGTCTACCATATAGTAGATGAGAACGAGAAGAAAAAAGCTTCGTAGCAGATAATTTAATTAAATCATATGGATATTTTATTCAAATCAGATGATGAAATATATGAATTAGCTAAACCTATTTGGGATAATTTGGTTAAATCATCAAACCTTAAAGATTATGGTGGGTTTACAAGAGATTTCTCAACTCAAATGCTTTTTGGTGCTAACGAAGTAGAGCTTGGTAAACAGTGGGCTAACAATAAGCTAATCACTAATCTTAAAGAGACTTTTGAACCTTTCGGGTGCCTTAGAAGAGGAGATCATATAACTGTTCTGATTAAGCAAGGAAATAAAGAGATCCCAGGAGAGTTTCTTGGGAGGTTAGTCTTAGGGGTCGAAGACGATACGGTTAAAGTTTTTGGAGCTACGATCTATTAAGAAAAAAATTATCTAGGTTTAAATAATTGTTTGACAAATTTCGTTGTGGGTGTAATGACGGATCTAATGTTACTTTCTAACTTAAAAATTATAAACAAACTCTCAAGCTTAAAAACTATATTTATTAAAGTTGGAATTATAGCAAGCTTAACCGCTTACTGGGGAGTGATTTTAGTTGGAACTTTTATCACTTTTAACTAAGTTGTTTTTTAACAACTTTTAAACATTTTATGGAAGTATTTTTACCGATAGCTCAAGTTTTTGTTAATCCTATCGAGATACTTTTATTAAGTGCAATTGTTGGAGTGCTATCAGGTTTATTTGGTGTTGGTGGTGGGTTTTTGATGACCCCTTTTTTAATATTTTTAGGAATACCTCCTGCATACGCAGTTGCGAATGAAGCAAATAATATTTTAGCTACTTCGGTTTCTGGATCAACGACACATTATTTAAAAAATACTTTAGATTATAAAATGGGTTCAATGATTGTGATTGGAGGAGTAATTGGAACCTCTTTAGGAATTTACACTTTTACATATTTTAAAGGTATTGGAAAAATTGATACAGTCATCTCTTTGGCTTACATGTATATATTAGCAATAATCGGAACTTTGATGTTAGTTGAAAGTTTGGGTGAAATAGATAAAGCAAAAAGAAACATTGTAGTTAAAAAAAAATTACATGTTCATTATTGGATACATGGTCTTCCATTAAGAATGAGATTTCCAAAGTCAAAATTATATGAGAGTATTTTTACTCCAATTTTGATTGGTCTGTTAGTTGGTTTTATTGCAGCCATTATGGGAATTGGAGGTGCTTTTATTTTAGTTCCAGCAATGATTTATGTAATCAAGATGCCAACTAAATTAGTTCCTGGTACATCTTTATTTGTAACTATTTTTGTAAGTGTGGTTGTTACTTTTCTTCATTCATTTAATTATGGATCTATAGATTTATTATTAGTTCTTATGTTGGTTGTAGGATCTATAATAGGAGTTCAGGTTGGACAAAAATTAGGAGAAAGAATTGATAGCTCTGGTTTGAGAGCTTTATTAGCAATTTTGTTACTGATAGTGGGTATAGCGATAGCATACGATACCTTTTTTGCCGAAAAAATTATAAATGGATCTGCTAAAACAATTAGTTCAGATTTAAATTTCTTTTCTCAATTTATAATTGACTTTTCTAAAGAGATGCCTTTCTTTTATGGACTATTCACTATTATGTTTGCAATTATTTTAGGTGTCGGAGCTGCTTTTATAAGGCGATTTCTTTCAAACTTTAGAAAAAAATTATTAATTAAATCTTAATAAAAAAAATTTATATATAATTCAATAGTTGTAATACTTACAAGACCTACGGTTGCCATCCCTATAAAACCAACAATAAAGGGTTTGAAACCCATATTTTTAATTTCTTTTAAATTGGTGGATAGGCCGATTGCTGCCATTGCCATTGTTAAAAATATTTTTGACGACATTTTGATACCATCTACCACAAATAACCATTCATAAGTATTTGAAAACATTAGATCACCTAAGTTCCTAATTAGGATCATAGCTACAAAACCTAATACAAAGTAAGGGAAAATTCTAATTATTGAGTATTTTTTCTCTACAGCTCTCCCTCGGTTATAAAGAAAAGCAAATAACGGAATCATGATTATTAAAAATGTATTTCTTATTAATTTTGTTACTGTTGCAACATTAAGAGTTTCAGGACTATTAAATTGTTGATCATAGATAAGACCAGCAGCTGCAACTTGAGATGTTTCGTGAATAGAAGTGCCTAAAAATAGTCCAATGTATAAAGGCTCGCTATTGAAGTAGATGTTAGCAAAATAAGGGTATATTAACATAGAAAGAATTCCAAATAATGTAATATTGGCAATTGCATATGACACTTCATTTTTTTTTGCACCAATAACAGGAGAAGTAGCCATTATAGCAGTAGTGCCACAGACAGTGCTGCCTATTGATATCAAGTAAGCCATTCTTGTTGGAATTTTTAATTTTTTAATTAGGAGTTTTATTACAATTAGTACACTGATGATACAGATTATAATTAATGGTATTGCTATTGCTCCAAATTCTAAAAATTCAAATGGTTTTAATTGAATACCCAAGCAAATAATACCAAGTTTAAGGATATATTTTTGCGTGAAATCCAATCCTTTTAAAAAAATTTCTCTAATTTGAAAAACATTTCCGAATAACATCCCTAATAAAATAGCAATCATTGCAGTGGATATTGGGCTTTTTTCATAGCCTAATAACTCAATACCAAGAATGTTATTGAATCCTTGAGATAAAGTATAAAGAACAAACGCTAAGATAATACCTGGTAATACTACTAGGTATTTACTAAATTTCATTCAAGACTAAAGTTAATTAAGCGCTTCTGTAAAGCTTAGTCATAACAAACTCTCTATGACCTAAAGCTTCAGCACAGGTTAATCTTCCGTTAGCTACTCTAAGTGTGGTTTTAATTAATTCATCGCCTGCTTCAGATAAATTCATTTCTCTAGAAAGAATTTTTGAAACATCGCAATCGATATGTTCTCCCATTCCTTTTACAGTTAATGGATTAGCCGTTAATTTAACCACAGGCTCAATCGGGTTTCCAACGATATTACCTTGTCCTGTAGGAAATAAATGAATATTAAAACCAGCAGCAGCTTGAAGTGTTACACATTCAGCAGCTGCAGATGAAGTATCCATAAAATATAAACCTTTTCCTTTAGTAGGTTCTTCAGCTGGTTCAAGAACATCAATGAATTTACAATTTCCAATTTTTTGAAAATTCCCAAAAGCCTTTTCTTCAATTGTTGTTAATCCTCCAGCTATATTTCCAGCTGTTGGTTGACTTTCAGAAAGATCATCTGTTGCTTCTTTTAAGATAAAATCATTATAAGAGCTCCAGGTTTTCATAAATTTTTTAGAAGCTTCTTTTGTAGCTCCTCTAGTTGCACAAACTTGTTCCGCACCAGTTAATTCTGAAGTTTCACCAAAACACAAGTGAACACCAAATGGTTCAAGTTTGTCCATTAAGTTTCCAACAGTTGGGTTTGCAGCTAGTCCTGAAGTAGTATCTGATTCTCCACACTTAACTGAAATCCATAAATCACTTAAAGGACACTCTTCTCTTTGTTTTTCCGAAGCCCACATAACAAATTCTTGTGCTTTTTTTGATGCTTTCATTGTTGTACCAATATCTCCTGTACGCTCGATATGAAATCCCTCTACCGGTTTTCCAGTTTTAGCTATTCCATCTACAATTTTTTTTGTCCATTTCGGTTCAATACCAATGACAATTACTGCTGCAACGTTTGGATTGCATCCAGTTCCTATCATTGTTCTAAAATGAAGTTCTAAATCTGCACCAAACTGAAGTCTTCCGTAAGAATGAGGAAGAGCGATAGTGCCTTTAATATTATTAGCAACTGCCTCAGCACATGCGTTTGAGATATCATCAACTGGCAAAATAATTACATGATTTCTCGTTCCAGCTCTGCCATTTTCTCTTTTATAACCTAAAAAGCTCTTTGGGATTTCCATACTACTACCACTTCTTTGTTTTTACATTGTGAACATGTACGTGCTCACCTTTTTTGATTGATTTAACAACTTTACCAATATCGTGACCATACTTTAAAATAGTATCACCCTCCTTGAGGTCAACCATTGCAATTTTATGACCTAAAGGTATTTCATCTATGGATTGAATATTAGTTGAACTGTCATCTTCCATTATCCAGCAAGCACAGTCCTGTTTAGGGGTGATTTTTTCAATAACAACTACTCCTACGTTGTCTTTTTTATCATGTATGATTATATCTGTTGCCATATCGTGTCGATTTGTTTGTTTGAAATTCGTAAAAACTTATATATTAATCGCACAAATTAACAAAGAAATTTTATAAATAGTATTATTACACTTTAGAGAGGTTCTATTTTTATGACAAAAATGACAACAGAAGAAGCTTTTGTAAAAGTTTTACAAATGCACGGTATAGAACATGCGTTTGGAATTATTGGTTCAGCCTTTATGCCAATTTCAGATATTTTTCCAGATGCAGGTATTACTTTCTGGGATGTTGCTCATGAAACAAACGGTGGTTTAATTGCCGATGGTTACACAAGAGCTACTGGTAAAATGTCAATGGTTATTGCTCAAAATGGACCAGGAATTACTGGATTAGTAACACCAATTAAAACAGCGTATTGGAATCACACTCCTCTTTTATTAGTCACACCTCAAGCAGCAAATAAAACAATGGGACAAGGTGGGTTTCAAGAAGTAGAGCAAATGAATTTATTTAAAGACATGGTTTGTTATCAAGAGGAAGTTAGAGATCCTTCAAGAATGGCAGAGGTGCTAAATAGAGTTATAGAAAAAGCTATAAGAGGATCAGCACCAGCACAAATAAATGTTCCAAGAGATTATTGGTGTCAAGTAATTGACATTGATCTTCCTCCAATTGTAAGACTTGAAAGACAAGGTGGTGGAAATGATGCTGTAGCTAAAGCAGCTGAATTATTATCTAATGCAAAATTTCCTGTAATATTATCTGGAGCGGGTGTTGTGATAGGTGGAGCTATTGAAGCTACAAAATCACTTGCAGAAAAATTAGATTCACCTGTTTGTTCAGGTTATCAACATAATGATAGTTTTCCTGGAAGCCATCCTTTAGCTGTTGGTCCTTTAGGATACAATGGATCAAGAGCAGCAATGGAATTAATTTCAAAAGCTGACGTAGTATTAGCTTTAGGAACAAGATTAAATCCATTTTCAACTTTACCTGGTTATGGAATTGATTATTGGCCAAAGAATGCAAACATTATTCAAGTTGATATTAATCCTGACAGAATAGGTTTGACTAAAAAAGTTACTGTAGGAATTAGTGGTGATGCAAAATTAGTTGCTGAACAAATTTTTGAAAAATTATCATCAAATGCTGGTGATACTGATAGACAAGCAAGAAAAGATTTAATTCATCAAACTAAATCAGCTTGGTTACAAAAACTTTCAAGTTTAGATCATGAAGATGATGATGAAGGTACAGTTTGGAATAAAGAAGCTAGAGAAAGAGATACAGATAGAATGTCTCCTAGACAAGCTTGGAGAGCAATTCAAGCTGGAATGCCTGATGATGTGATTATATCAAGTGACATTGGAAACAACTGTGCAATTGGTAATGCTTACCCAACATTTGAAAAACCAAGAAAATATTTAGCACCAGGTTTATTTGGTCCTTGCGGTTATGGTTTCCCGTCAATATTAGGAGCAAAAATTGGTTGTCCAGATACTCCTGTTATTGGATTTGCTGGTGATGGTGCTTTTGGAATAAGCATGAATGAAATGAGTTCATGCGCAAGAGAAGAATGGCCTTCCATAACAATGGTTATTTTTAGAAACTATCAATGGGGGGCTGAAAAAAGAAATACAACATTATGGTTTGATAATAACTTTGTTGGTACAGAATTAGATCCAGAATTAAGTTATGCTAAAGTTGCTGATGCATGTGGTTTAAAAGGTGTAACAGTTAGAACAATGGAGGAAACTACAAATGCTATCAAGCAATCTTGTGAAGATCAGAAGAAAGGTATTACAACATTTATTGAGGTTATCTTAAATCAAGAGCTAGGTGAACCATTTAGAAGAGATGCTATGAAAAAGCCTGTAAGAGTTGCCGGTATTGATAAGAAAGATATGAGACCACAAAAATCTTTAAATGGATGATATTAAGATAAGTTCTAACAAAAGTTTTGGGATAGTATTTTTTTTAGTATTTTTACTAATAGCCATTTACCCATTAACGCATGGTGGAAATATAAGAATATGGTCAGGAATGATTTCTTTAATCTTCTTGGTCTTAGGTGTCTTAAACTCTAGTATTTTAACTCCTTTAAATAGGATTTGGTTTAAGTTTGGGATAATTTTAGGTAGAACAATCTCACCAGTGATAATGGGAATAATTTTTTTTCTGGTTGTAACACCTACTGGTTTAATAATGAGAATTTTAGGTAAAGATATATTAAATTTAAAATATAATCAGAATAAATCTTATTGGATTGAAAAAGATGGCCCACAAAGTAAAATGAAAAATCAATTTTAATATGAGTTTTATTAGAGAATTTTGGGAATTTTTAAAAGTTAGAAAAAAATATTGGCTTCTACCAATTATAGTTGTTTTAGTTATATTTGGAGGTTTAATAGTATTAACTCAAGGTTCAGCTGTAGCTCCATTTATATATACAATTTTTTAAAGTGAAATCTATTTTAGGCATTTCAGCATTCTATCATGATAGTGCAGCATGTATTTTAGTAGATGGAAAAATAGTTGCTGCAGCACAAGAAGAGAGATTTACTAGAAAAAAACATGATCCAGATTATCCACATAATGCAATTAATTTTGTCCTAAAATATGCAAAGTTAAAATTAAGTGAGGTTGATCAAATTGTTTTTTTTGAGAAACCATTTTTAAAATTTGAAAGATTATTAGAAACTTATGTAGCATTTGCACCCAAAGGTTTTGTTTCTTTTGCAAAAGCCATGCCTTTATGGATTAAAGAAAAACTTTTTCAAAAAAATCTTTTATTTAACAAACTTAAGGAGCATGATCAAAATTATAAATCAGATAAAAATATTTTCTTTTCTGATCATCATTTAAGTCATGCAGCAAGTGCTTTTTTTCCATCACCATTTGACGAAGCAGTTGTTTTAACTGCAGATGGTGTAGGTGAGTGGGCAACAACAACAGTTGCTGTTGGAAAAAATGAAAACTTAGAAATAAAAAAAGAAATTCATTTTCCTCATTCACTCGGATTACTTTATTCAGCATTTACGTATTACACAGGTTTTAAGGTAAACAGTGGAGAATATAAATTGATGGGTTTAGCTCCATACGGAACACCCATTTATGAGGATAAAGTAAAACAATTATTAGATTTAAAAGATGATGGAACTTTTAGATTAGATCAAAAATATTTTAATTATGCAACGGGACTTACCATGACAAATGAAAAATTTAATAATTTATTTGGTCAAAAACCTCGTAATCCTCAATATGATAAAATAACTCAATTTCATATGGATATTGCCGCATCAATTCAAAAGGTTACTGAAGAAATCATGATTAATTTGGCAAAATCTATTCGAAAAGAATATGGTATTAGTAATTTATGTCTAGCAGGTGGTGTAGCTTTAAATTGTGTCGCCAATGGAAAAATTCTTAAAGAAAAAGTTTTTGAGAATATATGGATACAGCCAGCAGCTGGTGATGCAGGAGGTTCTTTAGGTGCAGCTTTAGCTTTATGGCATATTGATCAAGGAAACAAAAGAATAGTAGACCTTAACGACGATATGAAAGGTTCATATTTAGGAACTGAATATAATCAAGAGGAAATTGAAAGAGAATTAAAAGACGCAGGCGCTAATTTTGAAACTTTAAATTACGAGGAATTAATTGATAAAACTACAGAATTTTTGTCAAATGAAAAAGCTATTGGATGGTTTCAAGGAAGAATGGAATTTGGTCCAAGAGCTTTAGGAGGCAGATCTATTTTAGGAGATCCTAGATCTGAGAAAATGCAAAAAAATTTAAATCTTAAAGTAAAATATAGAGAAAGCTTTAGACCTTTTGCACCTTCAGTCCTGAGGGAAAATTTGCCAGAATGGTTTGAGATGAATGTTGATAGTCCTTATATGTTATTAGTTGCAAATATAAATCCTAATAAAAAAATTGAAATGAATGAAGAACAAAAAAATCTTTTTGGAATTGATAAGTTAAATGTAAAGAGGTCAGATATTCCAGCTGTAACCCATGTTGATTATTCAGCCAGAATTCAGACTGTAACAAAAAATACAAATAGTCGTTACTATGATTTAATTTCTAAATTTAAAGAAAAAACTGGTTGCCCAATAATTATTAATACTTCTTTTAATGTTAGAGGTGAGCCAATAGTAAATACACCAAAAGATGCTTTTAATTGTTTCATGGGAACTGAATTAGATTATTTGGTTATTGGAGATTGTATTTTAGATAAATCAAAACAAGATCCTAATCTTAAAAAAGACTATACAAAAGAATTTGAATTAGATTAAATTCATCAACATGCAAGTTGTTAATGATAATGGATGTAGTTGGATTAATGATTTAAACTCAAGATCTAATATAAAAGTTCTAGATAAAAATGAAGATAGTGAATGGCTTATTGTTGGAGCAGGTTATACAGGACTATCTGCAGCAAGAAAATTATGTCAAATTTATCCTAATCAAAAAATATTACTTGTTGATGCTCAGCTAGCAGGTGAGGGTGCTAGTTCAAGAAATTCAGGTTATTTAGTTGATACTACGCTTAATGATGGTTTTACTTCCAATAAAGAATTAGATCATTATAAAAAGAAAGTAGATATCTATAAATTAGGAATTGAGGCTGTTAAAAGATTTATTAGAGAATATCAGGTAGATTGTGATTGGAATGAATGTGGAAAATATTTTGCATCTTCAAAGCAAGAAGATAGAAAAATATTAGATAATTTTTCAGATATTTTATCAAAATTAGGTTTTGAACATAATTTGCTTTCAAATAGAGAACTTAAAAAAAGATTGGGCACCAATTTTTATAATACTGCTCTTCATACAAAGGGGGGGATTTTATTACATCCAGGTAAATTGGCTAGAGCTATGATTGATACATTACCAGAAAACTTAAATCTTTACGAAAATTCTTCATTATTGGATTGGGAAAAAAAAAATGATGAAATCATTTGTAAATTTAAAAATGGTTCAATCAGAACTAAAAAAATTATTTTTGCTACAAACGGATTTTTGAAGTCTTTAGGAATAAAATCAAATTATAATTTTCCAATTACTTTGACGGCTAGTATGACAAGATCTTTAACAAAAGAAGAGTATAAATCTATTGGTCAACCAAAGGAATGGGGAGTTTTACCGGTAAAACCAATGGGAGCCACTATAAGAATGACAAAGGATAGAAGAATCTTAATTAGAAATACTGCAGAAGTTTACAATCCTTATCAAATGTCTAAATCTGAATTAGAAAAAAGATCATTAAAACAAAAGATTGGAATTAAAAAAAGATTTCCTGAATTATCCGATAACATCATTCAATCATCTTGGTCAGGTATCGTTTCAAGAACAAGAAATAGTTCTCAAATTTTTGAAAAAATTGATGATAATGTATTTGTTGCAGGCTGTTATAATGGGTCTGGTATAGGAGTAGGAACTTTATTTGGAGAACAAATAGCGATTAAAGCAAGTAATGAAAATACAAATGAGATAGAAGTCATTGAAGCGAGAAATAAACCTACTTTGCTTCCTCCTGATCCATTTTTAAGTTTAGGAATTAGAGCTAGATTGATTTATGAGCGATTGAGAGCAAGTTCAGAAATTTAAATTATTTTTTTGAAGTTTGATTAATAACAAATATCCCTGAAATTGTAATTATTATCGCACCTAAAATTGTAAATAAATCTGGAATATCTTCATAAAACAAAAAACCAAAAATGATCGCCCAAAAAATTAATGTGTAATGAAATGGTTGAATAATACTAGCTCTAGCATTATTAAGCGCTAATATCTGAAAGTATATCCCTAAGGAAAAAAAAATCCCAATTGGTAAAAAGAAAAATAATGACTTTAAATACACAGGTTCCCAAAAGAAAAAAGTCATTATTGAAGTTACACATATTCCAACTAAAGAAGAATAGAATAAAGACACTTCAGGAGTATCATATTCCGTCATTTTTTTTGTAGCTATTTGATAGAGTCCTAGAAAAAAAGCAGCTGTTAATGGAATAAAAGATTTTATAGTAAAAACATCAGAACCAGGTCTGATAATAATTAGCACTCCAATAAACCCGATAAAAATTGCAACCCAAGTTTTAATTGAAACTCTCTCATTTAAAATAAATACAGATAATACTACAATTATTATTGGTGCCAATGCTCCAATACTATGAGCATTTGCTAAAGATAAATATTTGAAAGATAAAACAAAAAATCCAGATTCTAAAATAGATAACAAACTTCTAATAATTTGAAGTTTTAAATTTTTAGATTTATAAAAAGTTACATTTTTTGTTCTTCTAGCCTCTAGAATACTTAACAAAAGTACAAAGATATATTTTATTAATAATAATTGAAATATCGAATAATATAATACTGCACTTTTTTGAATTGTATCTAATATTGAGAAAGAAAAGTAAGCTATGATTGCAAAAATTATACCTATTGTCTCTTTTGATTTATAATTCATCTGTTTTAAATTTAATTACTTAATACAGACATTGGATCTAATCTTGTTTGAAACCAATTAATTCTAAAATCTAGGTGTGGTCCAGTTGATCTTCCTGTAGATCCTACAGTACCAATTATATCTCCTTGATTAATTTGATCATCCACTGAGACTAATACATTTTCTAAATGGGAATATATCGTTGATATTCCATGTCCATGATCCATAATAATTGTTCCACCAGTATAATATAAATCATCTTCAGCCATAGTTACTACACCTGAACCAGATGATTTTATCATCGTTCCTTGTTTAGCTGCAATATCTATACCATAGTGAGGCCATCTTGGTTTACCATTTAAAATTCTTTGACTACCATAAACACCACTAATAATACCCTCAACTGGCATAATAAAATTTTCTTTAAAAAACTGCAGGTCAGAATTTATTGCTCTTGCTTGTCCAATTGCATTATTTTCTTTTTTAATTCTTTTATAAACAGACTCAGGGGGCGTGACTTTACTTTCTGCCAACCCGTCTATTCTTTGTATATTATATTTCCTTTTAAAAACTTTTTTTGTAGTTATTGATTTTTTTTCATTAATAATTTTTGTAAATTTTAGGTCATATTTTTGATCTCGATCTATACCAAAGACAAAATAACCATCTTTTGATACTTTTACCTCTTTTTTTCCAACTAAAATTTTAGCGTTAGGATCAGTTTTACCTAATATAAAATGACCTTGTAAAAATTTACCCTGAAACTCAATAGCTTTTACTGGAGATATAAAAATTATAAAAACGAAAAAAAACCTATAAATTATTGAGCTGTCCATCCACCATCTATAATTATTGATGTTCCAGTTATCATTGAAGATGCTGAGGATGCCAAAAAACATACTGTTGTAGCAACATCACTTTCTGTAGCGGCTTTTCCCATAGGAATATTTCCAAGGGCTAATTTTTTAAATTTTTTGTTTTTAAAAAAATTTTTAACCATAGGTGTTTCAACAAAAGTAGGAGCTACTGAATTAACTCTTATATTTTTTTTAGCTAGTTCTACACCCATCCCTTTGGTTAACCCTTCGATACCAAATTTAGTCATATTATATACGTTTCTACCACCCATACCAACATGACCAAGCTGTGATGACATATTTATAATTGAGCCAGATCTTTTTTTATTTTTAAGCATTTTTTTTACAACCAGTTGTGCTACGTTAAATGCAGCTTTTAGATTTAAATCTACTAGATAATTCATACTTTTTTGTTTGATTTTTTCAAAGGGTTCTGGAATGTTAGTTCCAGCATTATTTACTAATACATCAATAATTTTAATTTTATCTAATTTTTGTTTTAAATCATCATAGTTCATTACATCGCATGAAACTTTAATAATTTTACCTTTAACTTTTTTTATATCCTTTTCTAATTTATTTAGATCCGAAGAAGTTCTGCTTAAAGCTATCACAGTTGCACCAGCCTCAGCTAATGCTATTGAACATGCTCTACCAAGTCCTTTGCCTGCACCAGTGACTAAAGCATATCTATTTTTAAGATTTATTTTTTGAAGATACATTAAAAGAATAATATTTTAATATCTGTATAAATCAACTCAACTGCTACAATTAATATTGCTAACAACCCAAGCCAAGCTATCCATCTGTATTTTTTTATCCATCCAGAAATTAAGGTTGCTGCAGTGGCCATTAAAACAATTGATAAAACTAATCCAAAAACAAGAAGACCATAGTGATCACCGGCTGCGCCTGCAACACCCAAAACATTATCTAAACTCATTGTAAAATCTGCCAATAAAACAGTCCAAATTGCTTTTAGAAAACTTGAGTTATCTACTTTTACATCTTCTTCAGTTTCTGAACCCTTGATTACGTCTACATAAAGCTTGTAAACTATATAAAGTAATAATAACCCTCCAATTAACCTTAAACCTGTGATTTGTAGAAGATAAGCTGTAAGTAAAGTTAATATAATTCTTAAAATTACAGCACCACCTATTCCCCAGAAAATAACTTTTCTTCTTTGTTCTACAGGAAATTTAGATGCAACCATTCCAATTATTATTGCATTGTCACCAGCTAAGACTAAATCAATGAGAATTATTTGAGTAACTATTGCTATTTGTTCAGGTGTAAAAAATTCTGCGAACATTAATGCTCTAGTATCATGTCAGCGCCTTTTTCTGCAATCATTATTGTTGGAGCATTAGTGTTTCCAGAGGTTATATTAGGCATTATGGAGGCATCGATTACTCTAAGATTCTCTATACCTCTAACTTTTAGTTTTTCATCAACAACTGACATTTCATCTTGACCCATTTTACATGTTCCAACTGGGTGAAAAATTGTCTGAGTAAAATTTGAACCTTCTTTCACTAATTCCTCATCATCAGTTATGTGAACACCTGGTCTATATTCCTCCGGTTCATATTTTTTAAAAGTCTCTGTTTCTAGCATAATTTTACGAATTATTTTTAAACCAGTTGCTGCAACTTTTCTGTCTTCGTCAGTTGATAAGTAATTCATTTTAATTTTAGGATATACTCTGCTGTCTGCGCTAACTATATTTATTTCACCTCTGCTTGTTGGTCTAATATTTGCGACAGTAGGGGTTATACCCTCAAAATCATGCATAGGAGTTACGCCTAATATATCAGTACTAACTGGTGAAACGTGAAACTGTAAATTTGGAGTTGCTCTAGATGGATCGCTTTTTACAAAACCGCAAACTTGACTTGCACCCATAGTAACAGGCCCACTTTGTTTTAAAATATATTCTAGCCCCATTACAAACCTTCCAAATAAACTTTCAACCTTTCTGTTCAAAGATTTTAAATTTTTTACTTTGTATACTGGCCTAAACATTAAATGATCCTGCAAATTTAAACCTACACCATTAGATTCATGCACTATATCAATACCAAGTTTTTTTAGTTTTTCTTTATTTCCTATGCCTGATACTTGAAGAATATGAGGTGAACCGATAGCGCCTGCAGATAGAATTACTTCTTTATTAGCTTTAACCTCGACAATCTTATCACCATTATAATAACTTGCACCGATAGCTTTCTTTCCATCAAAATTTATTTTTTGTACGTGAGCTTTAACAATAATTTTTAGATTTGACCTTTTTTTTACTGGGTTTAAATATCCTTTTGCTGCACTACATCTTAACTTTAAACCAGGTTTATTAAAACTTGTTGTAAATTGAAAAAAACCTACACCAGTATTATCTCCAGTATTAAAATCATTTGTTTTTGGTATTCCGTATTCTTCGGCAGCATTTTGAAATTCATCAAGTAATTTTAAATTAATTTTTTTATTTGCTACCGTAATTGGACCACTGTCATTATGAAACTCACCCTTACCTAATTCATTATTTTCTGATTTTAAAAAATAGGGCAGAACATCATTCCAACCCCAACCTGTATTTCCTAACTGGCGCCAAATATTATAATCTTCACTTTGCCCTCTTATCCATAAAAGGCCATTGATGGAAGAACTCCCTCCTAGAGTTTTACCTCTTGGATATCTAATTGATCTATTATTCATTGTTTCATCAGGTTCAGTTTTAAAACACCAATCAACTTTAGGATTATGCATTGTTTTAAAATAACCAACTGGAATATGGATCCATGGATAAGTATCTTTACCACCAGCTTCAAGAAGCAAAACTTTATTTTTAGAATTTGCAGATAGTCTATTTGCGAGAACACATCCAGCTGATCCTCCACCAAGAATTATATAATCAAATGTTTCCATTTAAATGTTTTATAGATTAAAATATTTAAATAATCTAGGTGACTAGTGTATTATTTGACATTAAAATAAATATTTTATACGTTTAATTATGCTATCTGTTAGTCAAATCAAAACCTATACCACTGATGGCTTAGTTAAAAGTGCAACTCAGTTATCCTCAGATAAAGTAAAAAATTTAAATTCAGCTTTAGATAAATATCTAGAAGACCATAAGGATGAGAATAACGAATTTGTAAGTGGATTATATGAAAGAGATAGTAAATTTTTAGAATTTGCACTTTATCCGGAAATTATAGAGGAAGTTAAACAACTAATAGGAGAGGATATAATTCTTTGGGGCTCCTCATTATTTTGTAAAAAAGGAAAAAATGGAAAAGAAACTCCTTGGCATCAAGATGGAGAATATTGGCCTATTAAACCATTAGAATCTGTAACTGTATGGCTATCAATTGATAAAGTCACAGAGGAAAACGGTCCACTACAATATATACCAGGATCTCATTTGGACAGGAAGTTGGCTGAACACAATACGCTAGAAAATACAAATGTAACTTTGAACCAAACTCTAAAAAATATTGATAAAATCAAAGAACAAGCAAAATCAGTACATTTAAATCCAGGAATGTTTTCTTTACATGATGTTTATTTATTTCATGGATCAAGAGCAAATAATTCTGGGAAGAGAAGGGCAGGTCTCACTTACAGGTATATGCCTGCTACATCTTTTTTTGACCATGTTGGAGCCAAAAGCATTGAAGACAAAGTTGGTTATTCACTTCAAAGAGAACTTCACTTAATTTGTGGTGAAAATAAAGGTGGAAGCAAAATTTTTAAAAATCATACAATCTAATTAGAAAATTGTATTTAGACACAATAATTGTAGGAGCTGGATTTTCTGGATTATACCAATTACATAAATGTAGAGATCAATTAGGTTTAAAAACACTCGTAATAGAGGAAGGCAAAGACGTAGGTGGTACTTGGTATTGGAATAAATATCCAGGTTCGAGGTGTGATACTGAGAGTCATATTTACTGTTATACTTTCTCTAAAGAAATATATAAAAATTGGAAATGGAAAGAAAGATATCCAAAACAAAAAGAAATATTAAATTACCTAAAATATGTAGAAAAAAAACTTAAACTTAGAAAAGATATAATTTTTAATAATAGAGTAATTTCGGCAACTTACTTAGAAAATAAAAAATTGTGGAGTTTAAAAACCAATAAAAATAGATTATTTTATTGCAGATATTTAATAAGTGCAGTTGGATCACTATCTGTCGCAAATATTCCAAATATTAATGGTATTAAAAGTTTTAAGGGCGATTGGTACCATAGTGGAAGGTGGCCAAATAAAAAAATTAGTTTTAAAAATAAAAAAGTAGCTCAAATCGGAACAGGTTCTACTGGAATACAAATTGCACCAGTATTAGCTAAATCTGTGAAATCTCTCACAATCTTTCAAAGAACACCTAATTATAGTATACCAGCAAGAAATAGAAAACTTACAAAATCTTTTGTAGAAAATACAAAAAAAAACTATCTAAAAATTAAAAATTTACTTACTAAAACTCCTGGCGGTCATGCATTTCATTTCGCAAAAAAATCCATATTTGAATTTAATGAAACAAAAAGATTAAAAATTTTAGATAAAGCATGGTTAAATGGTGGTTTATCATTTAGAGCATGTTTTAGTGATATAACCAAAAAGTTAAGTGCTAATAAAATAGTTTCAAATTACATAAGAGATAAAATTATAAATATAGTTAAAGATAAAGAGATAGCAAAAAAACTTACTGACTTTGGTCATCCATTTACCTCAAAAAGACCTACTTTAAATACAAATTATTTTGAAACATTTAATAGAAAAAATGTTCGACTTATTGATTTAAAAACAAATCCAATAATAAAGATTACAAAAAATGGAATTAGAACAAGGAAAGAGGAATTAAAATTTGATAAAATAATTTTTGCAACTGGGTATGATGCGTTGTCAGGTCCAATATTATCTTTAAATTTAATTGGAAGAAAAAAAATTAAACTTAAAAAATATTGGAAAAATGGTCCAAAAACTTTTTTAGGCATTATGATTCCCAATTTTCCAAATTTTTTTATTATTTCTGGTCCAGGTAGTCCTTCTGTATTAACTAATGTCCCAGCACAAATTCAACAACATGTAGAATGGATATCAAACTTTATTAAATATTTAGAAAAAGTAAAAAGCATATCTGTAGAACCAAGTTTTAAAGAAACTGAAAGTTGGGTTAAAAAAATAAATAAATTGGCAAAACAATCACTTTTCATGAAAGCAAAAAATTCATGGTATAAAGGTGATAATATTCCAGGTAAGCCAAAAAAATTTATACCATATCCAGCAGGATTGCCTCAGTATAGAAAAATCTGTAATAAAGTTCAAAAAAGAATGTATAAGGGTTTCAAAATTTCTTTAAAATGAAAAAAATATTTTTTCTAACATCTTTAATTCTATTTAATTTTAGTGTTTTATTTGCAGATAACATTGAGATTATCAATGATATTAAAGGCAATGGTTTAAAAGTAATAAACCATTCATGGGTAAAAATTGAATATACCGGTTCTTTTGAAGACGGGAAAGTTTTTGATACAAATGTTGGTAAAGATAATCCTTTAGTATTTCAAATAGGAATGAAAGAGGTAATTCCAGGATTTGAACAGGGAATATTAGGTCAAAACAAAGGGACTAAAAGAAAAATTAAAATACCATCAAAATTAGCCTATGGTGAAAAAGGTGCAGGCAAATTGATACCACCAAATTCAAATTTGATTTTTGAATTTGAAATTTTAGATGTTCTAAATCCTAATTATAAAACAATAGATAGTGAAAAATTAGAAAAATTAATAAAAGAAAATGCTGTAGCGTTAGATATCAGATTGGACAATCAGTGGAAAAAGACTGGTGTAATTGAGGGATCATTTCAAGAGACAGCATTTGATATTAATGGAAAATTTAATGTTTATTTAATGGATAAAGTTAGAGCTTTAGCAGGATCAGAGTCTCAAGAAGTTGAATTAATTTTTATTAGCCATGATGGTAAAACTGCTGAAATTTTAGGAAACGCTTTTGCTGAAGATTTAGGTTTTACGAATGTGTATGTTCTTGATGGTGGAATACAATCCTGGATAAATAGTAATAAACCTCTTGAAAAATATAATTAGTTTTTATTTACAATTTTTATTTTGTATTTGTACTAGAAATAATATTTATTATTACTGATGAAATTAAAAAATAAAATTGCGATTATTACAGGTGGAGGAAAAGGTATAGGAAAAGAAATTTGTTTAGGATTAGCAAAAGAGGGAGCTAAAATTATTATAGCAGATCTAGATAAAGAAAATTCTTCTATTGTTGTTGAAACTATAATTCAAAATGGTGGTGATGCAATTTATGTAGAAACAAATGTTTCAAGTGAACAGAGTGTAAAAAATCTGATAACAAAATCAATTAATAAATTCAATCAAATTGACATATTAATTAATAACGCTGGTATAAGACATGTTAAAAAACTTGAGGACCACAATCTAAATGATTGGAATGATATGATTTCTGTTAATCTAACTGGACCATACATATGTTGCCAAGCAGTAATTCCTCAAATGAAAAAAATTGGTAAAGGTAAAATTATAAACTTTGGATCTATAGCTAGTTTTATGGGAAGACCTGATCGAGTAGGTTATGTTGCAGCTAAAAGTGGAGTTTTGGGTTTAACTAGAGCTTTAGCAATAGATTTGAAAGGGACAAATATAAACGTAAATACAATTTGCCCAGGTCTTATATCCACACCATTTAACAAAAAATACGCTGAAGATCCAACTCATGGTGAAAAATGGGGAAAAGAAACAATAGTTGGTAGATGGGGAATGCCATCTGATATAGTTGGCGCAGCAGTCTTTTTATCATCCAATGAATCAGATTTTATTAATGGATCAGAAATTAAAATTGATGGAGGTTGGTTAGCAGCTAAAACTCGAGAAGGTGAATTATAATTATGAGTAATTTGCCAAGTAATTTTGAAGAAGCAATTAAAAATGCAAAAAGATTATCAAATAAAATTCTAATAGATGGTAAATTAATTTCACCATCAACAGATAATAAAATTAAAGTAATAAATCCAAGTACTGGAGAAAATATAGGTGAGGCTCCTCAATGTAATAAAAATGATGTTGATCACGCAGTAAAATCCTCTTTGAATGCTTTTAAAGAATGGAAAAAAATTCCTGCACGAGAGAGAGGAAGATTGGTAGAGCTTGGTGCTAGAAATCTTGAGGAAAGAAAAGGAGAAATAGAAACCTTACTCTCATTGGACACAGGAAATGCTCTTAGAACACAAGCAAAACCTGAAACAGCTGCATCTATAGAATTAACAAGAATGTTTGCTGGTTTATCAGGAGAAATAAAAGGTGAAAATTATCCTCCTAATATTGCAAATACTTTACATTTTACAACGAGAGACCCCATAGGTGTAGTATGTGCAATTGTTCCGTGGAATGCTCCTTTGTTTTTGACTGTTGCAAAAATTGCTCCAGCAATTGTAGCAGGTAATACTGTAGTTTTAAAAACTGCTGAACAAGCACCTTTCTGTGCTCTACTATTAGCAGAAATTTTTCAAAAAGAGCTTCCTCCAGGAGTTTTAAATGTTATTTCTGGATACGGAGAAGAATGTGGAGAGCCTTTGTTATCTCATCCTGATGTAAGAAAGATTACTTTTACGGGATCATTTAGTGTTGGAAAAATTATAGCTCAAAAAGCTGCTCCTAAACTTTGTCCAGTTACTTTGGAACTTGGTGGAAAAAATCCAAATATAATTATGAGTGATGCAGATCTCGATATTGCTATACCTGGAGTAATAGATGGTATGCGATATACCCGTCAAGGACAGGCATGTACTGCAGGATCTAGGGTTTATATACAGGAAAAAATTTATGAAAAAGTTTTAGGAGGTGTTGTTGATAAATTAAAAAATCTGAAGATGGGAAATGCCTTAGATGAAAATTCAGATATAGGAGCTATAATTTCAAAAGAGCAACTCGATCGAACATTGCATTATATGAATATTGCAAAGGAGAATTCATCAACAAAAGTTTTGCATGGAGGTAATCAAAAAAAAGAGGGGGATTATAAAGATGGTTTTTTTTATGAACCAACTTTATTATCAGGTGTTCCAGTAGAATCCCCTGTATGTCAGGAAGAAATATTTGGACCTGTTGCTTGTGCTATTCCATTTAAATCATTTGATGAAGTATTAAAAAGTGCAAATAATACTCCTTTTGGATTATCAGCTGTTTTATGGACACAAAATTTATCAAGAGCACTTCAATTTGTAGAAGAAATTGAAGCAGGATTTGTTCAAGTTAATCAATGTGTGGCTCCTAGGGCAAATGTATCTTATGGTGGTTTAAAGATGAGTGGTCTGGGAAAGGAATATGCTTTTGATAGTATGATCAATCATTTTACACAAAGTAAAACAGTTTTGATAAATAGAGGTAAATCAATTATAGATAAATAGATATGACAGATAGAATAGCATTTATAGGTGTTGGAAATATGGGTAACCCTATGGCAGATCAATTAGTAAAAGCAGGTAAAAAAGTAAAAGCATACGATGTATCACAAGAAATGATAAAAAAAGCAAAAGAGGCAAACTTGGATGTAGTTGAAACTTTAGATGAGGTGCTTGAGGATGCAAATTTTATAATATCAATGCTGCCAGAAGGTAAACATGTAAAGTCACTTTTTTTAGGAGAGCAGGGTATAATTGATAAAATTTCAAAGGATGGGTTAATAATCGATTGTTCAACAATAGATATTGAAACGTCACTGTTGTTAGGTAAAGAGGCAAAAAAAAGAGGGATTAAAATGATTGATGCACCTGTAACAGGGGGTGTTATGGGGGCAAGAGTAGGAAAACTAAACTTTTTAGTCGGTGGAGATGATGAGGCAGTTAATTTGGCAAGACCACTAATGGACATTATGGGCCAAAAAATTTTACATGCTGGACCTCAAGGGAGTGGAGTTGGTGTTAAAATTTGTAACAACATGTCTTTAGGTATATCAATGATAGCTGCCTCCGAAGCATTGATGTTAGCTAAAAGGCTAAAGATGGATCTAAAAAAAGTTCATGAAATAATGAAAAACGCATCTGGAAATAATTGGGCATTATCAACTTACACTCCTTTGCCAAATTTAACTGATGGCGTACCATCAAACAACAAATACAGACCAGGCTTTTCTGCCGCAATGATGACTAAAGATTTAAAATTAGCTAATGATGCTGCAAAATCTGTTAATGCTTCAACCCCATTAGGAAAACATGCTCTAGAGATATTTAGTGAGTTTTGTAATGACGGAGAGAGTGAAACAGATTATTCTGGAATTTCAAAAAAAATTGGTGGAGATGCTTGGGATTACCCATTTGATCCAAAGGGTAGTGATTAGTTTAGAAACCATAAAAATTAAGTATAAAAATTATATATAAATACTTTAATCACTTTACTTTCCTAATTCAATACTGTTTACTATTAAAATTATTAAGTCTTAATAAACAAAAAAAGAGAGGGAAATAAATGAAAAAAATCACTTCAATGATTTTAGCTTTAGTTTTTGCAGTTTCTTTGATTAGTACTGCTTCTGCTAAAACTTTAAAGATCCAACTTACTTTTCCTAAAACTTCTTACGATGGACAAATCGTAAAAATGTGGACTGATAGAGTTACAAAATTAACTCGTGGAGAGTTAAAATTTGAACTTCTTTCAAAAGGTGAAGTTGTTGGTATGAAAGAAACTTTAGAAGCTGTTGACAAAGGGCTTGTTGACGGTGGTGCCGCATGGACACACTATTGGTCTAACTACCACCCAGCTGCTATGTTATTTGGTTCACCTGTTGCAGGTGGTGGAATAGGATTATCAACCAAATCATGGTTGGCATGGTATTTCGATAATGGTGGAAAAGAGTTATACGACAGACTATGGAATGAAATGGGAATGAATGTTAAAGGTTTTGTGATGGCTTCATCAGGGCCTGAGGCATTAGGTTGGTTTAAAGAGCCAATCACAAGCATGGATGATTTCAGAAAGTATAGATTCAGAACTCCTCCAGGAATCCCAGGACAAACTTATAAAGATATTGGTATTGCGTCTGTGTCTTTATCTGGTGGTGACATCTTACCAGCACTAGAAAAAGGAACAATTGATGCTGCTGAATGGTGTTGTCCAAAACCAGACTCAGTTTTTGGTTTCCAAAAAGTTCTTAAAAACTACTACCTTCAAGGTTTGCACCAAAACGTAGTTAATGGTGATATTTACATCAATGG
Source organism: uncultured Pelagibacteraceae bacterium (assembly GCA_902522115.1). GTDB lineage: Bacteria > Pseudomonadota > Alphaproteobacteria > Pelagibacterales > Pelagibacteraceae > Pelagibacter. The sequence goes on along the minus strand of CABYUV010000001.1, from coordinate 35,101 downwards.
TGATGTATATAATTCTCTGACTGATCATCAAAAGTATGCAATGGAAGTTGCGTCTGAAGCGATGATTACAAGAAATATCACTAATAGAGCTGTAGAAAATGGAAAAGCATTGATTGATCTTACTGAAAATCACGGTGTAAAATTATGGGATACACCAGCTGATTATTTCACTGAGTACATGAATGCTGCTCAAGCAACTCTTAAAAAGAATGCTGCAGAAAATGCTTTCTTTAAAGAGGTGTATGAACATATGACAGCGCATGCGAAGATAGTTGTGCCATTTATTTCTCAGATGGAAACATCTGATGCATCTATTGGTACTGCATTTGCAAAACAACAATAAATCACAAAATAAAACGGGGATAAAAATTATCCCCGTTTTATCTAACCAAAATTTAATAACTCAATGGTTGAAAAAAAATCTAAAGAAAAAGTTAGCGAAAATTTGGATATCACCGACGAGCTTATAGCTGAGCGAAGAACAAGTTCAAAAATGCCAGAGGATATGACTCCTTGGATGGCAAAAACTATAGAATTTATTGATAAATACATGCTTTTAACAGGCAAGATTGTTTGCTGGATAACTATACCATTAATATTTGCAATGGTTTATGAGGTAATTGGAAGACATTTTTTTAATCGACCTACACTTTGGTCATTTGATATTAGCAGGATGTTAGCTGGTGCACTATTTATGTTAGGCGCGGCATATACTTTATCAAAAGGAATACATATTAGAGCTGATTTTTTATATCGAAATTGGAAAGTTAAAAATCAGGCAATGGTTGATTTATTTTTGTATTTATTATTTTTCTTCCCTGGTTTTTTAGTTTTTTTCTGGGTGAGTTTTGATTACGCTTATACATCTATTTGTGGAAGGTCTGATCTAATGGAATGTTTGGGTGGCAAAGTTAGAATTCAAAGGGCAATGGACACTACATGGATGCCAATAATGTGGCCATTGAAGAGTTGTATGCCTATAGGAGCATTTCTTTTATTAGTGCAAGGAATTTCTGAAGTGCTTAAAAGTTACTATGCATTTGTGAAAGGAAAATGGCCGTAATGGAGTTTTTTTCACCTGAAATAATTGGAGCGATAATGATTGGTTGCATGTTATTTGCAATCTTTGTTGGTTTCCCAATTTCGTTCACATTAATATTTTTAGGTCTCGTATTTGGTTATTGGGGCTTTGGAAAATTAGTTTTTTATCTAATGACACTCCAATTCAATATGATAATGACCGAGAATACTCTCGCGGCAGTCCCACTCTTTATTTTTATGGGGATATTGATGGAACAAGCTGGCTTAATGGAAAGACTGTTTAATGCTGTTCAATTAATGCTTTCTAAAACTCGAGGTGCATTATTTTATGCAGTAATGTTTGTATCTACAATATTTGCTGCAGCTACAGGAATTGTTGGAGCTTCGGTTACAATTTTAGGAATTATGGCAGGTAAGACTATGATACGATCTGGTTATGACACGAGGTTGTCAGCTGGTTTAATTTGTGCTGGGGGAACACTTGGTATTCTAATTCCACCAAGTATTATGTTGGTAGTAATGGGTCCTGTTTTAGAAATTCCTGTTACAGATTTGTTTGCTGCAGCTATTATCCCAGGAATATTGTTAGCTTGTTTATACGCTGGTTATACGACGCTTAGATGTTTTTTAAATCCAAAATTAGGTCCAGTATTACCAGCTACTGAAAGACCAACTAACATGGCTAAAGTCTGGTATGAATTTTTTATGGGCTTAGTCCCACCAGCAGCCTTAGTATTTTTTGCTTTAGGAAGCATTTTGTTTGGTTTAGCAACCCCAACAGAAGGAGCAGGGATGGGTGCTTTCGGATCTATTGTTTTGGCGATTGCTTACAAAAAAATGACATTTAAAGGTTTAAAGGAAGCTTTAATAAAAACTTTAGAGATTACAGCTTTAATTATGTTCCTTGTTGCTGCATCAAATTTTTTTGGAGCAGTTTTTTCCAAGTTAGGAACGCCGTCACTCTTAACTGATTATTTGCTGAACTTGGAAATTAATAAGTATTGGATTCTAGCAATAATGATGGCAGTCATCTTTTTATTAGGATGGCCGTTAGAGTGGGTGCCAATTGTGTTAATTGTATTACCTATTCTCTTACCTTTGGTTCAGGAATTAGGATTTAATTTAACCTGGTTTGCAATTCTTGTCGCAGTAAATTTACAAACCGCCTGGCTATCTCCACCAGTTGCATTATCTGCATATTTTTTAAAAGGAGTGGTTCCAGATTGGGATTTAAAAGATATATATCTTGGAATGATGCAATTTATGGTTATTCAGGTTATCGGATTAATATTAATTATTATATTCCCACAAATAGCCTTATGGTTACCAGAGGTTATGTATCCATCTCCTTAGTTAAAGATTTTTTGTCTATATAAGGAATTATTGTACCTATTAAGATTATACCAAGAGATAAAAATATTTTAAAATTAATTTCAGCATCAATCACTATCCACGCAGAAGTTGCTCCAATTGGACCAGTAAGTGGATACATTAAGCTAATTCGTCCTACAGGAAGTCTTCTTAGTGCATAATTATAAAATAAATAAGCTGCAAAAGTTATGAAAGATAAAGTTAGAGCAGCTAATACTGACGGCGTAAATTCTAAATGATAAGTATAATTAAAACTAGAATTTGGCCAAATAATAAAAAGAATTAAAAAAGAAAGTACAAAACCAGTAAAATATTGAAAAGTATTAACTGTGAGTTGATTTACTTTTGTTTGCATGAATTTTCTTCCAATAACCTCATTAGTTGATGCACAAAGCATTCCTATAAATATAATTAAGTCACCCAGATAATTACCAACACCTAATTTAAATTGACTGGTAAGTAATAAATAAGTTCCTATTAAAGTTATAAACACTCCAATTATTACTTTTATTTCTATTTTTTCATTTAAAAAAATTTTGGCTACAAAAGGTTGCATTAGTGGAAGTGTACTAATTATGGCTACTCCATTAACTGGGCTTGTTAATAACAACCCTATATGAAATGAAAGGGTTACAAGAAATGGATTTAATAATCCCATTAAAAAAGGTTTTAATCCAACTTCTTTAATCGAAATATCAACTCTCATTAAGATACATAAAAAAAGCATTAAAAAAAAAGCAATTAAAAATCTTACAGCTAATAAATCTATTATAAAAAATTCTTTTAATGCCAAAGTTACAAATGGGGGACCAGAACCAAAACCAATAACCGCCATTAACATTGCAAAATAACCAATATTATTAGCGATAAAATTTTTCATAATTATTTACTTTTAAATATCTAAAAAAAGATACTGTATCACACTTAATTAGTTTATTATTTAATTATGAGTCGTAAAAAAGCAAAATACTCTCTATCAAACTGGGATCTTGTTAGTGTAAATCCTAGTTATAAAGTTTGGACTTGGAAAGACTTATTTAGCTTTTGGGCAGTCAATATTCAGAGCGTTATAGCATTTTCATTAATAGCTTCTTTGTATATTGTGTATAATTTAAATACTTTTGTAGTTTTTTTTGGAACTCTAATTGGTTCATTATTAGTTTATTTTCTTGCCAATTTAATTGGAAAACCTTCTCAAAAATACGGTCTTCCATTTGCTGTCCTTTTAAGAACTTCTTTAGGATATAAAGGTGCAAAATACTTTGGGTTTTTGAGATGCCTGGTTGGTATTTTTATGTTTGGAATTCAAACATATTTTTTATCAAAAGCATTTACTTATTTAATTCGAATTTCTTTATTTAGTATTGATAGCTCAATTCTTGAAAATCAAATTTTTTTGATTTTTATACTAGGCTTGAACGTTATTGATTGGACCTCGATTATCATTGCAATATTATTTCAAAGTTTTTTATTTAGCATAGGTATCAACTTTAATAAAAAAATAATTAACTACTCAGCAATTATAGTTTATTCAGGTATATTATTCTTTTTTTTTGTTATATTGCTTAACGATGTGAAAAGCACCTCAAAGGCATTTATTGAAATATTAAATTATAAGAATTTAATTGATAAAAATAATATTTGGCCTCTAATTACTATAGTTGGAACTGTATTCGCATATTTTTCAATTTTATTATTGAATTTTGGCGATTTCTCTAGGTATGTTAAAAATGAAAAAGAACTTCAAAAAGGAAATTTATCTTTAATTTTGAATTTAATTATTTTCTCCTTTTTTTCTGTTTTTATTGTAATTGGATCTGATGTTTATCTTAATTTAAAGTTTTTAGATCTAAACTCTATTTTAACAAGTCCAAATGATATTATTGGAAAATTTGATAATTTAACTATTACAATTATTGCCTTACTTTTTATTATTGTAGCTTCTATCTCAACAAATTTAGTTTCAAATTTTATTCCTTCTCAATATTCTTTAATAAATTTTATTCCAAGTAAATTAAATTTGAAATCATCTAGTTTTATAATTGGACTTTTAGGATTTGTGGTATCAATATTTTGGCTTTCATTAATAAGTCAAATTGGCATTTTATCCTTTGTTGATACATTTGCAGCATTTTTTGGACCTTTGTTTGGAGTTATAATTGCAGATTATTACTTAATTAAAAACAAAGAACTTAGTAATTATGATATTTATTCTGTTGATGGAGAAGGATTATATTTTTATTCTGGAGGCTGGCACATAAAAGGAGTTTATTCCTTATTTATAGGTTTTATTTTTTCATCTTCAACTATATGGAATGTTAATTTAATGTTTTTACAAACTTATTCTTGGATAATTGGTGCATTTGTATCCTGGATAACGTATTACTTGTTAGCAAAAAAATAATATGAAAGCTTTAGTATATACTGGAACTCAAGAATTAGTTTATAGGGAAGAACCAAATCCAATAGAAGTTACAGGAGAAAGTATTTTAAAAATACATGCTTCAGGTATATGCGGTTCAGATATGCACGCTTATCATGGGCATGATGAAAGAAGGGTGCCACCATTAATTTTGGGTCACGAAGTTAGTGGCGAAGTTCAAAATGGAAAATTTAAGGGTAAAAACGTTGTTTTAAATCCTCTGATAACTTGTGGTAAATGTGAATATTGTAAAAGTGGAAGAGAACATCTTTGTCCTCATAGAGTAATTTTAGGAATGAACAAGCCTATTGAAAGACAAGGAGTTTTTGCAGAATTTGTTTCAACTCCTGATCAAAATATTTATGAAATTCCAGATGGTTTAAATAAAAATGAGGCACCAGTTGCAGAACCAACAGCAGTTTCTTTACATGCAGTATTAATGGGTGAACAAGCATTAAGAAAACCTTTATCAGAATGTAAAACTTTAATTCAAGGTGGTGGTGCGATTGGTTTGTTATGTGGCTTAATATTATCTAAAATTAAAGGTAACAAAGATATTATTCTTTCTGATCCAAACAAACTGAGACTAAAAGAATGTTCTAAGTATTTGGAAGCTAAATATGTAACTCCAAATGACAAGGAAATAAGTAGTAATAAATTTGATATAGTTTTTGACTCGGTTGGACTAGAAATCTCAAGACAACAAGCAATCGAAGTAGTAAAGCCAGGTGGAACTATTATTCATATAGGTTTAACTCAGCCTGCTGGAACATTTAATTTTAGAAAAATGACTTTACAAGAAGTAACAGTTATAGGTACTTATTGCTATACAAATAAAGACTTTGAGCAAACTTTAAAGATTTTGTCAAACAAACATATTGGACCATTGGATTGGATTGAATTTAGAGAATTAAAAAGTGGTGGAGATGCCTTTAAGCAAATACATGATGGCACATGTGTTGCCCCAAAAATTATCCTTTTACCATAGAAAACAACTCTATTTTTGAGTTTACAATGCTAGAGCCATCTGCCCTAAGGTCTTCAGATAAGACAGGAGTATTTATCATAAGAGACCCACAAATCAAAAAAAACAAATATAATATTCATATTATTTAATTGGTAATTAATCTAGAAATTGGATTATTTAAATTGTGACTGAATATTGAATTTATAAATAATTTATCTATAAGAAAGTGATGTTTAAAATTTTTTATATTTTTATTACATCATTATTAATTTTTTTTAATTCTGCTTTTGCTGAAAATATAAATATTTTTAAATTTACTGAGCAAGAGCTCAGAGAACTCGATGTTCGTAAGGTGAGAGGAGCAGACAACAAAACAACTTATTCTGTTGGATCAAATAAAAATGGTAATTTTTTAAAAGCAGTAGCTGATAACGCCGCTTCTGGCCTTGGAAAAGAAGTAAAAATTGATTTAAATAAAACCCCATTTATAAATATAACATGGAAAATTGAAAAAGATTTACAAGGTATTAATGAGAATTCAAAAAAAGGTCACGATTATGCAGCTAGAGTTTTTGCAGTAAAAAAAACAGGAGCAACACCACTTTCAAATAGAGCTATAAATTATGTTTTTTCAAGTAATAGTGAAGTTGGCCAGAGCTGGCCAAGCCCTTATACAAAAAAATCAATTGACAATGTATTAGCAACCACAAAAGATAATTTGAACGAATGGGTAACAGTAAAAGCTAATGTTAAAGAAGATTTTAAAAAATTTCATGATTTAGATGTGAAAGAATTAGATGGTTTAGCTATAATGGCTGATACTGATAATTCAAAAAAGAAATCAATTTCTTATTTTCAGAATATTTATTTTTCAGCAGATTAATTAAAATTTAAAATATTTTTTTAATCCAATACTGAAAAATGATAATAATATAGCTGCAATAACATCAGCGATTGGAATTGCATTTGGAAATCCAAAATTCCATAAAATTACTCCAATTAACCATATACTATAAATTTTCATAAAAATGTTATATCTTAGTTTGTATTAAATCCCTTCTTTTTTTGATAATATTTTGCATGCATAAAAAATTTCATCATCAAGTAAAAGTTTATTACGAGGACACTGATGCGGGTGGTGTTGTTTATTATGCGAATTATCTAAAATTTTTAGAGAGAGCAAGAACAGAAGCTTTATTAAGCATAGGTCTAAGTAATACAAAAATTAAAAAAGAATTAGGTAGTCTTATCATTGTTAAATCATGCAATATTGAATACAAAAAACCTGCTCATTTAGAGGATGAATTAAATATCCAAACTCACATTATATCTTTAAAAAAAACATCGTTAATAATGAAACAATTAATAATGCTTGAAAAAAAATTAATTACTGAGGCAGAAATACATTTAGTTTTTGTAAATAGTGAAGGAAAACCAGAAAAAATACCAGATAAAATAATAAAAAATTTTATCCCATATTTAAATAAATAAAATAAAAACATAATATAAAATTTTTTAAAATGGCACATGATCTAGAAAATCCACGAACTAAAAATTATTCAAAGTTAAAATCATCTTTAATTAGTCTAGAAATTATTCTTAAAAAAGGGTGGCTATTTATTTTTGTAATAATAAATTTTTTTATCCATACAAAAAAAAATAACTATATTGATATTGGAAATTATAAAAACAAAGATAGTAGGTTTATTAATTTTTTAGTTAAAAGTTTAAAATCAAAATATAATTTTTCATATAATGTTTCATTATCAATTTTAGATTTTGTAAAAAAAATAGGTATTAAGAATTTTGTTTTAAATTCTACACCAAATATTTTTGTAAAAAACTCAAACAAGATTAAGTTTAAATTAAATGACCAAAATCATGATCAGGATGAATTAAATTTTAACACAAATTATTTTCATGATCATAAAGACAAAAAATTATTTTTGCCTTATTACATGTATCCAAAAATTTATAATTCTAATTATGAACAACTTGAAAAATTTAAATATAATTTAAAATTAATTAAAATTTTCTTTTCTGGATCAACCAACAATGAAGTTTATGGAAAATTTAAATGGTTTACAGAAGCAAAAGTTAAATTATTAAATAGAGTAGAAATTATTGAATTTATAAAAAAAAATTTTAAGGAAAAAATTTTTTTTTTAAAATCTTACAAAGATTTAAGTAAAATTGATTATACAAAAACCCCTATAGTTTTGTCTTTAAATGATGGTTTGATAAAAAAGACAAAAACAAACCTTACCAACACTCAGCACCTAGATTTAATCTCAAAAAGTAATTTTATCCTCACTGCACCTGGAGCAGATATGCCTTTATGTCACCATTTGATAGAAGGAATTAAAATGAGAACAATACCAATTTCAAACTATGCCAATCTACACAGACCTTTTATATCTGAAAATGATTATATTTATTTTAACAATTATGAAACTTTAAATGAGTCAATTTTAACAGCTTTAAACATGTCTGATGAAGAAATTAAATCCAGACAAGATAATCTTGAAAAATTTTATAATGAAAATCTATCTCCAAGTTCTTTTTTGAGTGCTTTTGAAAACAGGAAAGATAATGAAATAATTTGTTGTAATGATGTAGAGTCTTTAAAATGGTTATAATAACTTTCTTATAGAAATTAATATTTTTTTCATTTTCATCTCATTTAGCAAACCAGTATTTACATTTCTTGGACTAGGATGATAAGAGCTAAATAATAATTTACCATCCGGTAAATAATGTTTTCTTCCATGTTTGAATATAAATTTTTTTTGTATCTTATAATTTTTTTTATAAAATTTAATGCAATTTTCGAAAGCAACTTTTCCAAGTGTAAGAATTATTTTTAAATTATTTAAGTTTTTAATTTCACTATTTAAAAAAATTGAGCAGTTTTCTATCTCATTATTTAAAGGTTTGTCACCAGGTGGAACACATTTCAAAATATTTGTAATATAAGTTGATCTAATCTTTAATCCGTCATCTACACTTCTTGAAATAGATTGATTAGAAAAATTTGTTTTATACAAACATTTAAATAAAAAATCCCCAGACTTATCGCCAGTAAATGCTCTACCAGTTCTTGTTCCACCATGTGCTGCTGGTGCTAATCCCAATATCATTAATTTTGAATTTAATTCCCCAAAACCAGTCACAGGCTTTCCCCAATATTTTTCATTTATATTTTGTTTCCTTTTTTTGGTAGAAATTTTTTTTACAAATTTTACTAATCTTGGGCATTTTTTGCATTTAACAATTGTTTTATTTAAATTTTTAAATTTAATGTTCATTAATGAAAATTTTAAATTTTTTATTGATAATATTTATATCTATTAGTTCTTCAATAAAAGCAGATTCAAAAAAAAATTTAATTGAAGAATTAAAAAATGGAGGAAAATTAATTTTCATAAGACATGCCTATGCACCTGGAGGAGGTGATCCAGATAATTTTGATATCAATGATTGCAAAACTCAAAGAAATTTAAGCGATAGTGGTAGAATTCAATCTCAAAAAATCGGCAGCTTTTTTGAGAAAAATAAAATTTTAATTGGGAAAGTATATTCTAGTGAATGGTGTAGATGCAAAGAAACAGCATTCATTGCTTTTGAAAAATATGAAACAAAAAATTTTCTTAACTCTTTTTTTAGTGAAAAATTTGCTAATAATAAAAAAAAGCAAATAATTGATTTTGACAAATTTATAAGCACTTGGGATAAAGATCAAAATTTAGTTTTCGTTACACATTATGTAGTGATTGCAGAAATTTTAAATTATGCACCATCCTCTGGTGAAATTATTATGGCAGACAAAAGTTTAAAAGTTATTGATACTTTAGAAATTGAATATTAAATTAAATAATCATGTCATCAAAAAGAGCTATGAGGCAAGCACAAAAGCAAGCATATGCAAAGCATAGATCAAACATTACAAATAGCAGATTTCAAAAAAAAAAAGCTCAAATTATTAATAAGAAAGAGAAAAAATATTAAAAATTTATTTTCTCTCATTTTTATCTACGAAAAATAAAACTATAATAAATATTACTGTCCATGCAAATACAGACATTGTTTTTAAAGGGGTTGTGTTTACACCCCATACATCAAAGAACAAAGCACCTATAATTATACCTATGGCATAAATAATGCTAACAATTTTTACTTTACTCATGATCCATTTTATTCTTTTATTAAGTTTTTTTTGAATAGAGACATACCATTTTTGATTTTAAAATTGTAAGACTCCTTAAAACTTTCAAGCTGCCAACCTGAAAGTCTTTTTTCAATCTCATTTAAATTTGTTTTTTTCCAGTCATCAGTAGTTTCATCTAATTTCCAAAGCCTCTTTTCTTCGTTACTTCTTCCACAACCGTAGCAATACCCAGTAGAAGGATCAGTTTTACATATACTTATACAAGGAGAAATAATCATTTATTTTTCAATATAATTTTCTTCGATTGTATCATAATAAGCAGTACGATTTATAAATTTGATCATATCTTTCTCTTTTGATAACAGGAAAATATATGAGTTTTTTAAAATTACATTGCTTACCAAATAGTCTCCGCTAGAACATAACATTGGAATATTGCCGCACCATAATTGATTTAGAGGCATATTAATTTTTACACTCTTCATATTTGTTGTTTTATATTCAGCGATTTTAAAATTAGAAAAAGGATAATTCAAGGTTTTGTCTACACTCATTTCATCATAAATTCGGTTAAGATTTTTAATAGTAAAGAAAATTAAACTTAGAGAAATAAAAACTGTAATAAATTTTCTATTAATTTTTTTTAGATCGTAATAATAAAAAAAGATCATAAATATTAAGAAAGGAATATAAGCATACCCTCCATATCTGATATTGGGTATTTTTAAAGTCCATATAATCACTGTAAACAAAGATCCTAACAATACAGCTAAGTTTGAGTTAAAAATTCTATTATTTTTGGTTTTTTCTAAGTTTTTAATATGAAAAACAATAAAAATAAAACAAATCAAAAGAGTGATAATTAAACGATCAAAAATTGCATCTTTAGATAAGTATTTAAAATAATTAAATCTTGATAACTTCAAATATTCTTCTGCACTAACAAAATTATTTGGTTTTTCAGTTCTAACATATGCTTTCCAACCTTTTGAAGAAGCAGCAGTAAAAATATGTCTTTCATTAGCAACTTTATTTCCAATAGACCAACTGGCAATATTTTTATCTAAACACATATTTTTAAGTTGGTAAAAGAAACATCCAGAAGTAATTATATTTTTTGTAAATGAGAATAAAATTAAAAATATAATAAAAAAACTCAATCTATTAATTTTAAATAAATTAAAAAAAAGTTTGAAATTACTTTTTTTAAATAAGAAAAATAAATAAAGTATAGCTAAAGCTGCGTAAATTTTTAAAAAAACTGCAAAAGTAAAAAAAATTCCTATTTTAAATAGTAATTCGGTATTAGGTTTCTTAATAAAATTTAAAATATAAATTTGAATTATGAATAAAAGACATATTACAGGTAAATCAGTACCAAATTCTTTCGATCTACTAAATCTAAGAAGTATTAAAGCTATAATGAAAAATAAATATAATTTTCCTTTATTGTCAGTTTTATTAATCTCAACTAAAACATAAAATAAGAAAAAAATGACAAATATTACTGGAAGTAAATATAAAGAAGTATTTTTAATAAAAGGCAATTGAAAAATTGACATTAATTCATAGAAACTATGACCTTGTCCATAATAGTCGTTTAGAGATATGAAACCAAAAATAATTTTGAAATGCTGCATATAATTAATAATTGGTAGTTGATACAATTGCCAGTCATCATGTAGATTATTTGTTACAGCGGTTAAAAAACCTAATAGATAAATAATAATTAAATATTTATTTATGTTTGATTTAATAAAATTTTTAATATTTTTGAATTCAAATAAGAAAAATATTATGCACAAGAAATAAAAAACCAATGAGAAATAAATATTTATTGGTAAAAAAAAGTGAAAAACTGTTATGAATAAATATATAAATACAAAACCAAAAATACCTATTTCACCAAGAGTTAGGCTATCCTTTTCATTTTTCCAAAAAATTTTTTTAAATATAAACCCAGTTATAAGTATAATTAAGATATAAAAGTTATAGACTAAAAAATAACCTAATACTGAAGTCATTTATTTCTTTTTATATCTTTCCTTAATAAAGATTTTTCTAGGAAGCAGTATAGTAATGTAAATAAATACTTTGAACCCAATTCATCAATCTTAAATTTTGCTTCACCTACAGTTCTATTATAATATGATATTGGAATTATTTTGTATTTGTATCCTCTCGATATAGTTTTTAAAGGTAATTCAAAAAATATATTAAAACTTTCAGAAATTAGTGGATATAATCCAATTAATGTATTTTTTTTATAAATTTTAAAACCATTTGTAAAATCATTTAAGTCACTCCACATCAAGAATTTAGCTAGAAGGTTACCTATTCTATTTAGAATAAGTTTAATAATAGGATAATCTACAGTTTTGCCACCTTTAATAAATCTTGATCCAAAAACTGCATCTAGATTGTTAGTAATAATTGTTTCGTAGTAACGATTAAGATCTTCAACAGTATCAGAGCTATCACTCATCATGATACACACATATTTACCTCTAGACTCTGTGATACCAAGGCTTATAGCACCTCCCAAACCCTTTTTTTTGTTGTTTACATATCTAATTTTTTTATTTTGAACTTTTAATTCCTCAATAACTTTAATTGTGTCATCTACACTAAAGTCATTTACAAAAAGCAACTCATAGTTTGGATTAGCTATTTCTTTTTCAATTTTATTTGAAATAATTTTGACATTTTCTTCTTCATCTCTTACAGGTATTAATATAGATAACTCTGGGTTCATAATGTTTAAAAACTTATTTTTTTTCTTTTACGATCTTGTTGATAATTTAATTCATCAAGAAAGAATAGTAAAATTTATTGATAGTAAAGATGTTAAAATTGTTGTTGATATTGGAGCTCATAAAGGAGAATTTTTAAAACATATCAAAAAAATAAAAAGCATAAGAAAAATTTATTCACTTGAGCCTCAAAAAAAGGTTTATGGAGATCTTTTAAAAGAGATCGATAACAAAAAATTTTTTGCTTATAATATTGCAATCTCAAATAGAAATGGAAAACAAAAAATGCAAATTAATGATTTTTCAATGACTAGCACACTTTCTAAAGTTAATGAAAATTCTTTATATTATAAAATTAAAAATTTTATTATTGGAAATAAAAAAAAAAAATTTGAATATATAAAAACAGAAAAACTAGATCTTTTTACAAAAAAAAGAAAATTAAATAAAATTGATTTATTGAAAATAGATACCGAAGGACATGAATTAAATGTAGTTAAATCTGGATTAAAAACTTTAAAAAAAACTAGGTTTTTATTAGTAGAATTTAGACAAAATGATTTATATTTAAATTATTCCTCACAAGCCCTTCACAAGATAGTTATAAAGAATAATTTTAAATTAGTTAAAAAATTTAAATTTCCTATGTTTAGTATGGAAGATAGGTTATATAAAAACAGTTCAATATCATGAAAATTTGTATAGTTACTGGATCTAATGGCTTAGTTGGTTCTTCAGCAGTAGAGTTTTTTTTAAAAAAAAAATTTAAAGTTATAGGTATAGATAATAACTTAAGAGAATACTTTTTTGGCAAAGATGGATCTACGTCCTGGGTAAAAAAAATAAATCTTAAAAAAAAAAATTTTGAACATAAAAATATAGATATAAGAAATTATAAAAAAATTGAGAATATTTTTAAAAATAATAAAAATAAAATAAAATTAATTATTCATGCAGCTGCACAACCATCGCATGATTGGGCAGCAAAAGAACCCCTGACTGATTTTACAGTTAATGCTAATGGAACCCTTAATCTATTAGAATGTACGAGGATTTATTCACCTAAAGCAAAATTTGTATTTACTTCAACTAACAAAGTCTACGGGGACAATCCAAATAAATTAAAATTAATTAAAAAAAAAACTCGTTTTGAACTATCTAAAACTCATAAGTTTTTTAAAGGAATAAATGAAAAAATGTCAGTTGATAATTGTGTGCATAGCTTATTTGGTGTCTCAAAAACATCATCAGATTTTTTAGTTCAAGAGTATGGAAAAAATATTGGTTTGAATACTGTTGTTTTTAGAGCAGGATGCATTACAGGAGCAAATCACTCTTCTGCTGAATATCATGGTTTTTTATCATATTTAGTTAAGAAATCTTTAAGAGATAACTCCTATAAGATAATAGGTTATAAAGGCTTGCAGGTTAGAGATAATCTGCATGCAAACGATTTAATAAAATGTTTTTGGCACTACTTTAAAAATCCTAAAATTAAAGGTGAAGTTTATAATATAGGAGGGAGTAGATATTCTAATTGCTCAGTTGAGGAAGCACTTAGACAAGTTGAAAAGTTAACAAGTATTCATATTAAAAGAAAATATATAAATAAATCAAGAACAGGTGATCACAAATGGTGGATTAGCGATATAAGAAAATTTAAAAAGGATTATCCTGAATATCGATTATCTTATAATACTAAGAAAATAATAACTGAATTAATTGATTTTTATTCTAATAATTAGTCAGTACCGAAAAATTTAGCTAAAATTAACTAATTCTCGTTGGACAATTTAAATCAATAATATATAAACCCACGTAATTTGTGGGGCGATGGCGGAATTGGTAGACGCGTTGGTCTTAGGAACCAATATGGCAACATGTGAAGGTTCGAGTCCTTTTCGCCCTACCATAAAGGAATTATGAAAGTCACAATAGAAAATAAAAAAGGACTAAACAAAGACCTTAAAGTTTTTATAGATAAAGAGACAATAAACTCTTATATGGATCAAAAATATGAAGAGATAAAAGGTAGTGTAAATCTTAAAGGATTTAGACCAGGAAAGGTTCCAAAGGAAATTTTAAAAAGACAATTTGGTAAAGCAATTTTTGGAGAAGTTTTAGATAAAGTTTTAAAGGAAACATCCACAAAAGCATTACAGGAAAATAAAATTAAACCAGCAGGTCAACCAAAGCTTGATTTAAAGACTTATGGTGAAGATAAAGACCTTGAATATGTTTTATCAGTAACGGAATTACCAAAATTAGAAATTAAATCTTTAGAAAATATTAAATTTGATGAATACACAGTAAACATTGATGATAATGAAACGGATAAAAGAATTAAAGAAATAGCTAAAAATCAACCAAATTTTAAAGAAGTTAGTGATGATACAAAAGCTAAAAAAGGTGATTTAGTTTCTTTAGATTACAAAGCAACAGTTGATGGTAAAGATTTTAAAGGAAGCGAAGGGAAGAATACACAACTAACCTTGGGTAAAGATTTGTTCTTAAAAGGCTTCGACGAACAACTGGTTGGAGTTAAAAAAGATGATGAAAAAATTGTAGAGGCAACTTTACCAGAAAATTTCCCTCAAAAAGAATTAGTAAATAAAAGAGCTAAATTTAATTGTAAAATTTTAGGTGTAAAACAATCAGAAGAAGTGAAAATTGATGATGATTTTGCAAAGAATTTAGGAGCAAAAGATTTAAAAGATTTAAAAGCATTAATTTCAAAACAAATTAACGATGAATATAAAAATTCACTGGATCAATTATCCAAAAACCAAATTTTAAAAGAAATAGAGAAAATTAAAGTAGATGAAGTTCCGGAAAATTTAATTGAAGAGGAGGTAAAAATTCTTTCTCAAGGTATGTCTGAAGAAGAAGCTAAGAAAAATAAAAAGGATTTTGTGGATAAGGCAAAAACTAGAATTAAGACTGGGTTAATTTTGAACGAGTTTGGTGAAAAAAATCAGGTTAAAGTTACTGAACAAGAAGTTCAAGCTGAAGTGCAAAAACAATTAAGGATGATGCCTGGACAAGAAAAAATGGTGATGGACTTTTATCAAAAAAATCCTTCTGCTTTAGCAAGTTTAAGAGGAACCGTATATGAAGAAAAAATTTTAAATTTAATTAAAGAAAAAGGTACACCAAACAAAAAAGAAATTTCAAAAGATCAAGCTGAAAAGATAATAAAAGATGCTCATAAACTTGACCAAGATCATGTAGAAGAAAAAAAAGAAACTAATAAAAAAACATCCCCAACATCTACTAAAGAAAAGAAACCTGCAACTAAAAAGGCAAAAACAAAGCCAGCATTAAAAAAGACAAAAAAAGTTAGCAAAAAGTAATCTCAAGTTGTATAAGTAGAAAGAATCAACTTATGACAACAAAATTATCAGAATATATGTCAAATCTTATACCCATGGTTGTTGAACAATCTAGCAAAGGTGAGAGAGCCTATGATATCTACTCAAGACTATTAAAAGAAAGAATTATTTTTTTAACTGGTCAGATTAATGACAATGTTGCCTCATTGGTTACTGCCCAATTATTATTTTTAGAGGCAGAGGATCCAAAAAAAGAAATTTATTTATACATAAATAGCCCAGGAGGCTTGGTAACAGCTGGTCTTGGAATCTATGATACAATGCAATATGTAAAACCAGATATTTCTACTTTATGTATTGGCCAAGCAGCTTCTATGGGCTCCTTTTTACTTGCAGCTGGCACAAAAGGAAAAAGATTTTCATTACCAAATTCAAGAATAATGGTTCATCAACCATCAGCAGGTTTTCAAGGTCAGGCAACTGATATTGAGATCCATGCGAACGAAGTTTTATCATTAAAGAAAAGACTTAATGAAATTTATTCAAAACATACCGGAAAAAGTGTTGAAGAAATAAAATCTGCTCTCGAAAGGGATAATTTTATGACTGCAGATGTCGCACAATCTTTTGGTCTTATTGACGAAGTAGTAGAAAAAAGATCTTAATATACAATATATTGATACATTATTAATGGAAACTTGATTAGTGTGAGTCTTATATAATAAAGTAATGAAATTGATTCGTTATAAAAATTAAAATGACAACAAATAATAAAAATATACTTTACTGTTCTTTTTGTGGCAAGAGCCAACACGAAGTAAGAAAATTGATTGCTGGTCCAACTGTTTTTATCTGTGATGAATGTGTTGAATTATGTATGGATATTATAAAAGAGGAGAGTAAAGATACTTTTGTAAAACATCAAGATGGTCTTCCATCTCCAAAAGAAATTTGTACAGTATTAGATGATTATGTAATTGGTCAATCTCATGCAAAAAAAGTATTATCCGTAGCGGTACATAATCATTATAAAAGATTAAATTATGAGAGCAAAACAAGTAAAAATGTTGAACTATCAAAATCCAATATTCTTTTAGTAGGCCCTACAGGTTGTGGAAAAACTTTGCTTGCACAAACTCTTGCTAGAATTCTAGACGTTCCATTTACTATGGCTGATGCAACCACTCTAACTGAAGCAGGTTATGTTGGAGAAGATGTAGAAAACATTATTTTAAAATTATTACAAGCATCTGACTATAATGTTGAAAAAGCCCAAAGAGGAATAGTTTATATTGATGAGGTTGATAAAATAAGTAGAAAATCTGAAAACCCATCAATCACAAGAGATGTATCTGGTGAAGGTGTTCAGCAAGCTCTTCTTAAAATAATGGAAGGAACAGTTGCAAGTGTTCCACCTCAAGGTGGCAGAAAACATCCTCAGCAAGAATTTTTACAAGTAGATACTACAAATATTTTATTTATATGTGGAGGTGCATTTGCAGGACTTGATAAAATAATTTCTCAAAGAGACAAAGGTACTTCAATTGGTTTTGGTGCAGACGTAAAAAATACACAAGACAAAAAAACTGGTGAATGGATGAAAGGATTAGAACCTGAGGATTTATTGAAATTTGGATTGATCCCAGAATTTATTGGAAGACTTCCAATGATAGCAACACTTGAAGATTTAGATGAAAAATCTTTAATAAAAATATTACAAGAACCAAAAAATTCTTTAACAAAGCAATATCAAGAATTGTTTAAATTGGATGGTGCTAAACTGACCTTTAAAGAAAATGCTTTAAAGGAGATAGCACAAAAAGCAATTAGTAAAAAAACTGGAGCTAGAGGTTTGAGATCTATTTTAGAAAATATTTTGTTAAAAACAATGTACGATCTTCCAAGTCATGACAATATCGAGGAAGTTATTGTTGATGCTGGTGCAGCAAAAGGACAATCACAACCAATCTTAGTTCATGCTAAAGGTGACAATAAATCCAAGCCAAATAAGACCACAGCGGCTTAATATCCTTAATAAGTTATAAATACCTATTGCATTATAAAATATAATATCCATATTGTTCGTATGGATGTCAAAATATCATTGCCCTTGCTGCCACTAAGAGACATCGTAGTCTTTCCAAGCATGGTAATACCTCTATTTGTAGGTAGAGACAAATCTATTTCAGCTCTTAATGAAGTGATGAAAAAAGATAAAAAAATTATTTTAGTAACTCAAAAAAATTCTGAGATTGATGACCCTAAGAAAACGGATGTATTTATGTATGGCTGTGAGGGAAATATTTTACAATTGTTAAAATTACCAGATGGCACTGTTAAAGTTTTAGTAGAAGGAATTAAAAGAATAAAGATTTTAGATTTTAAAGATAATGAAAAATATATAACATGTGATTATACCTATTATAACGATGTATCACCTAAAGATGAAGATTTAATTCCCTTAGCAGCTACAGCTTTAAGAAGATTAGAAAAATTAACATCTATTAATAAAAAAATTTCTAATGAAACCATAAGTGCAATAAAACAATTAAAAGACCCATCACAAATTGCAGATAATATTGCATCCCATATAACTGCTACTATTTCTGAAAAACAACAAATATTTGAAACCGTAGATGTAAAGAAAAGATTAAACGCCATCATTAAAATAATGGAAAATGAGACAAGCATTATTGGTGTTGAAAAAAGAATTAGGGGAAGAGTTAAAACTCAAATGGAAAAAACACAAAGAGAGTATTATTTAAATGAACAATTGAAAGCTATTCAAAAAGAACTTGGTGAAATTGAAGATGGTAAAGATGAAACATCTAGTTTAAATAAAGCAATTACAAAAGCCAAGATGCCAAAAGAGGTAGAGAAGAAATGTCTTCAAGAATTAAAAAAATTAAAAAATATGAGCCCAATGTCTGCAGAGGCAACAGTTGTAAGAAACTATTTAGATTGGATGACAGAACTACCTTGGTATAAAAAAAGTGAAGTTGACATAGATTTAAAGAAAGCTTTGGATATTCTTGATAAAGATCACTTTGGATTAGAAAAAGTTAAAGAAAGAATAATAGAATTTTTAGCCGTTCAAAAAAGAATGGAAAAAATCAAAGGTCCAATTTTGTGTTTAGTTGGACCCCCAGGTGTCGGAAAAACGTCTTTAGGTAAATCAATCGCAAAAGCTACAAATAGGGAATTTGTTAGAATGTCAGTTGGTGGAATGAGAGATGAGGCAGAAATACGTGGTCATAGAAGAACTTATATTGGATCTTTACCAGGAAAAATTATCCAGATGATGAAAAAAGCTGGAACAAAAAATCCTTTAATTTTATTAGATGAAATAGATAAAATTGGAAACGATTATAGAGGTGATCCATCTTCAGCATTATTAGAAGCTTTAGATCCTGAACAGAATACAACATTTAATGATCATTATTTAGAAGTTGATTATGATTTATCTGACGTAATGTTTGTAACAACAGCTAATACCTTAAATATTTTGCCTCCTTTATTGGATAGGATGGAAGTGATTAGATTGGCAGGTTACACGGAAGATGAAAAAATAAGTATTGCAAACAAATATTTGTTACCAAAACAAATTAAAGATAATGGTGTTAAAGAAAAAGAAATGAAGCTAGATGATAACATTATAAAAGAAGTTATTAGAGGGTACACAAAAGAGTCTGGGGTAAGAAATCTTGAAAGAGAAATTTCTAAACTTGCGAGAAAAGTTGTTAAAAAAATTGTAGCTGGTGAAGAAAAAGAAGTAGGAATAAACAATAAAAATTTACCAGAATTTTTAGGTGTACCCAAATTTAAATTTGGAGAACTAGAAGCTGAAAATAGAGTTGGTATAGTTACAGGACTTGCTTGGACAGAATATGGTGGGGAAATTTTAAAAATTGAAACTGTCACAATGCCTGGCAAAGGTAGAATGCAAATTACCGGCAAACTAGGAGATGTTATGCAGGAGTCTGTAAAAGCTGCAAAATCATTCGTAAGATCAAAATGTTTAGAATATGGAATTATTCCACCTATTTTTGAAAAAAAAGATTTTCATATTCATGTTCCTGAAGGTGCTACACCTAAAGATGGTCCATCTGCTGGAATTGGCATGGTAACTTCAATTGTTTCCTCAATAACAAATATTCCTGTAAGAAGGGACTTGGCAATGACAGGAGAAGTAACCTTAACAGGACAGGTTCTTCCAATTGGAGGATTAAAAGAAAAATTATTAGCAGCTCACAGAGCAGGCATCAAAGAAGTATTAATCCCCAAAGAAAATGAAAAAGATCTTGTGGATATGCCAAAGAAGATCATTGATGATATTAAGATTACTCCAGTTGAACATGCTGACCAGGTTATAAAAATAGCTCTTACAAAAGAACTTAAACCAACAGAGTGGGTTGAAGTAGATATATCTAAAAAAGACGATAAATCCCAAGCTAGTATTCAATAATAATTAATTTACATTATTTATGTGTTGATGTAATAAATAGCCATGTTTTGGGCGGTTAGCTCAGTTGGTAGAGCATCTCGTTTACACCGAGGGGGTCAAAGGTTCGAGTCCTTTACTGCCCACCAAAACAATAAAGTGGGGGTGTAGCTCAGTTGGTTAGAGCGATCGCCTGTCACGCGATAGGTCGAGGGTTCGAGTCCCTTCACTCCCGCCACTTTTACGCATTTTTTGATGTTAATATTAATAAAAATGTGACGTATCAGCCCTTCAAGAACAGATAAAAACTGATATATAGATTTCCATGTTATCTGATTTTTTAAAAGATTACTTACCAATAATTATTTTTTTAGTATTAGCTCTCGGGCTAAGTTGCGCTTTTGTGGTTGTAAACTTTATTTTATCACCAAAAAAACCTGATCCTGAAAAACTTTCAGCTTATGAGTGTGGATTTGAACCTTTCCAGGACTCAAGGATGGAATTTGATGTCAGGTTTTATTTGGTTGCAATTCTATTTATAATTTTTGATTTAGAGATAGCATTTTTATTTCCTTGGGCAATATCTCTAGGAAATATTGGATTATTAGGTTTTTCATCAATGATGATTTTTTTGTTCATACTTACTATCGGTTTTATTTATGAATGGAAAAAAGGTGCTTTAGACTGGGAATAAAAATTATAAACCACAATGAATAATAAAATAAATCAAGTTCCTGAGGAATTTAAAAAACTTGCAGAAGATTTTAGCAAGAATGGTTTTATAACAACATCACTTGATAATTTAGTTAATTGGTCTAGATCAGGATCACTTCATTGGATGACTTTTGGATTAGCCTGTTGTGCTGTTGAGATGATGCAAACAGCCATGCCGAGATATGATTTAGAAAGATTTGGAGCAGCTCCACGAGGCTCCCCAAGACAATCAGATGTTATGATAGTTGCAGGTACTTTAACAAATAAAATGGCGCCAGCTTTAAGAAAAGTTTACGATCAGATGCCTGAACCGAGGTATGTTATTTCAATGGGAAGTTGCGCAAATGGAGGTGGATACTATCATTATTCCTATTCAGTTGTTAGAGGTTGTGATCGAATTGTACCTGTAGATGTTTATGTACCAGGATGCCCCCCATCAGCAGAGGCTTTGTTGTATGGAATACTTCAATTACAAAAAAAAATTAGAAAAAAAGGATCTTTTATTAGATAGCTATGAGAAATTTAGAAGATTTAGAAAAAAAAATTAATTCTGAGTTAACAACTAAAATTAACAACACAGAAATAAAACATAATCAAATTTATATTGAGACAGATAAAGAAGACATTATTGATGTAACTTTATTTTTAAAAACAAATCAAGACACTAAGTTTAAACAATTGATAGATATAACTGTGGTTGATTACCCTGAAAATAATCAAAGATTTGAAGTAGTATATTTGTTTTTAAGTCATGAATTTAATCAAAGATTGATTGTAAAATATTCAATTGGCGAAAATGAAGTTATCCCATCTTTAACAAATATATTTCCTTCAGCAAACTGGATGGAGAGAGAAGTTTTTGATATGTATGGAGTATCTTTTATAGATCATCCTGATTTAAGAAGAATACTGACAGATTATGGATTTGAAGGTCACCCATTAAGAAAAGATTTTCCATTAACTGGTCACTCAGAAGTAAGATATAGCGAAGACAAGAAAAAAGTAATTAGCGAACCAGTGAAGCTTGAGCAAAATTATAGAAATTTTGATTATGAAAGTCCTTGGGAAGGAACAAAATATATTAGAGAAAAAATTGAGAATAATGACAAAAAAAATTAAAAATTTAAATTTAAATTTTGGGCCTCAACATCCAGCGGCACATGGTGTTCTCAGGTTAATCCTGGAGCTTGATGGAGAGGTGGTTGAGAAGGCAGATCCACATATTGGATTACTTCATAGAGGAACTGAAAAGCTTATTGAAAATAAAACTTATATGCAAGCAGTTCCTTATTTTGATCGTTTAGATTATGTGGCCCCAATGAATCAAGAACATGCTTTTGCTTTAGCAGTTGAAAAAATACTTAAAATAGATGTCCCAATAAGAGCACAATATATTAGAGTTATATTTTGTGAAATTGGAAGAATCCTAAGTCATATTTTAAATGTTACAACACAAGCGCTTGATGTTGGTGCATTAACACCGTCTCTTTGGGGTTTTGAGGAAAGAGAAACTTTAATGACATTTTATGAGCGAGCCTCAGGATCAAGGCTTCATGCAAATTATTTTAGAGCAGGAGGTGTTCATCAAGATTTACCAAAAGGTTTAGAGGAAGATATTGCAAAATTTTGTGAAACGTTTCCAAAAATTATTAACGATTTAGAGAGTCTATTAACAGATAATAGAATTTTTAAACAAAGAAATGTTGATATTGGAATAGTTACAAAACAAGATGCTCTGGATTACTCTTTTTCAGGAGTTATGATAAGAGGCTCAGGTGTTCCGTGGGATTTAAGAAAGTCCCAACCATATGATTGTTATGAAACTTTAGACTTTAAAATTCCAGTTGGAAAAAATGGAGATTGTTACGATAGATATTTATGTAGGATTGAAGAAATGAAAGAAAGTGTTTCAATTATTAAACAATGCCTATCTAAAATGGAAAAAGGTCCAATTAAATCATTAGATGGTAAGATTAGCCCACCACCTAAAGCTGAAATCAAACAATCAATGGAAGCTTTAATACATCATTTTAAACTTTTTACAGAGGGTTACAGAGTTCCAAAAGATGAAATTTATACAGCTGTTGAGGCACCAAAAGGAGAATTTGGTGTTTACCTAATATCTGATGGATCAAGTAAACCTTACAAATGCAAAATAAGGGCACCAGGATTTTCTCATCTACAATCAATGGATTATCTAATTAAAGGTCATATGTTAGCTGACGTTCCTGCTGTCTTAGGTTCTTTAGATATTGTTTTTGGAGAGGTAGATAGATGAGCTTAAGAAGACCGGCAAAAGATCAACCAGAAAGTTTTGAATTCAATGCTTCATCATTAGAAGCGGCAAATGTTATTGTTGCAAAATATCCTGATGGTAAGCAACAAAGTGCTGTAATGGCTTTACTTTATATAGCTCAAAAACAAAATAATAATTGGATACCATTAGCAGCAATGAAATATATCGCTAAATTTTTAGATATGCCTTACATCAAAGTTTATGAAGTAGCTACTTTTTATACAATGTATAATTTATCTCCTGTTGGAAAATATTTTGTTCAAGTATGTACTACAACGCCATGCATGATAAGAGGAGCAAATCAATTAGTTGAGGCTTGTAAGGAAAAAATTTCTGAAAACGAGTGCGAATTATCAGATGACAAAAGTTGTTCATGGATGGAAGTTGAATGTTTGGGAGCATGTGTCAATGCTCCAATGATGCAAATTAATGATGATTATTATGAAGATTTAGATAAAGAAAAAACCTTAAATATATTAAATAAAATTTTAAATGGAGAAACTCCAAAACCTGGTTCCTACAGAGGAAGAATAAATAATGAACCAGAAAATAATAGAAAAACCTTAATGAATTTAAAAAATGCTTAAAGATCAAGATAGAATTTTTCAAAATTTATATAATGATAAAGGCTCAGATGTGGCTTCATCAAAAGAGAGAGGCGATTGGGTAAATACAAAAGAAATTACTGACAAAGGAAGAGACTGGATAATTAATGAAATTAAAGAGTCCCAATTGAGAGGTCGAGGTGGTGCAGGATTTCCTACTGGTTTAAAATGGTCATTCGCGCCAAAAGAAGTTGGATCTAGACCACATTACCTAGTTATTAATGGTGATGAGTCTGAACCAGGAACTTGTAAAGATAGAGATATTTTAAGGTTTGAACCTCATAAGTTAATAGAAGGTTGTCTAATTGCATCTTATGCCGTTCAAGCGCATGTCTGCTATATTTACATAAGGGGAGAATATTTTGTTGATGGTCAAAAACTTCAAGCAGCAATAGATGAAGCTTATGAGAAAAAATTGTTAGGTAAAAACGCAGCTGGCACTGGTTGGGATTTAGATATTTATATTCATTATGGTGCTGGTGCATATATTTGTGGAGAGGAAACAGCTTTATTAGAAAGCATTGAAGGTAAAAAAGGGCAACCAAGATTAAAACCTCCGTTTCCAGCTCTAATCGGTCTTTATGGATGTCCAACAATTATTAACAATGTAGAAACTATAGCTGTAGTCCCAACAATTCTTAGAAAAGGTGGAAAATGGTTTGCTTCTCTTGGAAGAGAGAAAAATACTGGAACTAAAATTTTCTGTATTTCAGGAAATGTTAATAAACCATGTAACGTTGAGGAAGAAATGAATATTCCTTTAAAAGAATTAATTGAAGTTCATGCAGGTGGCGTTATTGGAGGCTGGGATAATCTGCAAGCAGTAATTCCAGGTGGATCGTCAATGCCACTAATTCCAAAAGAGAAATGCGAAACATTAACCATGGATTTTGACTCACTCATGACTGAAAAAAGTGGGTTGGGAACCGCTGGTGTTGTGGTGATTAATAAAGATCAAGACATAATTAAATGTATGGCAAGGATAGCAAAATTTTATAAACACGAGAGTTGTGGTCAATGTACACCTTGTAGAGAAGGTTCTGGTTGGATGTGGAGAATGCTTGAGAGAATGGCAAAAGGAGAGGCTACTAAAGATGAGGTAGACATGTTAGGCGATGTTACAAATCAAATAGCAGGACATACAATTTGCGCTTTTGGTGAAGGTTCATCTTGGCCAGTCCAAGGATTGCTTAGACATTTCAAAAAAGAAATTGAGGAAAGAAACAATTTGGATCCAATTGTTCAAAAGAAAAATAATATTCCTTATTTGGTAGATCAACATTTATTGGATAAAAAAAATGCTTAAATTAAAAGTAAATGAAATTGAAGTAGAAGTCGAAGATGGATTAACAGTGCTTCAAGCTTGTGAAAAAGCAGGTGTTGAAATACCAAGATTTTGTTATCATGAAAAATTATCGATAGCAGGTAATTGCCGAATGTGTTTAGTTGAAATGGAAAAATCTCCTAAACCAATTGCATCTTGTGCTATGCCAGCTGCTGAGGGCATGAATATTAAAACAAATACTGCTTTAGTTGAAAAGGCTCGTAAAGGTGTAATGGAATTTTTGTTAGCTAATCATCCCTTAGATTGTCCAGTGTGTGATCAAGGTGGCGAATGTGATCTTCAAGATCAATCAATGTATTATGGAGTGGATAAATCTAGATTTAAAGAAAATAAAAGAACGGTTCCTGAAAAAAATATGGGACCATTGATAAAAACACAAATGACCAGATGTATTCATTGCACCAGGTGCATAAGATTTGCTACAGAAGTAGCAGGTGTTCCAGAATTAGGTGCAATAGGTAGAGGTGAGGATATGCAAATTACAACTTATTTAGAACAATCAATGCAATCTGAACTTTCTGCCAACGTTGTTGATTTATGTCCAGTAGGAGCCCTCACATCAAGACCATATGTATTTGAAGCTAGACCATGGGAATTAAAGAAAACCGAAACTATTGATGTAATGGATGCGGTTGGATCAAATATTAGAGTAGACACTTATGACTGGGAGGTCAAAAGAGTACTTCCTATCATAAATGAGGATATTAATGAGGAATGGATCTCAGATAAAACAAGATATGCTTGTGATGGTTTGCTGCATCAAAGATTAGATAGTCCATTTATCAAATACAACGGTAAGTTTGAAAAAGCTTCATGGAACGAGGTTTACAAAATTATAAAATCAAAATTTGAAAATACATCAAAAGAAAAAATTTGTGGTTTTGTTGGTGATTTAAATAACATGGAAACAGGTTATATTTTTAAGGAATTTTTTGATAGGACAATTAATACAAAAAATTACGAGTCAAGATCAGATAACAGATTTGTAAATACTTCAAGAAGAGAAAATTACTTATTTAATTCATCTATAAATGGAATTGAAGAGGCAGATTTAATTTTATTAGTAGGTGCAAACCCAAGATATGAAGCAACAATTTTAAATGCTAGAATTAGAAAAGCTCATTTAAACAATAATCCAAAAATAATTTCACTAAATGATGTTGGTGATTTAACTTATCCATATCAAAATTTAGATGGTCAAACCCAAACTTTAAAAAATATTCTAGAAGGATCTCATGAATTATATAAGGATATTATTAATTCAAAAAAACCAATAATTATTATTGGTGAGTCTCTATTGAAATTAAATTCTTCAGAATTTTTATTTAATAAAATAAAAGAATTCTTAGTAAGAAATAACAAAATTACAGATGAATGGAATGCTTTAAATATTTTATCAACAGATGCTGCAACAGTAGGAAATATTGATCTTGGTATAATTAATAGTAAAAATAACTTAATAAGTAATTTAAAAGAAAACAAATTTGATATTGTTTATCTTTTAGGTCAAGACAATTTGAAATTTGATAAAAAAGACGAATTCATAATTTACCAAGGTAGTCACGGTGATAAAGGAGCTGAGTCTGCTGATATTATTTTACCAGGTGCTGCTTATACTGAACAAGACGGTCATTTTACAAATCTAGAAGGAAAGATCCAAAAAGCTTATAAAGCATCATATCCACCAGCTGAGGCTAAAGAAGATTGGAAAATAATTAATGAACTTGCCGAATGTATGAACAATAGAAAATTATTTAATGACAGAAATGAATTAGAAAGCAGCATGTTTAATTATTTAAATTTGCAAAAAGAAAAACAAGTAGAGGACCAAAATAATTCTACACAAGAATTTCAAAATGAAAATTTGACAATTAAGGTTAAAGATTATTATTTTTCAAATGTTATTGCCAGATCATCAAAAACAATGATTGAATGTAATAACTCTAAATTAAATTTTAAATCAACAGGAACAGAAGGTTAATATGGAATACTTGAGCATAGTTTTTCAAGAAGTATATAAAATTCTGTTTCTGTTGGTTCCAGTTCTTGTTTCAGTTGCAATGATTGTTTGGCTTGATAGAAGAGTTTGGGCTTTTGTTCAAAAAAGACAAGGACCTAATGTCGTTGGACCTTTTGGTTTGTTACAATCCTTAGCTGATGCTTTAAAATATATTTTTAAAGAGATCATTATTCCATCTAGCTCAAATAAAGTAATTTTTATATTAGCTCCTATAGTGACTATGACTTTAGCTTTAATTGCTTGGGCTGTAATCCCATTTAGTGCAACTCAAGTTTTGGCTGATATAAATGTTGGAATTCTTTATTTATTTGCTGTTTCTTCATTAGGTGTTTACGGAATAATAATGGGTGGATGGGCATCAAACTCTAAATATCCTTTTTTAGGAGCAATTCGCTCTGCAGCACAAATGGTATCTTATGAAGTTTCTATCGGGGTAATAATTATTAATGTTTTACTTTGTGTTGGTTCATTGAATTTAAATGACATTGTTATTGCTCAACAAAATATGTGGTTTGTAATTCCATTATTTCCAATGTTTGTGATATTTTTTATTTCAGCTTTAGCTGAGACTAACAGACCTCCTTTTGATTTACCAGAAGCAGAAGCTGAATTGGTAGCTGGTTACCAAACAGAATATTCAGGAATGATGTATGCAATGTTTTGGTTAGGGGAGTATGCAAATATTTTATTAATGTGTGCAATGGGAGCAATATTATTTTTAGGTGGCTGGATGTCTCCAATTGATGTTTATCCATTTACATTAATACCAAATGCAATTTGGTTAATATTAAAAATTCTTCTTTTATTTATTCTTTTTGCTTTAGTTAAGGCGATAGTTCCTAGATACAGATATGATCAATTAATGAAACTTGGATGGAAAGTCTTTCTTCCTCTTTCATTGATTTGGGTAGTATTAACGGCTAGCTATTTATTTTATTTTAACCTTTTACCAGTGAATTAATAATGAAAATTTCAAGATTTTTAAAAACAATATTTATGACAGACTTCATTGGTGGCTTGTTTATTGCAATAAAAGAATTATTTAAACCGAAAAAAACAATTAATTATCCATTTGAAAAAGGTAAAATTAGTCCACGTTTTAGAGGTGAGCATGCCTTGAGAAGATACCCAAACGGAGAAGAAAGATGTATTGCTTGTAAATTATGTGAAGCAGTGTGTCCTGCTCAAGCAATAACCATTGAGTCGGCTGCAAGGGAGGACGGAAGTAGAAAAACCACGCGTTATGATATTGATATGATGAAGTGTATTTATTGTGGTTTGTGTGAAGAGTCGTGTCCTGTAGATGCAATAGTACAAGGTCCAAATTTTGAATTTTCAACAGAAACAAGAGAAGAACTTTATTATACGAAAGAAAAATTATTAGATAATGGAGATAGATGGGAGAATGTTTTGGAGGCTAATATCAAAGCTGACAATATCCATAGATAAAAATGATTGCACATGCTATTTTCTTTTATACATTTTCATTAATTGCAATTGTTTCAGCGATAATGGTTACCGCTTCGAAAAATACTGTTCATTCAGTATTTTTCTTAATTCTTGATTTCATAAGTATATCTTGTCTTTTTATTATGATAGGTGCTGAATTTTTAGGAATGATAATGCTAATTGTTTATGTTGGAGCTGTAGCTGTTTTATTCTTATTTGTTGTAATGATGTTAAACGTAGCCCAACAAAAAAACCAATGGTTTGCAGGTCAACAAAGCTCCAGACATATCCCTGTAGGACTAATTATCAGCATGCTTATTTTTTTTGAAATAATAATTGTAATTGGAGGTTGGAAATATAAACCAGAAATTTTTGATATTAATAATTCAATTAATCAAACAAGCATTAGCAACACTCATTCATTAGGACAAATTTTATATACAGATTATATTCATGTGTTTCAAATAAGTGGAATGATCTTATTAGTAGCTATGGTAGGGGCTATTGTATTAACATTTAGACAAAGATCAGGTGTTAAAAGACAAAGTTATATCAAGCAAATATCTAGAGAAAGAGCCCAAGGTGTTGAGGTGCTAGAAGTTCAGAGTAATAAAGGAGTTAAAATAGATGATTGATATAGGTTTAGGACATTATTTAACTTTAGGAGCTGTGATATTTTCAATTGGAGTGATTGGTATTTTTCTTAATAGGAAGAACATCATCGTCATATTAATGAGTATTGAACTGATATTACTTGCAGTAAATGTCAATTTAGTTGCTTTTTCTATTTATTTAGGAGATTTGGCAGGACAAGTCTTTACTTTATTTATTCTTACAGTTGCAGCAGCAGAAGCAGCCATAGGATTAGCAATTATAGTAGTATATTTTAGAAATTCTGGAACAATACGAGTTGAGGAAATTGATAAGTTAAAAGGATAATCATGGAACTATCAATTATATTTCTTCCACTTATTGCATCAATTATTTCTGGTTTTTTTGGAAAATATATTGGTGATAGAAATTCTGAAATAGTAACTAGCGTACTCGTTTCGATATCTGCTCTACTATCAATTTTTGTTCTTTATCAAGTAATCGTAAATCAGTATGAAGAAAATATTGTTATAGCTACCTGGATAAGCTCTGGATCACTTGATGTAAATTGGTCAATGTTAATTGATCCTTTGTCAGCTGTAATGTTAGTAGTTGTAACTTCTGTATCTGCTTTAGTACATATCTATTCAATTGGTTATATGTCTCATGACCCTCATAAGCCAAGATTTATGGCTTATTTATCATTATTCACATTTGCGATGTTGATGCTTGTTACTTCAGATAATTTCATACAATTATTTTTTGGATGGGAAGGTGTAGGTTTATGTTCCTACTTCTTAATTGGTTTTTGGTTTAAAAAAGAAAGTGCAAATGCTGCAGCAATAAAAGCATTTGTCGTTAATAGAGTAGGTGATTTTGGTTTTGCTTTAGGAATTTTCTTAATATTTTATTTATTTGGAACTGTTAATTACTCAGAAGTTTTTCAACAAATTCCAACAATTATAGATAAAAATTTATCATTTTTAGGTTTTGAAGTTAAAGCAATTGATTTAATTTGTTTACTTTTGTTTATTGGAGCAATGGGTAAATCTGCACAGATACTGCTTCATACTTGGCTACCTGATGCTATGGAGGGTCCAACCCCGGTTTCTGCATTAATTCATGCAGCAACAATGGTAACAGCCGGTGTTTTCTTAGTCGTAAGGTGTTCCCCAATTTACGAATATTCACCTTTAATACTAAATTTTATAACTATTGTTGGAATGACTACTGCATTTTTTGCAGCAACAGTCGCTCTAGTTCAAACAGATATAAAAAAAATCATTGCTTACTCTACATGTAGTCAACTTGGTTATATGTTTTTTGCAGCTGGGGTAGGCGCATACAATGTGGCCATGTTTCACTTATTTACTCATGCATTTTTTAAAGCTCTATTATTTTTAGGATCTGGATCAGTAATCCACGCATTCAAAGATGAGCAAAATATAAATAATATGGGTGGCGTATGGAAAAAGTTACCATACACTTATACTTTAATGATAATTGGTACACTTGCTTTAACTGGTTTTCCATTTTTATCAGGATTTTATTCTAAAGATGCAATTATAGAATTTGCGTATTTAAAAGGGAATACTACTGGTTATTATGCAGCTGGGATTGGAATAATTACAGCATTTTTGACATCGATTTATTCATGGAGATTAATCTTTAAAACTTTTCATGGAGAATATAATAATAAAAAGGTCAAGATTGACGAAACACATGAGTCTCCATTGGTAATGCTCGTTCCTTTATTTATCCTCTCAATAGGAGCGGTATTTGCTGGTTTTCTATTTAAAGGACTATTTATTGGTCATGGTGATAATTTATTCTGGGCAGAGTCTATTAAGTTTTTAGAGCCTTTAAGTACTGAACATCCACCTTTATGGTTTTTACTTATAACACCTTGTTTAGTTTTACTATCTATTCCAATTGCTTATTACTTATTTGTAAAAAATAAAGATTTACCTAATTCAATAGTTTCTATGAACAAACCTTTGTATAATTTTTTAGTCAATAAATGGTATTTTGACGAGTTGTACGATGTGCTGTTTATTAAATCCTCAAAAAAACTAGGTCTATTTTTATGGAAATTTTGTGATGGAACTATAATCGACGGTTTTGGTCCTGATGGAATCTCCTCCTTTATAAAAAAATGCTCAATTAAAGCAACTAAATTTCAAAGTGGTTTTATCTATCAATATGCATTCGTAATGTTGTTAGGTTTCTCTGCTTTACTAACTTTTTTAATAGTTAAATAATGAATTTTCCTATTCTTTCATCTTTAATATTATTACCAATAATTGGAGCTTTATTTTTATTCTTTACTAAAGATAAAGAAGGAAATAATTTGACTGCTAAATATGTTGCTTTATTTACAACTGTAGTTAATTTTTTAATTTCAATTTATCTTTGGATTTCTTTTGACCAATCAACGTCGAGTTTTCAATTTGTAGAAGATAGAATATGGATAGAAGGATTTATTAACTATAAAGTTGGAGTAGATGGTATTTCAATTTTATTTATTATATTAACAACATTTATAACTCCCCTTTGTATAATATCTGTAAATAATTCTGTTAAAAATAGATTAAGAGATTTTTTAATTGCAATTCTAATCATGGAAAGTTTCATGATTGGTGTTTTCTGTGCACTTGATTTAGTTGTATTCTATTTATTTTTTGAAGCTGGATTAATACCAATGTTTTTAATTATTGGTATTTGGGGAGGTGCAAGAAGAGTTTATTCAGCATTCAAATTCTTTTTATACACATTGTTAGGCTCTGTTTTGATGTTAGTTGCAATAATCTCAATTTATTGGATTACAGGAACAACTGACGTGGCTCAACTGTATGAAATTGGTATAGATGTTAAATATCAAAATTTATTGTGGTTAGCATTTTTTAGTTCATTTGCTGTTAAAACGCCTATGTGGCCAGTTCATACATGGTTACCAGATGCTCACGTTGAGGCTCCTACAGCAGGATCTGTATTACTGGCTGCTATTTTGTTAAAGATGGCTGGATATGGTTTTATAAGATTTTCTTTAGGTCTTTTCCCGTTTGCATCAGAGGTATTTACACCGTTAATTTACGGCTTGAGCGTTATAGCAATCATTTTTACTTCACTGATAGCTTTAATGCAGGAAGATATGAAAAAGTTAATTGCTTATTCTTCAGTTGCGCATATGGGCTTTGTAACTTTGGGTATATTTACTTTGCAACAACAAGGAATTGAAGGAAGTATAATTCAAATGATAAGCCATGGTTTAGTTTCAGCAGCATTATTTCTAACTGTTGGTGTAGTTTATGACAGAATGCATTCTAGATTAATAAGTACGTATGGTGGACTAGTTTCTGTAATTCCAAAATATTCAATATTGTTCATGTTATTTGCTTTAGCCTCTCTTGGTTTACCTGGAACAAGTGGATTTATTGGTGAGTTTTTAATATTAATGGGAGCTTTCAAAGATAATTTTCTAGTAGCTGTTATAGCTAGTATTGGGGTGATTTTAGGAGCTGCGTACATGTTGTGGCTATATAAAAGAGTAGTATTTGGAAAATTAATTAATGAAGATCTTAAAAAAATGTTAGATTTAAATAGATCTGAATATTTTATTTTATCATGTTTGGCTGCACCTATCTTATTTTTTGGTTTTTATCCCGATCCGTTAATTAATACTATTGAAGTTTCTGTTACTGATTTAATTAATACACATAACACAAATATAGCTAGTAAATAATATGGAAAATTTAAATTTAATATTACCCGAAATTTTTATTTCTCTATCAATTATGTTTCTCCTTATTTTGGGTGTATTTAAAAATGACAGTTCTAAAATTACTTTCAATTTATCTTTGTTTGCAATTTTAATTACAACAATAATAACAATAAATGAAACTTTCTCTGTAACTAGAGAAACTTTGTTTAATGAAAGTATCGTGATTGATAGCATGTCCTCTTTAATGAAAATTATAACTTTAATTGGAGGTTTTTTAGTTTTAGTTATTTCATCAACTTATTTAAAAACATTTAAAATATATAATATAGAATACCCAATTCTTATTTTGAGTTCTATTCTTGGAATGATGGTAATGATTAGCTCAAACGATTTAATTGTTTTTTATATGGGCTTAGAATTACAGTCATTAGCTCTTTATGTTTTAGCGACATATAACAGGGATCAATTAAAATCATCAGAAGCTGGTTTAAAATATTTTGTTTTAAGTGCATTATCATCAGGTCTATTATTATACGGATGTTCTTTGGTTTATGGTTTTTCAGGTTCAACTAATTTTGATACAATATCAAATCAATTAAATTCTGAGGAATATGTTTTAACATTTGGAATTGTGTTCATATTAGTTGGTTTAGC
This sequence comes from uncultured Pelagibacteraceae bacterium, assembly GCA_902522115.1. Taxonomy (GTDB): domain Bacteria; phylum Pseudomonadota; class Alphaproteobacteria; order Pelagibacterales; family Pelagibacteraceae; genus Pelagibacter. Next base: position 1,211 of record CABYUV010000001.1, on the reverse strand, counting down.
ATTCAAAATTTCTGCAGTTCCATTTCATATGTGGGCACCTGATGTTTATGAAGGATCTCCAACAACTGTTACATTATTTTTTACAATAGTACCAAAAATAGCTGCCTTAACTGTGTTCATAAGGTTTTTATATGTTCCTTTTTTAAATTTAATCGACCAATGGCAAATGATAATAGTTTTCTTATCTATAGCTTCGATGGTTTTCGGTGCTGTTGCTGCTATAGGGCAAACTAATATTAAAAGACTAATTGCTTACAGTTCTATAGGACACATTGGTTACACATTGGCAGGTTTAGCTACAGCATCAAATGATGGAATTCAAAGTTCAATAATTTACATTTCTATTTATGTTATTATGAATTTAGCTCTTTTTTCATGTTTATTGATGTTAAGAAGAAAAGAGCAATATTACGAAGATATTGATGATCTTTCAGGATTATCAAAAAATCATCCGTTATTATCTTTATGTTTGCTGTTAATATTATTTTCTTTAGCAGGCATACCTCCTCTAGCTGGTTTCTTTGCAAAATTTTATATTTTTAAAGCAGTTTTAGAACAATCAATGTATTTCTTGGCAATAGTTGGCTTATTATCAACCGTTGTAGCAGCTTTTTATTATCTAAGAATTATAAAAACAATGTATTTTGATAAAGAAAAAGACAAATACGATACTGATCATAGTCTATGGCTAAAATTTTCACTAACAGTTTCAACAATATTAATTCTTTTATACTTCATATTCCCAAGTCAGTTAATAGAAGTTGTTTCAAGAATTAATATTATTTAATGAGATTTAAAAAATTTAAATTTAAAAAAGTTAAAAGCACAAATAATACTGCGATAAGAATTATTAAAGAAACTAAATACAATTTAGGTATGGTTATTGCTGAAACTCAAATAAATGGTAGAGGACAGTATGGAAGAAAATGGATATCATCAAAAGGAAATTTATTTATTTCTTTTTTCAATGAACTAAATAAAACGAAACTATCGATTAACTCTATAACTAAAATCAATTGTCTTTTAGTTAAAAAATTACTCTCTTCATTTACAAGTAAAAAAATTTTATTTAAAAAACCGAACGACTTATTGATTGATAAAAAAAAAATTAGTGGCATTTTACAGGAAGTCATATTTGCAAGAGATAAAAAATTTTTAATTACTGGTATAGGCATTAATATTAAAAAAAATCCAATAATAAGGAATTATCC